>NZ_CP129119.1:2387500-3056487 GCF_030406775.1 Sporosarcina trichiuri | reverse complement strand
GTCGTGTTGGATATTCAGTTGTGGATTCCGGTCAATATTCTGCACCATACAGGTACCTCGCTTTCGACTGCTATTCCGTCCGTCCGATACTGCGTGTCTCACTGAAGCCGTCCGGGTACCGGTGCTGCAGCTTCTCGATGTTTCCTTCGGCGACCTCTTCCAAGGTAATTCCGAAGATGCGGGAGATCTGCGCCAGATACCACAGCACGTCTCCCAGCTCTTTCTTCAGCTCCTCCGACGAGGTGGTGTGCCCGTGAAAGAAACGCTTTTTGATCAGGTCGGCCACTTCTCCGGCTTCTCCGGCAATCCCGAGGGCGTAGTTCAGCTGCTCCAGGTCGTGTTCTTGCGCCGTTCGGGCGCTTTGTCGTTGATACTCATTCAGCTCCATAGCAGTTCCTCCTTCAGTCGTACACCCGGATGCCGAGAAGCACGGCTTCCAGGTTGCCGGCAGAGAGCCGGATCATCATTCGGTTCCGGTACTCCAGATTCACAGTTTCATAGTCTTCCGCAAACAGTTTGGCCGCGGCCAGCAGGCGGTCTCCCGCGACATGCTGCACGGGCCAGTCCTCCCAAGGTCTCTCCGCAAGAACGGTGTATCCGCTGATTTCTTCGGTCTTATGCGACAGCCGGAGAGCACCATCCACCCGCTGCAGATCGACACGGTAGAGCGCTTCTTTTGCAGCCTTTGCCCCCTGCACTGCTTTCCGCAGCGACGTGTGCAAATCCGCGGCCTGCTGCAGCTCTTTCGTGCTCACGGTGACCGCGCCCTCCATCTCCTGGTCGAAGAGCCGATTCAGTCGTTCCGGCAGTTTCGCTTCCACGTCCATCGGTTTGCCGTTCAGGTCTTCGACATAGCTGAAGCCGATTTCGGGCAGTCCACTGAGCCGGACAGCGAGGATGCCGTCTGACAGATAAGCGCGGCCTTCTCCGTTAAAGTTGATGCCTTGCGCGAACGAGGATAAATGATCAGGATTCACGATGGACTTGGCGTGTTTCCGTAAGAACGATTCCCAGTCTTTCAAGCAGATCCTCTCCTTCCGGCAATTTTACCGAGTCGAAGTGTTCCGACCAGTCGACGAGGGCGATCTTGCCGGTCGAGTGCGCCAGCACTAGCAAGCGCGGCACCTCAGGTCCTTCTTCGAAGTACGCGGTCAGCTCACCGGTCTTCGGCAGCTTCTTGCGGTACTGGTCAATCAGCGCACCATTGACCACGTGGCCGTTTTTGAAACGGACGGGCTTCACACTGACTCGGTACTTATCCACCCGGACCTGCTCCTGATAGATCAGGTCTTGGAGACGGGCGGCCTCCTTCTCATCTTTGTCTTTCCGTGCGGCCTTCTGTTTCTGTTTCAGGTCATCCAGCAACTCTTTTGTCTGTTGTTTCTTTTGAGCGATGGTCATCATCTGCGGTTCCTCCTTCAAGTAGGGTATCGATCTGGCGAATCAGGCGGTCGACGTCGGCAGCGGTCACGGGCTGCTGTTCCGTGAGCTGTTTCATGGCGTGTCCTCGATCAATTGAAGATCGAGAGTCACTTCAGCAGGAAAACCATCCAAAAATCCTTCTCGGATTTCGCTCTCCATGTGCTCTTTCAAACGGTCGACGATCGCTGCGTCCGAGAAGGCAGCTCTGATCAATTCTGCTTCTGCTTCCGTGGTCTCTTGACGGATTGTGATAATGGCCTGAGTTCTCATTCCGATTCTCCTTTTCAGGGCTTGTCGGGCACGTTCACTTGCTTCGGCAATGTGAATGATCCCCAAATTGCATTCCGCTATATCGTACAACGCTTCCCGCAGACGGACGTTTTCCCTTTGTTCATTTTCGAATAATATTTTTATAGCGATTATCTGATTCTCCAACTTTTGCGCTCGCTCGGCGTTCAGGTGCTTCCGATCATGTTGGTACTGGGCGTTCTGTCGCTCCTGTTTTAGTAAGTCCTCCAGGTCCTTTACCTGGTCCCGCAGACGGGCGTTTTTCCTATCCAATCCGACAGCTTTGTCATACATTGCGTTGTGTAATTCGTTTTCATCAGACAGGGCCTTGTCCAACTCCTGCGCTCGCTCGGTTTGCTGGATGAGCCAGTCGATATCTTCGGCACTCGCGAATTGCCTACATCGCTCCAACCGCTCCGCATTCGTTTCAGCTGTCATAAGAACCCTCCTCTGTCATAAGAACCCTCCTCTGTCATAAGAACCCTCCTCTGTCACAGGAGGCAGTCCCAGCAGCTCTCGCAGTTTGGCAGAATCACCGGCCAGCAGTTCGAGCAGTTCATCGTCCTGCAGTTTTGTTTCGATCAAAGTGTCTGTGCCAAGTCTAGCAGTCGTATCCATTGCCTCGCGGGCCTGTACATCTCGGCAGGCGACCAAATGAACCTTCCCTCGGTATACAGCTAATGTAGTGAACTGAATTTCTTTGTTGTCTACCTTTCGCGGATCTACCCCGCGCCGTCTCAAATTTCCCATTATTCCCCACTCCTTTTCTGCAGCGCCTGCATGGCGCCGGTTACGTGTGCCGGCCATTCGCCAGGTGTATCAATTTCTTCATATATCGCGCCATCTGCCCAGACGATGTCCAGGTGATCGGCAGTCGCCTGATTGACCGGCATGCGGTATAGGTTCGAAAACTGCAGGTGATCGTCGGCATCGTTCTGGACAAAATAGACAGCTTTCGTTTCTTTCGTGAGCACATCGCCGTGCACAATCACCGCATTCATTCCGCGCAGCATCGTGTTGAACAGCAGGAACGGCACTGCTCGGTCGCTCAATTCGTCCAGCCGGTACAGGTACATCGACGGACGGTAGCTGAACGGTGTGTGCTGACAGCGGTCTTCGTCCCACTTGCGGATCACGATGCCCCCGGAGCCGGCAGACGGCTCGTAGTAGTTTCCATCTTCACCGTCTGGATTGACGATTCGAGCCAGCAGCGTGCTGACGCTGTTTGGGGTAAAGTCCTGCCCGTACTTTTTCCGCTGGGCGTGTTCTTCCTGGAAATATTGGTGGAACCAGTCCACATCGACTTGGTACCGATGCAGTTCGAGCGTTTCGCGGAACAGGTTTTCCCGACGCTGTTTATCTTTGAGGATACGCCAGAGGGCATCCGGGGCTTTATAGCTGTCATTGATGCCGAGCAGCTGGTTCCATTCGTCGATGGACAGGTAGATCGGCGCGTCAGTCATTCCTGCTTATTCCGTTTCTGCATCAGTGATTCCGCATATGCCGCGGCATCAATCAATTCTTCTTGCAGGTGAAGCAGCCACTGGTCGTCCCGATACTGCTCCGGTCGCACGGTATGCCCGTATTTCTTCAGACCTTTTTCCGTCTGCTTGGCGAGCTTGCGGTGCACTTCCGCGAGAACGGGGTTTTCGTAAGTCTTTTCGAACGCCTCAATACGGAGATCCCGGCGCTCCAGCTGGCTTTCAAAGCGCTCCATCTGCCACTCGCTCCGTGTTTCGTGCTGAAGAGCCTCATGCTGCAGTTCACTCACTTTTGCCTGCAGGTTTCCAATCTTCGTCATATACAGGGCAGACGTAACAATCAGGGTTACGCTGAGGGCAACCATCAGACCCATCATCATCATGGTCATCTCACTGCACCTCGCTTTGCTGTTCGACGTGCGCGACGCAGCGCTTCATCAACCAGTGGTTGATCTGCTCCGTCTCTTCTAGGCTGTTCTGCCGCTGCAGGAGCCGGTCATAGGCAGTCTGCTGGTTGCGGTAGTCGACCTCCAATTGCAGATAGTCAGCTTCCGTCGCTTTCAAGGCTTCGATGCGGTGATGCGCGGCCTGAAGTTCCTGCGTCAGCTCCACAATCGCCTGGTCAGCTTTCTCGCTGTCAGTGTTCCGATCGGACAGCTCCTTCTCGAGACTAGCAATCCGCTGCCGCAGGTCAGCGACGAGATCTGCATCAGGAGCCTCTGGCTTGGTTCGATACAGCTTATTGTTCTCGGCAGCCAGCTCTGCGTTCTTCTCGTTGACTCGGGCGATCTTGCCGTTCAGACTTTCATTCAGCGTCGCCAGACGGGCGATCTCCTTATCTTTGGTTTCGCACATCTTTTCATAGTTGATCGTTACTTCACTGACCGGTGTCAGCACGTCTTTCTCACGGAGGGACGGATTCTCAATCTCTGGAACTTCCTCAACGTCAGGCGACGGTGCCGGAGTGTCAAACTTCTCCTTGAGACGGGAGAGACTGTCTTTCAGGTCATTGTCTGCCGGCAGCTTCTTCTCTTCTGCAGGTGCAGCAGATGGACCGTCCAACAGGCCGACAGCCTTTTTCCAGTTGTTCAGCTTCGTCGCGTACAGGCCGAACTGCTCGATGATCTTGCCGTCCGTTACCTTATTCGCTTTCAGATTTTCATATTTTTCCTTCGTCAGACCTGCGGCTTCGACAGACGCAATCAGGGCTTTTCGTTTCTTCCGCTGTTCGTAGACGTCTTTCATCATTGTTTTCTGTTCAGTCGTCATCGCTGATCCCTCCACGCTTGATAGACTTCCGGAAACTCCCGGGTGACATACTGTTCCACAGCTTCGGCGTACAGCTGGATCTCTTTCTGCGCGTCATGCTCCAGACGCTGATCCAGGAAGTGCAGCACCGCTTGCAGGCTGGCTGTCCAATACCACCGGACATACATGCCATACGCAGGCAAGAAGAGCCGGGCTTGCTCCGGGGCGACGCCGTCCTCCAGCGCCATGCGGTAAAGCTCCATCGAGCTGTCGATATGGCGCAGTAGATTGTCGGTCAAGCTGATGCCGAGGATCGTATCGACCGGTCCGGCGCTGCCCTGCTTACTGTTTGCCGGTTTACCGCGCCACTCATGGGAGCCGGGGATGTAGAAGTGTTCATCTTCGCTGAGGTAGCGTCTTGATGACTCATTCCAGCTGTCCATCGTATGGTCGCTGCCGACCACGTACTTCCACCACTGCCGAGCGACCATTAGCGGGGCGTATATCTCAAACGTCATCATGGCGTGTCGGAGCGGGCTGGTATGCCCTTCCCGTATTAAGAATCGGATCAACCCTTTGTCCTTCTCTGTCAGTTCCTCTGATTTCTTGTCGTAGGACACGCGTGCACTATTCACGATCGTCAAATCGCTGCCCATCTTGTTTTCCAGACGGACGTACCCTCTATCCAATACCTGTATCATTCCATCGCCTCCTGATTTCGTTTCACTTTGCGCCGGATGCCTTGCACCAACTGGCCGACGCGGGATTTCGTAATGCCGTATTCCGCGGCGATATCCTCATATATCTGACCGGCCATCAGCCGTTGTACGATGAGTTTTTCACGGTCGTTGAGCCCTTCCGTGTAGCTGTCCATCAGCAGCATGCTGTAATCATCCAGTACGCCCGCTCTACCGTGACCGTCCAGCTCGCCTTCGTCGTCCACCGTCTTATCCAGACTGGCTGTGCTCTGCCGATGGTCGAAGTACAGACGGGCGTTACGGACAGCAACCGGGGTAATTCGGAGACGCTCCGCGATGTCTTCGTCGGGCAATGCCCATAAGTTGTCGCGTTCGATGCGCCAGGCGTTGCGGACAACCTGGACAGGTACGTGGATCACCCGTTCCAGGTCAAACGTCCGCTGCATATACCCGCAGATGTAATCCGTCGCATAAGTGATGAATTTGATACCTTGCTCGTGGTCGAACCTTTCAAACGCACGAAGCAGTCCGAGATACCCGACCTGCACCAGGTCTTCCCGGAAGTGCAGGTCCCGTTTGGCGTAACGGATGGCGTGTTTGTACACCAGCCGCTTATACTGTTCGACGAGAGTTTCCGGCGTGTGCCACTCCCCGTCTATGAGCTTCTGCATGTTTCTTTCAACCTCCCGGACATCACCGCGCAGTAAGTGGTGCTGCCGGTCGACTCTCGCTGGCGATGGTATTCACCGAACCCGTCTTTGTACCCGCAATTAGTCATCTGACTGCGTTCGGTTTCGATGTTGTAGAACTTGAGCGGGCGGAAGCCGCGGCGGATATGTTCGTGCACCCGCCGATGCAGCTGTTTCCGATCACTGTCCGTCAGCGTGAATGTGTGAGTCGGCTTTGCCATGAATTCACACCCACACCAGATCATAGACGCCGTGTTCATCTGGTTCCGCAGTTACCCGGAGAGCGGATTTCAGATTCAAAGCGGGGCGGACACCATAGTTCCCGATGAAGGCGTAGATGCCGCTCAACGTGCCACCCGAGTAGACGCTACGCGAGCCGTACGAACTCGCGGCGTTCGGGGTGCGGAGCCACCACCAGTCCGGTTCATCCGTCTCCCCTTCATCGTCCAACTCGACACACGTTTCGGTCGGGTAGGCTTTCCGGGAATCATTGTCGGTGAACAGCTGCATCGGTTTCCCTTCCTGCAACCCGACTTCTTCGGCGGAAAGGAGGAATACGTCTCCAGATTCGATCTGTAGTCTTTGGGAAACACTCGTCAGGAAGCCCGCTTCGTCTGCATATGGGCGTCTGCTGACGTTCTCTTCTGTCGGCGGCGCGTCATGGGCGTGTTGCGGCGAGAACCAGTTCGGCCCGACGCTGTTGAGCCACTGCAGCAGATTGCTGTCGTTGTAGTCATTGTTGCCGTAGCGCGATCGGTACTCATCCGGATTGTCCGGCTCTGCTGCGTCAAACGCTTTGAAGGCTAGGATATTCTTTGCCAGTAACGTGGTTTCTCCTTGGCGGTAGTAACCATGATCGGCGGTCTGCCAGAGGATGACTTCGCCGCGGTAGCTGGAGTGTCGATCCCGAACAATGGCGCCGACCGGTAGGTTCCCGAGAGCTTGTGTTTGCGTCAGCGGGTCCGGCTGCTGCCGGCGGATCACTTCCGCAAGTGCCTCGGTCATCAGCTGCAGCAGGTCTTCGGTCGACTGTTCTTCAAGTGACGGGGGTGGCGCAGAGACGGCAGCCGCGGCTTGTGCCGTGGCGACCATCGCTTCCTGGAGTTTCTGTAGGGCGTTCTGTATCGATTCAGTCATGTGTAGTTCCTCCTTTTTATTCGAAAATGGGGCGGGTCTTGACGATCTCCATCGCCTGTTCTTCGGAAAACCCTTCCTGCATGAGGGCGTCCTTTTTGGCTTTGAGCATCTTTGCGTGTAAGGCGAATACCTGAATCTGTTCGGGTATGATGCTAGTGATGTACTGGATTGCGTTTTGCACTTCGGCTTTGTCCTGCTGGAGCTTATCGGCTTTGGTGTCGACCAAACTGATGGGTGGTTTCAATAAGGATCCCTCCTTTGACTTGCTGGTAACTTTCATGCCGTTTCAGGGAGTGCGCAGTTTCTTCGGGATGTGTATCAACACTCGCAATCCTGAAGCAACTCTCCGCATTCGTCGCACCATATTTCATCGCAATCACAGTCTGTTGTTCCACATATATCGCACACAAATAGCATGATATTCACTCCTTCGCATCTTCTGTCGACTACGTCAGTCCTTCTCCTTCATATAGAACTCGGTCTCGAACCCGTCAGCGTTGAGTGGCAGGCCAGGCGCCCAGGAGATGGGCTGTGCCATGATCTCCTCTACCTCGGCCAGGCTTCCAAAGCCGTACGGTGTGTCGGTGACCAGTTCATCGTGGACGTGCATGACAATCTCATAGCCGGCCGCTTCCACGTTCATCATGGAGACGGCCAGGCAGTCCCGAGCCGTGGCCTGGACGATGTTCTCGACCAGTTTCCCGCCGAACGTCTCAACCTTCCCCCACTTGCGGTTGAAGTCGAGACCGTCAAAGACGAGAGCCGGCTGCCCGAATCTGCCTTCTTCAATCCGCGGTCGCACATAAGCGAGACGGCGACCGGACGGAAGGACGATGTACAAGATGCCTTTCCGGTAATCGAACGTGAGCTTGTGCGTGGAGACCGCTGTGCGGCCTTCCACCGCTTCGATGGCTGCTGAGTTACAGGCGTGCCAGAACCGAACGATGTTCGGGTTGGCGCCGCGCCAGGCATCTACTAGTCCTTGCAGCTCTCCTTCTTCCAAACCCATGTCGAGGGCACCCATCGCTTTCAGAGCACCGGTTCCTCCGGCATAGCCGAGGGCCAGTTCCGCGACTTTCCCGCGCTGCCGGAGATCGCTGCCTTTCCCGATGTTCTCGATCGGTACGTTGAACATGGCCGACGCAGACGCTTCATAGATTTTGCCGTGCGTCTCGAAGACGTTCAGGCGCCACTGCTCCCCGGCAAACCAGGCAATGACTCGCGCTTCAATCGCCGAGAAGTCGGAAACGATGAGCCGGTTACCAGGTGACGCGACGAGCGCTGTACGGACCAGTTGAGACAGGATGTCGTTTGGACTCTCATCGAACAGCAGCGGGATGGCGTCGAACTGGCCGGACTTGACCACCCGGCTCGCGTTCTCAATGTCTTTCATGTAGTTCTTCGTCAGGTTCTGCACCTGGACGATCCGACCTGCCCAGCGACCGGTGCGGCCGGCTCCGTAGAACTGCAGCAACCCTTTGATGCGGCCGTCTGAACAGACGGAACGCTGCATGGCCTTGTACTTCGAGACGGACGCTTTCGACAGCTGCCGACGGTTGGTCAGAACCTGCTTGACGTCTCCGTCCGGAAGTGTCGCCAGCAGGTCGTCCACGGTGTCTGCTTGCAGGTTCGGCAGCGGATGCCCTTGCTCTTCCAACCAGCCACTGAGCTGAGCGGTGCTGTTCGGGTTCTGCAGTCCTGTAATTTGTTTCGACTGCTGCTTCAAGGCAGACGCGACCTTTTCATTGCAGGCAATCGCCTGTTCCATCAGCTGCAGATCCACTCGGACGCCGCGGTCGTTGATACGCTGATCGAGCGACCAGAGAGCCTGTTCTTCCGGGCTCACGTCCAGCGCCGGGTCGATCTTCTTGCGGATCTCCATCTCCACTTCCACGTCGCGGCGGTTGTACTCGATGTACTGCTGCCACTTCTCCGGGTCGTGCTCCGGCAGGTTCCGAGTACGGCCGCCGTTGACTTGCGTCGGCTTGCACGGAACGGAGAAGTACTTGATGAGCGCCTTACCGGCCGAGTCCTTCTGCACGTCCAGCTTGAGCGCTTGTGCAACGCCGTCCAGGAAGCCGGGAAGGCCGAGCCGAGAGGCATCCACCGCCGTACACTTCCACTGTTCCGGCGGCTGGCTGATGCCGTAGTGCCGGGCGATACAGGTCCGCTCGAAGTTTGCGTTGTAGGCGATCTTCTGGACAGCGGGATCGGTCAGCGCTGATAGGATCTCTGTCGGCAGCTGTTCGCCCTGTGCCAGGTCGACGACCTCCACGGGTCCACCGTCGACCGAATAGGCGAAGAGCAGGATCTCGAACGCCGGAGAGTCGGTATATGCATACACGCCGCACTTGATCAGGTCGACGTCGGAGTAGGTCTCAATATCTATTGAGAGGGTTTTAACCAACCGTAAAAGACCCCTTTCTTTATGTTGTAAATAGTCACGATGGATACTTCGAATGAAGCTGCTATGCTTTTCACTGCCTCTTCTGAAGCAAGCCTTCTTCTAATCTCTTGAACGTCTTCTGTACTGAGCTTCCTCCACCGTTTCCCTTGCCGGTAGACATCGAGAATATTTTCTGTTCGAGTTCCGTATTCGAGATTAGCGAGCCTGTTATCTTGTGGGTCTCCGTTCAAATGTCTAACTTCCATCCCTTCAGGACAGGGACCCTCGAATGCTAATAAAACTAATTGATGGACTGGCCTTCCGTGTGTCCGACGACCTAAAGGCAGAGATAGGTGCCCACACTTGGTGAAAACACCAGGAGTTAAGATTTTCCCTCGAGCAAGTCGTTTAAATTCCGTCCCATTTTTGGTCTCTCCTCGCACATACCTATCGAGACTTCTTACTCGTCCGAGATTACTTACTTGGTATTTGCCTTCATGCCCGGGGATGTCTTTCCACTCTTCCAGGGTCAACGTTATCAAGCTCCTCCTTTTGTGTATAAAAAAGAGGGCTGTCCAGCCCTCCTGCTATTAACCTAGGAAATCGTCATCTTCATCTTCGAACTCATCCGCGAAATCATCCTCCGCGGCTGCCTTACCAGCGAACGCTTCTCCGTCACGAGTCTTCATCAGGTTGTTCAGTCCCGCCGATACGCCGCGGTTGCCCTGTGCGTCATAGGCGAAGAAGTTCACGATCGCTTTGCCGTAGCAGCCAGAGTAGAAGTCGCTCTCGTCCGTGATCTCCACGAACTTGACGCCGCTGCCGGGTGCCGCTTTTTTGATGATGCCCGGCTTCGTCTTGCTGGAGCAGTTGAGGAACATGTGCCCCTTGTATGCCGGATCGTCTGGGCGCTCTTCGTCCCCATCCCGGAACGTCGTTTTCGGGTTCGCCGGGAACTTCTTGCCGTACTTCTCGACACCAGCCTGTTGAGCCGCCGCAATGCCTTGCTCGATCGCCTGAATGGTCTCTGTGTCCGTCTTCGGGATCAGGAGAGAAACGCTGTACTTCTCTTCTGTCGATCCAGGTGCTGCTTTCGGCTCGAACACCTGTGCATAAGACATGCGTACTTCGTTCGTTGTCACTTTCGTTCCGTTAATTTTCGCCATTTATAATTCCTCCAGTAGTTGGTTTATTGTAATTCGACCTACTTTTCCCTACCTTTTTCACAGTTTCATAGGTCGTCGCCGAAGTCTGCGGCAGCTGACGCGGCAGAACTGAGCTCCGGCCGTTTATCGTCCTCCGGGACGAGCGTCGGCTTGCCGGGCGGTTTCTCGATCAGGTCGCCCAGCAGGTCGCTGAACACGGTCTTACCGATCGACTTCTCGAGCTTGGTGATGGTCAACAGCTTCTTCTCGAGGAACGCGTCTTCTGAGACCCCGTTCTCGAGCAGCGTCTGTTCCACCGCATCCGTGTCGCTGTACTTCCGATTGCTCCGACCTTCGACCAGCTTGAAGCCGGGGAACTTGACGCCGTGTTTCTCGGCTTGCTCCAGTGCGTAGTCGGAGATATCCTTCGCCCACTTCTGCAGCTGATCGGCGACGGGCAGGATCTGAGCCACCTCCTCATGGGAGAGCGTGGCCGGTTCGGCAAAGTCGTGTTCTGCGAGTTTCAGGTTCTCTTCCGCACGGGCTCGGCAGACCGGGGCAATCTTGCACCAACGGCAATGGTCGCCGGGCACGAACTCGCCCTCGCCGTCCCAGGCCATCTGCGCTTTCGGCCGAACTTCCTCTTCGCCCCACCAAAGCAGTTCGTCGGCGGTCAGCGTCTCACTGGAGATACTGTCAAGCCGGGGCTGGACAATCGTCATCCGCACCGTGTCGATGTCATACAGTACGCTATAGCGGTCGTACGCACCCAGACCATACAGCCGCATCTGCGAGTTGTTTTCGGCACTGACCGGCACACCCTTGCCATACTTCAGGTCGACGACCTCCAGCTGACCGTCAGCGATGATAAGAACGTCTCCGGTGCCGAAGCCCTCCGGCACCCACTCGCTGAAATCGAGTCGCTGCTCGATCATGACCAGGGCGTCCGGCGTTGCGGCTCGTGCTTCATTCACCCGTTCCATCACGACATCGACATACGACTTCACATAGTCCTCCATGGCTTGCGAGTAGTGTTCGTTCTTCGCTTTGAACTTGTTGACACGGATGGAAAGCGCCCGCTTGCTGATCTCCCCGATTTCGTACTGCAGGAACAGCTCGGAGAGTTCATGCGCGGCCGTGCCCTCTTCCGCAAAGATGGACGTGCTGTCCGGTAAGTCTTTTTCCGCTGCAGCAGACGGCGTACACGCCATCCAGCGGGAGGATCCGGACGCACTCAGCTTGGCGTGTGCCCGCTCGGCATGATTGATCGCCGTCATGCGGATAACCCGATCGCATCCAGCAGCGTGCCGTAGTCTGCCGGATTGACGTCCGTCAGCTTCTTCACGCCGAGTGATTGGAGCGCGTCTTTCACTTTCACCTGATTCGCTTTATCGGCAGACGCGAACGCGGCCAGTTTCGTGCGGACGGTTTCCAGCGTCATGCCTGGCGCTTCAGCAGTAGCAGTTGCTTCCTTCTTTGGTTCTTCCTTCACCGGCTCCGGTGTTTCTAGTTTTGTCTCGGGAACAGGGTCAGGCTTCGGCTCTTCCTTCTTTGTAACGGCTGCCGGCTTCTTCGCGGCAGCCGGTGCCTTCTTTGTCGTTTCAGCTGCAGGCAGCGAGGTCGGGAGCGGATTGACTTCCAAGGCATTTGCCAGATTGTTGATCGCTTGCGCCAGCTCCGGCGCATCAATAGTGAGCGTGAAATTCATTTCTGTTTCCTCCTCATTTGTGGTATACTGCGGGAAAGATGTTTTACCTGAGCGCCCACTTTGCCGAGTGGGTGTTTTTAAGTTTCTGCCGCATATTGGGCAAAAGTTGATAGGTTTCTTCATGATGAATCCGTTATTCCGCCAAACCAAACCGTCTCCATCGATGTCTTTTGAGTAGACGCCTAGAAAATATTTTTTCTTGTTGTTTTTTTCTCGGTAGATTTTCAGTGCATTCCGCTTTATTTTTGGGATGGGGTGCCCTCTAAGAGGAAATGTCTGCACATAAAGCGGACGTCGACGTCCCCAAGCATCCTTTTCGGAATCGCAATACTCGCACACTGTTTAACAACCCTCCTTTCAAAGTAGTCCTCGTTTGACGAAGTGCTCCCGGAATGCCTGTATAAACTTCGTCCGCCGGTAATCTTTCTGCCGTTTCTGGAGCCAGCGCTTGCGGCGTTTCTTGTTCACACCGGCACCTCCTCATCGAGGACCTTCACCCAGACATGTCCGGCGTCGATCAGATGATCCAGTAAGCAGTCGTTGTCGCAGAATACATCCTCGTCGTGCAGCAGGACTTCCTCTTTCTCATACAGCTCTCCACCGCAACTGCCGCAGTGGGTCACCAGCCGTGCTTCTGCTTCTGGATAGCCCGTGCGGAGAGTTCGTTCCACGCTTTCATGTTCCACGGTCTCACCTCCAAAGGTATGGTACAGTCGGACTCAATGTCTTTCTCGCCGCAGACGGGGCAGCGCAAATCATGCAGTTGCTCTAAGCGGAGCGTCGCTTCTGTCCAGAACTGATGTCCAAGCGGACAACGGTGCCCGACTGCGGTCTGCATCGCGCTTCCTTCCTCTCTTCAAACTTGATGAACCACCAGCCCCAGTGGCCGATCATATAGATCCAGGGGAGCATCTTCAGCAGAACAATTAGCTTCTCCGGTCCTGTCAGCATAGCTGCAGCTCAATGTCTCGCAGTAGGGCATGTGGCCGTTCTGCGGGTTTCTCCCTATACGCCGAGCAAATATCCTGCTGGAGGATCTGCAGCCGCTCTTGCTTGCTGATGAACGGACTTCGGCTTGTCATGATCTCTGAGTACCGACGGTCAAAGAATTGTTGGACGATATCCGTAAAAGCTGTTTCAACTCCGAGTGTCGGCAGCGGTTGATGCCCCTTGAAGTGCCCGAGGTCTTGCAGACTCTTGTACTCTTCAAGAGGGTAGATCGTTGACCAGTCATAGCCATGCCGGTCTGCCATGTGTTGCGCGGCCAGCTCTGCTGTATCAGCCTGGATCGGTTGGTAGCATCGGTGCCGTAGATGGCCGATGCCGAATGTGCCAATGAAGGTTGTCATGCAATGCCACCCTCTTTTTCCTTTGGCTTGTTCATCAGCTGGAAGAGCTCCCAGCTCAGTTGCTGAGGTAAGATCACTTTGGTAATGTCCGGTATCACTTGACCGTTGCGGTCGTAATCAGTAATGGGTCTCACAATCTCACGTCCTTCCCCTATATTCGCCGAGTATTTCTCGTCCGTTCCCCGGCCACCCGTTGATGGGCGTCATACTCATTGCACCAGCTGCCGATTGTCGCAACTACAAGATTTTTGTACTTGGTCCGGAAAAAAAATAATACTGTCGAATGGAACGGGAACCCTCTTTGCGAAGAGATAGCCCTTGTCCATCCGTAGAATGTTCCGGTACTTCTCATACTGGACGTAGGTTTTCAAGGACATGCCCAGGTGATCGGCCATCTCTGGCTGCGTCAGGTTCGCTAAATTCCGCGCTTGATCGAGCGTGTATTGCATCGGTTGCACCTCCTGTGTTTGTCGATACTTGTATACTACTACAACAAAATTGTAGTTACAAGTCTTTTATACAATTAAATTCGTTTTTCGTCATTTTTGGTACAAAGGATACATTGAAATTGTAGAAAACTACAAGTATAATGGAGTTAGCTTCAATGAAGGGAGGGAAAAACGATGAGCGTGGGTCAGAAAATCAAAGCGATGCGGAAAGCCAAACGGATGACGCAGAAAGATCTAGCGGAAAAGTTGGACCTGGTACCAACCTCTATCTCAGCTTGGGAAAGAGGAGCGGCAAAACCGATGATGGACAGCCTATCCAAAATGGCGAAGCTGTTCGATGTCTCCATCGAGTACTTTTATGGGTAC
Source organism: Sporosarcina trichiuri (assembly GCF_030406775.1). NCBI lineage: Bacteria > Bacillati > Bacillota > Bacilli > Caryophanales > Caryophanaceae > Sporosarcina > Sporosarcina trichiuri. The sequence continues at coordinate 3,042,121 of NZ_CP129119.1, read as the reverse complement.
GATAGTAAAGACCAACCGATGTACATCCGCGAGACTCAAGAAGACTTTGACTTGGCTCGGAACATACGGACCGTCGCTCCTGCGTCAGTACGCATCCCGATTCTCGGGTCGATCTCCTGCGGCGATCCTTTGCTGGCAGTTGAGAACATCAAAGGGTACCGAAACGAATCTCCGGATCTGCTGCCGGCCGGTGAGCTTTACTACTTGGAAGCAAACGGGAACAGCATGGAGCCCGTGATTCCAAACGGATCGCTTGTACTGATTCGCCACCAGCCGGAAGTAGAAAGCGGCGAGATAGCAGCGGTCCTGCTGAATGGCGATGAAGACGCCACGCTGAAACGCGTACGGATCCAGAACGATCGAATGATCTTGTATCCTGAAAATAAAGAGTACGATCCGATCTTTGTGGATGAAGACCATCCTGTAAAAATTATCGGGAAAGCGGTAGAAGTGAAATTCAGACTTTGATTGGTAGCGCTACCCATCAATTACACACGGAAGGAGCGGCTCATGTGCTGCTCCTTCTTCATATCCAGAAAGGCAGTGAGGCTATGTTAGGTGATCAGAGCCTGCGTGCAGGCTTATATGTCCGTGTCTCGACGCAGGAACAGGCACGTGAGGGGTATTCAATCGGAGTCCAGGAAGAGCGCCTGCGGGCGTATGCAGCCTCCCGAGGGCATACTGTCGTGAAGCTGTATTCGGATCCCGGATTCTCTGGCGGGAATCTGAACCGGCCCGGGCTACAGACGATGCTGCGGGATATCGATCAACAGCTGGTAGATGTCATATTGGTGTACAAGCTGGACCGGCTCAGCCGATCACAGAAGGACACGCTGTACCTGATCGAAGAGGTATTTTTGAAAAAGGGCGTTGATTTTGTCAGCCTGTCCGAGTCCTTTGATACGTCCACGCCATTCGGGCGAGCCATGATCGGGATTCTGTCCGTTTTTGCCCAGCTGGAACGGGAGCAGATCCGAGAACGGTCGATGATGGGGAAAGAGGCACGTGCGAAGGAAGGGTACTGGCACGGCGGCGGAGGTGATCAACGTGAAATTACCGGGTACAACTATATAGACGGTGAGCTTCACATCAATCCGTATGAAGCCGAATGTGTGCGGTTCATCTTTGAAAAATTCCTGTTGGGGCGAAGTATCCATGGAATTCTGAAGGACACGGAGGCCCGCTTCCCAGGTGTTGTTCGCAGCCAGACGACCGTCCGGAAGATCCTGCAGAACCCCGTATACCTGGGGAAGATTCGATATAACGGGGAAATTTACGAGGGCCGTCACAGCGCACTGATCGACACCAGCCAGTTTGATGCCGCGGAGGACCTGCTGCGGAAGCGTCCAGCGACACCGGATGCATTCGCAAAACGCTTCCTGCTGACGGGTCTTGTGTATTGCGGACATTGCGGGGCACGGCTGCACGGACGATCTGGCGGAAAGCTAAAAAACGGAGACTCCATGCGCTACTATACCTGCTACTCCCGATCAAAAACCAATAGTCGTATGGTGAAAGATCCCCTTTGCACAAAATCGTCGGAGCGGAAAGAGCCTCTGGAGGAGCTGGTAATTAGACGCGTCAAAGCGCTGACTCCTGATGATATCCGCCATTCCCGCGTAAAAATATCTGAGTCGCCGCATCTTATAAAGGCCCTCCAAAAAGAAAAGGCCGCCGCAGAACGGCAGCTTGCAAAGCTCCTGGAACTCTACAGCCTGGATAGTATTCCAATCGACGTCATGAAAACAAAAATGGACGAACTGACGACAAAGCGAGAAGCTCTCCAGGAGCAGCTGGATAACCTGGCCAAAGAGAAAAAGCCGGTAAATCCGGACATGCTAGAGTCCCTGATTTACCGGCTTGAAGATTTTGACTGGACGTCTGAAAACCTGCACGATCAGCAGATGCTGCTGGCAAAGCTGATCGACCGCATCGTGGTGAGCGATGACAGTATTGAGTTCTTCTGGGCGTTTTAGTCCCCTTTATATTCTATGTTGCTGATAACTTCGACGTGTGTACTATGTGGGAACATATCCACCGGCTGCACTTCCTGTGTCTTGTAGCCGCCGTCCTCCAGGATGCGCAGGTCGCGGGCGAGCGTGGCCGGATTGCAGGAGACATAGACGATACGGGCCGGTTTGTGGGTGAGGATCGTTTCCAGCAGTTTTTCGTCGCAGCCTTTGCGCGGCGGGTCGACGACGAGGACGTCGAATGTCTTGCCTTCGTTGTACCATTTCGGAATGACGTCTTCCGATGCGCCTGTTTCAAAATGGGCGTTGCCGATGCCGTTCAGGACGGCGTTCCGTTTTGCGTCTTCGATCGCCTGCGGGACGATTTCGACGCCGTATACCTCTTTCGCCTGCTTGGCGAGGAACAGCGAAATCGTGCCGATGCCGCAGTAGGCGTCGATGACGGTTTCCTGTCCGGTGAGCTGGGCATATTCGAGTGCCTTGCTGTACAGCGTCTCCGTCTGGACGGGGTTCACCTGGTAGAACGACCGGGCCGAAATTTCAAAGTCGACGTCGCCGATCGTGTCGATGATGACGTCCTTGCCGTAGAGGCAGAGGGTTTGATCGCCGAAGATGACGTTGGTCTTCTGGGTGTTGACGTTCTGCATGATGGACGTGACGTCCGGCACGGTGCGTTTGATGGCGTCGATGACTTGCGCCGCTTCCGGGAATTTGCGGCGGGCGGTGACGAGGACGACCATGAGCTCGCCGGTCGCGCGTGCTTTCCGGACGACGAGGTGGCGCAGGAAGCCTTTGTGCGTGCGTTCGTCGTAGGTGTCGATACCGAGTATCTGCAGCTCGCGCTTCAGCATGGCCATGAGGTCGTCGGCTTCGGTGCTCTGGATGATACAGACGTCGGTGTCGACAATGTGATGCGTTTTTGAGCGGTAGAAGCCGGAGACGATCCGGCCCTCGCGCTCTCCGAACGGGATCTGGGATTTGTTGCGGTAACGCCATGGGTCGTCCATGCCGAGCGTCGGATGCACAGGGACGTCCGGGAGCTTGGCGATGCGGTCCATGACGTCCCGGACGGTTTTCTGTTTCTGTCTGAGCTGTGCGTCATACGTCAGGTGCTGGATCTGGCAGCCGCCGCATTCCGGATACACATGGCACGGGCCCGTGATGCGGTCGGGGGACGGCGTGAGGATGTTGAGCAGCTTGGCGAAGCCGTAGTTCTTCAGTGTCTTGCCGACTTTTACTTCGACTTCCTCGCCAGGCAGCGCGCCGGGGATGAAAAGCGGATAGCCCTGCACTTTGCCGACGCCGGAGCCGTCGTGCGTGAGGTCTTCTATTTGGACGACGAGTCTGTCGTTTTGGTGGACTGCATAGGTCATGGTTCGGTGCCTCCAGTTTGTGGTCTGACCTGTAGTTTATCATAGGTTGGCGGCGGGTGCTTGGGGGAATGGGCGGGTTGCGTGAATAGAGCGGTTCGTTGGCAGAATTGATCACTTGGCTGATGGTATTGATCGGTCCGGCAGTGCAATTGAGCGGTTGGCCGGTGGAATTGATCGGTTCGGCATTGGAATTGATCGGTTCGTCCCCGGAATGGAGCGCTCAGCGCTGCCACTCCCTCAACAGAAAATGCGGAGCGGCAGCGGAGCCGACCATTCAATCTTGGTTCTGATTGGTGGAAGGGCATTCAGCGCGGCAGAAGATTCGCATGCAACCAGATGGCCGGCCGCGGGAATGGAGCGGTCAGCCGCAAATTTTCGCTCCCCCCACCAAAAAGAGCTGCCCGCGGGCAGCTCTCCTCTCACTTCTTCTTTTTTTCATTTTTCAAAACCCATCCGTCCATCGGTGCCACGACGAACGCGGCGATGATCAGTCCGATGAGGACGATGAAAGGTGCATAGAATATGATGAACTGTTCCATAGTATCGTCTCCTTATGCATGGTAGTCGCCTTTGCCGCGGACGTAATCCTTATCGAACAGGAACAGCCGCAGCACGAGATACAGCGCCGGGATGAGCAGGCACAGTCCGAGGATGAAGACGACGACGAGTGAGATGGCCATGGCCGGGTTCGTGAAGCTGTCGTAGATCGTCAAGTACGGATACAGCAAGTACGGGTAGTGCGATGCGCCGTAGCCGTAGAACGCGAAGGCGAACTGGCCGGCGAGCATCGCGAACGCCCAGCCGTACTGGCGCTTCGTGTAGAGCAGGAACACCGTGCCGGCGAACAGCAGTGCGGAAATCAGGAACATCGGCCAGAAGTTCTGGATGTTGCTGTAATGCTCCGGCTGATAACGCCGCAGCTCGACGATGATGCCGCCTGCTGCGATGATGGTCGGCAGCGCCCACGTCAGTGCGTAGCGCCGCAGCAGCGCAGCGGCTTCCGTGTCTCGCGCCTTATTCGCATACCATGTCAGGAACACGGCGGAAATGTAAAGCGTCGCGGACAGGCTGAGCACGACGATGGACCACGTCAGCGGGCTCGTGAACAGCTTCCAGTAGTCGAGCACCGGATTGCCGTCCACCAATTCGATGAAGCCGCCTTCCGAGATCGTCAGCACAATCGACAGCGACGCCGGGATCAGCAGTCCGGCGAGGCCGTACATGAACGAATAGCCTTTGTGCCCGCGTGCCCCGTACGTCTCGAACGCATAATACGAACCGCGGATCGCCAGCAGGATCAGGCCGAAGCTGACCGGCACAAGCAGTGTCGTGCCGTAGTAGAACGCCGTTTTCGGGAAGAACCCGATGATGCCGACGAAGAAGAACACGAGGAAGACGTTCGTGATCTCCCAGACCGGCGACAGGTACCGCTGGATGACCCGGGTGAGCACACGCTCTTTCCCGGTGATCAGACTGTATGCGTTGAAGAACCCTGCGCCGAAGTCGATGGCACCGACCATGATATAGCCGAACAGGAACGTCCATAAGACGCTGATTCCGAGTATTTCGAGGTTCATCGCACATCACGTCCTCTCATCGCATGGCGGTCTTCCAGTTCCTTCTCGACCGGATTGCGGCGGAACATCCGGCGCAGCACGACGATACTGCCGACGCCGAGCACGAGATACAGGCCGCTGAACAGCACGAGCATGAGATCGACCTGACCGCTCGTTGTCGCCGCTTCGGACACTTTCATGATATCGCGCAGGATCCACGGCTGCCGGCCGACTTCCGCGAACCACCAGCCGAACTCGATGGCGAGCACCGAAAGCGGGCCGCCGAGAACGATGAGCCAGCGGAACCATTTGCTTGAGATGAAGTTCCAGTTCCGCCATTTGCCGAGCAGGAACACGGCGGATAAGAGCGACAGCCACATGCCGATGAACACCATGAAGTTGAACAGGTAGTGGATGTACAGCGGCGGCACTTCATCTTCCGGGAACTGATCGAGCCCGGTCACTTCCGCGAATGGGTTGTTCGCAGCGAGCACGGACAGGCCATACGGGATCTTCAGGGCGTACTTGACTTCATTGTCCTCGGTCAAGACCCCCATGAGGATGAGCTCCGCCTTATCGGTCGTCTCGAAATGCCACTCGGCGGCCGCAAGTTTCTCCGGCTGGTACTCGGCGAGGTATTTCCCGGAGAAGTCCCCGATGATCGCAGCGCCGATCGAGAAGATGAAGCCGACTTTCAGCGTCAGCATGAGCGCTTTCTTGTGATAAATATGGTTCGACCCGCGCAGGAGCCGGAATGCTGCAATGGAAGCCAGAAGGAACGCTGCGGTCATGAAGGCGGTCACAACGACGTGCGCCACTTTCGTCGGCATCGCCGGGTTGAACATCGCGAGCAGCGGGCTGATGTTGACGAGCTCTCCGTTGACGATGTCAAAGCCGCGCGGTGCGTTCATGAACGCATTGACGATTGTGATGAAGACCGCCGAGAACGCAGCTCCGAGCGCTACCGGAATGAGCAGCAGCAAGTGTTTCTTCTGGTTTTCGAAGCGGTCCCACGTATACAGGTAGATCCCGAGGAAGATCGCTTCGAAGAAAAATGCAAAGGTTTCCATGAACAGCGGAAGTGCGATGACATTCCCGGCTAGTTCCATGAAATTCGGCCATAATAAGGACAGCTGCAGGCCGATTGCCGTCCCGGTCACCACGCCGACCGCCACGGTGATGACGAATCCACGTGCCCACCGTCTGGCGAGCAGGATGTAATGTTCGTCGTTCTTCTTGATGCCCACCCATTGGGCGATCATGATCATGAGCGGCACCCCGACACCGATGGTCGCATAGATGATATGGAATGACAGCGTCAATTCGGTGAGGACCCGCGAGAAAAATACGGCTTCTTCATTTCCCATCCAAGTTGCCTCCTTGTAGTGAATAAATCGTACGATGTGTCAGCTGAACAATCTGCCGAGAATGGACAGAAGCATGATTCCCGCGACACCAAACGCCAGCCACATGAGGACTTTTTCTTGTTTCTTGTACATCGGGACACATCCTTTCGTTCTCCTGTTACCCTTATTCTACTTGTTTCTATTAGGGTTTTCCCTAATCAGGATTGAAATATGCAGGTTTGGGTATAGAGATGTGACAGATGTGTAACGGGGGTTCAAATAAATACTTGAATTATTCTAAATTAAGTGGTATAATTAATCAATTAAGCGAGGTGAACACAATGAAATTAAAACGGAAAGTACTTGCCTATATTACGCGGGGCGAAGAAGAGGACCGGGACCTTCTTGTGTTCGAACACAGGGACCACCCGGAAGCGGGGCTTCAAGTTCCCGGCGGGACGATCGAGCGGGATGAACTGCTGATCGACGCACTATACCGGGAAATCGAGGAGGAATCGGGCATCCGCCGCGACGAGCTGATGCTGTGCGGCAAGCTGCACAAGACGAACTTCTTCCCGAAGGACAAAGACGAAGTACTGGAGCGGAACGTCTTCCATTTCGACTATCTGGGTGACCATGATGGCGAGTGGGATTACCAAGTGCAGGGCGATGGGAAAGATGAAGGACTCATCTTCCACTTCAAATGGCTCCCTGTCGAAGAACTGCCGAAACTTGCAGCGAAGCAGGATGCTGCCTTGGAGTTCATCGAATAACAGAACGCGGAAAGCAGCGGGCAGATGCCTGCTGCTTTTTTTGTGTGGGTGCTGGTGTGCCGGTTCGCTTCCTGAGTTTGTGAAGCGATCCATTCCTGCAGCTAAGTGATCTATTCTACCGGCAGACCGCTCTATACTTCTGCTAACCGCTCCATTCGAACGCTTAACCGCTCCATTCCGCCGTCTGACCGCTCTATTCGAACATTTAACCGCTCTATTCACCCGCCCGCTTGAGCGCTCTGCCGCCCGCGCCATCTTCTTCAAACAAAAAAACTCCGCCAAGGCGGAGTTTCCGGGTACAGCTATCACCACGTACGGTCCTGTTCGCGCAGTTGGTCGAACGGGACGCACATCTCGATATGACAGGACAGATTTTCGAAGACAGCGGGAGTCTTTCCGCCGTACTCCCCATCCAGATTGATGAGCACTTCCTCTTCTGATGTTACTTTCACAGATTGGGCTTTGCGTGAGATGACGAGCGGATCATTGAGATGTTCCCCCCGTACAGCGAGCGTGACCACCCTGATGAATTCGGCGATGTTGCACTTTTTCAGGATGAGCACCGTGAACTTCCCGTCGTTGATGCTGGATTCGGGAGCAAGTTTCTCGAAACCGCCGACGGAGTTCGTCAGGCCGACGAGGAACAGCATCGCTTCATCGTCAAACACTTCTCCGTCATATTCAATCTTGACCCGGCTTGCGTGGATGGACGGCAGCATCTCGATGCCTTTCAAATAATACGCAAGCTGCCCGAGCATCGTTTTCAGCCGGGACGGCACTTCATAGGTCAGTTCCGTCATCCGGCCGCCGCCTGCGATATTGATGAAGAACCGGTCGTTCATCTTGCCGACATCGACAGGGATTTTCTTATCCTCCAGGATGATATCGAGCGCTTTGTCGATATCGCGGGGAATCCGGAGCGCCCGGGCAAAGTCGTTCGTCGTGCCCATCGGGATCAGACCGATCGGAGGGCGGTTGTCGTAACCGGAAATGCCGGCGACGACTTCGTTGAGCGTTCCGTCACCGCCTGCTGCGATGATCAGGTCGAAGCCGCGTTCCACTGCCGCCGCGGCTGCAGTTGTCGCATCCCCTTCACAAGTCGTCGCATGGGCGGACGCTTCATATCCTGCCTGTTCGAGCCGGATCAGCACCTCCGCCAGGTTTTTGCGGAATGCTTCCCGTCCAGCCGTCGGGTTGTAAATAATACGAGCACGCTTCATACGTTGTTCCCTCTTTCTTCTGCACTCTTACTGACAGAGGCGCGCCTTACACGTGCGCCTGCAGTTCAGGCGTCCAGGTGTTTCGGATGTCTTCATAAACTGTCAGCCACAATTCGGGCTTCGCTGTGTATTCCGATGTGATCCGTCCGAGGACCGTCCGCTGTTTCTCTTCGAAATCCGGCGCGTCTTTCGGCGGAATCTCTTTCTTCAATTCCATGACGTGTTCCTGAATCGTTGCAGCGCGCGGTCCCCACTTTGCGAACACGTCGCCGTCAGCATCGAGCAGCAGGTAGATCGGGATCGATCGTCCGCCGTTCGTCAGATGCCGGTCGATCAGTTCGGTGTCTTCATCCCGGTACACAGCACGGACGTCGAGGTCCGCGGCTTCCGCAATGCGGCGGAGCACCGGATTGTTCAGCATCGCATCGCCGCACCAGTCCTCGGTGATGACGAGGATCCGGGGGTTCACTTCCTTCAGCAGTTCGATGAACCCGTCATCCTGCGGCACATCGAATTGTTCGTAGATTGAAAAGCTGCTGTCTTTATGGTGCTCCATCTTGTCCATATACGCCTGCAGTGAAATCGCCTGTTCAAAGTATTCCAGCTCAGTAGTCAACAGTCTTCACACTCCTTTTCTTCAGTGTACCCCCATCGGCGTGCGCAAAGCAATTTTCCAGCAGTCAGGAAAACGCCCTGCCCCCGGCTAACGCAGCCGGCGTGCAGGACGTTCCGATAGCCGTTATCGTTTGCTGATTTCGTCCAGCAGCAGTTTGTTGACCATCGGCGGGTTCGCCTGGCCTTTTGTCGCTTTCATGACCTGGCCGACGAGGAATCCGACAGCACGGTCTTTGCCGTTCTTGTAGTCTTCGATCGACTGTTCGTTCTTATCGAGGATTTCCCCGATGATCGTACGCAGGGTGCCTTCATCGGAAATCTGGACAAGCCCTTTGTCTTTGACGATCTGGGCTGCATCGCCGCCGTTTTCAGCGATTTCTTTGAACACTTTTTTCGCGATTTTCGACGAGATTGTGCCGTCTGCGATCAGCTTGACAAGGCTTGCAAGCCCTGCTGGTGTGAGCGGTGTCTCGCCCAGTTCCTTGCCTTCCGCATTGAGGTAGGCGGATACTTCACCCATCAGCCAGTTCGAAGCCAGTTTCGCATCCGCGCCCGCCTGTACCGTTTCATCGAAGAAATCAGACATCTCCTTCGTGAGCGTCAGGACATGCGCGTCGTATGCCGGCAGGCCCAGCTCGCTGACATAGCGCGCTTTCCGGGCATCCGGCAGTTCAGGAATCTCATTCTTGACCCGTTCAATCCAGTCTTCGTCGATGACGACATCCGACAGATCCGGATCGTTGATGAACCGGTAGTCGTTCGCACTGCCTTTGACACGCATGAGCACCGTCTGGCCTGTCGCTTCGTCGTACCGGCGCGTTTCCTGGACGATCTTGCCGCCGGACAGCAGGACTTTTTCCTGTCGTTCGACTTCGTTCGCGATTCCGCGGCGGACGAAGTTGAAGGAGTTCAGGTTCTTCAGCTCCGTTTTCGTGCCGAATTCCTCTTGGCCGAACGGTCGCAGGGAGATGTTGGCGTCGCAGCGGAGGGACCCTTCCTCCATCCGGACATCGGAGACACCGGTGTACTGGATGATCGCTTTCAGTTTTTCGAGGAATGCATACGCTTCGTTCGGCGTGCGGATGTCCGCTTCCGTGACAATCTCGATGAGCGGCGTCCCTTGACGGTTCAGGTCGACGAGTGAATAGCCGCCTTCCGCGTGTGTCAGTTTGCCGGCGTCTTCTTCGAGGTGGACACGTTCGATACGGATTTTCTTCTTATAGCCGTCCACTTCGATTTCGATCCAGCCGTTCGATCCGACAGGACGGTCATCCTGGGAGATCTGATACGCCTTCGGGTTATCGGGATAGAAGTAATGCTTGCGGTCGAAGTTCATGACGCGGGCGATCTCACAGTTGAGGGCCATGGATGCCTTCATGCCGAAGTCGATCGCCTGTTTGTTCATGGTCGGCAGCGTGCCGGGGTACGCAAGGTCGGTCGGGTGGATGTTCATATTCGGTTCTGCGCCGAAGTGGGCAGGTGCCGGTGAAAAGATTTTCGTATCTGTTTTCAGTTCAACGTGGACTTCAAGTCCGACGATCGTTTCAAAGTTCATGGTCAGTTCCCCTCCCTTGCAGGCGGCGTCTGCTTGTGGAATTCAGTCGCTTGCTCATATGCGTGCGCCACTTTATACAGCAGCGGTTCGTCGAAATGGTTGCCGATGATCTGCATGCCGACCGGAAGTCCTTCTGCAAATCCGCACGGTACGGAGATCGCCGGGATTCCGGCAAGGTTCATCGGTGTTGTCAGCAAGTCGTTCGCATACAGCGTCAGCGGATCCTTGATGGTCTCACCGAGTTTGTAGGCGTTCGTCGCACTCGTCGGTCCGACAATGATGTCGTATTTCTTGAAGACATCCTGGAAGTCCTGCGCGATCAGCGTACGAACTTTCTGTGCGCGTTCGTACAGGTCTTCATGGTGGCCGGCGCTCAGTGCGTACGTACCGTACAGCACACGCTTCTTCACTTCATCCCCGAAGCCTTCCGCACGGGAACGCAGGTAGATCTCGTTCAGGTCCTTTGCATCCTCAGGACGGTAGCCGTACCGGATGCCATCGAACCGCGCCAGGTTGGAAGAGGCCTCTGCCGATGAAATGACGTAGTACGTCGGTGCGGAGTAACGGGAATAATGAAGGTCGATCTCGTCCACCTCGGCACCGAGGGATTCGAGGACGCCGATCGCCGTCTTCACGGCATCCCGCACTTCCGGCTGGACACCTTCGCCGAGGTAGCGTGCCGGCACTGCAATCTTGAGTCCTTTGATATCGCCTGTCAGGGCGCTTCGGTAGTCCGGTACCGCTTTCTCTGAAGCGGATGGATCCCGGTAGTCAGATCCGGCGATCGCGCTCAGCAGCATGGCGTTATCTTCGACCGTCTTCGTGATCGGCCCGATCTGGTCGAGGGATGATCCGAATGCGACAAGGCCTGAACGGGACACACGTCCGTATGTCGGCTTCATGCCGACGACGCCGCAGAATGCTGCCGGCTGCCGTACAGAACCGCCTGTATCCGAACCGAGCGAGAAGAGGACTTGTCCCGAAGCGACCGCAGCGGCCGAGCCGCCTGACGATCCGCCCGGCACACGGTCGAGTCCCCAAGGGTTATGCGTCTTCTGGAAGGCGGAGTGCTCAGTTGTGGAACCCATTGCGAACTCATCCATGTTGAGTTTCCCGACGATCACCATACCGCTGTCCTTCACGCGCTCCGTCGCTGTCCCTTCATAGACAGGCACGAAGTTCTCGAGCATCTTGCTCGCGCATGTCGTCCGGATGCCTTTCGTGATGATGTTATCCTTGATGCCGATCGGCATGCCGAAAAGACCGCCGCGCTGCTCGTCCGGCAGGTTGTCCAGCTGTTCAGCCGCCTGCAGCGCTTCGGTTTCCGTGACGGTCAGGAATGCCTGGATCGGACCGTCCGTTTCTTTGATGGTCTGGAGCGTTTCCTTCGTCAGTTCCGTCACCGACAGTTCGCGGCTATGTAAAAGTGACTGAAGTTCAGACGCTGTTTTGTTTACTGCCATAAGTCAATTCCTCCTCTATACGGGTCAATCCAGGATGTTCGGTACTTTGATCATACCGTCTTCGTGCTCCTCGACACTCTTCAGCATATCATCACGGTCGAGGATGTCCGCAGGCGTGTCTTCACGCAGGACATTTGTAAAGGCAAGCGGATGGGTCATCTTGGCCACATCCGACGTATCGATCTCTTTCAGGCGATCCGTGAACTCGAGCAGGGTGTCCAGGCGGTCTGCAAATTTCTGTGCTTCTGCATCCGGCATGTCGATCCGGGCGAAATTCGCATAGTACTGGACTTCCTCTTTAGTGTAATTGGACATACTCTCTCCTCCTGGCTTTTATACAGTACGATTCATCATAACACCTTCGATGGATGATGAAAAGTTCCCCCGGTCAATAGGAATAAATATGGATGGACGGCTCTTCATCCCCCGCATTCTTCGTGATGAGGGACTCCGGCCCATTGCCGGAAGTGATGCTCACTTCCACTTCGGTTTTCGGGTAGTATTTCATGATGAGCGAGGTCATGTACTGTGTCAGCGCGACGACCTCGTTCTTGCCGTAGAACTGGATCGGGACGTTGATCTTGATGGATTCCAAGTTGTTGTCGCTGTAGAATGCCGTTCCGACGACACTGATGAAACCCGGGAAATAGTCATTGATATCTTGTTTGACCTTCTCGAACCTTTCGTTGACATCCCGATAATTGTCAACGTCCGATGAAGCCGGCAGAAGGACGAATTTCTCCTTCACTTCCTTCCAGCCATTCGGTTTGTCTTTCCCTTTGTCGACGTACGCCTGTGCGAAATACGTACCCGGCACGATGGAATTGCGGGACTGCTGTTTGAACAGGCCGACCGTGATCGGGACATCCCCGACACCGTCCAGCTTGCGCATACGCTGCACGATCGTCTCCGCCATCTTCATCCCCTGCTGTTCGATCGTCTTGTCAGGAATCTTCGCCTCGGCCGCGTCCCGCTGATAATAGACCGAGTTCATGGCGAGACCGATGGAGATCCCGGCAAGACCTACTTTCTTATCGCCTGTCTTGACGTAATAGTTCTGTTCGACGATGTGCGCCAGGTACACAGGCGCTTTCTCGCTGATTTCCTGAGGCGTCATCTTGTCGTTGATGGGCGGGTTGAGTCCGTCGTCGAATTTCGAGCTCCGGGACAGCCAATGGATTGCTGTCTTCTCATCGATGAACTGCCCTTCCTGGAAGAAGTGATCGTTCGGATCAAAATGCTTCGCGGACAGCCGGAGAAGCCCTTCTTCGACTTCCTCGATATCATATTTGCTGTAGACCTGATTGACGATCAGCCCGCGGGTTGCACTTTTCTTGAATGGCAGCAGTGTCCGGTAGTATTGCTCATTCAGCTGTACTTCGGGAATGAGTACGGTTTCCTGCTCGACGTCTTCGTTCTCCTGGATGACTTCCTCTTTTTCAGGCCCGATCGAGGGGATACACCCGCCGAGCACAAGAACTGCAGCGAATGCCGGCAGTGTGAATAACCTTTTCATACGTTGTTTTACTCCTTTGTTCCGAGCACTTCGATCAGCTTCGCTTCGTCCCAGACGTCAATGCCCAGCTCTTCCGCTTTCGCGAGTTTCGACCCCGCGTCTTCTCCGGCAATGACGATGTCCGTCTTCTTGCTGACGCTGCCGCTGACGTCCCCGCCGAGCGTCTCTATTTTTTCTTTCGCTTCGTTCCGTGTCAGTATTTCAAGCTTGCCTGTCAGGACGACCCTTTTGCCGGCAAACGGCCCGTCCTCAGGGATCTCCTGAGCGGTCCTGCCCCTATACTGCATGTTGACTCCGTATGCCTTCAGTTTGCCGATGACTTCGAGCACATCCTCATTTGCAAAGAATGATTCGATTGCGTCGGTCACTTTGTCCCCGATCTCGTGGATTGCGAGCAGCTCTTCGGCAGACGCGGCCATCAGGTTATCGAGCGACCCGAATTCGCGCGCGAGGATCTGGGCCGCTTTCGCACCGACGTGGCGGATGCCGAACCCGAACAGCAGCTTTTCGAACGAGTTCTCTTTCGATGCCGCAATGGCGTGCACCAGATTCGAAGCGGACTTCTCCCCCATCCGGTCGAGTGTCATCAGCTGCTCTTCGGTCAGACCGTACAGATCCGAAAAGTCCTTCACAAGACCTGCTGTATAGAGCTGATCGACGACACGCTCACCGATGCCTTCGATGTTCATGGCATTCCGGGAAACGAAGTGGATGAGCGCTTCTTTCAGCTGCGCCGGGCATTGCGGGTTGACGCAGCGCAGTGCCACTTCCCCTTCAATGCGGATTAATTCCGACCCGCACACCGGGCAGTCGGACGGCATATGGAATTCGATTTCGTCCCCTGTCCGCCGGTCCGTCAGCGGGCCGATCACTTCGGGGATGATATCGCCGGCTTTCCGGATTTTCACATCGTCGCCGATGCGGATATCCTTCTCGCGGATCAGGTCCTCATTGTGGAGGGAGGCCCGGCCGACCGTCGTGCCTGCCACGCGGACGGGTTCCAGGATGGCGGTTGGTGTGACAGTACCTGTCCGGCCGACACTGAGCTCGATATCGAGCAGTCGGGTCACCACTTCTTCCGCAGGGAATTTGTAGGCGGTCGCCCAGCGCGGGCTCTTCGCTGTATAGCCGAGCTGTTCCTGGTCTTCGAACTTGTCGACTTTGATGACGATGCCGTCGATTTCATAATCGAGTGCGGCACGTTTCCCGCCCCAGCTGCTGACGTAATCGAGCACTTCCTCGATCGTTTTGCATTTCTTCCGTTCATGGTTCGTCACCAGCCCGAGGTCATCCAGATAGTCGAGCGCCGCCGAATGTGCTGCCTGACCGTACGCTTCCCCGTCCCCTCCGACGCCGTACAGGAATACGGCGAGATTGCGGCTTGCTGCAATCTTCGGGTCGAGCTGGCGCAGGGAGCCGGCCGCTGCATTGCGGGGGTTCGCGAACGGCTCGTCACCCGCTTCGTCGCGTGCTTCATTCAGCTTGACGAATGATTTCTTCGGCATGTACGCCTCGCCGCGTACTTCGATCGTCACCGATTCGTTCAGTTTGAGCGGGATCGACCGGATGGTGCGCAGATTCTCTGTGATGTCCTCGCCGACCGTTCCGTCCCCGCGTGTCGATCCCTGTGTGAAGCGGCCGTCTTCATACTTCAATGAGACGGCAAGCCCATCGATCTTCAGTTCACAGATATAGGTGACAGAATCACCGACACCTGCACGTACACGGCGGTCGAACTCCCGGATATCTTCCTCATTGAACACGTTCGACAGACTGAGCATCGGATACTCATGACGGACCTTCGTGAAGCCTTCCAGCACAGGTCCGCCCACGCGCTGCGTCGGGGAATCGGGATAGATGAGATCCGGGTGCTGTTCCTCGATGGCAAGCAGCTCCTGCATGAGCTTGTCATATTCAGCATCCGTGACAGCCGGACGATCGAGCACGTAGTAGGCGCGCCCGTATTCGGTCAGCAGCCTGTTCAGCTCCTCGACGCGTTTCTCGAGTTCGTGTGTATCCTCCATCTCGCGTTCCTCCTTCACACTTTTTCGATCGGTGCAAATTTCGCAAGCAGACGTTTGACGCCGACGTCCGGGAAAGCGATGTCGAGTTCGACGTCATCCGCAGAACCTTTGACGCTGACGACCGTGCCTGTCCCCCACTTCTTATGTTTGGCTTTGTCGCCTGCTTTCCAGCCAAGTTTCTCCCCACCGGTCGCTTCATAGACAGGTTTTTTCACTGCCGGCCGGCGCGGTGCTTCGCTCCGGGCACTGCCGCCGAACGAAAAGCCGCCGGATCCGCTGACGGTGTCGATGACATCGCCGGAAATCTCGGAGATGAACCGGGAAGGATTATTGTAGCTCGAACGGCCGTACAGCATACGGCTCGAAGCGGAGCTCATGTATAGTTTCTTTTCGGCCCGAGTGATGGCCACGTACGCAAGACGGCGTTCTTCTTCCATCTCTTCGGCATCGCCGATCGACCGCGAGTGCGGGAAGATGTTCTCTTCCATGCCGACGACGAAAACGACCGGGAATTCCAGCCCTTTCGCCGAGTGCATCGTCATCAGGACGATTTTTTCCGCTGTTTGGTTCTCTTCTTTGTCGAGCGAATCGATATCCGCGATAAGCGCGAGATCGGTGAGGAAGGCGACGAGCGATTTATCGCCTTCGTCCTCTTCCGCCCGTTTCTCGAACGCTTCGGTCACGGACAGGAACTCATCGATGTTTTCGAGCCGGCTTTCGGACTCGATCGTCTTTTCGCGTTCGAGCATCTCCCGATAGCCGGTCTTCTCGATCACCTGTTCCGTCAGTTCCCGGACGGACAGGAATTCCTGCATCTGTGTGAATCCCTGGATCATGTCTCGGAATTTCGCCGCTTCGATGGCCGCTTTTTTTGTCAGCCCCATGAAATCGAGTTCCTGCATCGCATCGAAGATCGACCGGTCGTTCTCGATGGCAAAGCCCGCCATCCGTTCGAATGACGTGGCGCCGATGCTCCGTTTCGGTTCGTTGATGATACGGGCAAGCGCGAGATCATCGTCATTATTAGCGATCAAACGCAAGTAGGCGAGGATGTCTTTGATCTCTTTCCGGTCATAGAACTTCGTGCCGCCGACGATCGTATAGTCGAGATTCGACTTGACGAGGTATTCCTCGATCATCCGGGACTGGGCGTTCGTCCGGTAGAGGACAGCGAACTGGTCGAGTGCGAGTCCATCTTCCTGCTGATGCTCGATGATCCGGCTGACGACGAATTGTGCTTCGTCTTTTTCATCGGAGGCTTTATAGACGGTGATGGCGTCGCCTTCGTCGTTCTCCGTCCGCAGCCGTTTGTCATACCGGCTCGCATTGTTCTGGATGACGTCGTTCGCCGCCTTCAGAATTGTCTGCGTGGAGCGGTAGTTCTGTTCAAGCAGGATGACTTCGGCGTCCTTGTAGTCTTTTTCGAACGACAGGATATTGCCGATGTCAGCGCCCCGCCACTTGTAGATCGACTGATCGGAGTCGCCGACGACGCAGATGTTGCGGAACTTTGCAGCAAGCATCTTGACCAGTCTGTACTGGGCGTTGTTCGTATCCTGGTATTCGTCGACGTGGATGTACTGGAACTTGTCCTGATAGAATTCCAGGACGTCCGGCACTTGTTCGAACAGCCGGAGAGTGAGCATGATGAGGTCGTCGAAATCGAGCGACTGGTTCTTGCGCAGCTTTTTCGTATAGCCGTCGTACACATCGGCGATGACCCGGTCGAACGGATTCGATTCGTTCATGCCGGCACGGTATTCATCCGCGTCGATGCATTCGTTCTTCGCGGAACTGATAATGTTGAGCAGTGTACGAGGGTCATACTGTTTCGGATCGAGGTTCCGTTCTTTCAATACGGCTTTGACAGCTGACAGCTGATCCGCCGAATCGAGGATTGTGAAGCTTTTCTTGAAACCGATCCGATCGATGTTGCGCCTGAGGATCCGCACGCACATCGAGTGGAATGTCGAGACCCACATCCGGTCGCCCGAGCCTTCGCCGAGGAGGCCGTCGATCCGGCTGCGCATTTCCCGTGCCGCTTTGTTCGTGAATGTGATGGCAAGGATCTTGGACGGATACACATCCTTTTCGATGACCAGGTATGCGATCCGGTGGGTCAGCACCCTGGTCTTCCCTGAACCCGCGCCTGCCATGATGAGCAGCGGGCCTTCCGTCTTCTTCACCGCTTTTGCCTGCTCGGGGTTCATGCCCACGAGCAGGTCTTGTGAAAGTTCTTTCATGTTTTATAACCGCCTTTTAGGAACGTTTGTTCTTCAGTATACACGAGTCACTTAGGGGCTGCCACGGATTTCACGGCATCGACAGTTGCCAGTGCGGTTTTCAGATCATCATAGATGACGTTGCCGACGACGACTGTGTCGGCGATGGCCGCCATTTCCGCAGCTTGTCCGGCTGATGTGATGCCGCCGCCGTACACGAGCTTCGTCTCCTCGAGGACGGACGCCGCCGCGCTGACCATCTGCGGATCGCCGTACATGCCGCTGTATTCCATATAGAAGATCGGGAAGCGGAACAGATGCTCCGCCATACGGGCATATGCGGTGACGTCCTCTTTCGTCAGAGGCTGCGTTGCCCCGGTCAGCTGTGCAGCTTTGCAGTCCGGGTTCAGAATGCAGTACCCTTCCGCCGCCACCTCTTCCCATTTCATCATATGGCCGAATTCCTTCAAGGCCTCCAAGTGGACACCGTTCATCCACTTCACGTCATTTGCATTCAGCACCGTCGGGATGAAATAGTAATCATATCCGAACGTCACGGCATCCGCGTCCGAGACTTCGAGCGCGAGCGGCACAGCGTAACGGCGGAGCCGGGCAAGCAGATGGAGCACACCTTCGAGCGTGATGCCGTCCGTCCCGCCGACGATGATGCCGTCCGTCCCTGACTCCGCGAGTTTTTCCAGTTCATCGTCGTGAATCGTTTTTGCGGGGTCCAATTTAAAGGCGTGTCGCCAATTATGATAGTCCATTTCCAGTCACCTGCTTCTTCATGATTCCATTCATCCATTATAGCAAATATTGCAGAGCGATTCGCCCCGCCGGCCGTCTGAAACAAAAAAAAACCGAAACAGCAGTCCGCTGTCCGGTCATTCGTTCGTTTCAGATGAAGGCCGGCCACTGGCGCCAAGCCGGTCGACGATCAGATTGTAGCCGCCAGATCCATAGTCGACACAGCGCCGGATCCGTGAGATTGTCGCTGTACTTGCACCGGTCTCCGTCTGGATAGTGTCGTACGTCTGCTTCTTTTTCAACATGACGGCGACATCCAGCCGCTGGGACAGCGACTGCACTTCGCCGATCGTGCATAGATCGTCGAAGAACGCATAGCATTCTTCGATTGTCTGTAATTCTAATATTGCGCGGAAAAGCTGATCTGTCCGGTCGTTCCTGATTTTTTCGAGCATCGGTTGTTCCTCCATTCTTACGGGGTGTAGGTGACGGATCGGCCGATCGACTGTTCCGGCACGATGTGGACCCACGTCTGGCCGGGAACCAGTTTGGCCGGCACCCCATGCTGGACCGGCATGATCACACCATCGAGCACCTTCCATTCCGTATCCAGTGCGACGCCGTTCTGGAATAATATCGCCGGGCCGCCTTTCGACAGATCGAGTGACTGCCGCCCCTCGCTGTCGATCGTTTCGTACGGCGCTTCGATCACAAGGACGTTGGCCGGTGTGATGGTCGTGTCGTCTGCTTTGTCGGTTGTGAGGATGCCGTTGACTTCCCTCGTATACGTGTGGGCTTCCGGATCGAATGTATAGGTGCTCGTGAAATTCGGATCTTTCTGGCCCACGACAACAGTTGCTGCAATCTCCCCCAGTTTAGCACTTTCCGCATCGGGATGGAACGACAGATGAGGCTCTTTGCGGATCGTTCCGTCGATTTGCAGATCTGCCATCGCTTCCTCAATGTGGGCTTTCGATATATAGGAGTTATGCGGCGCTTTCCGTTCACGCGACCGCTCGAAGTACGTGCCGTCGTACTGCATGCCGTTGATGGCGTCGACGGTGTTCTGTGCCAGCAGATCCCGGGCGTCCGGACTGTAGCCATGGGCAATGTAGAATGCATCCAACCCTTCCGCAATGTCGATGAAGTAATCACGGGCGCTGCGGATCGGACCGATTTCGTCAGGAAGTCCGCTCTGATACAGGGCGAGAAACCGTGTGATATTCCCTTCTGCCAGTACTTCATAGACGATGTCCGCTTTGCTGAGACCGGATTGCGGCCGGGCAAGCGGATGGTTGTTGATGGTGGCGAGGATCGGCCGCATCGGGAATGCCTCTCCCTCCATACCTGTAAATGGTGCTGCGGCGAGAACAGCCTGTTCAGCCTGTTCAGTCTTGGCACCTACGTCTTGTCCGTCTTTCGGGGCTGCAGCTTCACTTTCATTCTTCTGCGTGCATCCTGTCAGCAGCAGAGCTGTGCTGACCAGCGCGGCGGCAGCTAATTTCGTTACGTTCATGATCGGTCTCCTATCGTTTTGTCGTCGGAATCAGTTCGGCGTTCCGCATGACATCGAGTACGCCGGCCTGGGTGATGCGTACATACGGCAGATGGGTGGACTGCAGGAAGAGCAGGCTGTAGATGGCATCCCCTTTGTCGTACCCGCGCGCTTTCAGATCCTCTTTCAGTGTCCGTTCCTGTTCACGGATGATTTCGACGGGCTGGTCGGACAGGCTTCCGCCGATCGGCAGCGGAAGTTCCCGCAGCACAGCTCCATTCTCCGTGAGGACGATGCCGCCGCCGATCTCTTTCACGCGGCGGAACGCCCGAATCATCTCCTGCTTATCTTTACCGATCAGGATAAAATCACCTGTATTCGAATAGGAGGAGGCAAGTCCCTGCAGTCCATCCGCGAAACCTTTCAGCATCGTATTCACCCGCCATTTCCCGTTGCGGTCGATGAGCGCAAGGAAGCATTCATCATGATCATCACTGAGCGTCTCACCCTGGATGTCCGCTTCGGACTCATATGGCTTCGTGATGACATCATTCAGCATGCGGATGCCGGTCGGTTGCGCCACTGCAAGATCGTCTGCCGTCAGATCGAAGTCCAGTTCCAGATCGGGGACCGCAGACCAGTCGGCTTCCTGGAACGTCATGCACGCCTTGCCGCCGCGCTTCAGCCAGACGCCTTTCGACAGGACATCTTCCGGGTTCGGCTCGCGGATATCCGTCAGGAAATTGAACGTCGCAAAACGGCCGGGTGCCAGTACACTATGCAAGTCATCGATGCCGTAATACCGTGCGATATTATAAGACGCCATCTGATAGGCATCGATCGGCTCCACGCCCGCTTCCAAGGCGATCCTAATGCATTTGTCCATCACTCCGTCCTCATGGAAAAGAGGCGGCGAGCCGTCCGTCGTCATCATAAGATGATCGAAGACGTCGAGCCCTTTTGCGAGGATCCCTTCCAGCAGCGGTTTCAGATCCGGGCGGATGGACGATTCGCGCAGCGTGACGGCATACCCTTGCTGCAGCCGCATCTCGGCTTCCTCCGCCGTCATCGATTCGTGGTCGCCGTCCGCTCCGAACAGCCGCATGCGGGCAAGTGTCCGTTCCGAAGCACCCGGGAAATGACCTTCGATCTTTTTGCCGTATTGTTTTGCAAGCCTCATGGAAGCCGTCATGGCCATATCACCTTTCAGCAAGCGCGGCCAGCCGGTCAGTTCCCCGCCCATCAGTACATCATCCCGCTTCAGCCACTGCTCCACCTGGTCAGGCGCGAACAGTTCCGCCTCATTCCGGAGGACAGTCTGCGAATCGAACCGCGCCCACCAATAGAACGAGAACGGCAGCTTCTTCAGCTGATCGAGCAGGCTGAACGCGTTCGGCCGGTCGACCGCCATCAGCAGCATGAGTGTATCCGCCAGGAACGCCGTCGTGCCGTGCTGGGCTGCGAACTGCGCGAACGATTCCGGGTTATAGAGCTGGAACGGATGGACATGGGGCTCGATATAGCCGGGCACAATCCACTTGTCCGCAGCATTGAACCGTTCAGCGCCTTCCGTTACAGCGGGCAGCCGGTCTCCTATGTACAGAATCCGTCCGTGCTTGACCCAGATTGTGCCGGTCTTCCACTTTTTCAAGACTGAGTGTAAGTATGTAGCATTTTCAATAAGCAGATCCGGAGCTTCTTTTCCGTCGATGACGGCGATCTGCGAAGCGATTTCTTCAGCAGTCCACATGCAATTCGTCCCCTTCTTCCGATTCTTTCTCTGTTCATCGTACCACAGAGGGAAAAAGCTGGATAGGGGCGGTAAAGCAGGAAACCGGGACGCATCTGACGAAAGACAAAGCATGAGACTTGTTCAGGAAGGTGATAGGAGATGGATGAAAAATTGACGTTCGACGAAGGAACAGCGACTGAATACGACAAAGGGATCCGGCGGACGCTCCCGACCTATGACGGGCTCATCCGGCTGTCGGGCTCGGCATTGCGGCTGTATGCAGGGGCGGAAGCGGATGTCCTGCTCATCGGTGCGGGCGGCGGCAACGAACTCATGGAGTATGCCGCACTCTACCCGGGATGGACCTTTACAGCGGCGGATCCTTCGGCGCCGATGCTTGCTGAAGCCAAGAGGAAAGCTGCTTCCCTTGCCGAAGGACGCGTTTCGTTCACTGCAGGCTCCGCTGCCGATGTGCCGGCGGACAAGCAGTTCGGCGCGGCGGCCTGTCTGCTTGTACTGCATTTCCTTGAGACGGAGGATGAAAAACGGAAACTGCTCGGCCAGATCCGCTCACGGCTGGCTCCCGGCGCTCCCTTTGTCATCGCATCGATGACGGGGGATGCCGCCTCTGCTGAATTTGACGTGCAGTTCGCTCTTTGGCGCCGGCATTGGCTCGACCGGACTTCGCTCAGCGAAACGCAGGTCGATGAGATGGAAAAAGGCATCCGCGCGCTGTCCTTTCTCCCCGAAGAAGAGATTGAACAGCTACTGGCGGATGCCGGCTTCGAACAGGTCACGCGTTTCTTCCAGACGACGTTCTTCACAGCCTGGGTATGCCGGGCGGCAGGGTAATGAAGCCAGTTGGCCGTGGCTGAATGCACTGACGCATGCAGCCGCCTATTCCCTTTGAAACTTGAAGTGTCTGCATAGAAGGATCCCTTCTTGGTTAGTCTGTACGTAAACGACTGACTCGGAGAAGAGGGGGCTGAACATGGCTGACAGCAAACAGCAGACAATGCCGAAATTCATGAAGACACTTACTGATGCGCTCCCCAAGTCCTATGATGTGCTGCATGTGCCCCTCTCCAGCAATGGGCAGTCCGCACAGCTGCTGTATTTGAAGACCGTTGTGGACGGGGCGGTACTTCAGGAAACGATCATCAAGCCTTTCTTCGAGACTGCTGATGAAAGGATGTTTGCTGCGTATCTCCGCGGAATGCCGAACCGGATCGACTTGCCGAGCACCGAAGAAGTCCTGACGATGCTGACAGCTGGGTTTGTCCTTGCTTATACCGATGGTGCCTATAGTTTTCTGGAGGTCCGGAGGCTCGGCAATACGGATCAATTGGAGACAATCAAGGAAGCGACCATCCATGGACCGCAGCTCGCGCTGAGCGAAGATTTAGAGACGAATATAAGCATCATACGGCAGCACTACCATTCACCCAGCCTCTACATCGAAACCCACCAGCTGAACGACAAAAGCCGGATGGCGATCGCACTTCTGTATGACGAAAAAGAAGTTGATATCGAAGTGCTGCGCCGTGTGAAAGAACGTCTCGACGCGCTAGATGAGCCGCTAATACAGTCTTCGGGTGACTTGGCCATCCGTCTCACGAGACGACGTTTTTCACTGTTTCCTCAATCGATTGTCACCGAGCGTCCGGATCGTATCGTCTACAATCTTACAGGTGGTAAGATCGTCCTCCTCGTCGATAATTCCCCCTTCGGCATCGTCCTGCCGATTGTCTTTTTCGATTTGATGGTCTCCATGGAAGAGAACTACCATACCTACTTCGTCTCTTTGTTCAACACACTTCTCGGATGGTTTGGTCTGTTCACCTGCCTGTTGCTGCCGGCCTTCTATGTAGCTATTACAGCTTTTTCACCTGGCATACTCGGGACGGAACTGACGCTGTCCATTGCAGGAAGCCGAATCGGTGTCCCGTATCCGTCGTTCATCGAAGCGCTCATCATGCTGCTGTTCGTCGAACTGCTGACCGAAGCGAGTGTGCGTCTTCCGAAGACTATCAACGCTGCGGCAACGACGGTAGGCGGACTGATTCTGGGCACCGCGGCCACGGAAGCTTCACTAGCTTCCAACATTCTAATCATCGTCGTTGCGATTGTCGCCATCTCGACATTTGTCATCCCCAACAATGAGCTAAGTTTTACGGTACGCCTCTGCCGGGTCTTCCTGATTTTTTTTACAACGCTGTTCGGCATGGTCGGACTCGTGTCCGGTTTCCTGTTGCTGATTTTGCACCTGACGAATCTTGACAGCTTCGGAAAGCCGTATCTGCGGATTGGCTGGCGGAGCAAGCGCAGTGAAAAGCAGGTGAGCAGTGAATGAGCCGGTTTCTATATTATTTGATATTTACCAATATGCTTGCCATCATCACAACGCCGATTCCACGTCTACTGCTGCAGGATGCCAAGGAAGGTGCGATAGCTTCAATGATTCTCGGTGCAGCGGCAGGCATCGCCTTCACGTGGATCATTGTCCGCTTCTTTTCAAATCATCCAGGGATGGATCTTCCTGATCTGCTCGTTTCGTACACCTCCGACTGGTTCCGAATTCTTGTGACCTTCTACTTTGCCCTGCTCTGGTATCTCGCAGGAGCCATCACACTTGTAATGACCGTCTTCCTGCTCATCACCTTCCTGACACCTGAAATGTCGATCTATACGATAACTGCATCCCTCTTGGTCACCGTCTATTTCGGTGTCCTCCTGAAAACGAAAAGTGTACTCTTCAGTTTGGAAATTGTTTTCGTCTTGATGGTTCCTTTTGGGGTATTGATGTTGTTGAAGCTATTTACCAGTGATGAGCTGAATTGGGATCAGATACAGCTGAGTATTATGCATATCAATAGACTGCCGACTTTCACAGCTTTCACGTCCACTTTCTTCATGTTTATCGGATGTGCAAATCTGATCATATTCAATAAGTATTTCAAGGAGAAGCAGCGTCTTTCCCCTTGGTCACTCGGTATTGTCCTCCTGTTCGGTGCCTTGATGCTTGCGACTTCCTACTTCTTCCCGATCGGCCTATCTGGTTTCGACAGAATTGACCAGCTCATCTTTCCCTGGATCTCGTCAGCGGACGCCATCCGCATGAAATATGGATTAGTGGAGCGGGTCGTATTCATTTTCATGTTCATCTTCGTGACGATCGCTTTCATGAGTATCATCATCCACTGGCATGTCGCCTATAAACTCATCAATAGCGTCTTCCGGCCCGGTTTCCTTCAGGTGAACCAGCAGAACTTCGCTCCCTTCGTACTCGTCTTCTTATTCTTGGCAGTCGGTACGGTGCTCGTTGTCAGGATGACGCAATATGATATTTATCACTACAGCATCTACTATTACAATACGCTTCCCGTATTCATCGCCGTCTTCTTTCTGATGATGTTTGCGGTCAGGAAAGGAGCGTCCTCCTCATGAAAAAACAGGCACTGTGTGTTGGATTCCTCTGTCTGCTTCTGCTGCCGCTGCTGTCAGGCTGCGGATACAAAGGGGTCGACAAACGGTCGTTCGTAGTGGGAATGGGGATAGATCCGGCGCATGATTCCGAGCATAAGTACCGGGTCACCGTGAAAGTGGCAAAACCGATCTCTGCGCTCAAAAATGCAACCGAGACGGAATATGCCTTCCTTACGCAGGAGAGCGACTCCGTTGCGGAAGCCATCCGGTTCCTTGAGACAAAGGATGACAAATTGCTCGATTTCAGCCAGGCGAAAATACTGGCATTGAACGAGGAGCTGCTGCAAGGAGACTTATTTGAATTGATGGATTACGTGGTACGGCGAGGGGATATGCAGCTGGTCCTCTATGTATTGGTCGCCCGTCCTGACGCTGAACAAGTTTTACGGGGACAGCCGACACTGGAGTCAGCAGGGGAAAATGCACTGTACAACTTCTTTGACGGCACAGGGACGGAGAGCCCGTTTGTAACGACGACGTTCCTCTTTGAATTCCGCCGCGACTACGACACGAAAGGACTGAGTTCTGTGCTGCCCATCGTGATCGGAAAAGAGAACGGAAAGGAACTCGAAGTGAACAAAGCCATCGTCCTGAAAAACTCCGTTCCCCCAGTCGTCTTATCTTCCACCGAGACCAAACTGTACAATACCTTATACAAAGGTGCGAACGGCTACGGATACCGCATCGAGAATGACGGATACAAGTTTCTCCTGACCATTGACCGGGCTAAGATGAAAATCAAGATGAAGGTCGATGGGACCGGACAGCCGACCGCGAAAGTTTCTGTAAAGTTGGTCGGTGCCGTCAACGAGTCGAATAAGATCCTTTACTTGAATGAGCTGGATAAGTACAACAAGATTTCAGAAGAGCGGCTCACAGAGCAGCTCACCGGCTTTTTGAAGAACATGCAGGAGAAGAACGTCGATCCGTTCGGCTTCGGGCTGAAATACAGAGCGTCCCGGCTGAACACCGACGGGACGGTCGAGGAATGGAAAAAAATCTACCCTGAACTGGTATTCGATGTCGCGGTCGATGTGAAACTGAAGTCGGTCGGTGCACTGCAATAAGAAAGGCACCGGCTGGAGTCTGCTCACTCCGAGGCCGGTGCCTTTTCCAATACGACTCATTCAGGAGAGCCCGATCCGTTCAAAAATCATGTCGATTTTCTGCAAATGATAATTGTAGTCGAAACAGCCATCGATTTCCTCTTCACTGAGACGCTCTGTGATCGGCTGACTGCCTTTCACGAGTTCCTGGAAGGAACGCTGTTCATCCCATGCCTGCATCGTAAGGGGCTGCACGGTATCGTATGCCGCTTCCCGGGACATCCCTTTGTCGATCAGCGACAGCAGGACACGCTGCGAATAGATCAGCCCGTGGGTCCTGTCCATGTTGCGCTTCATGTTGTCCGGGTAGACCGTCAAATTCTTCACGATATTGCCGAAGCGGTTCAGCATATAGTTCAGCACGATGGTCGCATCCGGAAGAATGACGCGCTCTGCAGACGAATGGGAAATGTCGCGTTCATGCCAGAGCGGTACGTTCTCATATGCCGTCATCATATATCCGCGCATGAGACGGGACAGCCCGGCCATATTCTCCGACCCGATCGGATTCCGTTTGTGCGGCATCGCGGACGATCCCTTCTGGCCTTTTGCGAAGAACTCTTCCACCTCACGGGTTTCCGACTTCTGCAGCCCGCGGATTTCCACAGCAAACTTTTCAATTGATGTCGCGATCAATGCAAGCGTCGACATATACTGGGCATGGCGGTCACGCTGCAGTGTCTGCGTTGACACGGAAGCCGGTGTCAGCCCGAGCTTGCGGCAGACATACTCTTCCACATACGGGTCGACATTCGCATACGTGCCGACCGCGCCTGAGATCTTGCCCGCCTGGACGGAAGCGGCAGCCGCATCGAAGCGCTCCAGGTTCCGCTTCATCTCTTCGTGCCAGAGGGCGAGCTTCAGACCGAACGTTGTCGGTTCCGCATGGACGCCGTGTGTGCGTCCCATCATGACTGTATATTTGTGCTCCTTCGCTTTCTCCGCCAGGATGTCGATGAACCGGACGAGGTCTCTCCGTAATATTTCGTTCGCCTGCAGCAGCAGATACGACAGTGCCGTATCGACGACATCGGTAGACGTAAGACCATAATGGACCCACTTCCGTTCGTCCCCTAATGTTTCCGATACTGCGCGGGTGAACGCGACGACATCATGTCGGGTCTCCTGTTCGATTTCCAGGATCCGTTCTACGGAGAATCCGGCATTCTTCCTGATCTTCTCAACGTCTTCTTTCGGGACATCCCCAAGCTCAGCCCACGCTTCACTGGCGAGAATCTCCACTTCCAGCCATGCTTTATATTTATTTTCATCTGCCCAGATTGCGCCCATTTCGGGCCGTGTATACCGCTCTATCATCTTCTGTTCCTCCTTGATCAGTCACCTTCCGCCAAAATCCCCTTCAGCTGGATGATCTGGCGGATCGGGACATACTCGCCGTCCCGTTCTTCAAATAATGGCTCTTCCCGGCGCCCGGCCGGCAGATAGCCTTCCGCTTTCATGCGGTCCAGGCAATCGGAAATGGTTTCCTGCTCATCGACTTGAAACCAGACTGTTTTCCGTTTACTCACTTGAATAATTTCCCCTTCTTGATGCTCTTGACCCAGAAACCGCCTCTTATCGTTTTTGGCTCATATGAAATAATGAATGCTTTCGGATCAAGCTCCGCAATCGTAGTATACAGCTTCAGCTCATATTTACGCGGTGTCAAAATTTGCATAGCCGACCGATTGCCTTCCAGCCCATGGGCTGCCCAATCCGTCACACCATATCCCTTTGCCCGCAGCGTCGTTGCAAGCTCACGGTTGATTTCATCGGTTATGACATTCACCGTTATGTAGCCAAGCGCCATCTTTTCTTCAATTTTGGTTCCGATAATAACACCCGATCCGTACCCGACGGCATAGGCGATCAGATTCTGGATTTGATCCAGGCTGTCCAGAACAAGCCCCAATCCGACGACATAGACCACTACTTCGACCATACTGACCATCGCGGCAATATAGCGGTAGCCTTTCAGTGTCAAAATCATCCGTACTGTGGAGAACGACACATATACGATGTTGATCACAAAGATGATCAGCACCAGCGTCCACGCATTCATGAGGCAACCCTCCAATCTACTTCATTTATCGTACAGGTGAAACAGGCGGATTACAAGCACAATCCCCCTTCTGACCAGCTGGTGAATGTCAGCAGTTTCCGGGGGTTCCGCTCATAAAATCTGATTTCCGCTCATAACCGGCCTGCTGGCGCGGCCGGTTATGGGGTTCTGACGACGCATTGCGAGCAGCGTGGTGTCCAGCAGATCAAAACCAAAAGCTGACTGGTGGGCTCCGCTCCGCTGCGCCTTTTCTGGGGAGCGGCCATGCCAGTCAGCGTTCCATACAAATAAAAAAAGCGAGCGGAGACATATCGTCTCCACTCGCGTTAATCCAGCTCCGACTCCCTGATGCTTGTCGCATCAAAACGGTCGTCCCCGCTTTTTAGACCTGCCTGGCAACGTCCTACTCTCACAGGGGGAAGCCCCCTACTACCATCGGCGCTGAAGAACTTAACTTCCGTGTTCGGTATGGGAACGGGTGTGACCTCTTCGCCATCATTACCAGACAGATGAGCTTGTTCGCTCAAAACTGGATAAAACAGACATTGTGCAGTCAAGACCGCCTTACGGCCCTTCCGCTTTTGTTTGGTTAAGTCCTCGATCGATTAGTATCTGTCAGCTCCACATGTCGCCATGCTTCCACACCAGACCTATCCACCTCATCATCTTTGAGGGATCTTACTTACTTGCGTAATGGGAAATCTCATCTCGAGGGGGGCTTCATGCTTAGATGCTTTCAGCATTTATCCCGTCCACACATAGCTACCCAGCGATGCCTTTGGCAAGACAACTGGTACACCAGCGGTGTGTCCATCCCGGTCCTCTCGTACTAAGGACAGCTCCTCTCAAATTTCCTGCGCCCGCGACGGATAGGGACCGAACTGTCTCACGACGTTCTGAACCCAGCTCGCGTACCGCTTTAATGGGCGAACAGCCCAACCCTTGGGACCGACTACAGCCCCAGGATGCGATGAGCCGACATCGAGGTGCCAAACCTCCCCGTCGATGTGGACTCTTGGGGGAGATAAGCCTGTTATCCCCGGGGTAGCTTTTATCCGTTGAGCGATGGCCCTTCCATGCGGAACCACCGGATCACTAAGCCCGTCTTTCGACCCTGCTCGACTTGTCGGTCTCGCAGTCAAGCTCCCTTATGCCTTTGCACTCTTCGAATGATGTCCAACCATTCTGAGGGAACCTTTGGGCGCCTCCGTTACCTTTTAGGAGGCGACCGCCCCAGTCAAACTGTCCGCCTGACACTGTCTCCTGCCCGGATCACGGGCAAGGGTTAGAAGTCCAATACAGCCAGGGTAGTATCCCACCATTGCCTCCGCGTAAGCTGGCGCTCACGCATCCAAGGCTCCTACCTATCCTGTACAGGCTGCACCGGAATTCAATATCAGGCTACAGTAAAGCTCCACGGGGTCTTTCCGTCCTGTCGCGGGTAATGCGCATCTTCACGCATATTATAATTTCACCGAGTCTCTCGTTGAGACAGTGCCCAGATCGTTACGCCTTTCGTGCGGGTCGGAACTTACCCGACAAGGAATTTCGCTACCTTAGGACCGTTATAGTTACGGCCGCCGTTTACTGGGGCTTCAATTCGAAGCTTCGCTTGCGCTAACCTCTCCTCTTAACCTTCCAGCACCGGGCAGGCGTCAGCCCCTATACGTCACCTTACGGTTTTGCAGAGACCTGTGTTTTTGCTAAACAGTCGCCTGGGCCTATTCACTGCGGCTCTCTCGGGCTGTTCACCCTACCAGAGCACCCCTTCTCCCGAAGTTACGGGGTCATTTTGCCGAGTTCCTTAACGAGAGTTCTCTCGATCACCTTAGGATTCTCTCCTCGCCTACCTGTGTCGGTTTGCGGTACAGGCACCTCCCGCCTCGCTAGAGGCTTTTCTTGGCAGTGTGAAATCAGGGACTCCAGGGAATACTCCCCTTGCCGTCACAGCTCAATGTTACAGGAACGGGATTTGCCTCGTTCCACACCTCACTGCTTGGACGCGCATGACCAACAGCGCGCTCACCCTATCCTTCTGCGTCCCCCCATTACTCAAACGGCGGGGAGGTGGTACAGGAATATCAACCTGTTATCCATCGTCTACGCCTATCGGCCTCGACTTAGGTCCTGACTAAC
The DNA here is from genome assembly GCF_030406775.1 of Sporosarcina trichiuri. Lineage (NCBI taxonomy): Bacteria > Bacillati > Bacillota > Bacilli > Caryophanales > Caryophanaceae > Sporosarcina > Sporosarcina trichiuri. Next base: position 3,011,724 of record NZ_CP129119.1, on the reverse strand, counting down.
CCTGAGCGGACGAGCCTTCCTCAGGAAACCTTAGGCATTCGGTGGAAGGGATTCTCACCCTTCTTTCGCTACTCATACCGGCATTCTCACTTCCAAGCGCTCCACCAGTCCTTCCGGTCCAGCTTCAACGCCCTTGGAACGCTCTCCTACCACTGACACCTGAGGTGTCAATCCGCAGTTTCGGTGATTCGTTTAGCCCCGATACATTTTCGGCGCAGCGCCACTCGACCAGTGAGCTATTACGCACTCTTTAAATGATGGCTGCTTCTAAGCCAACATCCTGGTTGTCTGGGCAGCGCCACATCCTTTTCCACTTAACGAATACTTGGGGACCTTAACTGGCGGTCTGGGCTGTTTCCCTCTCGACTACGGACCTTATCACCCATAGTCTGACTCCCAAACATAAATCATCGGCATTCGGAGTTTGTCTGAATTCGGTAACCCGGGATGGGCCCCTCGTCCAAACAGTGCTCTACCTCCGAGATTCTGACGTTTGAGGCTAGCCCTAAAGCTATTTCGGAGAGAACCAGCTATCTCCAGGTTCGATTGGAATTTCACCGCTACCCACACCTCATCCCCGCACTTTTCAACGTACGTGGGTTCGGGCCTCCAGTAAGTGTTACCTTACCTTCACCCTGGACATGGGTAGATCACCTGGTTTCGGGTCTACGACCCCATACTCATGCGCCCTGTTCAGACTCGCTTTCGCTACGGCTCCGCGTTCTCGGCTTAACCTTGCATGGAATCGTAACTCGCCGGTTCATTCTACAAAAGGCACGCCATCACCCATTAACGGGCTCTGACAACTTGTAGGCACACGGTTTCAGGATCTATTTCACTCCCCTTCCGGGGTGCTTTTCACCTTTCCCTCACGGTACTGGTTCACTATCGGTCACTAGGGAGTATTTAGCCTTGGGAGATGGTCCTCCCGGATTCCGACGGAATTTCACGTGTTCCGCCGTACTCAGGATCCACTCTGGAGGGGATGGAATTTCGGTTACGGGGCTTTTACCCACTCTGGCGGGCCTTTCCAGGCCGCTTCGCCTACCCCATCCCTTTGTAACTCCGTATAGAGTGTCCTACAACCCCAGGAAGCAAGCTTCCTGGTTTGGGCTCTTCCCGTTTCGCTCGCCGCTACTCAGGGAATCGATGTTTCTTTCTCTTCCTCCGGATACTTAGATGTTTCAGTTCTCCGGGTCTGCCTCGTATCTGCTATGTATTCACAGATACGTACCATCCTATTAAAGATGGTGGGTTTCCCCATTCGGAAATCTTCGGATCACAGCTTACTTACAGCTCCCCGAAGCATATCGGTGTTAGTGCCGTCCTTCATAGGCTCCTAGTGCCAAGGCATCCGCCGTGCGCCCTTCCTAACTTAACCATAAAGTCATTGTTCTTCCGCCATCCAGCGATGAATGGACGTCAGAACGAAAAAGAATCGCAGTCCGGCTCACAAATGTGTCCGGCTCGGTTGATTGTCTTGATTTGTTGCTTCAATGTCGTTTTATCCAGTTTTCAAAGAACAAGTTTGAAAGTTCAATTGCGGACAAAAAGTCCGGCCATGAGCCTTCAAAACTGAACGCAAAATGTCAACGTAAGAACCGACAGGTTCTTTTCCGAATGTACAGCTTCTTCCTCGCAAGGAGGTTCCGCTGACATATATCCTTAGAAAGGAGGTGATCCAGCCGCACCTTCCGATACGGCTACCTTGTTACGACTTCACCCCAATCATCTGTCCCACCTTCGGCGGCTGGCTCCCGTAAGGGTTACCCCACCGACTTCGGGTGTTACAAACTCTCGTGGTGTGACGGGCGGTGTGTACAAGACCCGGGAACGTATTCACCGTGGCATGCTGATCCACGATTACTAGCGATTCCGGCTTCATGCAGGCGAGTTGCAGCCTGCAATCCGAACTGGGAACGGTTTTCTGGGATTGGCTCCCCCTCGCGGGTTTGCAGCCCTCTGTACCGTCCATTGTAGCACGTGTGTAGCCCAGGTCATAAGGGGCATGATGATTTGACGTCATCCCCACCTTCCTCCGGTTTGTCACCGGCAGTCACCTTAGAGTGCCCAACTGAATGATGGCAACTAAGATTAAGGGTTGCGCTCGTTGCGGGACTTAACCCAACATCTCACGACACGAGCTGACGACAACCATGCACCACCTGTCACCGCTGCCCCCGAAGGGGAAGGCATGTCTCCATGCCGGTCAGCGGGATGTCAAGACCTGGTAAGGTTCTTCGCGTTGCTTCGAATTAAACCACATGCTCCACCGCTTGTGCGGGTCCCCGTCAATTCCTTTGAGTTTCAGCCTTGCGGCCGTACTCCCCAGGCGGAGTGCTTAATGCGTTAGCTGCAGCACTAAGGGGCGGAAACCCCCTAACACTTAGCACTCATCGTTTACGGCGTGGACTACCAGGGTATCTAATCCTGTTTGCTCCCCACGCTTTCGCGCCTCAGCGTCAGTTACAGACCAGAAAGCCGCCTTCGCCACTGGTGTTCCTCCACATCTCTACGCATTTCACCGCTACACGTGGAATTCCGCTTTCCTCTTCTGCACTCAAGTCCCCCAGTTTCCAATGACCCTCCACGGTTGAGCCGTGGGCTTTCACATCAGACTTAAAGGACCGCCTGCGCGCGCTTTACGCCCAATAATTCCGGACAACGCTTGCCACCTACGTATTACCGCGGCTGCTGGCACGTAGTTAGCCGTGGCTTTCTGACGAGGTACCGTCAAGGTACGGGCAGTGACTCCCGTACGTGTTCTTCCCTCGCAACAGAGCTTTACGATCCGAAAACCTTCTTCACTCACGCGGCATTGCTCCATCAGACTTTCGTCCATTGTGGAAGATTCCCTACTGCTGCCTCCCGTAGGAGTCTGGGCCGTGTCTCAGTCCCAGTGTGGCCGATCACCCTCTCAGGTCGGCTACGCATCGTCGCCTTGGTAGGCCATTACCCCACCAACTAGCTAATGCGCCGCGGGCCCATCCTGCAGTGACAGCCGAAACCGTCTTTCAGAGTTCCTCCATGCGGAGGAACTGATTATTCGGTATTAGCCCCGGTTTCCCGGAGTTATCCCCATCTGCAGGGCAGGTTGCCCACGTGTTACTCACCCGTCCGCCGCTGATCGCCGGGAGCAAGCTCCCATTGATCCGCTCGACTTGCATGTATTAGGCATGCCGCCAGCGTTCGTCCTGAGCCAGGATCAAACTCTCCATAAATCTGGCAGCCGATGCACAATGCATTGCGTCGTCAGTTTCACTCGTTCAGTCAGTCACGTACCGAAGTACGCTCCTTCCTTCTCTCGATCACTTCCTAGCACTGCAATGCGCCTCGGCTGCCAGATACGTTCACTCAATAAGAGAAAAACGCATACAGAAAATTGATTGCTCAATTTCTGCTGGCATCATTTAAGATGTCTATCAGATCTGTTGATCTGGTTTTGTCTGTTCCGCCGACGGGGTCGGCTTCCCAAACGTTAATTCGTTGACATTTTGCTGTTCAGTTTTCAAGGTTCATGTTGTCTGGAAGGCGTTTTAGTAAGTCGCGTTCCCGACTGCTTAATTACTATACCAAGCGGTCGGTTAGAAGTCAACACTTTTAGCGAAAATAATTACTCAACCCTTACTTTACCCAAAATAACAGTCCGCAAACCCTTCGATTACAACAATAAATCCACAACAAAAAACACTGGCGCCCTTTTCACGAAGGGCGCCAGCGGATTCACTATCACTTAATAAAGATGAAGTACAAGATGAAGAGGACCATGAGCGCGTACATGATCGGATGGATCTCTTTCTTCCGTCCGCTCAGAAGCATCGTGATCGGATAGAAGATGAAGCCGATTGCAATTCCGGTTGCGATGCTGTATGTCAGCGGCATGGCGATGACTGTGAAGAATGCCGGTACAGCCATTTCGAATTTCGTCCACTCGATATTACCGAGGTTCGACACCATCAGCACGCCTACGATGATAAGTGCAGGCGCTGTCACCTCTGGTGTTATGACGAAGAGCAGCGGCGAGAAGAACAGCGCGAGCAGGAACAGCAGTCCCGTCACGACTGAAGCGAATCCGGTTTTCGCACCTGCAGCGACTCCTGCAGTGGATTCGATGTAGGAAGTCGTCGTTGACGTCCCGAAGATCGCGCCCGTCACGGTCGCGAGGGAGTCCGCCAGCAGTGCACGTCCTGCGCGCGGCAGTTTATCGTCCTTCATGAGTCCCGCCTGGGTTGCAACAGCGACCAGTGTACCTGCTGTATCGAAGAAATCGACGAACAGGAATGTGATGATGATGACGAGGAACTGTGTGGTGAACAAGTCGCCTGGGTGCTGGAAAATCGCTTCGAAGGCAGCCCCGAATGTCGGAGAGACATCAGGTACTTTTGAAACGACTGCGTGCGGCACGTCGATCAGACTGACAAGCATCCCAACGACAGTTGTCAGGATCATTCCATAGAAGATAGCTCCCTTGATACCGCGGACCATCATGATGACTGTGATCACTAAGCCGAAGATCGCCAGCAGAACCGGGCCTTGCGACAGATCGCCGAGAGTCACGAGTGTATTCGGATCTGCCACGATGATGTTCGCATTCTGCAGACCGAGGAACGTGATGAACAGGCCGATCCCTGCCCCCACTGCATATTTCAGCTGAGCTGGTATAGCATTGATGATCAGTTCACGCAGACCTGTCAGTGAGAGGACGATGAAGATCAGACCTGAGAACAGCACGCCTGTGAGCGCAGTCTGCCAAGGAATGCCGTACGTAAGCACGACGGAAAATGCAAAGAATGCATTCAGCCCCATGCCTGGTGCAAGGCCGATCGGATATCGTGCAATCAGCCCCATGAACAGTGAACCGACCGCTCCTGCCAATGCAGTCGCTACGAAGACCGCCCCTTTGTCCATCCGCATGGCGTCTGGAATATCCGGTACCCCGTCCAGGGACAGCACCAGCGGGTTGACTGCGAGTATGTATGCCATCGCCAGGAATGTCGTCAGCCCCCCGATGATCTCCCTGCGATAATTCGTTCCCAGCTTGTCGAACTCGAAATACTTTTTCATCATCAACCGTCCTATCTGTTTGGATTAAAAAGAGCGTGCCGCAATTCATGCCGCACGCTCTTCCCACTCTTCAGAATGGACGGTCGGCGGTCTCCCGCCGGGAACGTTCCATTCATCGTAGTCAAAGCATTTACGGTGCTTTGGTAGAGACTTTTGGGCCTTATCCCCAAGGTTATACGACAATCATCTATTCAGTTTTACTCCCACTCGATCGTGCCCGGCGGCTTCGCCGTAATGTCATAGACGACGCGGTTGACGTGGTCCACTTCAGCTGTAATACGTGAACTGATCTTTTCGAGTACTTCCCACGGGATCTGTGCCCAGTCGGCACTCATGCCATCCGAAGAATGGACTGCACGGAGACCGATCGCATGGTCGTACGAACGTTTCCCGTCACGGACGCCGACGCTCTTGATGCCCGGCAGGATTGCGAAATACTGCCAGATCGAACGGTCGAGTCCGGCGTTCTTGATCTCTTCGCGGAGGATATAGTCGGCATCACGGACGATAGCGAGCTTTTCTTCCGTCACTTCACCGAGGACACGCACGCCGAGCCCCGGGCCGGGGAATGGCTGGCGGTTGTAGATCTCTTCCGGAAGACCGAGTGTTTTTCCGACATTGCGGACTTCGTCTTTGAACAGCGCCTTCAGCGGTTCGATCAGTTCAAATTCAAGATCTTCCGGCAGGCCGCCGACGTTATGGTGGGACTTGATCACTTCAGCGGTCGCTGTTCCGCTCTCGATGATGTCCGCATAGATTGTTCCTTGCGCAAGGAAATCCATTCCTTCGAGTTTTGCCGCTTCCTCATCGAACACACGGATGAATTCGTTACCGATGATTTTACGTTTCTGCTCAGGATCATCCACGCCGGCAAGCTTGTCCAGGAACCGCTTGCGTGCGTCGATCTTGATGAAGTTCATATGGAACTGGTTGCTGAACGTATCGACGACACTTTCCACTTCCCCTTTACGGAGAAGGCCGTGGTCGACGAAGATGCATGTCAGCTGATCGCCGATTGCCCGGTGGATCAGGGTCGCTACGACAGAAGAGTCGACACCGCCGCTCAATGCGCACAATACGTTGCGGTCCCCGACCTGTTCACGGATCTTTTCGATTTCCACTTCGATGAAGCGGTCCATTGTCCACTCAGCGCCCGGTTTGCAGATGTCCTTCAGGAAAGTCCGGAGAATATCTTCGCCGTTTTCCGTGCTGTCTGTTTCCGGGTGGAATTGGACACCATAAAGATTCTTATCGGCATCTTCAATCGCAGTGATGTGACCGTGCTCATCTTTCGCTGCTGCCCGGAAACCTTCAGGCAATGAAGCGACTTTCACTGTGCCGCCGATATGTGCGGAGAACGATCCGTTCACACCCGCAAAGAGGGATGATGCGTCTTCCGGTGTAATTGTGGTTGCTGCACCGTGCGCTTCCATCGACTCCACAGTACCGCCGAAACGTTCCGCCAGCACTTCGAGGCCTGATCCGATACCGAGTACTGGAACGCCGAGTGTAAAGATGTCAGGATCGATGTCTGCGTCCATCTTCACATCGCCGCCCGACAGGACGATACCTGCAGCTTTCATGTGACGGATCTCCTCAGCAGTTGCAGTGTGCGGGTAGAGCTCGCTGTATACGCCCAAATCCCGGATCACACGTGTGATGAGCTGGTTGTGCGTGCTGCCTAAATCCAAAACGACGATTTTTTCCTGTTCAGATAACAATGGAGCTGCTGACATGTAATCCACCTCTTCTTTTTATTTTCAGTATACCCACAAAAACAGCAAAGACGCGAAAGAAAGGGGATCCTTCCTGCGCGTCTTCAGTTCCTACTATATAGATATCCATGAAATCACGAAAACAGACTGCAGAAACCCCGCAGCTGCCTTCGCTTTCATAGACAGGCTGTTTACGGTAGCCTGGTAGAAACATCCGAACCCTATTATCGGACCTATATGAGAGCATTCCTTATTTCTTTTCCTGCTCTCATTCTACTTCCCGCCAGCCGAAAAATCAACCACATGTATTGATGATTAAATCTTCCCACATCTCGCGCAACTGTGGCCAATTCAAGTCCTGCTTTTCATTCCCATATAGGCCCTGTTCATACGTCCGGGTCAACTCACTCATCGCCGTGTCTCCGCGCAGGCGGTCGACTTCCCCGGCATAAGCCGCGAGAGTCACGCCGGGAGGACGTGTGATGCCGATCCGCTCCAGCTGCCGGAGCAGCAGGCTGTATTCCTTCTCGAACTGCCGCCAACCGCCAGACTGCTTCCTCGCTCTGCGGACATGAAGCCGGGGCAGCCATTTTTTACGCGTGAACCATAATCCGAGTGAAACGGCAGCAGCAATCCCGGCACCTGCAGACGCAAGCGTCACGCCGGATTTCATCCAGTCGGGCACCAGATCCAACAAGCCCCCGGCCGCGGACTTCTTCCGCTTCGCTGTCTGTGCTTCTTCTTTTTTCTTGTCTAGTTCAGGCCGTTTCAGTTCTTCTTCCTGCTGTCTGTCGTCTTCTGCTGCTTCGATATCATAAGTGATAGTTGATACGCCGTTGAAACCGATTGTCGGCTCGAATGGCATCCAGCCGTAACCGGGCATGTAGGCTTCCACCCAGGAGTGCGCCTGATTGTTCGTGACGCTGTAATACCTCTTCCGGTCTTCATCCCGCTTCAGCTCGCCGGGCGCGTATCCTTTCACCCAGCGCGCCGGGATGCCGGCAGACCGCAGCATGACCACCATGGACGTACTGAAATTATCGCAGTACCCGCGTTTCGTCTCGAACAGGAACTGATCCACATAGTCATCGTCCTCCTTCGGGACTGCGACATTATCGCGGGAATACACGAATCCGCTGCGCCCGAAATACCGCTCGATCGCCTGCGCTTTCTGGTAGACGCTCGGTGCGTCTTTCGTCAGCTCGGCTGCAAGGTCGCTCACCCGTGCAGGCAGTTCGGCAGGCAGCTGCAGATACGGACGCAATTCCAGCATATCAGCCTGCAGATCCTCCATCCGGGTGTCGCGCAGCGCCTTCAGGCTGAAGACCGGTTCCTCGAATTCCGTCCGGTACGTAAGAGGTGAAGGGACTTCAGCAGTCATCAAGGACAGCTGCTGCGTATTCACTTCCTGCCGGTAAGGCATCATCTCCGCGGTCTGGATCTTATTAAATCCATAAGGGTGCGGCAGGATCGGCAGCGGTTCGTACAGTTCGATATCTGCACGCTGATTGGGAGGCTCGAGTACCTGGCTTCCGATCAGACTTGAATACTCACCTGTGAATTCCGGATAGCCACTGCCGGAGGACTGCACCCACCCTTTCGTCGTATACGTATCTTTCGTTTCCATCACCCAGTATTGACGGCTGTCCGTATAGGCTTCGAGGACGAGCGTGTCATCCTGCCGGAACGGGCCGCCGAGCTGCGTATCGTCGGGATCGTAGCCGACTTTGGAGACACCCCCTGCTGCTCCCTCTCCTTCGCCGCCCAACCCCGCCGCAGACCGGATGAATGGAACTGGATCCGGCCAGGCTGGTTCCTTGACCGGCACAAGCAGTGCAAACAAGGCCGCTGCTGCCAGTGCCAGGCCGAGCGGCAGCATGATCGCAAGCAGTTGGCGTACAGAGAACTCTGTCTTCGTCTTCCCTGCGAACCGCAGCGGGAACAGGATTCCGAGCAGGAACAACCCGATCACCATCACACGGAGCACGGCGTAGGAAGCGTCAAAATCCGTGAACGTATCGACCACGGCCAGAAACAGGACGGTCATCCCGAAGAACAGGAAGATCGATTTACGGTATTCCATCCAGAACCGGAGCAGATAGGTGATCATCCAGAGGAGGATGAAAAACAGGACAGTTCTGAACAGATAGGACAGTTCCATCCATTCTCCCGACCAGATCAGCTTCAGGCTCCCCGCAAGATCCTCCGCCGTCTTCCCGAAATTTTCCGTTGTCAGGAAGTCCGCGCCATAGAAAACGGATTGGACAGACAGGAATATGTATACGATCTTCACTGGGGCACCGATCCATACGGGAATCCTGAGCAGGGCGAACAGCATGCAAAGAGCAACGAATCCATAAAAGTGGCTGATGTGCCCGGTCTCCGTCAATTCGGCGATCGGCCGCAGCCATTCGATCGTCAGGAAAAATGCCAGGATGTATAAAAAAACCAGCACCGGTTTCTGAATTTGCATCTCCTTCACGTGCGGGCCACCTCCTGGAACGATCGGTCGAACTCAGCCGAGCTGAGCAGCCGGACATGCACACCGAGCGACTTCACTTTCTTCACCTGTTCAGACACCGTTTCCGGCAGGTCGCCAGCTGTCTTCCGGATTACAAAACAGTATACCGGCTGCATGCCCGCAGCAGCGAGAACAGGCTGGAGAAACAGTGGATCGGGATTCCCCGAGATGACCACCACCGCACCCGTCCCCTGCAGGGCAGATGTGTAATTCGGCGTCTTTCCGTCATCGCTTGCCAGCGGTTTCATTCGGGCAAGCAGTGTCAGCGCCTTCTTCAGCTCCCCGCCTCCGGTTATTGTACGGATGACCGGACTGGCTGCATCCGTTGTCACGAACGCCAGGTCCGAGTGGCGGTCGGCCGCTTCTTTCAGAACAGACGCCGCAAACCGGATCTGTTCTTCGAATGTCTCCGATTCCCGTGCATCCAGCAGCAGGACCGCCTTCTCACCTCGTTTGTTTTCAAATTCCTTCGTCATCAAGGTCTGGGTGCGGGCGAAGGATTTCCAGTGGATCCAGGAGACCCGGTCGCCCGGCTGGTATTCCCGTACACTCGTTGCGATGGTCGTCTCTTTCATGAGTGAAAAAGGCGACTCCGCCGTCCCTTGCTCATGATTGGAACCGATGGGCACATAGTTCACCCGCGCGGTTTCCGGGAAGACCAGGTACGACTGAGCACCATCCGCTGCGACCACCGCCTTTTTCCGGATCCAGCCGAAAAAATCCGCCACTTCGAGCTGGATGGACGGAAAGAAATGTTCCCCGCGGGCCGTCCCCATCAGTTCGTAGTTAAGATCAAATTCCTTTCGGAAACCCGGAACGACCAGGCGCGCGGTCCGGCCCTGTGTCAGAGTGCCGGTCTCCTCAAACTCCCGGATCAGCAAGTACAGAAGAGGAAACCTGCCGGCCCGCCTGACAGTCAGTTTCACTGCCGTCTTCTCCCCGACACTGATAAGCGGCTGTTCCATCTGCCGGGTGACTGACATCCGGCCCGCGGGATAGAGTGCAATGCAGAACGAATAGAAGGCGAATGGCAGCAGGAAGTAAAGAACCGTCCAGCTCACCATGCCGCCCTGGAACTTCGCAAATACAAAGGCGCCGCCGATGAGTACCGCGACGAACAGCATCTGAATTGCCAGTACAGTATTCCTGCGCATCATACAGTGCTTGCCTTCACGATGGGCACCCGCACTTGCGCCAGCACATCCTCCAGAACACTCTCGACAGTCCTTCCGCCGTACTGGGCATCAGGCTGTAAAATCAGGCGATGCCCGAATACGAACGGGAGCAGATACTGCACATCATCCGGCGTCACGTAGCTGCGTCCCCGCAGCAGCGCATATGCCTGGCAGGCTCTCATCAGTCCGAGGGAGCCGCGCGGACTGACTCCCAAATAGACGGCATGGTGGGCACGGGTGGCAGCCGCACAATCGACAATGTATGTTTTGACCGTCGAATCGACAAGGACATCGGCCGCCGCTGCCTGTAAGCCGCGGAGCTCGTCCAGTCCGATGACAGACATGAACGGCGCCATTCCCGTTTTGGCTTCCGCACGGGACAGCACTTCGATTTCGTCTGTCCTGGACGGATACCCCATCTTCAGCTTGAACAGGAACCGGTCCATCTGCGCTTCGGGAAGAGGATAGGTCCCTTCATATTCGATCGGATTCTGTGTAGCCATGACGAAGAACGGCTCAGGGAGCGGCAGTGTCCGGCCATCGACCGTCACGGCAGCTTCTTCCATCCCTTCAAGAAGAGCAGCCTGTGTCTTCGGAGACGTCCGGTTGATTTCGTCAGCCAGTACGATGTTGCCGACGATCGGTCCCGGACGGAATTCAAACTCCATCGCCTGCGGATTATAGATGGACACCCCGAGCACATCGGACGGCAGCAGGTCCGGGGTGAACTGGATCCGCTTGAACTCCGCACCGATCGATGCAGCGAGCGCTTTCACCATGACCGTTTTCCCGACGCCCGGCACGTCCTCCAGCAGCACGTGGCCGCCTGCCAGGAGAGCCGTAAGACTCAGTTCACTGATTTCACGTTTTCCGACGATCGTCCGTTCGATACCCGATAGGATTGCATCGATTTTCTCTTTATGGGACATGCTGTATCCTCCCTGCGTTTTCCTTATGATAGCATTCATTCCCTTCATCATACCGGAATAGCCGTCGACGGACAAACTAATTCACGAAACATACTGAATTCAAAAGACATAGAAAAACCTCTCTGCAAAAACAGAGAGGTCCGCCCTATATTATTTCCAGAAGTCATCAAACACCGTGACAGGCATATGACGCTTATGCTTGGAGCGGAGATAGTGCCCTTCGATGATCTTCTTCGCTTCCTTGGATACAGGGATTCCTTCAAGATAATCATCGATCTGCGTGTAACTGACGCCCAGCGCGACTTCATCAGGAAGTGCCGGTTTGTCTTCTTCAAGATCCGCTGTCGGCACTTTGTTGTAAAGGTGTTCCGGGCAGTCGAGAACCCGCAGCATTGCCTTTCCCTGCCGTTTGTTGAGCCGGGTGAGCGGCGTGACATCGGCGGCACCGTCGCCGAATTTCGTATAGAAGCCTGTGATCGCTTCAGCAGCGTGATCCGTCCCGATGACCGCACAGTGGCGGGATGCGGCGATCGAGTACTGGACTTTCATCCGCTCCCTCGCTTTTTCATTGCCTTTTTCAAAATCGGTGAGAGTGACACCTGCTGCATCGAGCGCCCGCCGGCTTGCATCGACCGCTTCCTTGATATTGACAGTGTATGTGACAGTCGGCTGGATGAAATGAAGAGCATCCTGGCAGTCGATTTCGTCGAACTGGGTACCGTACGGCAGGCGCACAGCAACGAACTTGTAGCGGTCCGTGGACAGTTCCTCATTCAGTTCATCCACCGCCATCTGCGCGAGTTTCCCGGCAAGTGTCGAATCCTGACCGCCTGAGATACCGAGCACATAGCCTTCAAGGAACGTATTCTTCTTCAAATACTCTTTCAGGAAATCGACGGATACACGGACTTCCCCGAACGCATCGATCTTCGGCTTGACATGCAGTTCTTCGATAATCTGTTTTTGCAGTTCATCCATCTTCCTTCACTCCTTTTGTTCAATGAAGTCCTGGATCATCTCCTGGACTTCCGCAATGTTGCGCATCTTGTTGTCCCAGCACTTCTGGCTGAGATCGACCGGATATTCCTCCGGATTCAGCGATCGTTTGTACTCATCCCACAGAAGACCGAGGCTGTCTTTTGCATACTGCTGTATCTCTTCCACCGTCGGCAGGCTGTAAACCACTTTGCCCTGCTCGATCACTTTCTCATGCAGGTCGCGGGCTTCAAAATTCGTGACAAACTTGGAGATGAACGTATGGACAGGGTGGAACATCTTGATGCGTTTCTCGGATCCCGGTTCTTCATCGTACAATGTAATGTAGTCACCTTCCGCCTTGCCGTTCTCCCTGTCAATGATACGGAATAATTTCTTGCGGCCCGGCGTTGTCACTTTCTCTGCATTGGATGATATTTTGATGGTATCGATAAATTCGCCGTCTTCCCCTTCGATTGCAACAAGCTTATAGACTGCGCCCAGTGCTGGCTGATCGTAGGCGGTGATCAGTTTCGTCCCGATGCCCCAGACATCCACCTGAGCTCCCTGCGCTTTCAGGTTCAGGATGGTGTATTCGTCCAGATCGTTCGATACGACGATCTTGGCATCATGGAATCCCGCTTCGTCCAGCATCCGCCGGGCTTCCTTCGACAGGAAGGCGATATCCCCGCTGTCCAGCCGGATTCCGATGAAGTTGATGCGGTCCCCGAGCTCCTTTGCGACCTGGATTGCCGTCGGGACACCGATTTTGAGCGTATTGTACGTATCGACAAGGAAGACGCAATCCCGGTGGCGCTCCGCATACGCATGGAACGCCTCGTATTCGCTTTTGTAAGCCTGGACAAGGGAATGCGCATGCGTTCCGCTCGCCCTCAGCCCGAACAGCTTGGCGGCCCGCACGTTGCTCGTCGCTTCGACGCCCCCGATCACAGCGGCCCGGGCCCCCCATACAGCCGCATCCATCTCCTGGGCCCTCCTGCTGCCGAACTCCATGACCTGCTCGTCTTTCACCACTTGCTTGATGCGGCTCGCTTTCGTCGCGATCAGCGTCTGGTAATTGACGATGTTGAGGAGTGCCGTCTCGATCAGCTGCGCTTCAGCCAGCGTCGTCTCCACGCGCATGATCGGCTCGTTGCCGAAGACGGTTTCCCCTTCCTTCATGGAATACAGATCCCCCGTGAATCGGACGCCTCTCAGATAGTCGAGGAAATCCTCCTTATAATGCAGCTCTTCCTTCAAGTAATCGATATCGCTGTCAGTGAACCGGAGCTTGCGTAAATAATCGAGCACCCGCTCGAGTCCTGCGAAAACGGCATACCCGTTGCCGAAGGGGAGTTTCCTGAAATACAGCTCGAAGACCGCCTTCTTGTCATGGATGCCTTCAGCCCAATACGTTTCCATCATATTGATCTGATACAGGTCTGTATGTAGTGCCCAGCTGTCATCTGTATACTTTGAGCTCACGTCTATTCGCCTCTTCCGATTTGTTCTGTAGGAATGCTTGTCCATCCCTTTACCCTTTTCAACCGATTTCCTAACTGCTTCAACTGAACAGTTTCAGGCCGGCTGCACTTGCAATGATGCATGCCAGAAACAGCATTCGTTTCCAGCCTGCGGATTCCCCGAACAGCAGGATGCCGATCAGGACGGCACCGGCAGCACCGAGCCCTGTCCAGATTGCATACGCAGTCCCCATCGGAATCGACCGCATCGCCAGCGACAGGAAAACGAATCCCCCGCCGAATGACACGATCAGCAGAGCAAGCCGTCCCAGTGTCTTCTTCTGTATGAACCAGTTGATGCACATGACTCCGAAAATTTCACCGAAGCTTGCGATCACGAGATATATCCACGCCACCTCATGCACCTCCCTCTTCCGCATCACTCGGACCGGTTGTCAGCTTGATGCCGATCACCCCGACCAGGATCAGCCCGATGAACAGCAGGCCGACCGGCTTCAAGTGTGTGCCGAATACAAGAGTATCGACCAGCACGATTGCCGCCGCCCCGCTGCCTGTGAACACCGCATAGACAGTCCCTGACGGAATCGTTTCGCATGCTTTGATGATGAAGAAAAAGCTGAAGATAATGGCAAGCGCTGTTCCTGCCCATTCAAGAGGTGTGTCTGCATGGCGGAGTCCGACGACCCAGAACACTTCAACGACCGCTGCAAGAACCACATAGATCCAAGCCAACTGAAAAACCTCCGTCCCTCTTTCCTTGCTATAGAGGAGTATACCAAACTTCTCAACAGGACAACTGTAAAATCATTGTTGCTTTCTTCCGCCGCGCATGATACTATCTATTTACAGTTTTCGAACAATTTAATAAACTTCTCATTCAGAGAGATGGAGGGACTGGCCCGATGATATCTCAGCAACCAGCCGTAACGGCCGAGGTGCTAACTCCAGGGAGTGCCGACTGCGCTCCGAAGATGAGAGCTGACATACTGTGTATTCAGAGAAGACCCTCATCTGCTTGGGGGTCTTCTTTTTTTCATTCAACAGCAGCCGGGTTGCCGGCAATAAACGATGAAGGCGGGATTTGAGATGACGACACAAACACAAACTGATGTACTGACTGCACTGGCAGCATTGAAATCGAAAGAGTGGGTGGATCTGACGCATACGTTCGGTCCGGACTCCCCTCATTTCTTCATGTTCGAGAACGCCGAGTTCAAGACGCTGTTCAGCCATGATGACGGGTTCTTCGCCCAGCAATTTTCGTTCGCGGGCCAATACGGCACCCATATCGACGCACCGATCCACTTCGTACGCGACACACGGTACCTGAATGAACTGGAACTGAAAGAACTTGTGCTGCCGCTGATTGTCATCGATCAATCGGAGAAAGCGGCAGCAGACCATGATTTCACCTGCTCGAAGCAGGACCTTCTCGCATTCGAAGAAGCAAATGGCCCGATCGAATCGGGTACGTTCGTCGCACTGCGGACGGATTGGAGCAAACGCTGGCCGGATGAAGCCGCTTTTTGCAACAAAGACGAGGACGGGAATAACCGGATTCCCGGCTGGGGTCTGGATGCACTGAAATTCCTGTTCGAGGAACGCGGTGTGAAAGCGGTCGGTCATGAAACGTTCGATACCGATTCAGCCGCGGATTTCAGGAGAAACGGCGCCCTCCATGGGGAATATTATGTCCTGGAACAGGATACGTATCAGGTTGAGCTGCTGACCAATCTCGACAAACTGCCGACGCGCGGCGCTGTCATCTTCAACATCGTGCCGAAGCCTGAAAAAGCGTCCGGCTTCCCTGTACGATCGTTCGCCATCCTGCCATAACAAAAACGCTCTGCCCGATCATCGGCAGAGCGTTTTTGTTATGCTTTCTTTCCGTGGATTTCCGTCATGCGCTCATAGAAATCGACGAAATTGCTGACGACCGAATCGAGGAATGCGACAGTCGGCTCATCCGTAAGCTCGTCGTCCTCGCTCAGCTTGTTATGGATCGAACCGATGTACACTTCGTTATTCGGTAGGATGAGCGGTGAAAGGCCGGGATTGGACAGGATCTCCCGCAAGTGGATCTGCGCCCGCACACTTCCGAACACGCCCATCGAGGAACCGACGATGAATGCCGGCTTATCGCGCAATGTCGCTTCCCCGCCGCGGGACAGCCAGTCGAGGGCATTCTTCAAAGCGCCCGGAATGGAGAAATTGTATTCCGGTACGGCGAAGAGGACAGCGTCCGAATCTTTGACATCTTCCTTGAACGCGCGAGCACCTGACGGCGGATCGTTCTCGATATCGACGGAAAACATTTCGACATCATTAATGGACACGGGTGTAATGTCAAGCTTGTCCGCATAGCGTTTCTGCATGAAATTGATAAGACGTCTATTGTAGGAAGCCGAACTTGTACTTCCGATGATCGCTTTTACACGAATTGGCATAGTGGAAAACTCCTTTTGATTTATCTTTATTTCAACATATTTTATCGTATCACGTTTTTCGGGCTGCCATAACTATTTTGCTCATCCTCCGCAGATTTATCCGCACTCCCTCCACAATATTGCCCGGGATGGTGATTTTCGGCCCACTTCTTCTGTCTTTTACATTATCGTTAAGAAGATTTAAATGGTTTCCATTAAAAATATGTTTACATTCCCTTAACATAGGGTATTAAACTATTACGCTTATTTTTAATGTTAACGATTTTTATATATATTGGAGGAGTGTAATATGGCAAAAACAATCTGTATGATTTCAGACCATGGCGATCCGCTGGCATCCCTGGGGACAAGTCAGGCTGGAGGACAGAATAATTACGTGAAGCAGCTGGCTTTGGCACTGGATGCCCGCGGGCATTCTGTCGATGTGTTTACACACTGGGCTGACGAAACGGCTCCTCAATTCGAATCGTTCGGACAGCGCTGCCGTGTCATCCGGGTGGCTGCCGGCCGGAAAGGGTTCGTCGCAAAAACGAAAATGATACAGCTCCTTCCCGCGTTTCTTGCTGAAATGCTGACTCTGCAGGATTTTTCCCGATATGATATTCTGCATACCCACTATTGGCTCTCCGGGCTTCTCGGAATACGCCTTACTGAAATGCATTCCATACCCTGGTTCCATACTTCCCATTCGCTCGCCGTTGCAAAAGAACAAGCAACGGGTGTGCGTGAAGCACGCCGTCTGAAAGCGGAACGGGAGATTCTCGCTTCCGCCACTACAGTCATCGCCACTTCACTGACGGAGAAAGCGCTGATCCAGTCGTCCGTGAAACAGCCTGCCCCCATCTCGGTCATTCCGATCGGTGTGGACAGTGCGTTCACGCCTGACAAGCCTTCTCCCCTCCAGCCGATGACATTCACCTTCGCCGGGCGTCTGGAGAAAACAAAAGGCATCTATACGCTGCTCCGCGCATTCAAGCTGTTAACCCATACCAACCTTCTATCCTCCCCAGTTAAGCTCCGTGTCATCGGCGGGGATGAAAAGCAGGTGGACCCGGTTACGAAGCAGCCGATCTCAGAGGAATTGAAGAAGGCGGTACAGGGGATCGAGGACC
Source organism: Sporosarcina trichiuri (assembly GCF_030406775.1). Classification (NCBI taxonomy): domain Bacteria; kingdom Bacillati; phylum Bacillota; class Bacilli; order Caryophanales; family Caryophanaceae; genus Sporosarcina; species Sporosarcina trichiuri. The sequence goes on along the minus strand of NZ_CP129119.1, from coordinate 2,994,302 downwards.
ACGTCGAGTTTCTCGGCTGCCAGCCGCAAGACCGTCTGGCTAAGGAGTTCCGTGACAGTCTCGCCGTCATCGTCCCTTCCTATTACGAATCGTTCGGTATGGTCGCTGCGGAAGCACAGGCCTGCGGAAGCCCTGTCATCGCATCCAAAGTAGGCGGACTCGGCGACATCGTGCTGGATCAGAAAACAGGGTTACAGACGGCTCCCGGCAATGTGAAGGAACTCGCCTCCGCAATGGGATTACTGGCAAAACGACCCGATATCGCCAGACAGCTCGGCCGGAAAGCTGCAGAATTCGCTAAGCAGAATTTCGACTGGACACGCATCGCGAGAAAAGTGGATAAATTATACGAAGGAGCCGGCTATGCACTCAAAGACACATATGTTGGCAACCGATCTTGACAATACGCTGGTCGGCATGCCTGAAGAACTTGAGGAACTGACCATTCTTCTCAAGCAGGAAACGGGAGGCGTCTCGCTGGTCTACGTAACCGGCCGTCATGCGGATTCCGTGAAGGAACTGATGGCAGCCGAACACCTGCCGATACCGGATCTTGTCATATCAGATGTCGGGACAGCCATCTGGCACATGCCTGACTGGAAGGAAGACTCCGCATGGCAGGAAAAGATGACAGCGGATTGGAATCCTGATTCCGTGAAAACTTGCGCGGGACGTTTCCCTTCCCTGCAGTTGCAGAACCTGCCGGATGACCGGCGCGTGTCGTTCACTACGGAAGGCGATACAGCTGCTGTCCGTCAGTTCCGGCAAGCGTTGGAGAAGCAGGCGATTCCTCACGAATTCATCTTCAGTTCCAATCGGGACGTGGATGTGCTGCCGAAGGGGGCCGGAAAAGGGAATGCGCTGGACTATGTAATCCGGACATACGCGCGTCCGGATGTCCGTCTGCTTGTCGCCGGAGATTCCGGAAATGATATCGATATGCTTGATCGTGAGTGGCCGTCCGTCATTGTCGGCAATGCACATCCGGAACTGCAGGCGATATCCGATCGGCAGACCCTGTACCGGGCGGACCGGCACTGTGCAGGCGGTATCTGCGATGCCTGGCAATATTTTTATGGGTCAGCGAACTCAACCGAATATAAACCGAAAAAGCTGTCCGGCAAGTCGTGATCGACTTGTCCGGACAGCTTTTTTCCTGTTGCTTACAATGTGAACTTACGAACGGATTCCTGAAGCCCTTCCGCCATTCGCGCAAGTGTTTCCGAGGCGGCAGCGATTTCTTCCATGGACGCCGTCTGCTCTTCGGCAGTTGCGGCGATCGTCTCTGCATGACTTGCGGACTGCATCGCGATGGCTGCCGTCTGTCCGACGACTTCCGCCATGCGGGTGGATTCTTCCCTGTTCCGCATCGTACTTTCCGAAACACCTTCAATTTGGCTTGAAATACTTTGGATGGACTCTGAAATCTTGCTGAAAAGCGCGCCGGTTTCTTCCACAAGCCCCGTTCCCAGTTTGACCGCTTCGTTCCCCCGTCCGATTGCAGACACCGAGTGACCGATATCCTGCTGGATCGCCCGGATCAGGGTACCTACCTGAGCTGCGGCATTCGACGACTGTTCCGCAAGTTTCCGGACTTCATCCGCAACGACAGCAAATCCTCTGCCATTTTCCCCGGCTCTCGCCGCTTCGATCGCAGCATTCAGCGCAAGGAGGTTCGTCTGTTCGGCGACATCAGTGATCAGCCCTGCAATCTTACCGATTTCAGCAGATTTGTTTCCGAGTTCGTTGACATATCCGGACGCCGCGTCTGTTTCGTTCTGGATTGTCTCCATATGATCGACAGCGCGTGTAACCGATTCTGTTCCGTCGGACGCAAGATTCACCGTGAGACCTACAGTCTGTCCTGCCTGTTCCATCTCTTCCGCCGCACGCTCCATGTCAGTAGACAGGTGCAGGGCTGCTTCGTTCGCAGTTTCCGTCTGGCCGAGCTGGCCGTCGATGCCTTCCGCAAGCTGCTGGATCGATTCCGAAACGTGTTCGACGGAACGGCTCGTCTCTTCACTGCTTGCCGACAGTTCTTCCGACGTTGCCGCGACTTGCATGGATGCGTTCGACACCTGATCGATCATCTCTTTCAGGTTGCCGGACATCTGGTTCGTGTAGAGTGCCAGTTCACCGATTTCATCCTGGTTGCGGACAGCACCCAATTCCCCGGACAAGTCCCCTTTCGCCACATCGGCGACGTGCCGTGTGATGCGGGCAAGCGGTTTTGACAGGTGGCCGGAAAACCAGATGATCAGCAGTCCGCCGAGGATCAGCGATACAGCCAGTACCACGCCGAGCACTATCAGCAAGGTTTTCGACTCACTATTGAAATCCATGAGATAGGAACCGGCCGCCACATTCCATCCCCACTCCGGGAAGGCTTGCGCATAGACGATTTTCGGCGCAGTCTTGTCCGTGCCCGGCACGGCAAAGTCGAACGTCAGGAAACCGCCGCCCTTTTGCGCTGTCTTGATGGTCTCAAGTGTCGTCATCATGCCATCCTCTGTCTTCGAACCGCTCAGATCCTCGCCTTCTTTGACAGGATGGGCCAGTGCCGTTCCGTCGTCACCCAGGACGAAGAAGTAGCCGTATTCCCCCATGTCGACTTTCGACTCGATCGTCCGTGTCCCGTCGCTCTGCATCGGACCAATCAGCTGCTCTTTCGCCTGTTCCTGAGCTTCTTCCAGTGTCAGACCGCCTTTGTCCACACGGTCCTGCAGTGTTTCCAGCAGATCGATCGCCATCGTGACGTCGTTCTGTAGACCGGTGGAACCGATATCATTCAAACTGTTTTTCGCCAATATGTAGCCGCTCAATCCGATGATCAGACTCGGAACGACCAGCAGCAGTGCTGAGATCAGGACGAGTTTTGTCCGGATTTTCATCTTTAGATTCATCATTATCTCCCCTTCTGCCCTCTATATCGGCCGGAGGTGAGCATTTATGACTGATTTCACGTTTTTTTAATGGTTCGGCGGATAGGCACCGCCGGCCGGTCAACTGAAAGCGCACCGTCCCTGAAGAGGACGGTGCGCTGCAGGCGGATCAGTATGCGCGGGCAAACCAGACGGTGTGCTTCGCTTCTTTTCCGCAATTGATGCATGACTGTTTTTCCATTGGCGGGTTGAACGGGATGTTGCGTGTCGTAAATTTTGTCTCTTCCTTCACATGTTCCTCGCACGCATCGTCGCCGCACCAGCCGGCCAAGATCCAGCCCGGGATTTCGCCTTTTTCAGCGGACGTTTCGATATGCTGTTTCAGCTCATCCAGCGTGTCGATATCCGTGTGGGAGTTCCCGTCCCGGAACTTGCGGGCTTTTTCAAGCAGGCGGGTCTGCATCGCCGTGAGTTCCTGTTCGATCGTTTCGGCTAGACCTTCAAGAGGGCGCGCGGTTTTCCCGTCTTCGTCGCGCATCTTCACCATCGCATGATCGTTTTCCAGATCGCGCGGTCCGAGTTCGACGCGGAGCGGCACACCTTTCAGCTCCCATTCGTTGAACTTGTAGCCAGGAGACTGATCGGAATCATCAAGACGTACACGGATGCCTTTGGCTTTCAGTTCCGCGAACAGACCGTCAAGTTTTTCCATGATGGCCGGGTTCTTTTTCCATGGACCGACCGGTATCAGAACGACTTGTGTCGGCGCCACACGCGGCGGGAGGACAAGACCCTGCTCGTCGCCATGGACCATGATGACAGAGCCGATCAGACGGGTCGATGTTCCCCACGATGTCGTATGGACGAATTCGTGGCGGTTCTCTTTTGTCAGATATTTGATGTCGAATGCTTCTGCGAACTTTGTGCCGAGGTAGTGGGATGTCCCTGCCTGCACAGCCTTTCCGTCCTTCATCATCGCTTCGATGGAATAGGTGTCGACGGCTCCCGCAAACCGTTCGGACGGGGTCTTCTGACCGTCATAGACCGGAATCGCAAGCAGCTCCTCCACGACTTCCTTGTAGATGTTGAGCATTTGCATCGTTTCGTGGCGTGCCTCTTCCTCATCGGCATGGGCGGTGTGCCCTTCCTGCCAGAGGAACTCGGACGTCCGGATGAACGGAAGTGTCTTCTTTTCCCAGCGGAAGACGTTTGCCCATTGGTTGATGAGCACAGGCAGATCACGGTAGCTCTTGATCCAGTCGCTGTACAGATGACCGATCATCGTCTCGGATGTCGGACGGAGGGCCAGCTTCTCCTCCAGCTGCTCGCCTGCCGCTTCCGTCACCCACGGGAGTTCCGGCGAGAAGCCTTCGATGTGGTCTTTCTCTTTTTGGAAGAATGATTCAGGGATCAGCATCGGGAAGTAGGCGTTGCGGTGGCCGGTTTCCTTGAATCGGCGGTCCATCTCATCCTGGATGTGCTCCCAGATTTCGAAGCCATCCGGTTTGAAGGCGATGCATCCGCGGACGGGTGTATAATCCATCAGGTCCGCTTTCTGGATTGTGTCAATGTACCACTTTGAAAAATCGTTCTGCTGCTCATTTGTCATAGCTGCTCCTCCTGTTCCATGTTGGCCGCTGAAGTTTCCGGCGCAAAAAAACACACAGCGCTGTCCTGTTGCAAGGACGTCACTGTGTGTCTGACGCGGTACCACCTTCGTTCGGAAAGTCAGGGTATTCCGGCTGACTTTCCCTCTGTCGTTTCGTAACGGGACGAACCGGCCGTGTTTGCACGGCATCTCCGCGGTAGGGTTCGAGCCGGTTGAAGTGGCAGGACTCTCAGCACATGTCCTGCTTTCTGTATCACGATTCCGGTCTACTTGGCCGCTTCAGCGATCACTATTTCCTCTACTATACCAAACAAATGGTGCCCCGGCAATGCCGGACAGCAGCTCCTCACCGTACCGCAGGCGCGGCGTGTCCGTCCTTGGCAAACATATGGAAGGCAAGACGCTCGCAATTTTTTCCGTCCGTGAAATCGACGTACTCGGACAGTTCCTCAAATCTCGGGTTCCCCGGGTTTCCGCCGTCCAGTACGGTTGCAAGTGCACCGGCCGCTTCTTCGATAATGCGCGCCTTATATCCGAGGAGATCCTTGTCCAGGTCGAGATAGGACCCCCGCATCTTGAGGAACGCTTCCTGGTCGAATGTGAAGAAGATGACAGGGCGGTTCATATAGACGAAATCCCAGAAGATGCTCGAGTAATCGGTGATGAGCATATCAGACCGGTGGATCTCCTCACGGATGGAAATGTCGTCGAACGTCCGGAATTCCATCCGCGTGCTGTCGATGCCGAGCCGTTTGAAGTGGTCTTCGAACCGTTTCATGAACGGATGGAGGACGACCTTCAGTCTGGCGTCGTGATCCGCCAGCAGCCGCTGGAATTCCGCGTTCTTCAGCAGCCCCTCCGTCGCCCGGAAATAGTCGCTCGCCATGAAGTCCTCTTCAGACAGATCCATCAGTGTTTCCCGCCATGTCATCATGAAAAGGATGTCACGCACCTTCTCAGCCGGCGAGTTGTACGGCAGCCGGTCGAACCGTGCCATACCGGTCACCGGCAGCTTCTGTTCCGGCATCCCCCACTCATCCCGTTTAATGCCGCGTTCATACCGCGAAGCGCAATTGAAGACGTCGCATCGTTCCAGCAAAGGCACATCCTCCGGCATGATGAGGATCTTCTTGAAGCATTCGATGCCATGGCTGATATGCACCATCGTCGTTTTCTTGTTCCAGAATATGTACTTATCAATTCCCGGCGCGATGTCATACATGAGTGAATGGCCATGAACCGTGTAGGCCGCCCGGAAAAACAGCAGGTAATTGCGGAAACTGCCGAGCGGAACCCCATCTTCGATCCCCTTCTTTTCCACATAATCGGTGTCCGGGTCGTACATCCAGTGGATGCTGTACCGCTCCCGGAAGTTGGCCATGAGATACTCATGGAAGGCAGCCGCATTGTCTTCGTATTTCTCGCCCAGATTGCCGCCGACCAGGATGATCGGTTTTTTCACACGACGCGGCAATAGCCCGGCAGCCAGATAAGCGCCGGCGGTTTTGATGAATGTCGTCAGCCCTTGAAAGGGTCTCTTGCGCTTCAGTTCCATAAAACCAGTTCCCCCTGACTGCACTTTTTAGTTAGTCATATACCCTTTCCTGCGCACCCGGAAACCACTCTTCTTTCTGGACAGTGATCGATTTCCATTTTCAATCCGTTAGCTTACTGACGGCTCCTCGGGCGGCATTTATCGTATTATGGTATTCTAGGTGAAAAGTATGGAAAAGAGGCTTCGGATGAAACCTACAGACGACGGAACATTATATGGACTCGCCGTTTCGAAAGACCGCCGGGCTTTCGAACTGCTGTACGACCGATATGAAAAGCTCGTCTTTTCGTTCGCATACCGGATCGCTTCGGACCGTGAAATCGCAGAGGAAGTGGTGCAGGATGTCTTTGTGAAGATCTGGAACGGCTCCGCCGTGTATGAGCCGGACAAAGGAGCATTTTCGTCCTGGCTGCTGACGGTGACGCGCAACAAAGCGATCGATGAGCTGCGGCGCCTGCAGCGCCATGATCATGAACCGATGATTGAAAAGGATGCCCTGCTCGAGCAGCCCGGCAGTGTCGAAAAGACGGCCGAGTGGCACGAACAGCAGACGGAGATCCGCACAGCTGTCCGGGAACTGAAACCGGATCAGCGGAAAATCATTGAATTATTCTATTTCAAGGGAATGAGTCAGCAGAAGATCGCCGACCATTGTGAGCTGCCGCTCGGCACGGTGAAAGGCCGGATCCGGCTGGCATTGAAAAAAATGAGAGGGTTCATTACCAAGGAAGGAGGGACGCCGTATGAATGAAAACTGCAGCCGGCTGATCGATTACTTCAACCGCGCACTGACACCTGAAGAGACCGCTGAGTTCGAACAGCATTTGTCTGAGTGCCCTGCCTGCCGCGCGGAACTCGAAGAACTGCGCAGTCTGACAGAGGCACTGCCCTACCTTTCCGAGGAGATCGGCGTCCCTGCCGGACTGAAATCGAACGTGTTCGCTGCGATCGATGCAGAACCTGATGCAAAATCCGCTGATGAACCCAGCCTTAAAGCGGGGACTGTAACGGCGTTCCCTGAAAAGCGTCGCGGACCGGCCATTCCTATTCTGGCTGCTGCACTGGTCGCGTCACTGATGACAAATGCGTATTTGGCGACAGCCAACCGCTCCGCCAGTCCTCCTATCGAAGAACGGAACTGGGAAATTGCCGGGAAAGCGATGCTTGCGCCGCAAGAAGAGGGTGATCAGTCGAATGCCGTCGCCCTGGTCCTGTCCGATGGCAGTATCCGAGAACTTGTTGTCGATGCGGAAAATCTTCCGCAGCTATCAGAAGGAGAGCTGTTCCAAGTATGGATTCTTGACGACGGGGCACCGAAACCGGCTGGGGCGTTCCAGTCCTCCGGGGATGGCAGCGGCACGATCACACATCCGCTCGGCAGTGAGGTGCTGTCGTTCGATACAGTCGCTATCACAATCGAAAAAGAAGAAGGACTCCCTGCACCGGAAGGTCCCATCATTCTCGCAGGCAGCCTGTAAACCTGTACTCCGAAAGCCGCCGATACTGGCGGTTTTTTTATTTCTCCGAAGTTTTCCCGCACAAAAGTGATCCATCTGCAGATCCCTCCCGTTAGCTGTATACAAAACAGAAAAGGAGAGATTACGATGAACTACAAAAAACTAGCAGCAATTCCATTGAGTGTTTCCCTCCTGCTTCCTATGGGAGCTGTCGCAAGTGCAGCGGACCACGGCCATGGTGAGGCGCCGATGAGCGTCTCCAACAAAGCGACTGACCTGAGAGCGGCACTGGACTCGATTTTGTCGGAACACGCCTACCTTGCAATTGTGGCGATGCAGAAAGGCATTGACGGGGCGAAAGATTTTGACGCAGCCGCCGGGCAGCTGAACGAAAACACGGACGAACTGTCGGCCGCGATCGCTTCGGTCTACGGAGAGGAAGCCGGAATGCAGTTCAAGGAAATCTGGAGCAGTCATATCGGCTATTTTGTCGACTATGTGAAAGCGACGGCCGCAAACGACGAAGATGGCCGTAAGGAAGCCGTCAAGAACCTCGACGGCTACCGCGTGAAGAATGCCGAGTTCCTGTCCAAAGCGACAGAGAACCGCCTGAAAGCGTCCGACCTCGAGAAAGGACTGAAGATGCACGTCGATCAGCTGATCTGGGCATTCGATAATTACAATGCAGGTGACTTCGAGAAAACCTATGACGAAATCACGGAATCCATGATGCATATGTTCGAACCCGGCAAAGGGATTGCCTGGGCGATCACCGATCAGTTCCCGGACAAGTTCGACAATCAGTCCGTCGATACGCCCGCAGCTGATCTGCGCGAACAGCTGAATAACCAGTTCTCCACACATGCGGCTTTGGCAATTCTCGCCATGCAGAAAGGCATTGACGGAGCGAAAGATTTCGATGCGTCAGCTGCAGAGCTGAACGGCAACACCGAAGACCTGACAAAATCGATCGAGTCGGTCTACGGCAAAGAGGGCGCCCAGCAGTTCCATGAAATCTGGAGCAGTCACATCGGCTACTTCGTCGATTATGTCAAGGCGACTGCCGCGGATGATGAGGAAGGGCGCCAAAAAGCGGTCGCGAACCTCGACGACTACCGTATGAAGCAGGCCGCCATGCTGGAATCGGCGACAGAAGGGCGTCTGAAAGCAGCGGACCTCGAAGAAGGGCTCAAAGTGCACGTCGACCAGCTGCTGGCTGCATTCAACAAGTATCATGACGGTGACTATGAAGGCGCTTACGACGATATCCATGAAGCATACTCCCATATGTTCGGTGTAGGAACGATGATGACAGGCGCGATCGTCGATCAGTTCCCCGATAAATTCGCCGGCAATATGCCTGCCGATATGCCGAAAACGGGGCTCGGCGGCATGAGCCAGTCCGCCGACCATCAGACACCGATGTGGCTCGTCATCAGCCTGCTGCTGACAATAACGGCCGGTGCAGTCGTAATCCGCAAGGCAAACACAGCACGGAACGAGTAACCGGAGAGGGGGAAGATTCCCCTCTTTTTTGTTTCAGAAAGGAGTGAGTTACATGAAACAGCAGATTGTGCTTTCCGCTGTATTGGCAGGTGTGATCGCCGCAGGATGCAGTCAGCAGGAAGCTTCCGTCCCGGGCAAAACTTCCGCTGAAGCTCCAGCAGCGGATACCGGCAGCTCCCAGTCCGTCCCTGCGCCGAGTGCGGAAGGGAAACTGCTGAAGAAAGAAGACAGCGGGATCGTTCCTGCTTCGATTGAGATTCCTGAACTCGGCATCCGCACGGACATCGAATCGGTCGGCACCCTTCCGAATGGCCAGATGGGCGTCCCCCAGGATGTGAACCACGTCGGCTGGTTCGAACCCGGCACCCTGCCCGGCAGTCAGGGAAGCGCCGTCATGGCCGGCCATATCGACTCGCTGACCGGTCCTGCAATATTCTACAAGCTCAATAAGCTGAAACAGGGCGACGAGGTCATCGTGACTGGTGAAAACGGAGAACAGATGACCTTTTCAGTTACACGGTCGGAAACATATCCGAGGGATGCCGCACCCATCCAAGACATTTTCGGCTTCTCCTATGGCAGCCGGCTGAACCTGATCACCTGCATGGGGGAGTTCAACCGGAAAGCGAAAACCCATGAAGAACGGCTCGTCGTCTACACGGAACTCAAAGAGAACGGGCAGGCGGATTAAAAACAGCCGGCACGGGTATAGGTCAGCAATGAGGAAAAGGAGATGTCCCCCTATGCAATCCAACCGTGTTTCAAACACACCTTCCCCGCAGGAAGCTGTCACGATCATCGAGAACATCGCAGGCCGGTTCCCCGGTTTCCGACGGGCGCATGCAAAAGGGATCGGTTTACGTGCACAGTTCACCCCGAATGGAAATGCTGAACCGTTCACCCAGGCAGACTTTTTGAGTGGCGGGACGGTCGATGTCACTGTGCGGTTTTCACACAGTGCGCCCATGCCTGATCAGAAGGAGCGGTTCGTCCCCATCAAAGGGATGTCCGTGCAGTTCCCTCAGCCATCCGCCAGGCCGGTCTCACTTGTCATGGTGAATGCCCCGGTTTTCCCGACGAAGACACCGGAAGCTTTCATGCGGCTGATCCAGGTGCTCGGAATGAAGGAAATCCCGTTCAGGGAACGTCTCGAGCTGCTGCGGGAGGACACCGAACTGCATACCGTACCGGCCCTGCTGAAGAAACTGAAGACCCCATCCAGCTTTGCGCTGACACAGTTCTGGGCGCTGCATGCCTATATCCTGTCCACGGCAGGAGGAACCGGGCAGCCTGTCCGCTTCACGTGGGTCCCCGCGAGGACAGAGTGGTCGCTGCCCTTCTCCACCGGTGACATGGAACTCGAGCTGCTCGAACGCATGGCGGACGGCCCTGTCCGGTTCCGGCTGCTGATGACACTCGCTTCACCCGAGGATCCCACGGACGATCCGTCTGCAGTTTGGCCCGATGAACGTCCGGTCATCGATGTCGGCGTGCTGACACTTGGCGAAAAGCGCCAGGACAACGCCGAGGATCTCGTATTCGATCCGACAGCGGAAGCGCCCGGTTTCGGCTGCTCGGATGATCCGGTACTGAAATACCGCTCACCCGTCTACCAGGAATCCCTGCGACGGCGGCAATCGGAGCGGAATATCCGAAAACCGGAACAGCCGTTCTGACGGCTGTTCCGGTTTTCACGTGCGGCGGACCGATGACTTCCGTGGACCGATGACTACCGTGAACCCGGCAGTTTTTCCGGATTTCTTCTGCGCCAGGAAGATAAACACCGCTTTACCGACACTCGCGCACGAATTCCGCTGCACCAGGAAGATAAACACCGCTTAACCGACATTCGCACCCGTTTTCTTCTGCACCAAGAAGATAGACCTGCAGCCTGCGGTACTGCTCTTCCCCGGCCGGTCATACAATACCTCATAGGGCCTGCAGGGTTTCGGGTGAACTCTTTACGGGTACGGTAAGATTATTAAACTGTATTTGAGACTAGGAGGGATTCCCTTGATCGCTTTGAAAAGCAAAATCGAAGGAACAATGAGCATATTTGGAGATGCCCAGAAATTATTTAACGCAGAAGGTATGGAACTCGGCGGCGGCTGGGAATACGATCACGGCACATTTGATACCATTCTGTACAAGCGGAAGGAAATCACGATCTACTTGCGTGTGCCGTTCAAAGTGCTGCAAGGTGAACTGGATTCCAATAATGCTGTCATTCAATTCGGGACACCATTCCTCATCAAGCACGTCATGAATATCGGGCTAGACCAAGAAGAGAGTGCAACGATGACTGTCTCAGGTTTGGAGCAGTTCCAAGCGCCCAAAGACAAAGACGCGCCAATCGACCGCAAAGAGGAATTCGCCACGGAAGCCGGCAAAAAACTGGATCGGATCGTAGACGATGTCACGTTCGCCACGGTCGGCTAATCGGTTACATAGCAAAACTGCCCTCTCCGTCGCTTGGAGAAGGCAGTTTTTTTGTCAGGCTCCTTGATTTTTCAGCAGTTCCCGGAAGCGTTCAAGCGCCTCCTCCTCGTCAAACGTACTGAACCAGACATAATCGTCTGCGTCCAGAATGCGGTAATGCTGGCTGATCAGATTTTGCTGGATCCGGTATTGCCCCTCCTGCTCGATCCCCCGCCACCATACTTTTCCGCCGAGCGTCTTGCCTTTCGGGCGGTCCAGCCCGTTATGGGCAACCGTACGGACGACTTCCAGCGGCGCGTCCCCCAAAAGTAACTGGATGATCTCGCTGTCCGAAAACAGAGCGATCATCGCCACGACTGTTGTCCAGCTTGCAAGCGTCCGTTCCTTCTCGATTTGGACGAGCGTTTTTTTCGACATCCCCAGGACGGCGGCCATTGTCTCCTGTGAATAGCCTGCTTCGGTCCTGATGAGCAGTGTCCTGCGGGAAATCTGCTCGATGATCTGTTCTTGATTCATAGCTCCACCTCGCTATGTGTAATTTTACACGATACCGGCCTGTTAATCAAAATTCGGCAACTTCCTTCATCAGACAGCGTCTTGTAATGAACTGCAGCAGAATGGCATACCTTAGAGGAACGGGGCGTTTAACATGTCAAAGGGGAAATGGATTATGGTGGTCGGCTGTGCGGGTGTTCTGGTGCTTGCAGCCTGCTGGTTCAGTACGGGGTACACCATGAAGAAAGCGGTACGGAATGCAGCGGATGGGAGCAGCGCCTACGCAATCATCCTCGGGGCGAAAGTGAACGGGACTGTTCCATCCAAGTCGCTGCAGTACCGTCTGGAGGCTGCCTTCGACTATGCAGAAAAGCATCCTGGAGTCATTTTGGTCCTGTCAGGCGGGCAGGGGCCGGATGAGGGTGTCAGTGAAGGCGCCGCCATGCGGGACTACTTAGTGACCCGCGGGCTTCCGGAGGAGCGTCTGCTCGTCGAGGACCAGTCCACGTCCACATATGAGAATCTCGTGAATTCCAAACGGCTTCTGCCGGCCGGCCAGTCGAAGGTGACGCTGATCACGAGCGATTATCATGTTGCGCGTGCCGGGATACTCGCCAAGAGGATCGGACTGGATTGGGACGCCGTGCCTGCCGAAACCCCCCAGTCTGTCAAAGTGAAAACCGGCATACGCGAGCGGCTCGCTCTGCTGAAGACATGGGTCGCCGGGAAATGAAAAACGCAGCAAGCGCTCTTCCGCGCCCCGCTGCGTTTTTTGGCATTCAGCTGTTCAAATATTCCTTGACCGCCTGCGAAACGACTTTTCCTTCTGCCCGGCCTGCTGCCGCCTTCATGACAGTCCCTACTGCCTGCCCCATCGGCGTCTCTTTCGTTATGCCGAGCGTTGGGATAAGCTCCTTGACTTCTTCAGCTGACAGCTGTTTCGGCAAGTAGTTCTCGATGACAGTGATTTTCTCTTTCTCCGCTGCGATAATATCTTCGCGGCCTGCTTTCTCCCCTTCTTCGAGCGACTGTTTTGTCTGCTTCAGTTCGCGCTGGACGACTTTCAGTTCCTCTTCTTCCGTCAATTCCCGCTGGAGTGTCAGCTCCTGGTTTTGAATCCCGGCGCGCAGAAGGTTGATGACACCTTTCTTGACGGTGTCCTTTTCTTTCATCGCTGTCTTCATGTCAGCCAGCAATTGTGTTTTCAACTCCGACATACGGATCCCTCATTTCACTAGTGTCGTTCCACTCCAGTATACCGAATCCGTCCGGCCTGTTGCACGGACAATGTCCGATGTACTGCCGGCTGCAGCAAAAAGCACAGTCTCCGGAGAGACTGTGCTTCGTATGTTCACTTATCAGCGTGCGAGGCGCTTTTCAGCGTCTGCCACAATATCGTCCACGGAATTCCCTTCGATACTGATTACCGGGAAATCGTACTGGTCGACGTTGACATCGCTCAGTGCGCGGACAACTCCAAGATCGTAGCCGCTCAGTTTTTCGTCGGATTCACACATTGTCACTGTGTGCCCTTTTTCCTCAAGCGCTTTCTTCACATCGTCAAACGGTTTTTCCACTGCAATTTTAGCCATTGCCTGATTCCTCCTTAGAACTAATCATTATCTTATCGTCATAGTACTGTCTTTCCCTTCCGGCAGCGAACTAAACCTGTTTCCTACGTACCAGGAAGCCAGTGTAAAAATTGTGTCCTTGTGAACAGGTTCACACCTCGTCCGTAAGGGTATCCATTGACTAAGTATGTGAAGGAAGTGATTAGTATGTTCGGTTTAGCAGATCTCGGTGCATTGGTAATCTCCGCATTCATCATCATGCCGGTTGTCATCTTCATCCGTGAATGCGGCTATTTGCTGATCACTCTGTTTTTAGGGGTCCGCAATCCGCGTCTGACAGTCGGGGCTGGCCCCCGTCTGATCCAATTCGGCATTTTTGATATCCGGAAATATTATCATTTATACAGCTGGTTCTCATTCGATAAAATCAGAAATCCCAGCAATGCAAAATATATTATGATCTATGCGGCGCCCATCATTACAAATATGATAGTTGCTCTCGGACTAAATGCACTCATTGCAAATGGCTATATGGAAGATATGGCCCGATTCTGGAACCGGTTCATCTTCTATGCGTTTTTCTATGTGCTGTTCGATGCCATCCCGATGATCATGAATAACGGAAAACCGAACAACGGCATGATCATCTACGAATTGCTGCGATACGGCAAACGGGTCGATTACAACCGCGACAATCTGATTCCGAGCACCGAACAGATGGAAGAGGATTACGACCGGGAGATGAAAAAGATCGAGGAAGCCGAAGAGAAACTGGAACAGGAAGTTGAAGACGCCCCTGATCAGGCAGCTGCCGAAAAGCATGTCATCAAGAAATTGAGTAAGATGAGTGAGAAACGGACCGCTGCGCGGGAAGTCAAAGCGGAGGCGGAAAAGATGGAGGACGAGGCGGAACAGGAAGAAGAAGAACTGGATAAAACAGATCAAGGGAAAAACCAAGACCGCCATGAGGATGAAGATCATAAGGAAAACAAAGCAAGCGATGAGGATGCCGGCAGGCCAAACTGACAGCCTCTCCTCGCAGAAAAGCCCTGTACAACCCTGAGATATCTCAGGAGATGTACAGGGCTTTCCCTGTTTACAGAAGAATCAGCCGTTCCAATCCCGCCTCATAATATGCTCGCCGTTCACGTCACGCTCGTCCGTGAAACGGAAGCCGAGTTTCTCGTAGATGCCTATCGCCGGCGCATTATCCGGGTAGACGCTGAGATAGATCGGCTGTCCGCCGTACTCTTCCAGCACCCGTTCTGTCAGGAGGGCCATGAATGCCTTGCCATACCCTCTCCCCTGGTAGCGTTCGTCGATCAGAAGACGATCGATCCACAGTCTGCCATTCCGTCCTTCTCCTTCGAAGAAACCGTACATGGCGAAGCCGACGAGCACACCGCCTGCATACAGGCCCACCGGACGGAACTGCCGCCACGCCACCGCGTCTTCCAGACATTCATACGGTGTTTCGATGAACTCCTTCTGGGATTCCGCCACGTGGAGTGCCAGGATCTCCCGGTAGTTCTCTGCTGTTACGTCATGAATGTGCAGATCCATGACTTTCAACCCTTTCTGCTGCACGGCGCAGGCCTGCTGCGCTTTCGTGCGATCACACTTCCCTGACGTTACGCCTGCCGGCTGAGTTGCCAATCCAGGCGATCCGTCACAATGCGGTCAAACTTCGTCCCCAGTTCCATCAAGATACTGAGGATCACTTTGTTCTCCAGAACCGGTTCGGACAGAAGGCGCTGCCGGATCTGGTCTGTCATCTCCGCGAATGACTTGTGCTCCGACCACTTCTCTTGCATGCCGGCAAGGATCTCGGCTGCCTGCTCTGTCATATCCGGACGTATTCCGTGAAGCTCTTTCCACATCAGCAGCTCGTACATCGTATTGGCTGCAAGCCGACGCGGTGCGAACAGTTCATCCGGGGCTTCCTGGCCGGCCGTCTGCAGGTTGACACGCGCCCGCTCTTCGATCATCGTGCTGATGATCAGCAGGTTCTTCACACTGTGGCTGCCCGCCGCTGTCTGGCCGGCAACAGCGTCTTTGGCCTCCGCCAGCATGGAGGTCAGAGTATCCGTCGACATCTCCTCCAGATGGTCATTGGCATCCGTCAACTTATACGGGAAGACGAATCGGTTCACCAGAAGTGCGATACCGACACCCGCAAGCACCATCAGCAGCCGCTCCACCGTCAGGAACTGCGTCTCATTCGTGATGAGCGCCACCGAACCGATTGCCGAAAACGTCACGAGGATGGTGCTGTATCTGTACACTTTCACGTAACTCATCAAGTAGCCGGCCAGTAGCAGCAGACCGGTGCGTACCGGATTCGACGGAAAGAGGGTGAAGACGATCCAGACGAGGATCGCACCGACAATGGTCGCGAAGATCCGGTCCCTCATCTTCTTATGGGATTGTTCATAGAACGGGATGATGACGGACAGGACCGTAAACATCATCCACCGGCCTTCCGCCAGTTCGAAATAATCCATGAGGAAGCCTGAAATCGCGATCCCGGTCGCCATACGCACTGCATAGGACAGCTTCAGAGACGTCACATGGTTCGGTGCGGAACCGAGTGTCAGCTTCTTGAACTTCAGCGGTATCTCTTCGAACTTGCGGGTGATCTTCCGTATCTCGGGTGCCAGCTCCTCAAGGGCCAGCAGGCTGTCCGTCAAATAATCGACGTTATTCAGCAATCTCAGCTGGACGGAGGATTCCGGCGGATTGGAACGGTAGCTCTCCAGAATCTGCTCGGACTCCCGGCTTATGGCGGCTGCGTCGATCACCTTCCCTTCACTGTCCGCGATATGACTGAGCAGCGCACGGACATTCGCAACGACCCCGCCTGCATCATGCCGCGGTTCCAGAGAGTCGAGCAAGGTATCGATTTTCTCGAGGGCTGCTGAGATATTGAGGCGAAGGCGTCCTTCCTCGGTCAGATAGTAATCTTCCTCCCGCTGATCGTAAATCATGGAACGGAGGGAGCCGATCGATTTCCGGATGTTTTCGTTTTCATCATCCGCCGCTTCCCCTGCAATCTTTTTATCCATTTTCGAAATCAACGCCGTACAGATTGTCTTGACCAGCGGGTCGCTATTCTTCGTCAGCCGCTTCCGGTTTGCGAGCATCTGCAGCCCCATGATCGAGACAGCTCCTGCGACAAGAGCAACGAGTCGAAGCGGCAATTCGGATGCTGTCACCGGGATTGCCAGCAGGAACAGATACTGCAGCGAGAACGGCAAGTACAGCGGATTTTTCAGATTAAAGATCAGCGTGTAGCTGATGATGAACATCATGACGAAATGGATCGGCACAGCTGCCCATACCGAGAACCCCGCCGCGAACGCAGCGAGCCCCGTCAGCAAGTTGAGCCCTGCAAATTTCACGGTGTTGGCCACCGGATGGATGGTGAGGTCCCGTTCCAGCAGCATGAGCATCGCAGTGATCGTGGATACGCCGATCAGGATATTCTGCTGGCCGAAGAGCTGGCCGAACAGCAGGATATACGCCATGATCCCCCCAAATAGTAATGTGTCCCCAATGATTTTCTTTTTGTCCATCTGTGATTTCCTCTCCATCAATAGTTGAATGATGTACTGCCGCTTTGAATTTCAAACAGTAATTTTAACACTTAACTATCTAAAAGACGATGAGGGCTGCTCAATGTTCTTCAAAAAGGAGAAAAATTATTTCGATATCGTGACAGCATACAAAAAAACACTGAGCCAATAGCCCAGTGCGATTAAACAGCATCCGCTTCGGCAACCCGGCGCTCGGTCCGGGTGACGAGAAAGATACTGGCTTCATATAAGGCGATCATCGGTATGAGGATGATCAGCTGGCTGAAAAAGTCCGGCGGTGTGATCAGGGCTGACACGACGGCCAGTATGATGTACGACCATTTCCTGACCTTCTTCAATGTGCCTGATGTCAGAATACCGATGGCCGATAAGAACAGCGCGACGACCGGCAGTTCAAACAGCAGTCCGATCGGCATGGTGGTCATCAGGAGAAAGCGTGCGTATTCCTGTGCAGTTACCATGACATCGAAATTCATCTTCCCGAGGGTGATAAGAAAATTATAGCTGAGCGGATTGACGACAAAGTAACCGAACGCAAGGCCGCCTGCGAACAGCAGGAAGATGACCGGCGAGTACAAGCTCAGAAAACGGCTTTCTTTCTCCGTAAGGCCCGGTTTCACGAACTGCCAGAGGAAATGGCAGAGAAACGGCACCGACAGCCCAAAGGCGAGAGCCGCCGAGATAGTTGTGTAGAACGACACAACTTCCATCGGACTGAGCACGATCAGCTTATAGCCCCTTGTAACGTATGGGAACCATAAGTTGATGGTACTGAATGTGGCCACGAAGAACAGCAGGAATACGGCCACACTCTTAATGAGCTGCTTCCTGAGTTCCGTCAGATGCTCGACCAAATTCGACTCATCGTCGCCAGGCCCTTCCGGTGAACGATCCGGAGGGATGTTGGTCGGATAGCCATTCTCATCCGTATATGGGACGGCCGGAGTTTTCTGTTCCTGCTCGTCCAGCGCCTCAGATTTCAGCTCGGCAGTGATTTCCGCGTCCTTTTGGTTCAATTGATCCTCTGTGCTTGCCCGGTTATGAGTGTCCTCGTTTTTCGGCTTCATCGTATCACCTACTTCTCTGTTTCAGCGGGTTTCTTCACATCTGCCTTTTCATCATCATCCATGATATCTTTTGCGGATTTCTTGAACTCCGCAAGCGTCTTGCCGACTGCGGAACCGACTTCCGGCAATTTGCGGGGACCGAACAAAATCAGTACGATAACCAAGATAATAATGAGCCCGGGTACTCCGATTGCTGCTAAGTTCATCTTCTTCCTCCCCTTCCTGCTGCGCTTGGCCGGTCTGCCGGCAAGCAGCAAAGTTATTTATCCTTTACCCTGTTTTACAGGATGAACACACGCTGCCAAGATATTTATCATTCTTTTCCCGGCGGATCGGCACGGCTGCCGCTGTTCAGCAGTATGCCCGCCTGCACGCGCGTTCAGACACTCGGCACAGCACCAGCGGCCGCAAAATTCCAGCTGCATCGCCGATGTCGTTTCATGTCGAATGATTGGGCAATTTTATCAAACTTATCCGTTTGCGTCAATAACTATTTCGAAAAACGAACTAGTTTACCGGTAAAATAATTTGAATGTTTTTGAACGTTTTTGATCGCAAAAGATTGATTTCTGAACTTTCCATGGATATAATAGAGGCAGGATCAGCAGGTAACCCATGAAGGAGGGACCCGGAATGCTGGAACAGGAACGTCACAAAAAGATTTTGCAGCTCCTCGAGGAACGCCCGGTCATCCGCCTCCAGGAACTGATAGAGAATATCGGAGCGTCGGAATCGACCATCCGGCGGGATCTGATCGAGCTGGAGCACCGGAAGCGGCTGAAACGGGTGCATGGCGGTGCTTCACGTCTGCAAGGGAAACTGGCAGAATCATCGATGGCCGAGAAAACCTCCAAAAACCTTCAGGAAAAACAGAGCATCGGACGCCTTGCCGCTTCACTCGTACAGCCGGACGATACGATCTACCTGGACGCCGGCTCCACCGTCTATGAAATGATCCGTCATCTGCCGCCGGCCATCACCGTGGTGACCAACGGAATCACCCATCTGGACGCCTTGCTGGAGGCGGGCTGTAAGACGATTTTGACCGGCGGCACCGCTAAGCCGTCCACCAAGGCACTGATCGGCCGCGGAGCACTCTCTGCACTTGCCCGATACCGGTTCGATAAATGCTTCCTCGGCGTGAATGCTCTGCATCCGGAATATGGGCTGACCACGCCGGACGAAGAGGAAGCGGCCGTCAAGGAGATGGCGCTGTCGCTCTCCCGTGAAGCGTATGCACTTGCGGACCCTTCGAAATTCTTCGAAGTTTCGTTCGCCCGTTTTGCAGAACTGGATGAGGTGACGGTCCTGTCGACGCACGGCAGTCTGGAAACGCTGCAATCATTCCCGGAATCCCTGAAACGGATGGTGACTTCCCCATGATCTATACAGTGACACTCAATCCATCACTCGACTACCTGCTTTCATTCGATTCACTGGCTGCCGGCTCGCTGAACCGAGCGGCGGAAGCCCGATATCTGCCGGGCGGCAAAGGCATCAATGTCGCCCAAGTATTGACATCCCTCGGCGGTGATGCGACCGCTCTCGGTTTTACGGGCGGTTTCACAGGCCGGGAGCTTGAACGGCTGCTGGCCCACTCAGGTGTCCGTTCCGATTTCATCCACGTTGACGGGGACACACGCGTCAATGTCAAGATCCGCGCCGGACAGGAGACGGAAATCAATGCAGCCGGACCTGCAATCAGTAAGCTGCAGTTCCGGAAACTCGCCGATCAGGTGCGCGGCATGGCGGCCGGCGATGTGCTGGTGCTGTCAGGCAGCATCCCGGCTTCCCTGCCGGCGGACGCATACGAACAGCTTGCGGACATCTGCCGCACAGCCGGCTGCCGGTTCACTGTGGACGCTGAGGGCAGTGCTTTGCGGAAGACGCTGAAATACAGACCACTGCTCGTCAAACCGAACCATCACGAGCTTGCCGCGCTCATCGGGACGGCCATCCGGACGAAGGAAGAGGCAGCGCTCCATGCCCGGACGCTCATCGATGAAGGGGCTGAACAGGTGATCGTCTCGCTCGCCGGTGAAGGCGCCGTGTACGTCAGCGCCGAAGAGACATACCTTGCAAATGCGCCGGCCGGCCGGGTTCGCGGATCTGTCGGTGCAGGCGACTCGATGGTGGCCGGATTCCTCGCGGCCGCGACCGCCGGAAAGTCGGCTGCCGAAGCATTCCGTGCCGGCATTGCGGCAGGCAGTGCCACAGCATTCTCGGATCGACTTTGTACGGCGGAGGAAGCGGCCGCTCTCATACCGCGGATCACGGTCACCCAATTTGAAGGAGGGGACAGGAAATGAGGATTACAGAACTGCTGACAGCTGAGACGATTGAGCTCGATCTGAAAGGGACAGGAAAACAGGCGGTCATCGACGAACTGACCGGCGTGCTCGACCGGGCTGGTAAACTTGCCGATCCGGCCGCTTTCAAAGAGGCGATCCTGGCACGGGAAGCCCAGACGACCACCGGGATCGGAGATGGTGTCGCCATCCCGCATGCGAAGACGGCGGCCGTCCGGACACCGGCCATCGCTTTTGGGCGGTCGCTTGCCGGCGCGGATTATGAGTCATTGGATGGGCAGCCTGCACATCTGTTCTTCATGATCGCCGCGGAGGATGGCGCGAACCGCATGCATTTGAAAGCGCTCGCACGCCTGTCGACCGTCCTGATGAACGAGAAGGTGCGTGCCGAGCTCCTTTCAGCCGTTTCGAAAGACGAAGTGCTGGCGCTGATCGATGCGCATGATGAACCTGATGAGCAGCCGCAGGAACAGCCGGCAGCGGAAGTGCCTGCAGACAGCAGCAAACCGTTCGTCGTCGCTGTCACGGCCTGCCCGACCGGCATTGCGCATACGTATATGTCCGCCGATTCCCTGAAGAACAAAGCCGCAGAACTGGGTATCCCGTTCAAGGTGGAGACGAACGGCTCCGGCGGCGCGCAGAATATCCTGACTGCTGAAGAGATCGAGCGGGCAACCGCCGTCATCGTCGCGGCCGACACGAATGTCTCCATGGGCCGCTTCGCCGGGAAGCATGTCATCGAAGTTCCGGTCGCGGAAGGCATCCGCAAGCCGAAGGAGCTTCTCGAGCGGGCGGTGAAACAGGACGCTCCCGTCTATCGGCAGCAAGCCGGCGATGGTGAAGGAGCTGCTGAAGGTGCCGGGAAGAAAGGCATCGGGGCGACGATCTACAAGCATCTCATGAGCGGCGTGTCCAATATGCTGCCGTTCGTTATCGGCGGCGGGATCCTGATTGCGCTCGGCTTCCTGTTCGGTCCGAACTCGGCTGATCCGAATGATCCCACGTACAACTCGTTTGCAGCTGCGCTCAATACGATCGGCGGGGGCAATGCGTTCACCCTCATGATTCCGGTCTTGGCCGGGTTCATCGCGATGAGCATCGCGGATCGTCCCGGTTTCGCACCCGGCATGGTCGGCGGACTGATGGCTGCGACTAGCAATGCCGGCTTCCTTGGCGGCATCATTGCAGGTTTCCTCGGCGGGTACCTCGTCGTCGGGCTGAAGAAGTGGCTCGCGCCGATGCCGGCTTCCCTGAACGGCATCAAGACGATCCTGCTCTATCCGCTGCTCGGTATCGCGATCACCGGCCTGATCATGCATTACGTCGTCAATACCCCGTTCAGTGCCTTGAACACGGCAATCTCCGCATGGCTGACGGGTCTTGGCACAGGCAATGCCGTCCTGCTCGGCGTCGTCCTCGGCCTCATGATGGCAATCGACATGGGCGGGCCCATCAACAAAGCGGCCTACCTGTTCGGTACCGGACTGATTGCAAGCGGTGTGTATGAGCCGATGGCGGCCATCATGGCCGGCGGGATGGTACCGCCGCTCGCCATCGCGATTTCGACGACGGTGTTCCGGCGCAAGTATTCCCAGCAGCAGCGGGAAGCCGGGAAAGTGAACTACATCATGGGACTGTCGTTCATCACCGAAGGGGCAATCCCGTTCGCTGCTGCCGATCCGCTCCGTGTCATCCCGTGTGTCATGGCAGGCGCCGGAATCGCAGGCGGCCTGTCGATGGCGTTCAATATCGGACTGCAGGCACCGCATGGCGGCGTGTTCGTCTTCCCGCTTGTCGACGGCAGCTGGATGCTCTACCTCCTGTCGGTAATTATCGGTGCGGTTGTCTCGGCTGTTCTGCTCGGCCTGGTGAAAAAACCGGTACCTGCTTAAAGAATAGGAAAACCCGCATATCCCGGAGTGACGGGGCATGCGGGTTTTCGTGATGGATCGGGCGCCGTCAGACGGGCCGAATCGTGATTTCATTCACATTGACATAATCGGGCTGTGTGACGGCGTACACGACCGCCTTTGCAATATCCGCGGTCTGCAGCTTCTTCCGCTCGCCCCAGTCGTATTGCTCACCAAGCCGTGTGTCGACCATACCCGGCGAGATGTTGGTGACACGGACGCCGGTTTTCGCGAGCTCCTTCTCCAGTCCCATCGAGATGGCCCGCACAGCGAACTTCGTCGCGCTGTACACGGTGCTCGTCTTGGTCACTTCGGTTCCGGATACGGAGGCGATATTGATGATGTGGCCGCTGCCTTTTGCGAGCATCGCGGGCAGGACAGCATTGACGCCGTACAGCACGCCTTTGACATTGACGTCGATCATCTGCTCCCACTCGTCTGTTTTGCCCGAACGGACCGTGCCTTCGAGCACCTGGCCGGCATTGTTAACATAAAAGTCGACCCCTCCGAACCGGTCCGCCGCCTCGGCGGCAAGCGCTTCGACTTCGTCCCGGCTCGCGACATCCGTCTTCACGGCATGGACGGATCCGCCCGCTTGCACGAGCTGTTCAGCGATCGCCATCAATTTGTCCTCACTGCGCGCAGCGATCACGACGTTCGCCCCTTGTGCGGCGAGCTCCCGGGCAATCCCTTCCCCGATCCCGCCGCTCGCCCCGGTGACGATGGCGGTCTTCCCTGTCAGTTGTTTCATGGAACTCCACTCCTTTCCGTCGTTGTGGAGAGTGTATCATAGTGCGGCGGATGACAGGGGCGCTCCTGCTTGCGGGGGGGGGGGGGGGGGGGCATTCAGGACTGCGGCTGCCGGGCGGTATCGGACGTTTCGTGTGAAGTATCGGACATTTGGCTGGAGATATCGGACAAACGCGCATGGATATCGGACACTTCAGCGCCGTTATCGGACACTTCGCCGAATTTATCGGCATCCGGACACAATTTCCCGCGCTCGCTGGATGCCAGAAAACTCAAACTTACAGGAGTTCAAGAAAAAACAGTTGTGCTCCGGCAATCCGTCTGGTAGGATGAAAACAATTAAATTGCTCCTTTAACACGGTCCAGAGAGGCCGGAAAGGGAATCGGACTGCGAGACAGGATCACCCTGTTCTCTATATTTTGCTGTAGTCTGCCCTGACCGTCCTCTGTCGACGGTCAGGGCTTTTTTTCGTGCACGTGCGGCACTCTTTTAACCCGCGTCCCGTGAGACGCAGAAAGAGGATGGCCATCGCAGGCAGCTGCGGTTCCATTCTTCTGGATATCCCATAACAGGAAGGCGGAACCCCACATGAATTATCAAAAGAAAACAGTTGTCGCTTCAGTCGCCGGTCTCACCCTCGAAGGCATGGATATCATGTTCATCTCATTCGCGATGACGATGATCATCGCGGACTTCGGCATCGACTTCGCCACCGGCGGACTCATCTCCTCTGTCACCAATATCGGCATGCTGCTCGGCGGCGTCGTCTTCGGCATTCTGGCCGACAAATTCGGCCGTGTGAAAGTGTTCACGTACAGCATCCTGCTGTTCGCCCTCGGCACAGCACTGACCGGTCTCGCCACGAACATTGAACAGATCTACATCTACCGCTTCATCGCCGGGCTTGGCGCCGGTGGTGAGTATGGTATCGGCATGGCGCTCGTCGCGGAAGCATGGCCGAAGAACAAACAGGGCCGTGCGTCCTCCTATGTCAGCGTCGGCGCGCAATACGGCGTCATCCTGGCTGCTCTGCTGAGCGCACTCATTCTGCCGGCATTCGGCTGGCGTGCATTGTTCTTCGTCGGGATCATCCCGGTCATCTTCGCATTCTTCGTACGCCGCAACCTGAAGGAGTCGCCGGAATGGCTCGCCGCGCAGAAAATGAAAAAAGCGCAAACGAAAAAGGACGCAGGAAAATTGCGCCTGCTCGTCGCCTCTCCGCGGATCGCCTTTACCACCATCGCGCTCGCCGTCATGGCAACCGTACAGATCGCCGGCTACAACGGCCTCATGATCTGGCTGCCGTCCATGCTGCAGCAGTCGCAGGGTCTGTCCGTCTCCAGCTCCGCCATCTGGACGATCAGCACGGCCGTCGGAATGATCGCCGGCATGCTGACGTTCGGGCAGATCATGGATCGGCTTGGCGCGAAGAAGGCATACGGCATCTTCCTGCTCGCGTCTGCCGCTGCCGTCTTCCTGTACAGCTTCGCTGCCGGCGCAGCGGGTGTCCTGATCGGCGGTGCCATCGTCGGATTCTTCTCAAACGGCATGTTCGCAGGCTACGGGGCGCTCATCAGCAGCTTCTACCCTGTTGAAATCCGTACGACCGCAACAAACACGATTTTCAACTTCGGCCGGGCAGCAGGCGGATTGTCGCCGATCCTCGTCGGCTACATCCTTCAGCACTACAGCATGACTGTCGCAATGGTCTACCTGGCGATCCTGTTCCTTGTCTCATTCGGCTTCATGCTGACGTTGTCGCACAAAGCCAGCGCCAAATCACCGGTCGCCGCACCGGCTGCTGTTGCAGAAGTAAACTGAATCGAATTGTCAAAGACCGGCCTCTGCTGCCAAGGGGCCGGTCTTTTTTTGCGATGTCCTGTCAGAATACTTGTTTAAATCTGAGAGAATAGGGAAAATAATGAGAGTTTTTATAATATTGTCCTACAGACAGGGAGAAAGGCAGGAACTGCTATTGGGGATCTTATCAATCATTCCGCCAGTCATCGCCGTCACGCTGGCGTTCGTGACGCGCAATACGATTTTGGCATTGGCCGCCGCCTGTGTGATCGGGGTGCTGCTGAACGGGGACGGGCTACTCGGCTTTCCGGACCTCATGAAAACGTCGCTGGGCAACGAAGACTTTGCCTGGATTTTTTTGTTGGAGCTGTTCATCGGTGTTCTGATCGCGTTCTTCCAGCGCACTGGTGCCATCGACAGTTTCGCGAAACTTGCGGAGCGCCGGAAGATGACGCGGAAGAAGGTGGAAATGAGTACGTGGGGAATGGGGATGTTCGTGTTCTTCAGCGACTCCTTCAGTCCTGTTTTTGTCGGTACGACTATGCGCAAGATCACGGATCGGGCCAGGATCTCGCGCGAAAAGCTTGCCTACATATGTGACTCGACGTCCGCTCCGATGGCCGTCATCGTCCCGTTCACCGGCTGGGCGGTTTTCATCGCCGGGCTCCTGATGAGCATGGGACCGATCGACAGTGAAGTCGCTGCGATGTCCGTCTTCACCAAGTCCATCCCGTTCAACTTCTATGCCATTCTCTCTATCCTCATGGTCGGACTCATCGCTTCCGGCATCCTGAAAGACTTCGGTCCGATGAAAACCGCAGAGGAGCGTGCCATGAAAGAAGGCAAAGTCATCCGCGACGGATCCAAGCCGATTGTTTCCAAAGAGTTGACAGATATCCGGCCGTTTTCCAAAGATCGCACACTCAGCATTTTCTGGAACTTCTTCCTGCCCGTCATCATCATCGTCGGCATTGCGATGGGTACGTTCTTCGCCCTCGGCACGACAAAGACGATGGAAGCGTTCCTTGCTGCCATCGTCGTGCTCGGCTTCGTCATGCGGATCCAGGGCATCCCGACATCCGACATCATGGATACCGCCATCAGCGGCATCAAAGGGATCATGCCGGCTGTCATGATCCTCATCTTCGCCTACACCATCAACGCGCTGAGCGAGCAGATGGGCACAGCGGAATACCTGGTCAGCATTTCCGAATCGTGGCTGAGCCCGGGACTGCTGCCGGTGCTGACTTTCCTGCTGGCCGGTCTGATCTCATTCTCGACAGGGTCTTCTTGGGGAACGTACGACATCTGAATTCCGATCGCCGTCCCGGTCGCCATCCAGTTCGCGGGCGGCGACATCACGACACTCGTCCTTGCGACGGTCGCTGCTGTCGCAGGCGGTGGCGTCTTCGGAGACCATTGCTCGCCGCTGTCCGATACGACCATCCTGGCCTCCACAGGCGCGGCGGTCGATCACATCGACCACGTGCGGACGCAGATCCCATATTGCCTTGTTGTGGGCGGGATCGGCGCACTCATCTACCTGGGTATGGGCCTCTTTTTGTAAATGAAAACCCGCACACCGGAAGCCGGCTGTGCGGGTTTTTTTGTGTCAGTCACATAAGGTCAGGAGCATCTCGCGGATCGTCTTACAGGCAGCGGCCGTCGAAGCCCCCGACGGATCGTACTGCGGGGACAGCTCGACTACGTCTGCTGCGACAATGTTCGATAAGCCCTGCAGCTCGCCGATCGCCGTCAGCAGCTCACGGAATGTGATGCCGCCGGGTTCCGGCGTTCCGGTGCCCGGGAAGGTGCCCGGGTCGAGCACGTCGAGATCGATCGTCACATAGACCGGTTTGCCGCGCAGTTCATCGACCATCTCCGCAAGCGTATCTAGCGTGAACTTCTCGAGATGGGTGTGTTCCTTTGCCCACTCGAACTCGCTCTTCATGCCCGACCGGATGCCGAACTGGAAGATCCGGCCGTCGCCGAGGAAATCATGGCAGCGGCGGATGACAGAGGCGTGCGACAGCGGTTCGCCCATGTAGTCATCCCGCAGGTCGGTATGCGCGTCGATGTGGATGACGTGCAGATCCGGGTACCGCTCATACGCCGCCCGGATCGCCGGCAGGCTCACGAGATGCTCGCCGCCGATCATCAGGAACTTCTTGCCGTCCGCGAGCACGTCGCGGCTGTATTCTCCGATCGTCTTGAGTACGCGTTCCGTGTTGCCGAACGGCAGCTCGAGATCACCGCCGTCGAACACACGGACATTGTCGAGGTCTTTATCCAAATACGGCGAGTACGTCTCGAGCCCGTAGGAATCCGGACGGATCGCCTGCCCGGCGAACCGGGTGCCCGGCCGGAAACTGACCGTCCCGTCGAATGGCGAACCGAACAGTACGACGTCCGCCTCGGCATACGGCGTCTCGCAGCCGATGAAGGCATTCGTACACAGCTCTTTATTCGTCATGGTCGAGCGCCTCCCGCACATAACTCGGCAGGGCGAACGCACCGGAATGGAGGTCCGTATTGTAATACTTCGTCTTCAGTCCGAGTGCGTTCCAGGCGTCTTTCTCCGCATCCTTCAGCGGATCGAGCGCTTTCGATGCGAACCCGAACAGCCAGTGGCCAGATGGATAGGTCGGCATATGGTATTGATAGACACGGGCGACCGGGAAGATGTCTTTGATCTTCCTCCGGGCTTTCTTCATGTTGTCTGCGTACTCTGCGAAATACGGGGACTCATGCTGGTTGATGAGGATCCCTTTGTCGTTCAGCACCCGGTAGCATTCCTGGTAGAACGCCGTCGTGAAAAGCCCTTCACCGACCGATACGGGATCCGTCGAGTCGACGAGGATAAGATCGAATGACGCATCCGGCGCATTTTGGACATAGGCGAGCCCGTCGCCGAATGCGAGTTCCATGCGCGGATCCTCCTCCACACCGGCAGCCGTCACGGGCAGGTATTCTTGGCAGAGCCGGAAGACGCGCTCATCGATTTCCGCAAGTACGACCCGTTCGACCCCAGGGTAGCGGAGCACTTCACGTGCCGTTCCGCCATCCCCGCCGCCGATGACGAGGACATTCTTAATGGAGGGATTTGTCGCAAATGCCGGATGGACGATCATATCGTGATAGATGAATTCATCTTTTTCATTGACCATCATGAGACCGTCTAGTGTGAAAAAGGTGCCGAAATCGTCCCCTTCATAGAAGTCGATCTGCTGGAACGGCGATTTTTCACTGTGCAGCTGTTTGTGGTAGCCGATGGAGAACTTGCAGTCATCGCTCCACTGCTCGGTATACCAGTTCATCCGTTGACACCCGCCAACGCCGGCTTCACAGTGACTTCCTCGATATCCCGCTCTGCGAACTGCTTGATTTTCTCGACCATCCCCCGCGGCACTTCGAATGATTCCGTCTTCGTCGCCTGCAGTTTCTGTTCCAGGTATTCCGCCGCTTTCCACGGGCTCACGGAGTCGCCGCATGTATAGACATCAACCGATGCAAAGCCGTATTCCGGCCATGTGTGGATTGTCAGGTGGGATTCCGCGATGATGACTGCGCCTGAGACACCGTATGGATTGAAGTGATGGAACACTGACTCCACGATTGTCGCACCGGAGTAATCCGCCGCTTCCTTCATGAACTGCTCAATCACTTTGTTATTCTCGATAATCTCACTCGGGCATCCATAATACTCGATCAATACGTGGCGGCCAAGCGCCGATAATTCCAAACTCATTGTTCGGTTCCCCCTTTAACGACAGTCACGCTGCCGGCTGTTTTCGCACCGGATAATACGGCACCCGTGGCTTGTTCGTAGTAGCTGTACTGCTGCATCACGTCATGTGTGATCCGTTCTCCCGGGATGACCAATGGGATCCCCGGCGGGTAGATCATCAGCGTATCGGCACTGATCCGGCCGACCGCTTCCTTTATATGAACTGTTTCGTGCTGTGCGTAGAAAGCATCCCGCGGGGACATCGCAAGGGCCGGTGCCGTTTCTGCAACCGTCCAGTCCGAGCGGAGCACATACTCCGTCCGGTCCTCGCGTTCAATCTCCTGCAGCGCCGCGACGAGACGGCTGATGGAAGCCTCGGTATTGGCAGCCGTGAGGACCGCCATGACCACATAGCCTTCCGCGAGCTCCATCTGTATGCCGTACCGTCGTTTCAATAGTGAGTAAACTTCAAAACCGGTAAGCCCGAGGCCGTTCACCCGGATGACGAGCTTCGTCCAGTCGTGGGACTGGCCGAACCGGCTTTCCGTGTCCGCGCAGCCGAGCACTTCATAACGGCCGCCCGCTTCGATCGCGTTCACTGCCGCTTCCGCAATCGGCTGAAGCCGGTGGAATTGTCCGCTGCCGTGCAGCGCCAGTTCCCTTCTGGCTGCGTCAAGTGAACTCATGAGCAGATAGCTCGCACTCGTCGACTGCAGCATGCCGGTCACTTTCTGCACCCGCTCCGCCGGGATGCGCGCACCCTGCTGCAGCAGCAGCGAGCTCTGTGTCAGCGACCCGCCTGTTTTGTGCATGCTGGCAGTCACCAGATCGGCTCCTGCTTCGATCGGATCCATCAGACCGTCCACGAAACGCAGATGCGCTCCATGTGCCGCGTCGACGAGCACCGCAACGCCTGCCGCATGGGCAAGCCGGCAGATCGCGGCCAAGTCCGTCATGGAGCCGAAGTACGTCGGGTAGGTGATCAGCAGTGCTGCCGCCTCCGGATTTCCGGCAAGCGCAGCGGCCACACTTTCAACAGAAACGCCATGTGAAATGCCGAAGTGTCTGTCCACTTCCGGCTGCATGAACACAGGGACAGCGCCGCTCAGGATGATGCCATCCATAACGGATTTGTGCGCGTTGCGCGGAACGATCAGCGTCTCGCCCGGCTTACAGGCAGCGAGGATCATTGCGTGGATTCCCGTTGTCGTACCGTTCACGAGGAAGAATGCATGGTCCGCACCAAATGCCTCCGCCGCGAGCTGCTGTGCGTCCCGGATCACAGATTTCGGATGGCTCAGCAAGTCGAGTTCCGGCATGGAGTTGACGTCGAGTTTCAGCGCCTGTTCCCCGATCGCCTGCCGGAACGGCGTGTCCTGCGCCCCCATCTTATGGCCGGGCACGTCAAACGGCACAGCACCGGAGCGGGCATACGCCGTCAATGCCTCCAACAAGGGTGCGTCCTGCTGCGTGATACACGGCCGTCCCTTGACAGTCTCTTGGACGGATGTCATCAGCACCCGGCTCCGACTGCACCGAAGACCGATTGCATCAGTGCTTCCGCCTTGTCCTTACGCTCCCAAGGCAGATCGAGTTCCGTGCGTCCGAAATGGCCGTAAGCCGCCGTCGCCTGATAACGCGGTGTCCGGAGATCGAGCATGTTGATGATGCCTGCAGGCGTCAGATTGAAGACTTCCCGCACCGCACGCAGCAGTTCCGCATCCGGCGCTTTGCCTGTACCGAACGTATCGATTGCGATGCTGATCGGCTCACTCACGCCGATTGCATACGACAGCTGGATCTCACACTTGTTCGCAAGTCCTGCCGCTACGATATTTTTCGCGACATAGCGCGCCGCATAGGCCGCTGATCGGTCGACTTTCGTGCAGTCTTTCCCGGAGAATGCACCGCCGCCGTGGCGTGCTGCCCCGCCGTATGTGTCAACGATGATCTTGCGTCCTGTCAAGCCTGCATCCCCGTGAGGGCCTCCCGTGACAAACCGTCCTGTCGGATTGATGAGGACACGGTACTCACCACTCAAACCGAACTCAGCCACTGTCTGTCCGATGATCTCCTCTTTCACATAGGCTTCGAATGCTTCCTTGTCGAAGTCCCCGTCGTGCTGGATGGACATGAGGATCGTATGGATTTTCGGCGTTTCTTTCGCTGTGTAGTCAATCGTCACTTGGGATTTCATATCCGGACGCGCCCAGCGGAACTGGCCGTTCTTCCGGAGGACCGATGCTTTTCTGACGAGCGCATGCGCCAGTTCGATTGCAAGCGGCATACTGCTGTCCGTCTCGTCCGTAGCGAACCCGAACATGATGCCCTGGTCGCCCGCTCCGATTTCCTTCGTGTCGCTGGACGTGTCGACCCCCATCGCGATGTCCGGTGACTGCGTGTGCACGAGCACCTGCACATTGCATGAACTGCCGTCGATGCCGAGTTCGTCATTTGTATAACCGATGTCCAGCAGTGTGCGCCGGGAAATCCCTTCTATATCCAAAACGGCGTTCGTCGTGATTTCCCCGCCGACGATGACCGTGTTTGTCGTTGTGAACACTTCGCAGGCCACCCGTGAAAACGGATCTTGTGCAAGCGCCGCATCCAGTACCGCATCTGAGATCTGGTCTGCAATTTTGTCAGGATGCCCTTCCGACACCGACTCCGATGTAAATAAAATCTGTTCAGCCATTGTTATCCGCTCCTTACAAAAAATGTGTTTTGGAGCACAAAAAAAGCTCTCCCTACAACCTAAGGAAAGCTTCGATCTGCATCAGCTGCTTATCCTCTTATTGTTCACAGCCCTTTAACGGAACTGCGCTCAGGTTGGGCGCCCTGCCCGGCGTTTCCGGACAGATTTGCCACCGCATCGTCGACCCCTCGTCTCCGCGGCTACTAATAAGAATGACTTTATTTATGCTGAAAACAATGGTAAACGATTATTTTTTCAATGTCAATCGATTTACGAAATTAATTTCTCTCTTTTTCTTCAAATGGGTTTCTTACTGAAAACATTCACTCGCCTTTCACCCTGCATGGCTCGTATGGACATTGTCCTCCCTGATTGCTAGACTGGGAAAAGCGATTTGCAGACTATATGAAAAAGGGGATATTTCCGTTATGAAGCTCATTTTGATGATTTCCGCATTCCCGCTGACCATCGTGATTGTCGGGATTGCAGGAATCATTTTGTACAAAAAGACATTGCGCCAAAAAGGCTGGTTCAATGGCCTGGCGCTGCAATTCGAGTCCACCGGCTGCCCGCATAAGAAGACGATCCCTTATGCCGAAACATCCGGTCTGTCCTTCAAGCGGAGGGAACGCCGCACGGAGAAAACCGTGTTCAATAAGTACGAGGTCACGAAAGAAGTGACCTTTCGGCTCCGCTGCGAGGAGTGCGGGAAAAAGCGGAATTTCCATATGATCGAACCACCTGAAACGAAAGCGTATGAAAAACACCGGATGATCTATATTTTCGGTACGTTCGCCGCTATCTTCGTTATTTACGGTGTCCTCGTTGCACCGATTCTGACATTCATCACAAAAGTCTTCAATCTTTGACGAAAAAGGAAAATCCCATCGCTGTCGCGATTCCGAAAACAAGTGACCAGAACGCGATGCTGGCCGCCATCCAGAGAATCGTCTTCCGCTTGGACGCGCCGAACAGCAAGGCGAAAAAAGCCGCTATATGCGTACCGATCAGAATCGGCCCAGCGAGCGAAAGTCCTGCCACCCCGTATTTGTCCATGATCTTCCGGCCGCGCAGCTGCCGTTTGGATGGGCCGTCCCCTTCTTCCCCTTTCCGGCGTCTGTACCACTGTTCGATCCGCTGATACAGCAGGATCAGCAGCAGCACCGTGAGCAGGTTCCCTGCAAACGCGAGCAGAATCACCCAGAACGGCGACAAGCCACGGATGATGCCCGCCGGGATGACGATCGCAATCTCGAGCGCCGGCACCGCCGCACCGAGAAAGACCAGTATGTATTCGAGCATGACAGTTCCTCCTATCATTTTCTGCACAGAAACAGATGCCAGCCCGACCAGCGGCTCTGGCATCCTTCTTCAATCATTCCCCTGTAAACAGCACAGCCCCATACGTCTCCAGCACGTATCGCGGCACGAAGCAGCGGACAGTGACGAGCGGATCGACGACCTGGCTCACCTGCACCTGCCCGACTGCACTGAGCAGCATCGTCACATCGGCCAGACTCAAGCCTGTCCGGTCTGCAAGCAGATCCGCAGTCTCTTCCACGGCTGTCTTCACTGCCTCATCGAGTGTATTGGCGGAGACAAGATACGTAAAGCCGCTCTCGTTTTCAAGCAGCGGATGGCGGATCTCCGTCTGTTTCACGACATCTAGCGTAACCGTGGCGCGGCCCGGCACTTCAATGCCCGATACGCAGACTTCCCCGTCGCCCATCGCCGCATGGAAGTCGCCGAGTGCGAACAGCGCGCCTTGCGCGGAAACTGGAAAGTACAGGACTGCGCCTTCCGTGATCAGTTTCGTATCCATGTTGCCGCCGTGAGATCCCGGTGTTCCGCAGGAGACTGGATCACCTGCAGGCGCTACGCCGATCACACCGATCATCGGATTGAGCGGAAGCGACAGTTTGTCGTTGAATTTCGCCCGGTTGTTTTCGATCGGAATGATCTTCGATTCGAGTTCCGTCAGCCGATGGCCCATCACGCCGAGATCTGGACCAGTCGCCATGACACCCTGATTCCCGATCTCGAGCTTCTTGATGGTCACTTTCAGGACATCACCAGGTTCTGCGCCATTCACGTAGATAGGACCGGTCGCAGGATTGATGGCATCCCAGTCGATGCCGCTGATCTTCGTCTCCGGTGACTGCACCTGGTCTTTGAAGCAGTCATACGTTTCGATTTCAATGGTCGTGCCGGCGTCCACTTTTTTCACCGGCTGATGTTCGCTGCTGAACGCATAGATTACGTCTTTCTTCGACAGTGTCTCGCTCAATCTCCATCATCCTTCCATTTGGTTTTATCCATTCTAGCAAGTTGGTGCGCAAAATGCGAATCGCATGGAATTGAAGAAAAACAGCAGGGGGCCCCTGCTGCCGTGTTACTTGATATTGGGTTCCACTTCGACTTCGACGTTGCCTTTGATGGCTTTCGAAATCATGCAGTTCTTCTCCGCCTGCATGACGAGCACGTTCAGTTTCTCGTAATCGGATTCCGACGCGCCAGATTGCAGCGACACTTTCGGCCGATGCACGATTTTCTTATACGTATAGATGCCGCGTGTCACATCAACGGATCCGACCGACTCAAGCGACAGCTCCGCAAGCGGCAGATGGGTCCGCTCGATCATTGCAGCAAGCGTGATCAGGTAGCAGGTCGCTGCCGCCCCCAGCAGCATCTCGTCCGGATTGGTGCCGACGTTCGGCCCTTCCATCGCGGACGGGATCGAGATCTTCGTCTTCAAGTTGCCCGCTTCGATATAACCTGCACTGTTCCGGCCGCCGGGCCAGACAGCTGTCAGGTGAAATTCATGTTCTGCCATTTACAACCCCTCTTTCTGAATCATCGTCTGTTTCAGACCTGTCCGGTCACACCCCGTATGTACCCGCTGCGCGCGGTTTCTACTCATGCAGGAAGGGAATAGGGGACGTAGCATAATGAATATTTCTGAAGGAGGAACTGCCCATGAAAAACACTGCCTGGTACCGTATCATCCGCATCGTGACGATGGCTGTCACGTTCTTCATTCAGGTGAACCGGTTTCAGCGCCGCCACCGCGGCCGGTTCACGCCGGATGTGCAAGAGCAATGGGAACGGCTCGTCACGAAACAGGCCAGGGCCTATAAACGGACCGCGCTCGATCTCGGCGGTCTGATGATCAAACTCGGGCAGTTCCTCGCTGCGCGGGCGGACATCATGCCGCCTTCGTTCCTGGAAGAGTTGGAAGGGCTGACCGACCAGGTGACACCGGTCCCTTCCGAAGACGCCATGGCCCTGCTCGATGCGGAATGGGGACGCGATCACCGGGAGCTGTTGAGTGACGTCAGCAGCGCACCGGTCGCGTCTGCGTCGATCGGTGAAGTGTACAAGGCGAAGCTGCTGGACGGCAGTGAGGTCGCCATCAAAATCCAGCGGCCGAATATCGAGCGGATCCTCGCGGCCGATTTCAAAGCGGTCAAGATCGTCATCTGGCTCGCGAAACGGTTCACCGCATTCACGAAACAGATCGACTTCGACCTGCTGTATGTCGAAATGACCGACGTCATCGGTGCTGAGCTGAACTTCATCCAGGAGATGAAGAACGGCCGTATCTTCGCCGCGCGCTTCCCTGATATGGAAGGTGTCCGCTTCCCGGTGTACTTCGATGACTATACGACGCGCCGGGTGCTGGTCATGGAATGGATCGAAGGCGTGCGGATCACGGACACCGCCTATCTCGAGGAGCACGGCATCGACAGGCGGGAGCTCGCCGAGCGGCTGTTCCTGCTGTTCCTCGAACAGATCCTCGAAGGCGGCCAGTTCCACGCCGATCCGCACAGCGGCAACCTGATGGTGCAGGCAGACGGCACGCTCGTCCTGCTAGACTTCGGCATGGTCGTCACGATCTCGCCGGAGGAGGCCGATTCGATGTTCCTGATCATCGAAGGGGTCATCTTCAATCAGTACGACAGGGTGCTGGACGGGCTGGAGCAGCTCCATTTCCTGCTGCCGGATGCTGATCGGACCGTGTTGGCGGGCGCGATTGCACGTGTCATGAAAGCGTATGAATCGGATGAACTGAACGACATGAACGGTTTCGTCGTCGAACGGCTGCTCGAGGATCTGATGGGCATCGTACGGACGCAGCCCGTGCAGATGCCCGCCCAGTTCGCCTTCCTCGGCCGGGCGGTGTCCGTCTTCGTCGGCGTCCTGCACATCCTCGATCCCGACGTCGACCTGCTCGGCATCGGCAAGGAGCGCGTCGTCGAATGGGCGCGCCGCAAGTCGGGGTTCGGCGGCCCGGACGGCTTCGATTGGAAATCACTTCGTGCGGCAGGCTTGTCCGCTGCCGGGCAGCTGCGTGCGCTTCCCGGCAGGATCGACGCGTACCTGGACGAGCCCCGTCGCCTCCGGGAATACACCGAGCGCCGGGATGCCGTCCGGGCGAAGCAGGACGTCCGGCTGCAGAGCCGCGCATTCGCCGGTGTCTTCGGCGCCGTGTCCCTCGGGGCCGCATTTGTGGCCGTATTTACGGAACACCTGCCGCTGCTGCTGGCCTCGTGCGGCGTCCTGCTGCTGAGTCTGTGGGTATTCAACGTGAAAGGGAAATGACCGAGGGCAGTCCTATTATAGAACCCCCCTCAAACCCATCAGCCGCCAGGGTGCAAGAATGATATGGAAGGGAGGACCACGGGTATGCATACAAAAACAGGCCATCCCTCTAAATGGATGGCCCTGCTGTTTATGAATCCGCCAGTGAGGAGTGAGCCATCTCAGATAACTTGGCTGCACTCTTGCTGATTTCTTGGACTGTAGCTGAAATTTCCTGGATGGCGGCTGCTTGACTCGATGTGAATTCGTTGATGTCACTGAAGGACTTGTGCAAGTGACTGATGGACGCAGTGATGGATTTTGTCACTTGATCGATCTGTCCAACATTCTCTTTCGAGTTCGTTGCGAGCTTCCTGATTTCGTCCGCTACGACGGAAAATCCCTTTCCGTGCTCGCCTGCCCGTGCAGACTCGATGGCGGCATTGAGACCGAGCAGGTTGCTCTGGTCCGACAAGCCGCGGACCACTGTGGAAATCTTCCCGATTTCTTCAGCATCCCCGCTCACTTCATCCAGAACGGAGGTGGTCGAGTCGACTTGTTCGGCTAAACCGGCTACCGACTTGGCAATTTCCTCTAGGGACGCTGCAGTTTCTTCCACTATTGCGGAGAGACTTTCCGCCACTTCGAACAAGTTATTCGATCTCTCCATACTGGTTCCGATGCCGACACCGCCAATCACTTGCCCCCTCTCATCATGCAGGGGGATGGCGCGGGCATTCAACGGAAAACCGAAGATCTCCTTCGGAACCATTTCCGAACGATCCTCATTATACTTCTGCGCCGCCGTGATAATATCCCCAGGGGCGAGGGGATCTCCCGGTTTCACGCCCAAAGAGAACGTCTCCCCCGGGACATTGACAAGCAACTTCTCCGTATCGTAGACCCCTATGGTCATGTCATCTTGCAAGAGACGTTTCAGGTAAGGGGCAATGGTGACAAAAGCCTGCAGTATTTCATGGTTGGTTTTGATGTCTGTTCTCATAACATCCACTCCTTAGTAAGGGAATTGCCGCTGCCCGTAATTTACTGAAATCCATTTCAATGTCGTGAATTCGTCCAGACTCCATTGACCATTCAGCCGGCCAATCCCGGATTGGTTCTCGCCGCCGAATGCTACGATCGGTTCATCGTTGATGGTCACATCATTGACATGGATCATACCTGTATGGATCTGCTTCGCCATTTGGACTCCTTCTTCGACAGAAGATGTATGGATGGCACCGCTCAACCCGAAGCGTGTATCGTTCGCAAGCGCGATGGCGTCCTCTTTCGTATCGAACGGGATGACCGAAACGACCGGTCCGAACAGTTCCTCAGTAGCCGCAGGCATGTCCGCTGTGACATCACACAGGATGGTCGGTTCCACAAGGGTCCCTTCGATCGTCCCGCTCAGCGCCAGCGTCGCTCCAAGTTCCACACTATCTTGGATAATGGCGGCAAGGCCTTCCGCCTGGCGCACGTTGATGACAGGACCAATCACCGTTTCAGGATCCCGCGGGTCCCCGCTCTTTAACCCTGACACCTTGGCCACAAACTTTTCCATGAATGGTTCGTAGATGGACCGCTGCACCAGGATCCGGTTGGCCGACATGCAGATCTGCCCTTGGTGTGTAAAACGGCTGAATGTCGCCGCTTGGACAGCGTATTCCAGATCTGCATCCTCCAAGACGATGAACGCACTGTTGCCGCCAAGTTCCAGCAATGGCTTCTTGAAGTTCTTGATGGCCATTTGACCAATATGACTCCCTACTTTCGTAGACCCTGTGAAAGAGATGATCCTGGGAATCGGGTGCTCGACAAAGGTATCACCGATTTCACTTATATCCGCAATGACGACATTCAAGAGTCCTTCCGGAACTCCAGCCTCCTCAAAGATTTTGGCTATCAACGTTCCACCGCTGACGGGAGTTTGCTCGTGGGGTTTCAGCACAACACCGTTGCCGGCGCCCAGTGCAGGAGCGACCGATTTCATGGACAGGAAGAACGGGAAGTTGAACGGGCTGATGACTCCTACGACACCCGCTGGAATGCGGTACAGCCGGTTCTCTTTGAAGTCTTCCACGGAAGGGAGGATCTTCCCTTCCATCCGGAGAGGGAAGGTCGCTGCTTCTTTGATCATATTTTTGACGAGTCCGATTTCAAACGCTGCTTTTAAACGTGTTCCGCCAAGTTCCTCTATGATGAGAGCTGTAATCTCCTCTTCATGTTGCTCAATATAGGAAACCGCCCTTTCAAGTACATCCCTCTTTTGATATGGATTCACCGATGCCCATCGCTTCTGAGCCTCCGCTGCCGCTGTGTAAGCTTCATGGATATCCTCTTTAGAAGCTCCCCGGTTGACTGCGAGCTGTGCTTGGTTGAATGGATTGCGATTCACCATCTCAGTGGTTCCGCGTCCATCCCGCCACTCTCCCGCAATGTATTGCTGACTTAGTTCTTGTACAAGTGTCATGTCAAAACTCCCTCTATTTTCATTATCACCTATATGTATATCGACCCATCATCGGATAAAATTAGTAATATCTTCACTTTTTTTTCAAAGAGTCGTCCCAGGCACCTCTTTCCCATGCTTCCGGCTCCTGACACCGGAACGGATGCTGCTGTTCCTGCATGTGAAAAACCGGCCGCCCGAGGGCGTGCCGGTCTCATAGTTTCAGTTCCTGCAAGTGTTCGGTGCAGTTGAACAGCTCACAGACAGTTTCGTCCTCACCGATCCGCACGATCGTGATCGACGTGTTGCCGAGAGGCTCGGTGTACGACGTCCCCGGCAACAGTTCCGACAGCAGCCGTTTGATGAACCCTCCGTGGCTCACGGCGAGCACCCGGCCATCCGGATACAAACGCTGCATGTCCCGTACGAACGACATGCCGCGTGTAATGACGCTGTCATGCGTCTCGCCCTGCAGATCGAGCTGCTTCCAGTCCGGGCCCCACTTCGCCTGGCGCTCCGCTTCCGTCGTCCCTTCGATCAGGCCGCCGGCGCGTTCCCGAAGCCGCTCGTCTGTCACGATGTCAAGTTCCGGCACCTTCTCGCCGATCAGTTCCGCCGTCCGCCGCGTCCGTTTCCAAGGACTCGTATAGAGCGCGTCCCATGATTCCGCTGACAGCCGGTCCGCAATCTGGCGCGCCATCTCCACCCCGTCTTCGTCGAGCGGGATGTCCGTGCTCCCCTGGGCGCGCCCTTCCTTGTTCCACGAGGTGACACCGTGCCTCACAAATCCGATAGTGGTCATTCAGCAGCCCCCTGTCCGTCATTGTCATGGCTATCACTTTACCACAAGGCAGAAAGTTTTCAAACTAATTCATCATGCCTGGGTGATCCGCTGGTCGACGATGACCTTCCCGCGTTTCACGACGATGTTCGCGATCGGCTGATCCTGCACGACGTCACTCAGCCGTTCCGAATCAAGCACGACGAGGTCCGCCTGGCACCCTTCCCGCAGTCCGTACGTCTTCTCGATGCCGAGGCACTTTGCTGCATTCACCGTGATCATGTCGAGCACTTTCCGATGTTCTTCCTGCGAACCCAAATACTGCGTCTCCGCCAGCAGATACCCGACCAGCAGCAGATTCGCGTTGCCGAACGGCGTGAACGCATTGCGGATATTGTTCGATGCGAACACGACATTGACCCCATGCTGCTGGAGGCGTTTCACGGGTGCCATCCCCCGGCGCACATTGTGCGTATCCTGCCGGCCGTTCAAATAGACATCCGTCGCCGGCAGCGGCATGATCGTAATGCCCGCTTCCGCAATCTTATCGAACAGCTTCGCGGCTTCATCGGGATCGATCGACCCGAGTGTCGTCACATGCCCGAGCGCCACGCGCCCCTGCATGCCGCGTTCGACCGTCATCTCACAGATCCGCTCCGTCAGCATATACCGCGGATCGTCCGTATGATCGGCGAAATCGACGTGCATATCGACCGGCACATCGTATTTCTGCGCCAGGTTGAACACGTACTCCAGATGCTGATAGGAGTCCTCAATCGATTTTTCATTGTATGGACAGCCGCCGACGACATCCGCCCCCATCTTCAATCCTTGTTCCATCCGCTCCAGAGTTCCTTCTGATTTCAAAATTCCTTCTTGCGGGAACACGACGATCTGCAGATCCATCTTGTCGCGGTATTTCTCTTTCAATTCCAGCAGCACTTCCACACCGAGCAGTTCCTCGATATGATCGACGTCGGGATGCGCCCGCATGATTGTCGTCCCCTTGGCAATCGCCCATTCGATCACTTTCTCGGAACGGTTGTAGACATCATCATACGTATATTCCTTCTTCAGCTCACCGGTGTTTCGGATCGCTTCATCCAATGTGCCGGAAATATTCGGCTTCCGATCTTCCAGGAAGGCTTTATCTGGATGAATGTGTGATTCAATCAGGCCTGGCAATACGACCTTCCCTTTGCAGTCGATCACCCGGTCTGCGTCTTCCTCCAGCTGCACACCGATCTTCAGGAAGATGCCGTCCTCCATGAGCAGGTCCATCAGCTCCTCATCGTCCCGGATTCTTGCATTTTTCACCAGCAATGTCTCTGACATCGTCAATTCCCTCCATCACTTCGTCTCTTCTTTCGGTTCACTCAGATGCTTCACAATCTCTTCGTCTTTCGCAATCGGATCGACTGTCATGCCGTCGAGCGCATGCAGGTTGATGTGGCAGTAGCCGTTCGGATTCTTCTCGAGATAATCCTGGTGGAACTCTTCTGCCGGATAGAAGTTCTCGAGCGGCACCGCTTCCGTCACGATCTTCTCCTTGTAATACTGCGCTTCGTCCTTCACCGCTGTTTCCACAATTGCTTTTTCCGTGTCATCTGTGTAATGAATTCCCGAACGATACTGCACGCCCCGGTCATTCCCCTGCTGGTTCTCTGTCGTCGGATCGATCACCTGGAACAGATGGTCGACGAGCGACTCGAGCGAAATCCGCTCTGGATCATAGGTGACTTCCACGGTTTCCGCAAATTTCCGGTCTCCCTGGATGACCTCCTCATACGTCGGATCGGCGCCTGTCCCGTTCGCATAGCCGGACACCGTATCCTCCACGCCATACAGTCTTGCGAAATACGCTTCCACTCCCCAGAAACAGCCTCCGGCGAAGTAGATCTTGTGCAGATCGCTGTCACTGTAATCCAGATGCTCGTTGATATTCTTCACGTCATCCTTCAGCTGATAGCCGTCCTCCGGTTCAGGCACAGAGGCTGCCCGTCCCGCCTCTTTCCCGCACGCCCCGAGCAGTACAATCAATCCGAGCAGCAGCCAGATCAGCGGTTTCCGTTTCATCACACCCACCCCTTTTTCCATTCACTTCTATAGTATGTCCGTTCCCCCGCAGCAGCAGTTTCAACCCTTCCACACAGTGTACCACAGCGCACGGGACAGGCTGAATCGCGGGATACGGCATGCAAAAAAAGCCGCCGGCAAGCGGCAGCTTTTCAATAGCGATATAAGGTTCCAACAATCCTTACGCCGTGCCAAGCACGACACCTTTCTTCTTCAGATACTGGCGGTACGCAATACTCACGCGGTCGGACACGAGCGACAGTTCCACCTGCAGATCGAGCGGCAGTTCCTCCGGCTTCTGGTTCTGCACGATCGGCTTGTCCTGGGAGAAGATGAGGTTCTGGAACTCGATAATCTCGTCATCCGTCTGGCCGGTGTCATAGTCGAATGAAAGAACTCCGTACGCGACGGAATGCGTATCAGACAGCGGACGCACCGTCAGCAAGATCGTCATGTGTGTATCATTCTCCGCATCGCGCTTCGTGAAACGCACCGTCAGCGGGCGCACGATCTCATATGTATAGTACACATACTTCGAGACACCCGTGCCGTCCGCGTCCGGCTGGAAGATCCGGATCTCATCGGACCAGACCCGATCATCCTCCTCGTGCATCTTGTACGGTTCGATCTCCCGGTGCGCCTCCTCCCCGAGATAGCCCTGGTGGACGACCGCTAAGTGACCGACGTCCAGAAAGTTTTCGACGATCCTCGGCGGCAGTGCTTCCGCTTCCTGCGGTCCCCAGATGACGCTGCGCCAGCCGTCCGTCTCCATTTCCGGATAGTCGAAGAACGGCGGTTCGTTCCCCGCAAAGTTCACCCAGATGAAGCCATACTTCTCCACGCACGAGTAGACCGTCGCTTTCGCTTTCTTCGGGATCGCCTTCCCTTCCGGCAGCTGCGGGATCTTGACACAGTCACCTTCCTCTTCGTATTCCCATCCATGATATGGACAAACGAGGCAGTCGTTCTTCACTTCGCCGAGCGACAGCGCCGCCCCTCTGTGGATGCATAAGTCCTTGAACGCATGCACGCCCGTACTGTTTCGGAAAATCGCGAGACGCTCCCCCATCAGCACAACTTGTATCGGTGCGTCCTCCACATCCTGCGACCGGCAGGCCACCAGCCATTCCTCTTCGAGCGCTCGATCCTTCAACATGGTACCGTCCCCTTTTCGTCATGATCTGCCTCCAGTGTACGGAATCCGTTCGGGCAGGTCAACCATAAAACGAACTATTTAAAGTTAAATTTAAATAATGTTCGTATTTAACCTGTACAAATCAATTTCAATTCTTTATACTCCACCTATACCCAAACAAAAACGAACGAAGGAGTGTTCCTGTTGTCCAAGAAACGTCCAGATGGTCTCCTCATCGGAGTGAACGACAAAGTCAGCTACCCGAAAGCGATCGGTCTCGGTCTCCAGCACGTTCTCGCGATGGACCTCTACATCGCGCCGATCATCATCGCCGGCCTGCTGTCACTCAGTACGGAAAACACCTCATTCTTCGTCCAGATGTGCTTCCTCGCCACCGGGATTGCCACACTCATCCAGACTGGGTTCGGCCTCAAGCTGCCGGTCGTCCAAGGGCCGTCCTACGTACCAATCGGCGCCATTGCAGCGATCG
The DNA here is from genome assembly GCF_030406775.1 of Sporosarcina trichiuri. Taxonomy (NCBI): domain Bacteria; kingdom Bacillati; phylum Bacillota; class Bacilli; order Caryophanales; family Caryophanaceae; genus Sporosarcina; species Sporosarcina trichiuri. The sequence continues at coordinate 2,951,418 of NZ_CP129119.1, read as the reverse complement.
GCGGCAAACTCGGACTCGGCGCCATCGTCGGCAGCCTGATCCCTGGCGCCATCCTGATCGCGCTGCTCGGCTATCCGATGAAGATCTTCGCAAAAACCGTCCGCAAGATCGTTCCCCCGCTCGTCGGCGGCACGGTCATCATCATCGTCGGCATCGCGCTCATGCCTGTCGGTCTGAACAACATCTATTTTGCGGAAGGCACCATCGGCCAGAACGTCATCGTCGCATCGATCGCGGCCGCCGTCCTCGTCACCTGCATGGTGCTCGGCAAACGGCTCCCGCGGTTCGGCTCGTTCTTCCGGCTCGTGTCCGTCATTCTTGCAATCGTCGCCGGATCGATCGCCGCGAGTTTCTTCAATCCGATCGACTTCTCTCCCGTCAAAGACGCCGCCTGGATCGCCCTGCCGTCGCTCATGCCATTCGGCAAGCCGGTGTTCGACATCGGCGCCATCATCACGATGATGCTCGTCTATCTCATCATCCTGCTTGAGACGACCGGCACATGGTTCGTCGTCTCACAGATCACGGATGAAGAACTCGATGAAAAGCGGCTCAACCGCGCATCGTTCGGCGAAGGGCTCGGCTGTTTCATCGGCTCGCTGTTCGGCAGCACGCCGCTCACCGGCTACTCGTCGAACGCCGGACTGCTCGCCATCACAGGCGTCGGCAGCCGGATGGTCATCATGGCGAGCGGGGTCATCCTCGTACTCATCGGGTTCATCCCGAAACTGTCCGCCGTCATCATCTGCATTCCGGAAGCGGTCATCAACGGCATCTTCGGCATCGTCTGCGTCGCCATCGTCACGAACGGCATGAAGATCATCCAGCCGATCATCATCGACGACCGCAACATGATCGTCATCGGCGTGCCGATCCTCCTGACGATCGCCGTCACGGTCCTGCCGAAAGAAGTGCTCGCCACCGTTCCGGACTGGGCCAACTACCTGCTGTCGTCCGGCATCGCGGTTGGCGCCCTCGCCACCGTCCTGCTGAACCTGGTGATCCCGAAAGACAAAAAGGCGCCGCAGGCAAGACCTGCAGAAGCCGTGGAATAAAACAAAACGCCCGGCAGCCGTCATGGTAAAACGGCTGGCCGGGCATTCTATCTAGGTGAGAAAAAGTAATATCAATCATTCCTCTCCCGGGAATACTATGGCAAGTACTATAATGCGATCGTTATCTCGTTCGAAATAAATCCGGAACCTCCTCATGACAATGCGCGATAAACCTTGATAGGCTCCAAATTTTTCAGTGTAAGCCCTATCCAAGATGCCATTCTTCAGAAATTCTTCAACTTCCACAATTAAGTTGACTATGAATTCCATGGTCTCTTCTGCAGTGAAACGTTCATTTCGAAATGTCAAAAGCTTTTCCCTGACAACTGGCAGCCAGATTACCTCTTTAGCAGGCACTACCTAAAATCCTGCTCAGAAAGCGACTTGACCAAATCCGAAGTTGATAGACCTTTGCCATGCTGATATTCTCTTTTCCCTTCCGCGATCATCCGTCTCAGTTGCGGATTCTTTTCCACATCTGCCTGGATGGAATGATCCTCCTCCTGCATAACAAGAGTGAACTTCCCTTTCCCGGCAATGGTAAATTGCAAGACGGAATTATCCCGATCCATAGCAGCTATGCGATTCATAAGTTCTTCTGACGATTCAATGAAACTCATAAAATCACCGCCTGTTTTCCTTCTATCATAACACAACCGAGGTCTTCTGTATTACATCCGGCAAACACCCCATCAACCGCCGCACGATCATACTCCAGAATCCAAGTTTGGCGCACAGGCACTTTTCATGTATCAAATGGTCCTCGAAGGGAATATATATAAGTATATACATACGGCAAAGGAGTGGTACAATGGAGCAAAAGAGGAGAGGAAGGGTCAGTATGCCAACAACAGCCCAAAAATGGGGCGGCAGCATAGGCGTCCGCATCCCTCAGCAAATTGCCAGAAAGTATGGAATCGTGAATGGGTCGCAATTGAACATCTCCGAAGACGGCAAGCAAATCATTCTGACACCTATCGACACGTCGTATACGCTGGACGAACTCCTATCGCAATGTATTGGTGAAAACCCTCATCCCGAATATTTCAGTGAACCCGCAGGAAAGGAAGAGCTCTGAACGATGATGATTCCCGATCGAGGAGACATCATCTACTTGGATTTCACTCCGCAAACAGGCACGGAACAAGCCGGACGGAGACCTGCCATCGTGGTATCACCCGAAAAATTCAACCGTGTAACCGGCTATGCATCGGTGTGCCCGATCAGTAATACGAAGAGACAATGGGGCTTCCATGTTGCATTGCCAAAAGACTTGAAGACCAGCGGCGTCATCATCACAGACCAATTGAAAAATCTGGACTTCCGCGCCAGAAACGCGTCCGTCATTGAAACGGTGCCAGATGAAGTGGTACAAGAATGCTTGAAAAAGATTCGGACCTATCTATAGCAAAGAGCATCCACGCAGATGAGCGGGATGCTCTTTGCTTAGGAAACGGATTAAAAGTAGGTGAGTTTACCTGGAATTGTCAGCCGAACATCCCATCAACCGCCCCACGATCATACTCGAGAATCCAGTCGGAAAACCGCTCATACACTGGCCGGAGCGTGTCCGCCTCCTCAGCGACCACGTCACATCCGCGGTCATCATAGACGTGGAAGACCGTCCGCTTTGTCACGTTGACGATATAGACAGGCACATCCACAACCGGCCGCCTGCCCATGTCCTGGTTGCAGATCGCCCGCAATAGCGCAGCGTAGCGGAGATCCGAACGACAGCAGTGAAGGCTGAACCGGTACTTCCGGTACGATCCGTCTTCATTGTTTTCCAGATAGACGGACGGTAATGTGTCCTGCCGGAGCCGGTATAGCACGGAACGCTCCTTCACATACTTCGCAAACACATTCAATTTCCGACGCTGCGCATGGCTGCTGTTGAATTCATGTACATCGACGACTATATACAAATCGTCCTCCGGCGCATGGAGCGCTTCGAACAAATCGATAGCACGGTGATAGACACCAGGCAGATAAGCCGGCTGATCATGGATACTGGTGGTGCCGTCACTGACACCAAGCTCGAAGCGGATACCGACTGGCCAGGAATAGAACAACGGTTTTCGTAATTCCAGCCCAGGAAATTGGCGGCTCATCTTGTCCTGCAGGGACATAGCATTTCCCCCCTCCTTCACACGACTTCACAACTGCAACAGCATATCAACGTGAGGGATTCCATCCTCCAGATACGTGTCAGAAACAGGCTCGAACCCGAAGGAGCCATAGAACTCACGTAAGTAGTCCTGCGCCTGAATTTTGACGCGCGTCTCGTTCAGTTCTTGCTCAACGAATTCCAGCCCCCGCGTCATGAGTTCTTGCGCCAACCCTTGCCGGCGATATTCCTTCTTTACGAACACCCGGCCGATGGACGTTTCCTCATAGGAAGTCCCGGCAGGAACAATGCGCAAATACGCAAGAATCTCGCCATTGTCCTCTTTGAACAGATGATGGGAAGCCTGATCCTTCCCATCCACCTCCAAGTACGGACAATCCTGTTCCACAACAAACACCGCTGTCCTTTCCTGCAAGATCGTGTAAAGCTCTGTATTCGTCAATTCCTCAAACCGTTTCAACTGCCAATTCATAACCCTTCACCTCGTGTTTCGTTTCGATGTCTGTGGCAGTATACAACACTATTGAAAAAAAGACGATTCGCAGTTCTGATACCATACGAAATCATTGATTCAGAAAATGATAATTCCGTACGTCACTTGACGAGCAAGTTATAATTTCGAACCGCACCAAGGACAGAAATTAATAGCGATACTCGACGAACCGCCATCATGGATTATCAACCCGTAAACATTATGTTCATTATCGAAAATCACTATTTTATCAGGACACTCAAAAGGATCGCTATGTATATCACAGTTGAAATCCGCATGGTAATCCATGTCTTCACAGCAATGTCTTTTCATGTTATTCTCCTTCTGGTCCTATTGTTGAAAGGACGTAGATTCTTGTGCCAGAATTGCGCCCGATAGCGAAAAGCAGAAGGCGCTTGCTCACATGCGACAGGCATAAGCCAAACCGGCATTGAGGCGTCCTTTGCCTCACTGCCGGTTTGGCTTATGACCCGAGCATGTAGCGCCTGCAGCTGGACAGAATGAACCCGTTGATCTGCGCTCCAGCCGGACGCTTTCCGCGGGCACGGCCTCAGCCGCTTCCCTCGCTGTGCTCAGTCCAGGGTCTTCGGCTCGTGCTGTTCCCGCAGGAGTCGCCGGCTTCCGCTCCGATCAACTAGCGTGTGGTATCAAACAATCGCGCCCGTTAGTTTCACAAGATATATATCCCAACAAATAATGCAAACCCAGCAGCTAGAAAAAGTCCTAAAGAAGAAGGCTTTCTTTTTTGAAATTCAATAACACCAATGACAGTCGCCATTAACGCCGTTAGTAGTAAAAGAAAAGGTGCTACTTTGCTAGAAGTATTTGTTATTAGACCAAAGCCGGCTAAAGATATGACGGCCAATATTAAAATTATTTTTAGAGTCTTAATCAAGATCATCCCCCCCTTTTTGAATAATCTGGCCCGATTGTTACGCAACGGCTGTTCAGTTAACGCCCCCGATAATGAAAGTTAACAATCACTTTACTTTACGCCTTCTAAAGACTGCAAGGATTAAAAATGCAATAACGAATATAATTATGTAAGAAGTTAAGATAACTCCCAATCCAGCCCAGATACCTTCCTCAAAGAGACTTACAAACCTTTTTGAAGGTGGAATCAATCTGAATACTAACTTGATAATAACAATAACCAAAGCAATTGCCGCAGCGTCTCTTACATTTCTCATTGGTACACCACCTCTTATTACAGTAAAGCATATTCATTTCTGTTTAACATTCTGGCCCGTTTGTTGAAGAATGACATCCACAGATATCCCCTTCTGCACAACTAACGGACAAACCTGAAGAGGCTTGCTCCGATTATGACGACACCGGCGACTATAGATGTAACGGAGACCTTCTCCTGCTCATCAGACTTGGCAACTCCTTGATTGATGAAATTGATGCCCGTCAACGTCCAGAAGAGCAGGGCGTAGATTGGCTTGAACCAAGAGGGGATGAGCAGAATCAGAACACCTATGAGGGTCAGACGATTGATCATTTTATTCCAATTCATCGCTCTCACCTCTGACTTATTTCTAATTAGGGTAATGTGCTCATTCAAGAAACTCCACATCATCACATCTCTTAATCCCAAGAGTTGAAGATCACGTCGCCATTCGTCTTCGCTCCCCAGAACCGTACCTGCTCCAGTTCACGCGCGGCCAAGTCATGAAGTTCGGGATTGAAAGCCCCGTTGAGGAATGCGGCGTCCAGGACTTCGTAGAACGGGTTCAGCTTCGACACCATCTCGTCACAGGTCACGAACACTTTCCGCTGTTCTGCATCAAACGAAGCAATAGCCACGTACGGAAAGTATTCGTGCAGCAGAATGGATAGCGTCCTTCCTTCACGCTGAAGGTCGAGCCTGTAATAATTTGTTGGGTACGCCGGGCTTTGAAAGGAGACCACTTCGCTTTGCAGCTTCCTGGCAATGTCATAGCCCACTTTCTTGAACAGACCGCCATCCATAGGAATCAACTCCGATTCTCCAATAGTAAAACCTGTAATGCCTTTCGGCAACCGCATTGCCTCCACCTCCTGCACCTTGCGAACTTACAGCGTCCGACCGCCTTTGAACCGCTCATCATAGCTGACCATTGTCCCGCCGATGAAGTCATGGATCGCCCGTTTATCTTCCCGGAAGAGGATCATGAACACGCTGACGAGTGTGGACAATCCGAACGTCACGTAGATCAGCAGCGCCTTTCCCACCACTTCGCGCAGCAGCATGTGTTTCCAAGTGACGGGCTGCCCCTCTCGTGTCCTGATTTGAATTTTCATGAGATATTTGCCTATTGTGTAGCCGCTCCACAAGAGAGGGAGCAGGGTTAGGTAACTGACATCGACGGCCTGCCAGATGGTGTTCGGGACCAGTTCGTAGGAAAACTCGCCAGTCTTCCAGTACACCAGGACAGCTGCAGGAATGAAGATGATAAAAAAGTCCACTAACGAAGCGAGCAATCGTTCACTGAAACCGCCGGGTGTTCGGTTCATAAGTTCCTCTTTCCTCAGCAGAGAGCTGTCATTTTATGTACACAATAACTTTATACTGCCTTATGAATGGAGTTCACCTTCACTGCTTCTGATTTCTTTCTTGAAACGGAGACTCTTCTTTCCGCCACTTATTGTCTCCATCACTTCCCATTCGCTTCTGCCAGTACTGGCCTGTTTTTTTATCAAACAGGATGAGGCACGCCTCATTAACCGCGATGAATTCATAGCGGTACGAGACCGCCCTCAATTTGTCCAGCGATACCGCAATGGCCAGAGAACCAGTGAAGATGGCCAATCCGACAAATGCAATAGCCATACGCTGCCTCCTTCCGTATTACCTGGTCAGCAACCAGTCGATTCGTTTTGTATTGCTAATGATCTCCTAAAATATAGCCCACGCCTTTGAAAAGAACTGGACAAGCAAAATCACTTCGCCGGCGAGCAAGAGCAACAGCAGGACACTCGCAGCAGACGGGACAATGAAAAAGAGCACGGTAGTCAAAACCAGCAGCAACAGCAGCAGTCCGGGCATCTTTTCAAGAAAACCTATATCCATGAAAGCCGTCGTCTCATCATGTTGGATTGCCACAAACACTTCGTGGAGAATATAGAAGATCATCCCCAACCCGGTGACTGCGAGCACGGCAAGCAAGAGGGTGGCAGCTGTCGCGGCACCGCTCGACAAGGCGATCGTCTGCAGCGAGTGTCCCGTGCCGTTCAATACGGCAAACCCGATACTGTGCAGCACCATGAATCCCGCAGCCGGCAGCAAGCGCCGTACGCGCGGGAGCGAATCCCCCATTTGCCTAAGACCTATGCAGATCAGGGCGTATCCGACCGCATTGGTGCTGTAGAAGAACACACCCATATCCAGCAACTGCAAATTTGTTTTGGCAAAGACGAGCAGGACACCGAGCAGGAAGATATTCATGATTGTTCTTCCTCCGCCACCCAATACTCCGTACAATCGAGACTCCTGGCGAGGAATCCATAATCGATCAACGCCCGCCGGATCAGGGCAAAGTCTTCATACATTGTCTGGAGCACCGCATTCACTTCTTTTTCGGTATATCGCGTTCCGGCTTCGAACCGCCCGGCAATCGCTTCCAGAATGATCAGCTTCCGTTTTTCCTTACTCGGATACTGCGACAGCGGCCCATCCAGTCCTTGTTTGAAATAGTTGCTCAGCACTTTTTGTTTTTCTTCGTTCGTGACAGTCATTGCTTGCATAAGACGCCCCCCTTTTTACGCGTAGCCTACACCGATGACTCTTTCTCAGAACGCCCCTTCCTTGAACTTAACGCAAACCCAATCGCAGCCATGTTCACTGCTAACATAATCCAGTTATACACGCTGCCGTCTCCCTGCCATAAGTACATGCCATACCGCAGAGTGTTGAACGCGATGACTACACAGAGAAAGACGAATAATTTTGGATGGTCTCGATACATCGTTTCACTCCTCCCTACTCCAAGGACACAGGATGCCTTATCACCCTCGCCGGATGACTTCAATCACTTTCTCACTCATCAATACTGATAGTATTCCACAGGCGAGCAGGACTGCCAGTGAACCGAACAGGACGCCGATGTCGCCGACAAGAACCCCAATTCCTGTAAAACTCCATATCCAGCTGAACAACTTGAAATAGAGGATGAATAAAACGATTATCATGCCCGCTTTCACAAGACGCAGGCTCATTCCTGGTCACTCTCCTCATTCGTTCTTTTATCACCCATCCAACTGCCCCTCTTCCAGTTTAAGCCGTTCTGCTGCCTGATAGACAGTGGCCAGCGTGACCGGCCCTTTCTGCATCGGTCTCGGACAAGCGCGATTGTACTTGGCGAGTTTACGGTTGATGTCAGTGATCCGTTCATCCATGTCCACTGCAATACCAGCAGACATGTACTCCGCCAGCAGCCGTACGTCCTCCCGAATTTCATCCTGCAATTCGAGCCAGTGCGGTTTGTAGCCTGCCTCTTTCGCAATCCGCTGGAAATGCTGCAGCGTATCCCCTGAGAAATACTCGCGGGAGAGCGGTTTCCCTCTGCCTTTCAAATTTTCCATGCCGCCCTCTTCCCGATGCCTCTTCAGGATATCCCCCATCAAATCGTTGTATGGCTGCTCTTCGTCCCGCTCTCTCATCAGCTTCAGCCCCTCCCTAAAAGTTGGCCCTCCCTGATCTGCCTGTGTCTATGGGTCAGGCAGGTACAATTTATATATACTCTATTACAAACAATTCAGTCTATCCCTATTGTAACATATCCTTCCAGTATGTTTGCTGTACTTTCTGTAATTTGCAAAAAAAGTCTTCAGGTAATCCTCCACTGTCTCCCGAACTGTTATAATGCCGATAGAGACTGATGTAACCAGGAGGAACGTACAATGACTGTTGAATTCATACAGGCGGAAAAGCGTAAGCACGATACCGTCCTGTTTCCGCCTTTCGATCTGGCCCTCACGCCGGGAGAAGTAACCGCTATCCAATCGAGTGTGAATGTGCGGGAGGAACTGCTGGACCTGCTGAGCGGACGAAGCAGTCTTACCCATGGGGAACTGAAACTCGAAGTAAACAGACCGGCCGGTTTCTTTTTCCTGCCGACGGGTCTGTATGAACGGCTGACCGTCAAGGAGATGCTCCGCTTCATCCGACAGCTGCACGGCTCCGTTCAAAAGATCCCGGACATTCTTCGGGCCATGCAGCTGGAAGACCGGCAGAACGAGAAGATCAGCACGCTTTCCTTCTCGGAAAAGAAGCGGGTCCAGCTCGCCTGTCTGCTCGTTCAGGACCCCGCCGTCTTCATATTTGAAGAACCCGATCAGAATATCGATCTGGAATCGAAGCGGCTGTACCACCGGGCTCTTCAGCAGCTGCGGCAGGAGGAGAAAACGGTACTGATCCTGACGGGAAATCTGGAAAGTGCAGTCACTGCAGCAGACCGCGTCTATAAATTGGACGAAACCGGCCTGCACATGATTGAACTGGGCACGGACGAAGCGGAACCGGAGGACGACCTCACGCCTTCTGCGCTCACCGTCCGGTTCGAAAAGATCCCGACCAAGGTGAACGAAAAACTGGTGCTGTTCAACCCGCCGGAAATCGACTATATCGAAAGCAGTGACGGGCTGACACACTTACATATAAAGGGAGAACAGTTTCCCAGTACGTTCACACTCAGCGAATTGGAGGAACGGCTGCTGCCATTCGGTTTCTTCCGCTGCCATCGTTCCTATTTGGTGAACCTGCAGAAAGTGCGGGAAGTGATCACATGGACACGGAACAGTTACAGTCTGATCCTCGATGATCCGACAAAAACGACCATCCCTCTCTCCAAATCGAAAATGACCGAGCTGAAAGAGATGCTTGGCCTGAAATAATAGCGAATCGTGCAGAAAAACCGATTATTTCCCCGGAAATAATTCATCTCTTCTGCTATAAGCCAGTTTCTTCACTATCATTCTTGCTCCATTCAGCACTCATAGGCACCATTCACCCTCACCACAGCTCTTCTGATGCCAAAAATGCTGTGGGCTTTCCGGGTTCATCGTAATCTGGATGTACAGACAGCGCATGGCGCTCGAGTACAAAGGAGGATGAAAATGGAAAACATTATTGATTTGCAGCAAGTGGAGAAACGGTTTGGCAATGAAACCGCTCTCGCTGACGTTACCTTCCAAGTGAAACGGGGTGAGATTTTCGGCTTTCTCGGGCCGAGCGGTTCCGGCAAGACGACCACCATCAAGATCCTGACCGGCCAGCTTGCGCCGACAGCCGGATCAGCGACCGTATTCGATGAATCCGTGCAATGTCTGAAACAACCGGCAAACCGGAAGCGGTTCGGGGTGCTGACGGACAACAGCGGGCTCTATGGCCGATTGTCCATCCACGATAATCTGAAGCTGTACTGCGATTTGTACGATGTCCCCCGTACACAGATCACCCGCGTCCTGGCCGCGGTCCAGCTGCAGCAGGATCAGCACAAGCGGGTCTCCGCCCTGTCGAAAGGGATGACGCAGCGGGTGGTTCTCGCCAGAGCCCTTCTGCATGAACCGGAGTTGCTGTTCCTCGATGAGCCGACGTCAGCGCTCGACCCGGTGAATACGATGCACATCTATGACGGCCTGCGGGCGCTGAATGAACGCGGCACGACCATCTTCCTGACAACGCATGACATGTCGGAAGCGGAAACACTGTGTGACCGTGTCGCCTTCCTTAACAACGGCAGCATCCAGCTGATTGGTTCACCGAACGAATTGAAAAAGCGATTTTCGGATGCCACTTTGACCGCCGAACTGAAAAACGGCACATCCCTGATCCTGCCGGCAGGTGCCGCCGGAGCCCAGCAGCTGTTCGACTACATGCAGCAGGATCAGATCGAATCGATCCATTCAAACGAGCCGACACTCGGTGATATTTTCATTCAAGTGACAGGGAGGAAACTCGCATGACGCTTTCTTTTAAACGGATCCACGCCATCTTCATGAAAGACTACAAGGACTTTTCCCGCAACCTGGCTGTATCCATCATCATCTTCCTGCCGCCTGTCCTCGCTGCGTTCTTCAGCCGGATGGGCACCGGCGGCACAATCGAGACTCATTACATGGTCATCAACATGTCGTTCGCCATGGTCGCAGCCTTCGTCCAAAGCTGCCTTATCGCAGAAGAAAAGGAGAAGAACACGCTCCGGGGTCTGATGCTGTCTCCTGCAAGCACGTCGGAGATCCTGATCGGGAAAAGCCTGCTGTCCCTGTCGTTGACGCTCGTGTCTATCGTGCTGAGTCTCCTTCTCGGCGACTATCGTCCGGCCAATATCGGTATCATCACGGTCGCCATCCTGGTCTCCAGCGTGTTCTACATCGCACTCGGAACGATGCTCGGACTGTTCGCGAAAACGGTGATGGAAGCGTCGCTGTATGTCACGCCCGTGTTCGTCCTTTTCTCCTTTGGCACGCTGCTGCCAGCGTTCGCTGAACAGTATCCCGTATTGAAAGCTGCAACGTACTTGCCGAATATCCAACTGCTTGAAATCGGCATTGCAGTAGAAAACGGTACGGGGATGACCGGGGTGCTGCCGCAGCTCGCCATCATCCTCGCCTGGGGGATCGCCGCCTCCCTCGCGGCCATTTCCCTGTACAAACAACGCCTGACAGACTGAGTAACGAATGGGAGGAAGAGAATTGAAAAGCATCTTGAAACTGATCGTTGGAGTTGCCGTAGGGATTGCCATTGTGCTCGCAGCGAAGCTGCTGATCGGCGGGTGACTCCCATGGAAAAAGCCTGGACGGGAGCAGCTCTCCGTCCAGGCTTGTTTTTACTTTAATATGTATCCAATCATCCGATAACAGGAAGAGCAATTCCCTCAGCCCAATCCTCGATGAACTGCCGCTGCCTCGGATTCAGATTGCCCGGCAATTCGTCCTTGCCGAAAAAGCGATGCGCTCGGCTTTCCGGATCCGCCTCATGCAACCGTCCCGTGTAAGCCATCGACTTGAAAATCACCTGGATGCTGTAGGTTTGGTCGCCATTCGGGTAGGTGACGAAACAGGACGGCCCCGAGTAGAGTCCGAAGAGTGTCAGATCCCCAATGAACAATCCCGTCTCCTCCTTTGTTTCCCGGATGGCGGTCTCCTCGAATGTCTCTCCGAGTTCCATGATGCCGCCCGGAATGCACCAGTTGTCCTCATCGGTCCGGTGCTGCAGCAAGATCTTCCTGTCCTGTTCGATGATCACGCCGCAACCCACCGTCAGCAGCGATTCCTGCCCGACGAGCTTGCGTAGGTTTTGAATGTATCCCATCTGTCATACTCCCTCCTCTGTCTGCCCAACAAACCTGTTAAGATATGTCCAATATGCCCAGCTGCACAAGCCGAATAGGAGACCCGCCGTACAGAACGCAACGACAACGAGGGCAGATTCCGCTGACAGCATGGCCTCTGGACCAAAAGGAAGGAACAGAAGCAGCCCAGGTACAAGCGAAACCAGAAAGCCGAATGTCAGAGAACGGGCAAGCAGCCGACGGCGAGACCGGCGGGCCAGCACATACATCAGCACAAAGTAAACCGGCACCATGACCGAATAAACAGCAGCTCCCCAGTACATGACGAGACCGAGCTCCGTTCCGATCGGCTCCCCCCCATACGACGCGCAACGTCAATAGGTATGCGAGCAGGCCGCCTGCATAGGCAGCGACAGGGGTAAGCAGGATGTAAAGCACTGTCGGAATCATCATGGTCCATCACCCCCGTCTTGAGAAAGCGGATTCTGCATGGGCGAGGCGGCCGTTCGCTCCGCGTTCCGTTTCAGAGTCGTATTAATGTTGATCAACGCCATCAGAATAAATCCGAGCATGATGAATGTGACGAGTTCCCCCGTAAAAAACGAAACAATCCCGAGTATCAATGCATACACCGCATACCATTTGTTTTCCATGCGCTCACCTCCTCGCTTCTGTTTTCTCTATGAAAAATATCTGCCAAATACACTTTTACGGCGCCACCAATTCCACTTTCATCCGATCCGGATCTTCGAAATAGACGGCGTAATGCGAGTTCCCTCCGGCATACGGATGGGCAGATTCATACAAAATCGGCACACCCCTTTCCCGGAGCTGATTTGTCAGCGCATCGACATGCGCCCGGGAGTCCGCCCAGAACGCCAAGTGGTTCAGACCGACCCGCTTTCGGTGATACGGAACATCCAAGTACCGGTCCTCCGCCTGCACAAAGACAAGATACGTCCCGCCCAGCCGCCAGCTCCTCCCCGCGTCCCACTCCTGATACAGCTCGTAGCCCAGTTCCTCCAGAAACCAGCCCCAAAATTCAACGGAACGTGTAAGATCGGAAACATACAGTTCGATATGGTGCAGCATACCTTGTTGCATAGATTCATTCCTTCCCAACTTCTTTAAAAAACGACCGACTTCACTCTACAATGCATGTTGTATCTCTCGACCTTTACCCATATTTACAAAACATCATGATTTCTCATCTAATGACTAGGGCATGTATCTTCAGTATAAGTGTGTTATACTGAACATATACTAAGAAAGACCGAGTGCGTCAACACTCGGTCAATGCAGCTGACATCCGCAGGAAGTGCGGTTGGCCAGAGGTAAAGAGTGGACAAAAAAAGTAACCATCTCATCTACTTAGCGGGTAGCGGAGGGAGGTTACTTTTTTGTCTTGATGACAATCGCGATGATCGCCACCACTGCTGTTAAGCTTGTGGCTAAGAATATACCAAATTGAAAGAGCATATTCATGGCATCGAATGTCATCATAATTAACACCCCCTTTCCATTAAGGGAGTGCCGAACCGCCCATCCGCTGTATATCGCTGCACATACTATTTTACCACACCCACTCCTAAACATGTATTGAACATCCATATAGGATAAAGCTCATCCCCCGAACGAAAAGCCGAACTGGACGGATAGGAAGAGGATCAGTTCCACCGCACCGATCCCCGCAACAATCAGCGGTACTGTTTTTCGGCTTCCATCTTCAAACACAGCTCCGATCGTACCTATGATCAGAAAGATGAGGCCCATGATGAGTCCGGTTGCCAAAATGACCACAAGTGCCATCAGCGGGGCGGTGAAGAGATAGTACCCCCCGATCGCAAACTGGACGAAAAAAAGTAGTAGCAAGACAGTGGTGATCTTTCCCGGAATGGTTTTTGGCATGGTACACTCCCTTCTGCCGATGATCGGCCATTTGTCTGACAGTTTCACTTATCCGAGGTACCAGCAGCCTTGCGCCGTCGTTGTTTGAAATTCAATATCGCTTCATAGCCGAAAGCCCCCAGCAGTCCTGCCCAAAACAAGATGCCTGGAGAAAGGAGTGCCTGGTCTGTCAGCAGGAAATAGAAATAATTGGCGAATGTCAAAAGCAGATAGATCAGAAAGCCAGTCTGATACCCTTTGGCGGCAGTTCGTTTCTCCGATGCTGTCATCTTCCGGAAAAAGATCATTAGGAGCCGCTCCTGTCAGAAGCAGCACCGACAGCCATGCCGACTATTGTTCCGAGAAGGGCCGCACCCGCCAAGAACGAGTAGCCCATCCCTTCCCAGCCGCCAATAACGATCATGCTGATGAAGAAAGCTGAAACGCACAGCACGGCAATTCCCAACGTGATTTTGAAGAATAGCGGTCTGGACAGTTTCCGCGACAGGGCGATGACAAGACCCATCGCCACAATGCCAGCCAGCAGGATAGGCGTCCATCCAGCTAACATAAGTGCCTCCATTTGTCTTCCTCCCTTTTCAGTTTAAAGCTCTAATACCTCCACAATGAAGACTTCAGGTTTCCCGATTTGAAAACGAATGCAGCGCGAGAATCATCGTGAGGAACGGGAACACATACCATAGCGTTCCCCGTTCAAATACGTACTCCAAGCTCGGAATGAAGACAAGAAACTTTGAAATGAACAGAATCATCAGGAACGAACTGACGACCAAGATGGACTCTGATGTATTGATCACTTTCCTCTTCAAGAACCCACCGCCTTTTCAGTTATGCACTTTCAACAAACTACTTGCGGTCCGCCGATTTGCCCGGCAACCGATTCAGGATCACAACGAGACTGCTGATGACGAGCATGAGGACAGCTGTGCGGACCCAGGTCATTTCACCGTGAGTCACATACTTCAGCAGCATCGTCCCCGAATAACAGACGGTGAAGATAACCAAGTAAAGCGGAATCAGCTTGGCAAGTGCTAGTGATTTCTTTTCTTGTGACAGGATAATCACCTCTCAAATCTGGGACTCGATGTGTTTCATCTTGCCCGCTGCTTCTTCATTTATGAAAGATCAGCTTGAACAATTCCAATACACCGAAATACGACAGGCCGCCCACGATCCCATAGATCCCTAAGTCGATTCCGGAAAACAATTCACCGAATATGACCGCACCGAGGAGTCCGGCCAGACAGCCGGCACCGGCATAGAAAGGGATTTTCATCTTGCGGGATCGCTGCCTGGTCTTCGGAGAGAAGTCAATGAACAGGGCGACGGGCAGCGCAAGGAACAGAAAGAACGGCAGGGAATACACCGCCGTCACCAAAGCGGTCGGCCCGAAACTCCAGGAGTCGTCAAACACCAATAACGAATAGAGCGCAATGCAGGCGCCGAACAGCAAAGGCGACAGGAAGACCGCCAGCAGGTAGACCGCCAATCTGTCGAACGTACTCTGGTAGGCAGCCGCCAGTTTGTCGGGTTTCGGATTCATAGTCGGGTACTCCTCTCCGGTTCAGTGACGGGTCTCTTCCTTTCCAAGGAAGTAACGGGCGTTTGCGAAAAATACGACGCCGAGCAGGAACAGCATGACAATCAGCCAGCTTGCAATGGCCGAGTATGCCCCATTCAGGACAAATTCACTTACTAAATTGACGAACACCGAAGCAGCGAACACTGCAAATAATCCTATTACATATTTCATAAAACGCAGATGGCTCCTTTCCTGTACCATATTCCATCCGTATACTTTCCTTACGTCCGGAGATTGGATATTGTTTCATTGTTCTGTCATCTGGTAACAGAAGTTTTCCAGAAAATCATTTGACACTATTGTAACACGATTCCAGTTGCTATCTATCTTTTTCCAAAAAAGAATATGCATGCCCATAAGAAAACGCGCACGAACCGGCAGGCTGCCGATTCGTACGCGTACACATCACTCTTTGAATAACAGGGCCTTGCTGTTCGGGTACGTCGGAAACTGGTCCATCGGGATGGTCCAATCCTGTTCAGGTACCTTGAAGCTGTACTTGTTCACCAGCTGGTCCGAGAAGGCCCGCATGCTGTGAAGGGTGATCCATTCGCCGGCACAGCGGTGCATGTCCCGGAACGAACCGCCGCCCTGCGCGATCATTTCGTATTGTTCCTCATACGAAATCTCTTCGGCCCGGCCGGCATACCGGTCGATCCGGAACTCATCCGGTGCGTCGATGGTACGCGCGTCGTGGTTCGTACCGTAGAGATCGAGCACCACCCAGCTGTCTTCCGGGATCACGTACCCATCCACTTCCACGTCCCGGACTGCGACTGCCGGCAGCATCGGGAAGAATGGGTAGAAGCGCCTCATCTCTTGGATGAACGGATCCTGCAGCCGGTCGAAATCCGCCTGCAGCTCTTTATAGATGTCCTCTCCCGCAAACAGGGCATGCCCCATCAGCGCCATCCAAACCGTCAGCGCGACTGTCGGCCGGATGATGTTGAGCAGCTCGACCGCCGCCACGTCCACCGGCAGTAGCTCTCCATCCAGATCCGTCGCATTCGCAAACGTATACAGCGCATAGTTCTCTTTTCCGGGCACCGGATGCTTTCGCGCTTCTTCGATCAGATCCTTCGCCCACTTCTCCGATTTGTTGCGGTCTTTGATCCCTTTAAGATGATCGATCGGCGACGTCACTGCTCCGCTGATCATGGCGATCTGGTTTTCCGCCAGCTTGTCCACCGTTTCGGCATCGTACGTATCCAGATTGATGCCTGCCCATTCGCAGATGGCGGTGAACAGCACTTTATTGGCCAACTCGAACAGCTCGAATTCGCCATGCTGCCGATCGAGCGCCGCCGTCAGATGCCGTGCCAGGATGTCATGATAGTCATCCATCCGCTCGGGTGTCATGAGGTCCATGAAATAATGTTTCCGGTGGTGGTGGGCCTCGCCGTCCAGCGTCTGGACACCGCCTTCACCGAACAGCGTTTTCAGCACCGGTTTCGGCATCGCCCCTTCGCGTTTGAAGTTCGCCGGGTCATAGAACTGACGAGCCGCCGCCTCCCCGTAGATTGCCGTAATTTCCTCCGTCAGGAACTTCGCTTTCACGACAGGCGCCCCAACGTCCTCGCGCAGCTCCCCTAACAGGTCATAGCCTTTTTCCATCAAGTCTTTCACATCGGTCAGTTTGACTTTCGTTTCCGGTACTTGTTTCATTTCGTTCACTCCTAGTGTTTTTCGTCCTATCCGTATTGTGTCGGTCCCTACTACTATTGCCTGGAAGTAAATTCGGCAAACACTTGTCATCATTGGATACCAGGTTGACCTTTGTAGCTCTAGCGGTTCTAGTTCTCCGGTCTGCAAACAATACTTTGCTGCAGTCCGTATCAAATTGACCAGCAACGTATATATGTACGGAAATAGAAATAATACAATAGAAGCCGCAGAGCGGATCGGGATAGAAGCAGGCTCTGAACTCGAGTTACAGGTTAGGGACGATGAAAACACAATTACGCTGGCAACGAAAAACCCCAAGAGAAAGTACTCCCTTGAGGGATTGGTATCCCAAATCACTGCGGAAAACCGCCATGCCACAGTCGATCTTGCAAGCGCCGGGCGGGAATTATTGTAACTGTTGTCTACAATCTTGGGATATAATAATTCGGTTCAAGATTTTTTCGCATTGATAGGTATGACAAGAGCTTATTTAAGAGAGTAACCACTCTGCATACTTGGTCGTTTGCGGAGGATAGTTACTTTTTTAATTTACCTAAAGACTGTTTCCGTCTCATAATTATTGGGGCAAATCTCAAAATTGCAATCCATCTCCTGCCGCAGCCGCTTCTTATCCGGCTTCCCGAGGGAAGTGTATGGAATCTGGCGGAAGATGATCGTTTTCGGCATCTGATAGCGGGCGGCTCTGTCCGTCAGCCAGGCGGTGACAGCTGCTGTTGTGAGTGTATCGGAAAGCGGGTCGATCACCGCGCAAAGGCGCTGGCCGAACTCGGCATCCGGGACCCCGACCACTGCAGTGTCCCGGATAAGCGGATGGGTGCGGAGCAGGGTCTCCAGCTCAGATGGGTGGACATTCTCGCCGCCAGATACGATCATGTCATCGACCCGACCGTACACATGCAGCAATCCGTGCTCATCCAGATAGCCCATGTCACCGGTTTCTATCCATTTGGACTTCCTGCCGGCCATCGACCAGCTGCTGGACATGCAGATCTGTCCTGTTTCACCTGTACGGACTTCGTTCCCGGACGGATCGACCAGTTTCAGCCGGCCGCCCGCGACCTTCCTGCCGACGGCTCCGGGAGCGATTGCCAGCTCTTGCGGGGTCGCCATACAGGCGAGCCCTGTTTCGGATGTGCCATACAAATTGAACAGGACCGGACCGAGTGCCGCATTGATGTCCCGCGCGAGTTTCGGATGGAGCGGCGCCCCGCCGGACGCGATGCACCTCAGTGACCGCAGATTGTCTTTCTCGTGAGCCAGCAATCGTTCGGCGATCACCGGGACGACAGTGACCACTTCGACGCTATGGGTGCGGATCAGTGCGCTCAGCTGTTCCGTCCCAGATTCGCAGCTCAATACGATCGTTTTGCCAAGCGCTGCGAACGACAGGAGAATGGCCAGTCCATAGCCATGACAGAGGGGTGTAGCAATCAGGACATTGCTGCGCCGCGCCAGCTCCATCGTCTTCAGGAGGCTCAGATAGGGATCGATATAATTGAAGAGGGACGGCTGATGAGGAACGGCTTTCGGAAGTCCGGTCGTCCCGCCTGTCAGCAGCACAAGACGGCCGGCCGCCATCCGTTTCCACGGCCGCCTCGCGGGAAATCGATCACTTGCCGGCATGCAGACCATGATCGGAACGGCGGCAGGTTTCGGATTGGGCAGCAGATCGGCCAGCCGCTCCGAATCTTGGTCATGGATCAGCAGATCGAACCGGTGGCGTTCCAGCAGCAATGCCAACTGCGTATGTCCCATATCCGGATTCAGAAGATACACATCCGCCCCCAGGCGTGAAGCAGCGAACAGCGCGGTCACGAGAGAGGTCCGGTTCCGGCAGAGGAAGGCGACTTTCTGACCACAGCCGATGCCGAATTCCTCCTGCAGGCGCATGGCAGTTCCTTCACTGCGTCGGTGCAGCTCGCTATAGCTGACCGTTCCTTCCTCATCGATCAATGCCGGGGTATCCCCATGCAACCGGGCTGCGAATTCCAGCAGCACCATCAGATTCACCCCATGCCGGGCAACTGCTGAGGACAACCCGGTAGCCCCTGAAACGTTCAGCACCCCCATCTCCTGCAGCAGCCGTACCAGTTTACCGATCGGCATCGCGTGTCCTCCTTCTCCGTTCCAGTCCGTGTTCAATCGGCCGCCTGAACAGGACCGACGCCAGTTCCCCTGCCGGCAGCCACCACGGATGCCAGGTTTTCCGTTTCGTATACAAAGAGCGCGCAATCTGTTTCGCCGCCTCTGCCGGACACATCGCCGGCATCCGATCATACGCAGCAGTCGGCCGGATCATCTCCGTCCGGACGAGCGGCAGATAGAAGGTCGTGACCGAAATGCCGGACTGCCGCAGCTCGGCGGACGACGACCGCAGCCAGCTGTCAAACGCTGTCTTCGAAGCCTGATAGGCCGCCCAGTCCGGCATCGGCAGCAGCCGGGCGTTGATGGTCGACATATTGATGATCTGCCCCTGATTTTGCTGCAGGAGGGGCACAAGCGCCAGCAGCAGCCGGACGGGGACAAAGTAATTGATGGCCATCGTCCGTTCGAAATCGTGGAACCGATCCAGGGACGCCGCGAGTGTCCGGTTGATGGACAGGCCGGCATTCGAGATGAAAACATCCAGTCCCCTCGGCAGCGCAAGGAGGACATCAACCAGCCGGTCCAGTTCGTCGGGTGCGCGCAGATCGGCGGTCACCACCGTCACCGTTGCTGGGCCGTCTTCCAGTCTTTGCTGCACCGCGAGCAGACGATCCGTACGCCGGGCGACCAAAATCAGATGCACCGGCAGCTCCCCAAGCAAATACGCCATCTGTTCACCGATCCCTGAACTGGCGCCGGTAATCAGCACCGTCTTCCCGTACAGTTCCTCCGCAAGCCTGCCGGAATGCAGACGGGTCCGCGGGAACAGCAGCCGCTCGGCGAATGTGTATGGCTGACTTGGCTGGCCGAATGGTGAACGCGGCATCGGGCTCATCCTTTCCAGTAGCAGAAGCGTAATGCCTTCCGATTAATCAATTACAACTTGAAAATTCCGTCCTCACCGTCCGTCTTCCCGGTTCCGGTGCCTGCGCGCAATCCGCCAGAGGATGAATCCCCTCGCCAATGCTGCGAATGCTATGAAAATCAGTACGGTGAAAATAATATCGCCCAGATTCCATGTGCTGTTGATCGAATCCATCCTGCCGCCTCCAATTTAGCGGGGCAGCCCCGCCTCGTTCTAGGTCATGAAAGTTCAAGTAAACACGATGGCTTGGCTGCAAAGCATCTATTCTGCTGTCAGCCTATGCAGCTCACTCAGACGTTTCGTCGGCCTGTTTCCGCTTTTTCTCCAGATACGCGGTCCGCAGTTTATCGAGATGCTGCTGTTTATCGAATTGATCGGGTTTGCGTTTTTCATGATACTTTGAAACGGCCTGTCTGCCTTTTGAATCCAATTGATATTTCCCCATGATTTTCACCTCTTTTCATTTACATGATAACTATCGGCTTACGGATGAACGTACTGAACCGTTTTTTGCGCCATCTCTTCAAAGAAAGTGAACATAGGCAATTAAAACAAGTGTGCCTACAGCAATCATGGAGAGACTCCTGGCCGCACTTTCTGCTTTTGTGACTACGTTTCCGATCCACAAGACGATCCAGCCAAAGAACGCATTGGCCATGCCTGCATCCTGTACTGCCTTGAGACCTGTCACCGCTTCCGATCCCGAAAGAAACAGAAGCACTCCGATCACGAACGGGATGTACGTGAAAAAGATCAAAGGACTTCCAATCTCCTGTTTGAGTTCTTCATGTTCCTCTTTCTGCAGTCTTCTGTACGACTGATACGACAGCAGCGCAGGTACTACCCATATCAGCACCAAGGCTATCCATTGGAACGTCTCCATGTATCATTCTCTCCCCGGTCACTTAGTTAACCGTCTGGCCAGAAAGTGGCTGTCCGCTGACCATTTTTATCCGTTCTATGTATGGGGGTTGATAATCCCCTATTTGCTGACACACAGTCCAATCAGGTTCATAAGAAATACTCACTTGCATCCACTACTTCGCAAACACCGGACTCCGCTAAAAATTGCTTGACGAGATGGACATGGCCGCCTCCGACCAACAGCAGCACGCGGTCTTGTGGGTCGGTCATCAACCTTCGTAAGTTTGTATAGATAATCAGGTTCCGTTTATACCACCAGGTTAACCAATCCGTTGCATAGTAGTCTTTTTCCTTACCGATCATAGCTAACTCCATATAGACTTCATGCAGATCCCGGACAGCTTGCGGATCATTCAATCGCCGGAAGGCTTCAAGAACAGATAGGGTCGCCATCTCGGATGCGTCGTGCTGCATGGGTTCGAGGTAGCGCGTCATTAAATGCTGGTAACGCTCCGGTTCGTGCTCCTCAGCATATTGCAGCACGTCGCCCAACTCAGCATACTCCGTCACGTCACCCATCCAGTCCACACAGGAAATCTCCTCAATTCCCGCCTGCTTCGCCAATGGAAATCCGATCAGGTCGATTTCGTTCTTTTCAAGAGTTGTATCACCTGCTTGATACTTGGCAAAGCGCTCATTCAGTATCACCTGATTCTCCGGGACGGCTTCGACTGCCAGCCGGGTGGGATTGAATCGGCTCAGCGCCTGAACGACTTCGTGGGATTCGGCGGTTAACGTCTCCATGCTCTTCGGTTCTACTTTCGTCAGATCTGCCGTTTCTCCAAAATGGTATACGCCTACAACCATCACTGTTAGTTTCATAATTTCCTCCCTCCGCTCGGGCTCCCTCAAGCAATATCACCCATTTGAATACTATCAGTACACCTATCTATTAAGAGACAACTTACAGTCTCGCTAACACATCTTCTAAGTCATCCCATTCATAGACCAGTTCCGTTAGCGTTACTCCGCCAATTTCCATCTGAAGAGTTTCCACTAATTCCGCACCATAGTACTCGTAGAAGAAACGTGTTGGATTCGCTTCCAATACTTCAACGAACACTTTGCTAACCTCCATCTGTGTAAAATGGTGAAACAACTCGTTCATCAGTTTTTTGCCAGTTCCCAACCTCTGATACTCTTTCAGAAGATAAATCGAGGTCAGATCACTGGAATGGTCCACAGTGTTGGTTTCTCTCTCAAGCGCATCGGCAAAACCGATGATCTTCCCTTCATTGGTTTCCGCCCCGACTACAAAGTTGTCTGCCCTTGCTATGTTCCTCTTCCATAGATCCGTTCGTTTCTCGTATGACAAATTCGCTAAGTACTGGGATGGAATGATACCGCTGTAGGTAGTTCTCCAACTGTCCACATGGACTTGTGCGATTCCTGGAGCATCCGCCAGCACAGCTTCTCTAATTTTCATAGGCTCCCTCCATTTGGACCGACATCGGGTACAGTCTCTTTTCCAATATGATTTTGATCTCCCCATTCTTGTCAGCGCAGATGCCTGTGATGTCAAAGCCTTGTTTGAGATTCAGGATCAGCATAGAGCGCCATTTGTTCATTGTTTTCGTTCGCACCACGCTATATCCCTTTTCCACCAGGAAGTGATGTTGATGTCTCATAAGTCCGGAAGCAATTCCTCTCCCTCGATACGCTTCCCCTACACCCCCGAGCCAGCTGTAAAACGTCGCGTCGTCCAGTTTGTATCCGATTTTGTAACCGGTGACTTCATCGTTTTCCAGTGCCAGCGTAAACAACAGATTCGGTTTTGAACGTGCTTTGTTCAATAGGTTTTCCGAGTCACGGAAGATCTGCTCGTGGATCCGTAACATCTTTTGCACGGTTTGCGTATCCGGCATGCCCTCGATGTTCACAAACTCCATTGACCACCCTCCTTTTGCCCGTTTGGATCAATCATAAAATTCCATGTGCGCCTTTTCCTCACGGTAATAAGACAAGCGATCTTCCAATGTTCCCGTGTGAAATTCAAACTTATGGCCATCCGGGTCCGTAAAATAAATGGATTTTTTATCCCGCTCATCCCTTGGTCGTCCATTTAGTATCGATACGCCTATCTTCTCCAATTTCAAATAAAGGCTTTCGAGTTCTGATTCATCGACTGTAAAAGCAATATGCGTATAGGATTGTCGTATTTCGTTACGCGGGATATGCGCCTCCACGTTCAGCGCAAGCCACATACCGCTCAAGTCAAAATAAGCAGTGGTACGACCCTTCGCCAGCAACTTGGCTTCGAACACGTCTTGGTAAAACTCAATGGACCGATCTAAATCAGACACAGAAAATAAAAAATGATTGAGCCCTTTCACGTGCAACTATATCCCTCCTCAGTGACCTGTAACTATATATAGACAACTCGCTTCATATAGATTGTTTTTGTAAAATGGCAAACTCAGGCTTCGTCAAGTACTCGGTGTAGACCACTTCGTTAGGGACGTCTAAATAAGCCTGATAACGATGTTGAATTGCCGGTGCTTGAATCATGTGAAGAACCTCATCACGCGGCACCCACCTACAATCCGTTGTTTCCTCTGAAGTAGTCAGTTGGCCTCCTATCGGGGTACAGACAAAATCCATCATCACTTTCGTAGGTACGTCTGTTTTGCCATCGTACCATTTATACATACCGGAATTAGAATAGACACCAATCAGGCGCGACACAGCTACGTCTATTCCGCTTTCTTCTTTAATTTCTCTTATAAGTGCATCCAATAGGTTTTCTCCCACTTCCACTTGGCCTCCCGGGAAGACCCAACCACCGTGTATAGTTTTCACCATGAGTACATTCTCGTTATCGTCTTCCACCAAGCCGCCGACCGCGACGATATGTGTTGGGAATGCCATGTAACCGCCTCCTGAATAATTTGTTCAACCGAACCTTTCGCTCACTAGACAGCTAATTTGTTACCTACTTGCAACGACTGCAAGCAACAATTCCTTACTATCATCCATCAGACGATAAACTGGGTGAACCATGAGATGTATTTTGCCCCTGGGATGAACAAGAGCTGGGCGAGCAGTGTCCCGAGGAGTCTGGAGGACACCATCATGATGGAGATATTTTTGAGCGTCTGGTAGTTTCCTCTTCCATTCACGACGTCGTCTGCCACGACGGATACTTTAGGATCGACGAAGATGACTAATAGGATGGTCGCCAATCCGTTGATCAGCCCGGATGCCATGATGGCTGTCGAGGCTCGTTCAGGTGCGAGCAAGGCGGCGTACAGTGCAGAGAGCACCCCGATCGTATAGATACCGGTGATGAGCATATTGATGACGAATAGGCGGATCGGGATGTCTTTCATCTTCGTATCCCGTAAATAGGAAAACTTCGGCAGGCTGAAATGAGTGGTGCCCCGCCGTATGTATTGCAGGGAAAATATCCTCTTCGCCAAAGAAGGGATGGATCCCCGCTCTTCCGACAAGTGGATGATCGCGCGGGAAAAGAGCGCGATGAACGTTGGGAGCAGCAGCATACCGAACAGCGTTCCGACAGTGGAAGCCCCGATCAGGAACCGGAACTGCGTCGCCACGAACTCCTGTGCATGCTCGCTCGGCGCCGTGTCGATCAGACTGCCTGTGAACGGCTGCTGCATCATATTCGCGAGGCGCGATACCATGACCATGATGTTGAAGAGTGACAAGGCAGACGCAATCAGCCGAACCCTTGCCCCGGACAAGCGGACTGCATACGCCAGGGTTTCAATGGAATGGATGATGAAGATGAACAGCGCAATGTACACTAATTTTTGAGTGAGGAAATCCATGGCATCGCCTCCTTCCAGCAGATCCTAGTATTTCAATAGCCCATGTGAAGAGACCATTTCCATCAGGTAGATCCTACATGGGTTTCACTTTCTCCATTCCATTACATATTCCTCCTGGCCGGTTTGTTCGTCGACTTCCATCCCTTGTATACGGAAGCTGTTCTTCTCATAAAAACGGACCGCTTCCTTGTTTTCCTTATAGACCTTCAGCTGGATTTCAGGCCGGCGCCCTTTTTCAAAGTCCAGCAGCTGCCTGCCTGCACCATTATTCTGAAAGGCAGGATCAACGAAGAGCGCAGCCAGATAATTGTCGACCATGGAAACGAACCCGATCACAGCGGCGGATGATAGGAATACGTGTGTCTCCGACAGCGGAATATAGATTTCTTTCATCTCCCTGATTTTCGAAGTCCAGTAGTCGGGATCGATAAAATGATGGGCTTGCAGGGACCCGTTGTACCAAATGTCCGCCACGGTGTCTATATCTGATTCCTGATAAGCTCGGATCATGACGATCCCCCCTCTTAAATTACAGAATACTTTTAACAATTATAACATGCCCTCATCGATTATCTATCTTTTCCCAGAACCTGCGTCAAGTAACAATCGACAAAAAGGACACGCAGGAAAAGCACGTCTTCACTTTCCCTGCGTGTCCTGGAAGACTCCGATGGACCAGACTTCGGTCCCTCAATGTCCGTCTCACAGCCTGTCTGCCCTTATACCTTCACGACTTTTATCCGATAGCTCAGACACTCCGCCAGACTGGCGACTTCGTGATACTCCCATGCTTCAAAATCCATTGCGCCACCTGGGAAATAGGCAACGATCTCCAAGTCCGCCTGCTTGCACAAGTCATGGATGTCATCCGGCAAATAGCAGGCCAGCGATTGGGTCATTTTTTCGTCGGGACGATCCGTCGACCACCACGTGTCCGTCATTCTGTCGAGCGCCTCGTCGTACCCATACGTCCGCGACACATCCCCCGGTAACGTCATCGTTCTGCCGCTCGTCCGCTGCCAGTACGCGGGCTGATAGATATCGATCAAGGCCGCGCCATCATTATGCAGCCAGTCGCAGATTCGCCGGAGCAGCTGAAGCTGTTCCGCGTCGGTCCCGACACCGAAGCCGTCCATATACAGCACCGCATCGAACTGACGAGGCAATTCGATATCGTAAAAGCTGCCGCATAATGAGGTGACTCCGAGTGTATGAAGCTGCCGGGCGTATTCCACCATCTCCGGCACAAGTTCCACCGTCGTCACCGACTTTCCGCGTCCTGCCAGGCATCGGGCGAGATTGCCTTTGCCTGCCCCGAGTTCCAGGACGGACGTGAACGGCCGGCCCATCTGCTCGACGACCTCGGCTGCCAACCCTTCGTCCAGCTCGGGATAGTTGATATCTTTTCCGTACAGGTCGAATTGCGTTTTATAGAATAGTTGCGCTTCGTTGATGTTCATTATAAGTCCCTCCCATAGTTTGACTGATTAGACAGTACAGGAAGAAATGAGATTCAACATCCCCATGAGTGCATGCCTCCGATTCGTTGTTTTAATGGGTGCCCTGACACTGAGCGGGCGGGCTTCCTTCCTGCTGCTATACAGCCGATTTCAGGAAATCACCGTCCCGTTGGCAACCGGCTGATCGGGCCGCAGCAGCACGACGTCATCCTCACCCGGTACGCCCCCGATCACCAGAACTTCGGATTTGAAGCCGGCAATGCGTCTCGGCGGGAAATTCACGACAGCGACGACTTGTGTGCCAATGAGCTGATCCGGTTCATATCGTTTCGTGATTTGAGCTGAGGACTGTTTAATGCCGAGTTCCCCGAAGTCGATGTCCAGCTTGATCGCAGGTTTTCGCGCTTCCGGAAAAGGAGCCGCCTGCAGCACGGTGCCCACACGGATATCCAGTTTCAAAAAATCTTCGATTGCCGCCAATTGCATCACCTTCTTAAGTGTTTTTCACTCTCTTTTTGAACTCACCACTATTCCCCGAATTAAAATACTTCGGGCAGTCCTGCTGCAACGAATCATAGATGCCTTGCAGCTTACGCTCTGCTCGCTCGTTTTCTCCGCGAGCCCTGAGCTGTTCAAGGGAATCGTCATCATAGCGGATGTCTGTGAACCAAAAGGCCGACGCTACGGAATACATGCATTCCGCAGCCATTCTCTCTTCTTTCGTCAATGCCCGTTCTGAACAATAGCCTTCGCAGAACACTCGGAACAGGTCAGGTCGGCTTTCTTCCAATATACCTTCTGCCAGAGGCATTTCGTTTGCCGTCAACAATCCTTGCAGCACCATGTCCCCAACGAGTGTGGCGTCTCCCGCAATATTGTAATCGAAGATACCCATTGTCCCGTCAGCGACCGTCAGATTATTGATGGAGATATCCCCTTGGGTTGCCGCCCGGGGCAGTAAGTTCCAGAGCCGTTGGACGGCTTCCCGTTTTTCTTCGTAGATTCCTTTGATGCGTTCAAACAACAGAGGATCCAGTTCCCTGATAGTGCTCATTTTACGAAACGTGTCGTAACCACTGACTTCGTTGTAGCCGAGGAAGTTGAAGATCGTCTCCTTGCCGATCCGACAGCCGCCTTCTTCGGAGACCGTGTGGATCTTCCCCAGCAGCTGCCCGATATTTCTGGCGAGTGGAAAGTCGATTGCTTTGATTTCCTCCCCAAGATACTCTTCGATTGTTACGGTGAGATCGAGTCCATCCCATTGATACGGCAAGCAGTATGTTCCGTTCTTCTCATATCGCTGTGCCGTCCTGATTCCGCAGTTTCTCAAATACTCCGAAAATACACTTTGCGACTCGATTACCGAGGGAGGATGTTCCGGTTCCTTCAAGAATTTCACCACAAGGGGCGCCCGGTCTTTGAAGCCCACTTTGGCGATGGTTTTAACTTCCTTGTCAGCTTCGCTGTGATAGTCAATGAACGGTTTTATAGAGGAGACAGTCCCCTGCAGGCCGAATTGCTCCAGCACCTCAACAACAGATTGTTCCGTGATCCCCATTTCGCCAATCGCCTCTCTTCATCTATCGACCTGTTTGTCTTCGGAGTGCCGCCAAGGAGTACGCATCCAGTTCAGCAATCACGTTCGTCACACTCACAAAGAGCGCCCGCTGTTCCGGCCTCTGCCAATCCTCTTCGACTTCCGCCATGAGCCACATGACTTCGTCAAGAAACACGTGCAGCACCGCATCGTGCCATGTTTCGATTTCTGCTTCTGTCAGTGACTGGTACGTAAGGTACCCCGCCAAAAAGAGCTGCCATTCCCTCGGCGTGAAGGCGCGATGTGGAGCCGACGCATGCTCATTGTGGAATAACAGAAGTGCCAATGCCAAATCGAAAATCCGGGGAATCCACGCAGCGTTGTCCGGGTCGATCAGGACGGGTGTCTCCTGGTACACCAGATTATTCGCTTTGTAATCATGCGGGGTTTCCACCCACTTCAATGGACTGGCCTTCAACACTTCCTGCCGGCTGACCGCTTGATACAAAAGCGTCTCCAACCTTGCGCAATCCAGATTCACTTCATAGCGATCGGCCAATTTCTTAATCTTCCTCAAATGTTCTTCCACTTCGTGGTCATAGAAATCGAACACATCATATACAGGGAGTTGGAATTTATTGTCGGGAGAAGAAAGCCGGTGGATCTGCCCGAGCAGCCTGCCTGCCTGAATGATTTCCTGGTCCGTTCCCACGTAAGCTGTCCCTTCGATGTATGGATAACACACATAACAGTCATTCCCGCCACACTGCGGATTTTCTGTCGATAAATTCACAGGCGTGACAACCGGAATGCCTGCCGCTTCCAGGTGAGCGGTATACTGCACTAGCCGATCTGCCTTCTCTTTTGGCGACTGCGTTCGCTTGACGATAAAGTCCTCTATTCTGTACACAGGTGAAAAGGGATAAATGCTTTCTTGTTCACTCTCTATGTCAAATCCGAACTGACTCAGAATA
Organism: Sporosarcina trichiuri; assembly: GCF_030406775.1. NCBI lineage: Bacteria > Bacillati > Bacillota > Bacilli > Caryophanales > Caryophanaceae > Sporosarcina > Sporosarcina trichiuri. Next base: position 2,922,594 of record NZ_CP129119.1, on the reverse strand, counting down.
TGTATGCTCTTCAAGGATATCCTCCTTCCTTTAGATACCTGGGCGACAATCATGAAAGTTCAAACAAACACGATTGTTTGCTGCACAGGCACCTTTCTTGAGCGTCAGCTTTCCATGCTGCGTAATGCGGGTGACCCGGAGGTACCTTATTCAGGAGGCCCTCCCCTTCTTCTTCCGCCACGCACTCCTTATAGTAAAGAACCCCATGGTCCCGCAGATAATGACACCGAACCCGAAGAAGACCGTCCAGCCCCAATGCGTCCCCCAGTTCCTCGTAGCGGTGTACAAACAGCCCAGCGCCACTGCGAACGGACCATACGTTTCCCGCCATTCCGCATGTTTCGCTGCCTGTTTCTCTGTCATTCAGCTTCCGCTCCTTTACAAATCCGACTCCACGCGTGCAGCAGGCCGAGCACTCATCCTTTTCTTCCTGCCATACACCCAAGTCGCTGCAAACCCGATCAGGATCAGCAGCGTCGCAGCCAGACCGCCTTCGAGTCCGAAAGCGCCGCCCGTGAGCCAGGCATTGCCGCCCTCGATCGAGACATTGTAAATACCGTTCGGCGTCGTGCCACTGACCGCGAAGCCGAACACGTTCCCCTGGAAATAGTTCCACGTCATATGGTAGCCGATCGGCAGCCACAGATTGTCCGTTTCAAGAAACATATACGCGAATAGGACGCCCACGAACACGATGTTCAGCAGGCCGAGCCAGCTGACGTTCGGGTTCAAGCCGTGCGCCAAGCTGAAGACGACCGCGGACACGAGATAGACCGCCCACTTTGGATTGCCGCGGCTCAGCATCGTCGACATGACATAGCCCCGGAAGAACATCTCTTCCGACAGCCCGACGAGAATGTACATGACCAGGAAAGCGACGGTATAGGCGCTGAATGCCGGAGCGCTGAACGAATTGACCATCGAGACATTCCCTGTCGCGAGCAGCAGCAGGAAAATGACGGTGATTGAAGCAGCACCGAGAAACAGGCCATAGGCGAAATCCGCAAACGACCAGCGGAACCCGAGACTGCGGAGCGACCCTTTGTTTACAAACCGCCAGAAGATATACGTGACGACGATACTGCCGACAACCGCCCCGCCCTGCGTCAGCACATAGAGCCACGGGTGCCCGTCGTATGCCTGCAGGATGTCAATCTCCACTGAGCTGGTCAATGCAGGCAGTTCATATAGGAATAACAGCATGGCGCCGGGCAGCGAAAATATCTGCTGGGCGATCAGCATGGCGACGAGCGCCAGCAATATCAGCCAGCCCGCCCGTATTTGTCCTTTGTCATTTTTCAAGTTAGTTAGCCCCTTCCTGCGTCAATATAAAATGTCTGCGGCCTTCTCCGTCATTGAAGACCGCCTGCAAACCTGGCAATGTAAATGACTCCATATTGTCTCACTTCGTATCTATCCAAGTCGCTTCCGGTAGCTGTTTCAAACGGCGGGTCTGTCAGCGTCATATACACAGCATCCGTTTCTTCCTCAATCCCGGAAGTAAGCGCAGCCACCGGATGACCCAAGTAAAACACACAAGTTCTCACGGCTAGAGTCGGTGTTGCGTGAAGTGCATAAAACAGGATGGCCAAACTGATAAGCCCTATCATGATCCGTTGGCTGACCCCCATTTTCTTTCGGGTGGTCCCCATAAGCGCATCCCCCTTCTCTATAACTGAATTCAATTCATCTATGACTTGCGATATCCTCGTGTCACCGATCGCGGCTTACCTAGGTATATCTGTAAAGAAGTTCATAACAAAAGGATAGATATAGAGTAAAGCAAGAACAAAAAATGCAAGCAGTCCTATGATGGATACTAACAACACCCAAACTTTTTTCACTTTTAGCTGGACAAAGGCAGAGAAGAACACGAGTGCCATAAATGAAATAATCAGGATCGCCCAGCCAACAGACAGCACAGGGGCCGGATCCGGATCGGGAGCAGCAATGCTGAAGTTCGGACCGATTCCCAGGAGAAATACCGCTAGAAAGAGCAATCCATGTATCAAAAATACAGTCGCCTTAAACAAGCAAATCACCTGCTCTTTCCAGTTTTGATTGTGACAAAACAACCCGGTCATTCATTGCGCAGGCAGCCAGAAAACAAATTTCGTGACATCACGTGCTGGAATGGAGGAGTCAAGCTTTCTATCATCGTTCCGAGGTTCTTTCGTCTACAACCACCTTGATCTCTTCCAGTTTTCTGTCCATCTCGTCTAACTTATCCCGTGTCTGTTTCATGAAATTCGCAACCCTTGTAATCAAGTAAACAACTACAAGGAAATACACTAAACTTAAACCGCCATCAATCACATCCATAGGAACCTCCCGACTTTTCTCTATATTATGCCGCGCATATGACAGGACCCATTCCGTTCTCGGTGTCCAAGGGTTTGGTGTCAGTGCATCAAACATTGTTCACGACTCGCCGATATTCAGTCGAATCGACTTAACGATAAATACTTATTCGCATCCACCACATCACAAACGTCGGACTCTGCTAGAAATTGCTTTACGAGGTGAACGTGGCCGCTTCCGACCAATAGCAGCACTCGGTCTTGTGGACCTGTCATTAATCTGCGTAAATTTGTATAGATAATCAGGTTTCGCTTATACCACCAGGTTAACCAATCGGTTGCATAGTAGTTTTTCTCCTGGCCTATCATGGCGAATTCCATATAGACTTCATGCATTTCCTGGACAGTTTGCGGATCATTCAATCGCCGAAAGGCTTCGAGTTAGGAGATTTCTGCAAGCTCGCCCACTCTACGCTGCATCGGCTGGATGTAGTGCGACATGAGATGCTGATAGCGCGCAGGTTCATATGCCTCCGCATATTGCAGCACTTCGCCTAATTCGGCATATTCCGAAACGTCACCCATCCAGTCCACACAGGAAATCTCCTCTATCCGGCCTGTTTCGCTAATGGGAATCCGATCAGGTCGATTTCGTTCTTTTCAAGAGTTGTATCACCTGCTTGATACTTGGCATAGCGCTCATTCAGGGACCCTCTGTTCTCCGGAACGGCTTCCACTGCCAGCCGGGTTGGGTTAAACCGAATCAGCGCCTCCACGACTTCTTGCGATTCGGCGGTTAACGTCTCCATGCTCTTTTGGTCAACCTTCGTCAGATCTGCTGTTTCTCCAAAATGGTATACGCCTACGATCATTACTTCTGGCTTCATAATTTCCTCCCTCTACTGCGGACATTCACGAGGTTCCATATAAGTTGCAGTCAGCTCTCCCAATATCATGCGGGAGAGCTGTTAACCGATCATCCCCTGGTCGAGTGTATCGTTATTTACATTCCCAAAACACATGATCAAGGAGCAAACCCGTAAAAAATCAATGTGAACATGAACAGCGAAATTACACCGATCAGAAGCAGCAGAAGAAGCGATGCCGCATAGGCAAAGGCTATCTGCTTTGTTCCGCTGAATTGCCGTCTCACTAATTTGAACGCCACATATGCAGCCAGCACGAGCGCCGGGACAATGTACAGATACGCGAAGATCCCGACCCACTCATTCAGTTTCTGGAAGCCTCCCTCCAGAACCGGCCCTTCATATATCCGATATTTTTCCGAAATACTCGACAATCCGTAGAGGAATACAGCAGAAAGCAAGACGTAATATGCAAGGACCGGAATTTTGACAGCTTTTCTTTCTCGAAGCAGTACAAAATACATAGCCAGAATAAAAAGAAGCAGCACAATTACATTGAACATCCATCCACCTCCATGCAGCGGCTTTTATTTGGTCTTGGAGAGTGCAAGAGACTATCTTGAATGCTTTACTAAACATGTAAGTTTGGCGCACAGGCAGCTGACTCTCATTCTTGTCAACAAATCATCTGTCTTATTCGGCCTCCAAAGCCATTCGGATCTTCCGGTCGATTTCTTCATCTATATACGCGTCTTCATAGACATAGAACAGCAACACGTTTTGGGATTCGTATAGTTGATGGCTGACTATGTCCATAGTGGCCGTCTCATCCTGCCAGTCGGCCAGCCCTTTTTCACGTGCGTCCGGGGAAGGATAGATATAGAGGTTGAGCTTTTTTTCTCCAGTTCATAGACATCGGGCCGCACCTTGTTCAGTTTCATGCCGAAGACATGACTGCCCCAGACTCCTCCGCTTTCTTTTAGGGGCAGCCCTTGTTCTTTCAAGGATTCCGTTACGTTTTTACAGGTTTTCACCTCGGGCTCGTTCGCCTGGCAGGCCGCCAGTCCCCCGATCAGCAGCAGACACAGCAACATGGCTCGTTTTAAATGGCCAGTCTTCACGCTTGCCGATCCTCTGCCTGTTTCTCTTCCAACAACTCCAAAGTCTTGTCCAGCTTTCGGTCGACGTCCTCCAGTTTGCGTGCGCGGATGGTCTGTTCGGCGCTCAGTCTGGCGAAATTTTTGGCGAGAGATATGAATACTACAATGATCAGTATGAAAATGATGCCGGTGACCATTAGATTCACCATTCTCTGAGCCCCCTCTCAATCCTTAGATTTCATTCAGTTATCCAGATCTTTATCCAACCATGAGGGTTTCGCCGGCTGCTGCGGCTGTTCCTCTTGCTGACCTAAGACCGAGCGGTTGATGCCGTCCTTGACGGCTTTGAAGATGACGAGATAGAGCACGAACAAGCCGGCGAGCACGAGGATGATTGTGCCGAATAATTGGGATGCCATGTGTGTTCCTTCCTTTCCTGCAAAGCGTTCTGCTGTTTTCTAGATGTTCTGTTCATATACCGATTTCGTCTGCAGTTGGTTTCAACCCGGCAGGTCAGCTAGGCCCGCTCATCTTATCGTCCGGCGTTCCCAGGAGCGGATTGACAGCATCAGTGCCGCCAAGCTGGCGACAGCCGTTTTCCAGATGGCGCCTGCGGCAAAGCCTTCTGCGGTATAGGCCCGCACCTTCTGCCAGAGACCGGCTTCGGGGATCCAGTCGATGACATAGCCCGCTGTGAGGAAAGCAGGAAGGGACAGGATCAGGTAGACAGCTGCAAAGGTGATCAGGAAAACTTTCATAATACATTCCTTCCTCTCTATGAACAGCTGCATTTCAATTTCTCGGTCGGGCCTCTTGGTTCCCCTGTTCACGTTCTTGGAGATACCGGTCATACGCAGCCTGGACTTTGTCGGCCTTCAGGATCCGTTTCGGGACTAGTTCGGTATGGAGGTCCCTGATATATAGGCAGGTCCGGAAGAGGATGGCGAGGACGATGACGCCTGCCACATAGGCACCGACCGGGTCAGCCGCCGCCAGGATCCCTAACAGGACGGCCGCTGCGATACATGCCAGCAGTTTCATTCCATCACTTCCTTCTTAGTTTGCTGCGGAAGGCCGGTGCCTTCCGCTTCCATCGGCTGAACCGGCTCCTGTGTCTGGTTTGACAGCAGTCTGTCTTCTTATTGAATATGGTCAAGAATCAAAAATACATATAGACAACGGTCGTGAGGATAAAGCAGCCCGCTGCTGCGAGCAGTCCCCCTGTCACCTTTTGGCCTTGCCGGAATGATTGGACGGCCAGTGCCGCAAACATCAGGCCGATTGCCAGTTCCATGGACTTCATCACAATAGCACTATGGCTGACCAGGCTCCAGATGCCCAGTGCCAATGCAGCACTAGCTAGTACCAGAACAATTATCTTCATCGGGTGACCCCTCCTGACGTTTTCCGGTCTATCATCCACGGCGGAAACTGCCGCACAGTCTTACCAGATCATTCCTATTCTTAATATGATTATAGCACGCAATATTCCGATATCTATCTTTTCTTTAGGATTCGATATCCGAAACTATTGAAAACGGACACCTCCTTTTTCGGTGTCCGCCCAGTCAGTTTCACTCTGTGTAGTTGTTGACGCTGTATGTGATGCCATCCTCTCCGGTGAATTGCCGCGGTGCGGTCTTTTCCAGTGTGTAGGAAAAGCCGTTTTCCCCTGGTATGGTGATCGTGTACAGATCGTTTTTCTTTTTGACGGTGTAGTCCGGATAGTCGCCTGGCTGCATCGTCAATTTGGCGAGTTTCGCCTGGTGCTCTTCCGCCATTTTCTCCGCTTCCGCCTGCGTGATATTGACGTTCCCCATGAACGTCTCGCTGACATTTGTATTCTCGATATGCAGGTTGTTTTCCTGGAACACAATATAGTAACTGATCACATCGTTCCGGCTCGTCTGTTCCATAATCATGCCTGACCACGAGTCGGTGACGTCTTTTGCGAACCACCCATTGACGGAGGCACCCGGCTTGCCGATCAGCACGGTGGTTGCTGAGATGATTCCGATCAGCAGGATGAAGGAGACCAACAGCGGCTGCCAATGCAGGATACGCTTCGCAGGACTTGGCTGCTTCGCTGAGAACACCGCCTGGCGCATGGCACGTTTCCGGGCGGGCGTTGGCTCAAACGGTTTCCGCAGGTTTTCAAGCTCCCGGTTCAGTTCATCGTCTGTGTAACGTGTCACGGGACATGCCCCCTTTCTCGAGTTCCGTCTTGAATGCGTCCAATGCACGCTTCAGCGTCATCTTTACTTTGCTTTCCGAACTGTCAAGGATGGCCGCCGTGTCTTTCGTTGAAAATCCCTGGATGTGCCGCAGCAGGATCACCTGCTGCTGATTCTTCTTCAGTTTGCAGAGCGCTTCATAGAACGCCGCTTCTTGTTCACTCAGCATTACGGCCTCTTCGGAGGATGGATGCGTGCCAAACAGACCGAAGTCGGTCCCCAGATAATGGAGCAGCGGCTGTTTCTGGCGGAAGTGGTTCATGGCCGTTGTATAGGCGATCCGGAAGATCCATGTCCTGACAGCGGACCGTCCCTCGAATTGACTGGCGTTCTCCACTACTTTCACGAATGTCTCCTGTGTCAGCTCCTCTGCAATATGCGGATTCCGCACCTGTATGAGGATGTAGCTGTAGACGGCGTCCGCATGCTCGTCGAACCATTGTTCTGCAGACATCCCTTCACCTCTCTTCTCTTACTTAGACACCGATTCCCGGAAATGGTCACACTTTCCTTTCATTATTTCATAGTCCGGGTTTGACGGCATAAAAAATCGGCCGTTCTCCACTGATTGTGAAGCCCGGCCGCACTTTAATTTCCTATTTCCCTGCCAGATGTCCTTGTCATGCTGATCCGTCCTGAAGCCGTTCCGCATAGACCGCCATTGCCTGTTGCATGAAGGCCGCGAGTCCGGTGCCGAAACGGTCGATGCTTTGCGTGAACCGCTCGTCTGCCGTATACATCTCTCCGAGCCCTGCAAAGGCTTGTGGGGTATACGTGCCGATCGTGTTCAGGAAGCGGTACCAGTCGCCGATCACGGCTTGTGCTTCCTCGGAGTCCGGGGCCTGCTGCCGGATGGCAGCCAGGCTGCGGAAGATTTCATTCATCCGGTCCTCCGCTTCCTTGCCGAATCCTTGGAGGGCGGCGTTCGTCTTCTCGACCGTCTCGCTGCCCCATCGTTCCTTCGCTTCGTCTTCGTATGGGTTCTGGCTGAAGTCGAACCCTTTGAACCGTTCTTCGTGTGTCATCATATGTTCCCCTCTTTCTTCTTGGATGGATTGGTCGATCGTCTCAAGCATCAGCGCGAGCTGGCGCTGTTTGGCGAGCAGCTGGTTTCGCTGGTCCTCCAGCACCGCCAGCCGGTCGAATGCCGGATCGCCGACGATGTCTCCGATCTCCTTCAACGGAAAGCCGAGCTCCCGGTAATAGAGGATGCTCTGCAGTCTCCGCAGGTTATCGTCCGAGTAGATCCGATAGCCGGCGTCCGTCACGCGGTCCGGCGACAGGAGACCGATTTCGTCGTAGTGATGGAGCGTGCGGACACTGACGCCTGCGAGTTCCGCGGCTTGTTTGATGTGCATGCGTGATTCCTCCTCCCTGACTTCAGTGTAAGCTGTCACGCAGCGTGAGAGTCAACCGGTCTTTTTCTTTTTCTTGGAGAAACATCTCCCGCTTTCGAAAATGCCTACTTATTTCATCCGGATGCCGAATTACCGGTGTGCATGTAAAGACTTCCTTGATTTCCATATATGGAATTCGGTACGATAGTCTCATAACTTGTCAATGTGGAGGCGTTTTACATAGTGAGTATACATCGGCTGCGGACGCGGTTGTCTTTGTCGTTCGCCATTTTCGCTTTTCTCGCCATTGCTGTCCTCAGTCTGATCATCGGACAGCGGGCGGTGAAGCAGGTGGAGACCGAGATCGGGAGCGCGCTTGGGGAGACCGCCCACCTTATGGCGGATAAATTGGATCACTTCATGTGGTCCCGGTACGGGGAGACCCAGCTGCTCGCCACCCTGCCTGAACTGCAGCAGCCGGACAATCCGGAAGCGATCAGCCGGCTCGTCAACCAGCTGAACGAGACGTTCCCGTCGTTCTCCTGGATCGGGTTCACGGACCCGGACGGCACGGTGCTCGCATCGACGGATGACATTCTGAAAGGCGTGGATATTTCGGAGCGGCCCGTCTACATGGAGGCACTGGAGAAACCGTTCATCGGCGATGTGCACGAAGCGGTGCTGCTGGCAGACCTGCTGCCGAATCCGAGCGGTGAGGAGATGAAGTTCGTCGATATCAGCACGCCCGTCTTCAATGCAGAGGACAAGCTGGTCGGGGTGCTCGCGACCCATCTCAGCTGGACGTGGCTGAAGGAAGTGAAGACGTCGATGGCGGAGACGCTGAAGGATCGGGAGGATGTCGAGTTCTTCATCGTCAGTCCGGCGGCGTCGGATATTGTGCTCGGTCCGGACGGGATGCTCGGGAAGACACTCGATACGGACAGCCTGCAGCTGGCCAGTGAGGGGAATTCGGGATGGACCCGCGAAGTCTGGCCGGACGGCAAGGAGTATTTGACGGGGTTCATGCAGGAACGGGGCTACGAGGAATATCCGGGTCTCGGCTGGTCGATCCTCGTGCGGCAGCCGGTGGAGGAAGCGTATGCACCTGCCCGTGAACTGATGATGTACTTCGTCGTCACCGGTATCCTGCTCGTCGTAGCGGCGGCTGTCGCCGGTATGATCCTCGCCGGCTGGATGACCCGCCCGCTCAACCGGATCACGCGCGTTGCGGATCGGCTCCGGGGCGGGGAGAACGTGGAAATCCCGCCGTACCGCGGCATCACGGAAATCGAGATCCTGTCCGATTCGCTGCGGACGCTCGTTGCAGATCTGACGTCCGCCGAGAACCGGGCGCAGCATGATGAACTGACGCGCTTGCCGAACCGCTATGCGCTCGATGCGTATTTCGAGGAGCGGGAACAGGATGCAGAGACACTTGCCGTCCTGTATCTGGATCTTGACGGCTTCAAGGCGGTCAACGATACGTATGGTCACGCCGCCGGTGATCAGCTGCTGCGGCAGGTGGCGGACCGGGTGCGTTCGGTTGCCGGCATCAGGGATCTCGCTGTCCGGATCGGCGGGGATGAGTTTGTCGTCGTCCTGCGGGATCCGCAAGATGCCGGGAAGATGGGACGGCTGACCGGCGAGAAACTGATCCGTCTGCTGAACGGACCGTTCCATCTGGACGACGGGACCGTATCGATCGGCTGCAGTGTCGGGTTGTCTGTCTGGACAGCGGGCGGCAGTATCAGCAGTACATTACGTGAGGCGGATGAACGGCTGTACAAAGCGAAACGGGCCGGCAAGAACCGGCTCGTGTCGGAATGATACGGATATGAAACAGGCGATGCGGAATGAATTCCCGCATCGCCTGTTTCTGTGTTCGGCATTTTCATCTGCCGACCGCGTGATCATCTTGCGTCCGTTTCAGCATGGAATCGTTGTAGCCGAACAGCCAGGTCAGAACGAACGCGACCACTGCGCCGATCAGGTTGGCGACAATATAGAGCGGCAGCTGGCTGTTCAGGTAGAGCAGCGCGCCCGGAATGACGGTGATTGCCATGCCGGTCGCTTTCAGACCGACGAGCGATGCAAAGAATCCACCTGCCGCCCCGCCGATCAGCCCCATGACGAAGGGCTTCATGTAGCGCAGTGTCACGCCGAAGATCGCCGGCTCGGTGATCCCGAGAAACGCGGAGAACGATGATGGCAGTGCGAGCGCTTTCAGTTTTTTATCCTTCGTTTTCAGACCTACGGCGAGTGCCGCAGCCCCCTGTGCCGCAACGGCTGCCGTGACAATCGCGTTATAAGGGTTCAAGCCGTCTTGGGCGAGCAGCTGGATCTCCAGGAAGTTGAATACGTGATGGACCCCCGTGATGACGATGATCTGGTTGAAGAACCCGATCAGGAGACCCGGAACCCCGAACGGCAGGCCGAGGATCTCGACAGTCGCCGCCATGACACCGATTTCAACGGTGTGGAAGATCGGCCCGATGACGAACAGGCCGAGCATGATCATGATCAGCAGCGTCAAGAACGGTGTCAGGATGAGGTCAAGCGCTTCCGGTGTCCGTTTGCGGAGCCAGCGCTCGAGCTTGGCCCCGACAAAGCCGATGAAAAACGCAGGCAGCACGGATCCCTGGTAGCCCGTCACTGGCAGGAAACCAAAGAACAGCATCGGGTCGGCATCCCCGCTGCCGACGGAATACGCATTCGGCAGTGCCGGGTTGACGAGCATGAGCCCGAGCACGATCCCGAGCACAGGGCTTCCTCCGAACACCCGGAACGCCGACCAGGCGATGAGCGCCGGCAGGAAGGCGAACGCCGTATCCGTCAGCACTTGTGTGAACAGGATGAAGTTCTCAGGAATCGATTCCGGCGTCAGTCCGAAGACGGACAGCACCGCCTCCTGCGTCAGCAGACCCCGCAGCCCCATGAAAAGACCTGTCGCAACGAGGACCGGGATGATCGGGACGAAAACATCCCCGAATGTCCGGATGAGCCGCTGGAACGGGTTGCCCCGGTCTTTCGTCTGCTGCTTCATGTCCGATTTGGTGACGCCCGTCGCCCCGAGTGATTCCACTTCCTCAAAGATCCGGTTGACCGTTCCGGTGCCGAAGACGATCTGGTACTGTCCCGAGTTGAAGAAGGCCCCTTTCACTTTGTCGATGGATTCGATCTGTTCTTCGTCGATCTTCGTACGGTCATGGACGATGAATCTCAATCGTGTGGCACAGTGGGCCACCGATTGGATATTGTCCCGGCCTCCGACTGCTTCAATGACTTCTTCTGCGATCTTGCGGTTTTCTGCTGACATGGTATTCCCTCCTATTCAGTCTGTTTTCGGTTCTTTTTAAAGTATCCGTTCATTCTTAAAGGCAATCCCATCCAGCGTCCAGTGGCGGAACGAAAGCTTTGCTGTGCCGCCCTCCGCCTGCACCCGGATGCCCGTCGAGTCCTCTCCCGGGAAGATCCGGCTTGTCATGACGGCGTCCCCGTCGTTGATGAAGATCTCGACACTCGAGACGTCGACAAGGATCCGCAGCTGCTGCAGCGGCCGGCTGAGTACGGTGATGCGTGCATGTCCTTCCGAGGCGTTGACCGGCTCCCCGCTCCTGGAGCGGTCGAAGATGAGCTGCTGCGCGTTCCGGTCGTAGGTGATCCGGGTATATTCCAGCCCGCGCACCCGCAGATCGATGTGGACTTCATCCGCAGTGACGTCCTGCACGTCTGTCTGCAGTTCATAGCAATCCCCGCCGAACGGCAGCAGTTCCGGCTGTCCGGCGGCTGTCAGTTCCATAGTGGCCGCCTGTTCCGCAGGCTTATTCCACGATGCCGGCAGCCGCTGTTTCAGGCGCCCCTCCTCGACGGTGAGCACACGGGGCAGCGTCATGCAGTTCGCCCAGCCGTCCTTATCTGTCGGATACGGCAGCTGCGGGACCGCCATCCAGGCGATCAGGATGCGCGTTCCGTCCGGTGCTTCCATCGTCTGGGGCGCATAGAAATCGAAGCCATTGTCGAGTTCCGTGAAAGGCCCGTGATGGAAGATACCCGTTTCGAGATCGAACTCTCCGCTTATGTATCCTGCGTGAAACAGATTGTTGCGGCTCAGCCCTTCAGGTTTCAGGCCGAGCGGCGAAAAGACTAAGAAGTCTGTGCCCTGGAGTGAGAACAGATCGGGGCATTCCCACATATAACCGAATGCGCCGAGTTCCGTCCTGACTTCGCCGATGAAGTGCCAGTCATGCAGATCTTCGGATTTGTACAGCAGCGCAGCGCCTGTCTGGTCTGTCTGCTGCGCACCGATGACACAATAATACATGCCGTCTTCTTTCCACAGCTTCGGATCCCTGAGCTCTTGTGTAAACCCATCCGGCACCCCGGTGATGACAGGACGGGGCCATTTCGTGAATACCCCCTGCCGGTCCAGCTTTGCCATACATTGGTAGGGCGTGCGGAGCCATTTCTCATCCCGAGTGTTGCCCGTGTAGAAGAGCATCAGGTCCTCACCCGCCTGGAGCGCGCTGCCGGAGTAGACGCCGTGCGAGTCATACGGCGTGTCGGGCGACAGGGCAATCCCTTTGTTCTCGAAAGTCACCAAGTTATCTGAAACAGTATGATACCAATACTTCAAGCCGTGCGCAGGACCGAGCGGAAACCATTGGTAGAACAGATGATACTGACCGTTGTACCAGCTGAACCCGTTCGGATCGTTGAGCAGTCCGGCAAGCGGCTGCACGTGGTATTTCTGTCGCCATGGCGCATTCGCGACGGCTTTTGTGAGTTCATCATATTCTTCCGGGTCCACCGAGTCGAGCCTGCGGTAGCGCTCCTCCCTCGTCCAGTGAACAGCCATGCAATCCCTCCTTCATATTACGGAACCGGTTCCAAATGAATTTCATAGAAATCAGCCCGCTGTTCCGCGGGGCTGGTCTCTGTTTCTCAGTTTCTATGAATCCAGTCTATTACCCGTTCGCAGAAAAGTCAACATTATTTGACAGCGCTTTCCTGTATCAGCAATTCGTGCTTGAGCGGCGGGCAGTCAGCCGGTTCCTCGCCTGCCAGTATGCCAAGAAGCACACAGCCGGCTTCCGCTCCCGCTTCGCGGAAAGCAAAACGGACTGTCGACAGGCCCGGCGATACGGCGGAAGCGAGTGAATACCCGCCAAACCCGGTGATGCCGATATCCTGCGGTACGGACAGTCCCGTGTCGCGGATGGCCTTCAGAGCGCCAATCGCCATGTCGTCCGTCGCGCACAGGATGATGTCCGGCTTGTGTGATGTAAGAATCTCCGCGGCCGCCCGTGCAGCGGCCTCCATCTCGAATCCTGTTTCATAGGATGTCAGACGGACTCCGCCATCCGACAAGCCGTCTTCGATCCCCTGCCGGCGCAGCACGCCGATCGCTTCGTCTTCCGGCGTGACGCCGATATAGACCGCATCCCGGTACCCTTGGGCTGCCACGTAGTCCGCCAGATCCCTGCCCGCTTTGTAATCATCATAGACGAGGCTCGGAATCCCTTCACACCGCTGCCCGAGCAGGACGACAGGAATCCCGACCTCCCGGATCGCTGCGATATGAGCATCCGTGATCACTGTTGCGAACAGCACGATGCCGTCCACTTTCTGTTTTGCCATGGCGTACAGACTCTCGATCTCACGTTCTGCGCTCAGATCGGCATTGACGATGAGCAGCTGATGGGAACGGTCCCGCAGGTAGGCATCCAGCCCGCTCAGCGTCTGCATGGCGGATCGGGACGTCAGCCGCGGCACGATCGCCCCGATCATCGCTGTCCGTTTGGCCCGCAGGCTCTGTGCAAACTTATTCGGCCGGTAGCCGGTTTCGCCGATGATGCGGGCCAGTTTTTCCTGCATCGGTTTACTGACGGATCCCCCGTTCAAATAACGGGAGACCGTACTTTTGGAAACGTTCGCGATTTTCGCGATATCTTGTATGGTTTTCAAAGAGGATTCCTCCTGATGATTGTTTTCCGGTGACCGCTGCCCAACTGGACATGTGTCCATCATACAGTATCGGCACCTATGCGGAGTCCGCCTGTCGAGACTGCCCGGATGGTTCCCCGAAATCCGCATGCATGCAACTGCCGGGTCTGCTGCAGTATACTAAGGGAAGTTAGTCTCATGCAGAGGTGATTGGATGGACACGTTGCGGTCGCTGTTGGATGAACCGCTGATCTTATTGTTTGTAATCTTGTTTCTCGGCTCCTGGTTCGGTTCCCTGTCGGTGAAAGGGCTAAACCTCGGCGCAGCAGGTGTCCTGCTCGTTGCGATGGTGTTCGGCCATTTCGGTTTCGCGATATCACCGGTGATCCAGAACTTCGGACTGAGCCTGTTCATCGTCGGTGTCGGTCTGCAGGCCGGACCGAAGTTTTTCCGCATGCTGCGGACGAGCGGACTGATTTTCGGCATCCTGTCTGTGCTGATCATCGTTTCCGCTGTTATTGCAACGATTGCTGTTGCGAAAGTGTTCCATCTCGCACCGGCGCTCAGTGTCGGCCTCATGACAGGCGCACTGACGAGCACACCGGGACTTGCGGCCGCACTGCAGGCGACACATGACCCGCTCGCATCCGTCGGGTATGGGATCGCCTATCCGTTCGGTGTCTTGGCGGTCGTGCTGTTCGTCCAGCTGCTGCCGCGGATTGGTAAAATCGACCTGCAGAAGGATCTGGAGGAGACTGTCAATCCGATCCGGACCGCCGGCTCCCCGGTCCTCGTGACGCTGGAAGTGACCAACCCGATGCTGAACAGAAACAGTCTGAGCGAACTGAATTTCTCGCCGTACGACGCGGTCGTCAGCCGGGTCATCCGGGACGGTCACACAATGATCGCCCTCGGTGACACGATCCTGCTGGAAGGGGACCTTCTCGTCATCGTCGGCAACGAGATGAACCTGGAAGGGCTCACCGCCTATGTCGGCCGGCCGGCGGAAACCGATCTGGTGAATCCGGATAACGTGCATCTGCGGAAAGTCACGGTCGATTCCGATGAAGTGGTCGGCAAAACGCTGAAAGAGCTGCGTCTGCGGAAAGACCATGGCACCACGGTGACACGCATCACACGGGAAGGGATCGAACTGACACAGAACCCGAACCTGCCGCTCATCCGCGGGGACGTTCTGACGATCGTCAGCACCGATCAGCGGCTCGATGAAGTCGAGGACCTGTTCGCACGTAAAAAGCTTGCCGTCACAAATCTTGATATCTTTTCCATCAGCGTGACGCTGCTGCTCGGCGTCCTGCTCGGCATGGTGCCGATCCCGCTGCCCGGACTCGGCACCATCAAACTGGGCACCGCGGGCGGACCGCTGTTCGTCGCCCTGATCATCGGCCATTTCGGTAAACTCGGTCCGATCCACGTCCGCTATTACGGACCGTCGAACCATGTCATCCGGGAACTCGGTCTCGTACTGTTCCTTGCAGGTGCCGGGACGACTGCCGGAGCGGGCATCGTCGAAGTGATCCAGACGGAAGGCGTCAAGCTCATTTTCGGCGGCATCATTATTACGCTGGTGCCTATCATCGCGGGCTATTTCGCAGCCCGCAAGCTGCTGAAGCTGAGCGTCGTGCACTCGCTCGGCGGCCTGTCCGGCGGGATGACGAGCACACCGGCGCTCGGCGCGCTCAACCAGCTCATCGATTCGGAGGATCCGGCGATCGCCTATGCCGCCGCCTACCCGTTCGCCCTCATCCTGGTCGCTGTCGCGTCACAGCTGATCGTGTTTTTCCTATAGCAAACCCCCTTTGGCAAGTAAGCCAAAGGGGGTTTTCCATGTCTCAGAGCGGCTGATGGACGGGGTCATTTGTCGCATCCTTCCGCCGTGTCCAGACGAAGGCAAGGACAGCACCTCCGATCAGTACGATCGTTGCGAAGTAGAACGGATAATCGAGGTCGATATCGAACAGCATGCCGCCGAGGATCGGGCCGAATACGTTGCCGATACTGGTGAACATGGAGTTCATACCGCCGACGAAGCCTTGTTCATTGCCCGCGATCTTGGATAGATACGAAGTTGCCGCCGGCCGGATCAGGTCGAAGCCTACGAACACGACGATCGTAACCGCGAGGATCGCCGCATAGTGTGTCACAACCGTCATGGCTGCGACAAGCACCGCAGAGAACACAAGACACCAGAAGATCAGCATCTTTTCTCCCATCTTCTTGGCGAGCCGGTCGAACAGGACGACTTGTGCCACCGCCCCGACAATTCCGCTGCCCGTGATGATGATCGCGATATCCCCTGGCGTGAAGCCGAATTTATGGTCGACGAACAGGCTGAAGATCGACTCGAACGACGCAAGACCGAATGACAGGACGAAGATCAGGAGGAACACGATGAAATAGATCGGTGCAAAGATTCGCGTAAAGCCCGGTTTCTTCTGATTTCCCGACTCCTCATACTGCCGCTCAGGCTCCCGCAGCATGACCAGGGAGAAAATCGCTGCGAACAACGCGAGCCCGGCAGCGAAGAAGAACGGGACCCGGGTGCCGAGTCCCGCGAGGAACCCGCCGATCCCCGGCCCGAGGATGAACCCTGTCGAAATGGCCGCCGACATGTAGCCGAGTGCTTTCGCCCGGGTTTCATTCGTCGTGATATCGGCGATGAACGCAGTGACTGCCGGCATGATGAACGCCGCACTCACACCGCCGACAATCCGCGAAGCGAACAGGACGGTCAGCGACTGACCGATTGCGAACAGCAGCTCGGAGAAACTGAACATGAGCAGTCCCGCTACGATCATCTTCTTCCGGCCGATCGAGTCGACCCAGCGGCCGGACAGCGGGGAGGCCAGCAGCTGGGCGATCGCGAAGAACGCGACCATATAGCCGACCACCTGCCCCGACAGATGCAGTTCGTTCATGAGGGTCGGCATGACCGGGATGATCAGCCCGATGCCGAGGAACGCGATGAGCAGATTGGCGAGAAGCAGCCAAAGCGTCAGGGATGTTTTCTTCATAGGGGCACGCTCCAATAATAGATTGAATTCAAAACAGTATATTTCCTCATCGTACCAGGAATGCATGCTGTTCTCTATTCAATTGCTCAATGACTTCGGGCGTGTGTGAACAAATGGTGACTCAGAAGGCGCCTGCACCGCCGCCTCCGCCGCCTGCTCCTCCGCCGCCGCCCCCGCCGCCAGACGATGTGCTGACATAGTGGGCGACCGCATTGTCGGCATGCGTGAACTGCTGTGCTGTAATCCCGGCGATGACGAAGTACGGGAGGACCGCCGGGTTCTGGCTGAACAGCGGAGCGGCCTCCAGTCCGGTCATGTCCTCTTTTTTGAAATCGTTCGTGCCGACCGCGTAGATGACCGCCCGCTGCTGTTCATCATCGAGCCGATCTGAGAAGTCCGCTTCCGTCATATGCGGCATCCGTTCAGCGAATGATTTCCACTGCCTCCGGATTCCATAGCCTTTGACAGTATATGGGCGGTTGAAGATCCCCGTGACAATCAGCAGCAGCACGAGCGGGATGAACCCGAGGAGCCACCACGGGTGACCGTAGTATGCATAGCCGATCATGAGAGGGATGAGCACGAGTCCTGCCAGGATGGACATCCAGGCATAGACGGGCGCTTTCTCTTTCAGTCCCGCCTCGCTGACCTCCTTGGAGACCGCGGCATTCCATTCGGACTGGGCTTTGCTGTAGGCGGCCGCCGCCTTTTCAGCCGCTTTGTTCTTGCCGCTGAAAACGTCCATATCGCTGAACCGGAACGTCTCGCCGTCCCCGAGATCATCGAACAGCCATTCCAGAAGCAGGCGTTCATGCTCATGATCCGTCGCGCGGCTGAGCATCCGGAAGCCGTCCTCCCCATCCCGCGCGATATAGCCTTTGCGCATCAGGTCGAGCAGCGCCGCGGTCTGCAGGGACTCCGGTTTCGCCAGGTCCTGTGTAAATTTCAGCGTCGCCGGAAGGCTCATTTCCTGTTCCGGCACGAAATACGGATCCGGATAGGTGTCTTCCGCTTCTTTGATCCGGTCTTTTTTCCGCCGTCCCATGTTCACCAGCAGGGCAGCGAATATCGCGATGCCGATCCCGAGTGTGACTGGCGCCGCAGTCCTGCCGATCTCCTCGAACTTCTCAAAACGGGCCAGCTTCGCTTCCTGCTGTTCCTTCTCTTTCAATAGTTCAGGGCCGATCACTGCGGCAGACGAAGTGCTCAATGCCGGGAACAGCCCGGCCGGATAGCCGACACGGATATCGGCGTTCTTCTCTGACGGTATTTTTCCGAGACGGAATGTGACCGTTCCGTCCTGATCGATGACCGGTTCCGCAAGCGCCGCGTCGTATCCGAAGGCGATGACGTCCCCGGCAGGCACCGCTGCCGGCGGATGGATTGTGATGGAGACATCCTGGAAGGCTGTTTCGTTGCGGTCATCGAAGAACGGCCAGTTGAAATCCGCCATGTCGCTGTATCCCCGGACGCCTCCTGCTATCGTGTAGGTCAGCTGGATCTTGACGGTTTCGTCCTTCGCTTTCCGGTGGATCTTATAATCGCCGGCCCCGCCCTCCACGGTCAGCTCCGTTCCGTTCTCCGAAGCTTCGAGACCTTTGATGGTGCTGCCTTTCTTCGGATAGATGGCCCGTGTGATCCCATTGAAGGAACCGCTGAACCGGTATGTCAGCTCCTCTGTCACATGAACCTGTCCATTTTCCTCTAGCTGGGCATCGATATCGAAGCCTTCAATGTCGAAACTCTTCGCAGACACGGCAGCCGGCAGCATCATGAACAACACCAGCACCAGCAGGCCGCTCATCAGTTTTTTCATAGGAATCACCTCTCCCTGTACATACGGACCAGTTTGGCGATAGTTTCAATTCTCCGTCATTTCCGGACATGACCCGGCCGGAATCCACATGAAGTCATCGCCTGTTTTTCAGGCTTAGATGATGCTTCGCGCGTTCCGCAACGACGTCGATCGGGGCCAATTCCGCACGGATGACGTCCGCTTCCGGGCACTTTGTTTTCAGTATTTCCGAAAGCCGTCCGAACAGCAGGTCGAAATGCCGCAGGTTGCCGCCCGTGCAGTGGACAGGACAGGTATTGCCGATAAGTCCGAGACGCCGCATAGCCGCTTCCGCCATTGCTGCGAGTTCCTCCGCCGCCTCGCCGACGATCCGGATCGCTGTCCGGTCGCCTTCTGCGGCAGCTTCCGCAAGTTCACGTGTCAGGCCGGCCGCCGTATGCCCGGAATAGGCCGGTCCGTTCACCCAGTTGCACAGCTCATCCGCTGACTGCATACCGAACCGGCTGAGCACTTTTCCTGTCAATGATGTCTCCGGCTCCCGTCCGTCGGCTGCACGGAACACCGCGTCGATCACCCGCATGCCCATCCAGCGGCCTCCGCCGCCATCGCCCGTCCTGTGCCCCCAGCCGCCGGCACGGATGACCGTTCCTGCCTGGTCCTGGGCAAAGGCGATCGCTCCCGTGCCGGAAATGAGCAGGACGCCGGGCTCGTCATGCGCCAGGCCTTTCAGTACGGCGAACGCATCATTTTCGACGAGCAGGCTGCCGGCCGACAGACCGTGCTTGCTGAAGATCTCCTGCAGCATCGCGGTGATCTGTTCTTCATCTTCCGCCGTGTCCGTCCCTGCCAGCGCGAAGGCGGCCGTGTCGATGACACCATCCGGGCAATACGGCAGCAGTTCCGCAGCCGCTTCTTCCATCACCTGCCGGAACGCCGCTTCCCCGACCGCATGCCAGTTGGTTCCGCCTTTTTCTGCAGCGTACAGCTCCGCACCTGTTTCATCGCTCAGGGAAAAGGCCGTTTTCGAACCGCCGCCATCCACTGCGAGGATCCGTACGGTCATATGCGCGCACCGCCGTCCTCCGGCTGTCCGAGCAAGGCGTAGTCGAAATCGGCGAACGAATCCATCAGCTGGCCTTTCTCGTGGAAAGACAGGGACCGTGTCACATCATTCGGGATGATGAAGCAGTGGATGCCAGCGCTGATGGCCGCGATGGATCCGTTATAGGAGTCCTCCACAGCGATCGCCTCATCCGCTGTCACGCCGAGCCGGTCGAGGGCCGTCAGGTAGATGGCCGGATCCGGCTTGACCGTTTCCACATCATCTGCGGAAACGATGATCGGGAAATAGCCGATCAGGCCGTACTTCGTCAGGAAGCCCTCGATCCAGTCGCGGGTGGAACTGCTGGCGACCGCCATGGCGATGCCGCGCGCCTCCAGTTGCTTTGCGGTCTCCAGGAATCCGTCACGGAGTGTCAGCTGTTCACGGATGATCTCGAACCGGGCATTGAGCAGTTCGTGGAACTCCGCGCGGTCGAGCGTGAAACCGAGAGTCTCCTCGATCCGGTCGAACAGTTTGCCATCCGTCGACCCTACGACTTTGACGAATTCATCCAATGTCAGGTTGAACCCGTGCCGCTCCTTCAAGATCTGCTGATAAATATCGAACCAGGCGGATTCCGTATCGATGATCGTTCCGTCAAAGTCGAAAATGACTGCTTTCTTCACTGCATTTCCCCATTTCTGCTCATGTTGTCTTCTGCTTGTTTTCATTATAGGCGGCAGCCCTGTCCGAGTCGACCCTTTCCTCCCCTTCTTCCGTTTCGAATAGTCTGGCAGTTGACGGATGGGTTTGCTATACTTTGGAATCATGTACAGGACGAGGGGGAGCTTTTATGAAATTGACAAATCTGGCGACCGGACTGCCGCGGACCATCCAAACTACAAAAGGGGACGATCTGCATACAGGGATCTGCAAGGAATCCGTGCAGGAAGCGTTTTTGACAGCGGATGGCTTCCGTCGGGACGACGTGGCGGATAAGAAGCACCATGGCGGGCCGGATCGCGCCGTCTGCGTCTACCCTGCTGAGCACTATTCACTCTGGAATGAAAAATTCGGCTGCGACTTGCCGCCGGCTGCGTTCGGGGAGAATCTGACCGTCCGGGGGATGAAGGAAGCCGACGTCCGGATCGGGGATATCTTCCAGGTCGGGGAGACGTTCATCCAAGTGACACAGGGCCGGATCCCCTGCAGCGCCATCGATCAGCGCCTTGGGCAGCCGGTCATGAAGGGGATGATCGAGACTGGATTCACAGGGTACTTATGCCGGGTGGTGCAGGAAGGAAAGATATGTGCCGATTCTGCAATCTCATTGGCGGCTCGGAGCAAAAACAGTGTTTCGGTGCTCGAGGCGAACACCATCTACTTCCATCAGCCGAAAGATACAGAGGGGATTCGCCGTGTGCTTGCCATCGAGGCTTTGGCGGAAGACTGGCGCCGGAAATTCGGGAAGCGGCTCGACGCCGCGCTCGCCAAGCTGTAAGACAATCTGGAATTATCGGGTTGCCAGAAAATTTTACCTGTTGTATACTCGAGTCACTTACATAACTGACCGTACGGGTGCTTGAGTGAATCAGGCTGAGATAGCAGACGAATCCGCTGCTGACCGCATCTGATCTGGGTAATGCCAGCGTAGAGAGCCGTGATCGAGGGATCATGAAGGGGGCCCGGGACCCCACACTCGACCGTCTGCGCTTTCAGACGGTCTTTTTTTGTGAGATTTACAAGAAAAGAGGAGTGGAACGAATTGAAGAAATTGAAATTCACCGACCTGCTGATCACGATCATGGTCGGGGTGGTGTTCGGGATTCTCATGAAATTCTGGGACGACTTGTATACGGTCGTGAAACCGATGATACCGGTTGCGCGCCAGCTGCTGTACGGGATGTGGTTCATGAACGGGGTGTTCGCGGCACTGCTGATCCGCAAGCCGGGTGCAGCCCTGATCGCCAGTATTGCAGGGGCCGGTCTGTCGGCGTTCATCGGGCACGGTCTGGAAGTGCTCATCTATGGATTTGCACAGGGACTTGCAGCTGAACTGCTGTTCGCGGCGTTCCGCTACCGGAAGTTCTCGATCCCGGTTGCAGGACTTGCGGGCATCGCTTCGTGTGCGGCAAGTTTCGGTCTTGATATGTTCTACGGGTACGCGGAACTCGAGCCATGGGCACTGTTTGTGAAATACGGCCTTCGTGTGGTCAGTGCTTTCATCTTCACCGGGGTCTTTGCTGTCCTGATCATCCGGGCATTGGAGGCGACCGGCGTGACGCATTCGATACGTCCTGTATCGCAAGACGAATACTCGCTGCTGGACCGATGACCCATACGGCAGATCCGGCAGTGGCGATCCGCAACTTGCGGCTCAAGTTTCCCGGGGAGGACAGGCTGCTGTTCAGGGACCTGTCGTTCTCCGTACAGGACGGAGAGAAAGTGCTGCTGCTCGGACCGAGCGGGTGCGGCAAGTCGACGCTCCTGCAGGTGGCGAGCGGTATCGTGCCGAACTCGTTCGAACTGCCGATGAAAGCCGAAACGCTTGAGCTGCCTGATTCCTGGGGCTTTGTATTCCAGGACCCGGACACGCAGTTCTGCATGCCGTATGTGGATGAGGAGCTCGCGTTCGTGCTGGAGAATATGTCCGTGCCCCGTTCCGAGATGCCGGAGCGGATCAGGGCCGCCCTGTTGCGGGTCGGCCTGCAGCTGGCCGATATCCACACGCCGATCCTCGAACTGTCGCAAGGCATGAAACAACGTCTCGCCCTTGCGTCCGTTCTGCTGATGGAACCCGATGTCCTGTTCCTGGATGAGCCGTCCGCCCTGCTCGACCCGGAAGGCACCGAACAGATCTGGTCTTCGATCCGCGGGGCGGCTGCGGATAAGACCGTGGTCATCGTCGAGCATAAGATCGATCAGATCGCCAGCTGGATCGACCGCGTCGTGCTGTTCACAGATGACGGGGAGATTCTGGCGGACGGGCGCCCGGCAGCCATCTTCCGTGACTATAAAGCGGAACTCATCCGGTATGGCATCTGGTATCCCGGCGTCTGGGAGGACTACCTGGCGTCCGGGACATACCGCAGACTGCTGGAAGACCGGGCAGAACCCGGAGATCTCCATGCCGTCCGGATGCAGTCCTTCACCGGGTACCGCGGGAAGAAACCGGTCATCCATGTGGAGGAGGCAGCCGTCCGGGCAGGGGCCTGGGTTGCGGTTCTCGGAAAGAACGGCTCCGGCAAAAGTTCACTGCTGCTGTCCATGATGCAGCTGCTGAAGACGGACGGGCGGCTGGAGGTGGATGGCCGGGAGATCATCCCGAAAAAGCGGAGGAAGTCGGTGCCGGCAGGGCTGTCGCTCGTGTTCCAGAATCCCGAATTGCAGTTTGTCGCCAATTCCTTACTCGAGGAACTGACCGTATCGATGCAGACGCTTCCGAAGGACGAGGCAGAGCGGCGGGCTTCGGATTTGCTTGAGCGGTTCAGCCTCCCTTTCGACGGCCAGCGCCATCCGTACCAGCTGTCTGTCGGTCAGAAACGCCGGCTCAGCGTAGCGACTGCACTGACCGGTACAACGGACGTCCTGCTGCTGGATGAACCGACGTTCGGCCAGGATGCCCGCAATACGTTCGTCATGCTGGAAATTCTTGAGGAGTTACGGAATCGCGGTTTGACCATCATCATGGTGACGCATGACCTGACGATTGCCGATCGTTTCGCGACGGATGTCTGGACCGTGCATGATGGCGAGCTTGTATCTGCAGTTCCGGCGGGAGGTGCTGCGGATGCCCGCCTGGTTCACGCCTGAACGGACGACCTGGCTGCACCGCGTCAATCCGGCGCTGAAGTTCGCGGTGTTCGTCCTCCTTCTGCTCGTCATGCTGTTCAACCGGAACCTGCCGCTCGCCGGCTGGCTCGCCGTGCTGTTTGCGGTACTGCTTTATGGGTTCAGCGGCTATTCTCTGAAGAAGCTCGCCCTCCTGTCGATACCGATCGCCCTGTCCTTCGCATCGTCGGCAGTGACGATGGCGCTGTTCGGCAAAGGGGACACCGTTCTCTGGCAATGGGGGATCTTCAAGATTTCCGAAGAGAGCATCCGGCACGGCCTGCTGCTCGGCACGAAATCATTGTCCTTCGGTTTCGCAGGATTCGCTTTCCTGCTCACGGTCGAGCCGGTGCTGTTCTTCTACGCCATGATGCAGCAGTTCCGGCTGTCGTCGAAATACGCCTACAGTTTCATCGCCTCGATCCGGCTGCTGCCGGTTATCGTCGAAGAGATCCAAGTGAGGAACAATGCCTTGAAGGTCCGCGGCATCACCTTCTCCCCTGGCCTGAAAGGGGTCGGGGAACGGATCCAGTCCTATACCGTCCCGCTGTTCGCGCAAAGTATCCGGCGCGCCCAGCGGATTGCGATCGCGATGGAAGCGAAACAGTACCAGATGGGGGCTGCGCGGACGTATTTCTACCCGACGTCCTACAGCCGGATGGATGCGGTCTTCCTCGTGCTGATGGCAGGCAGTGTTGCGGCTGCTGGTTGGCTGGCTTATGGAATTTCGTATTGATCCAGGGGCACCTCTTGACGGGGTGTCCTTTTTTGGTTGTTAGGAGAGCTGGTGGCTTGCGCATTTACGGGGCCGACTTGAGCGTTTCGGTGGCTTGTTTGAGCGTTGCGCCGTCCGCTTGAGCGTTTCGCCGTCTGCTTGAGCGTTACGCCGTCCTCTTGAGCGTTGCGCCGCCCGCTTGAGCGCGGGCAACCCCCCTAACAGAAAAGCGCAGCGCAGCGAGCAGACCAATTAATCCTGGTCTGGATGGGTGAAGTTCTTTTCTGCGCGTCGGAGTCCTTTCTGGGGAAGAAGTTCATGTGCCGCGGGAATGGAGCGGTTGGCCAGGTGAATGGATCGCTTCTCCAGAGGGATTGATCACTTGGCGGAGGGAATTGATCGGTTGATCAGGGGAATTGAGCGGTCAGCCGGCACAATTGATCGGTTCGCGGCAGGGATCGATCACTCCGGATGCCTGAACGGAAAAAAGCCCGCTTCCTCAAGAGGAGAGCGGGCGGTTTCGTCTGCTGCGTATCCACAGCAGCAGGAGACCGGCTGCTGTGGCAAGCGCCACTACGATAGAGATCCGGAAATAGGGCGGATAATACGTCAGTTCAATTTTGTTTTTCCCAGCTTTGATCGGGATACCGGTGAATGCATAATTCGCTTTCAGTATTTCGGTCCGCTTCCCGTTGACGCGGGCGTGCCAGCCTTTTTCATAAGGGACCGGTATGACGGCATATGCATCCCCGGCAGGATTATCAAGGTCTGCGCGGAAATGGCCGCCGTTCCAGTCAACGGCAGGCGCCGGTGTATCAGCACTCCGCTGTTCCGCCTGTTTCAAAGCCGTATAATCTTCCGCATACAGCTCGAGATCGCGGAACGTGTACGTCCCTTTCGGCATGCGGATACGAATGACCTCTTCGGATGGGATCCGGATCGTCAGGTCATAGACACGGGTCCGGTAGATTGAGTCTGTCCGTTTCCGGGTCGTCCGGTAATCATTGACCTTCAGGACGAATCCTTTGTCTGCCGATGACCGTTTCAGATAGAACGAAACGTACGTGTCCTTTTTCAGCAGTGCCCGATCGCTGATATGCAGGTCGAGTCCTCCCGTGTCCCCCGTAACCGTGAGCGTATCCCCGGTATACTTGGCATCCACAGTCTCGATTGCTGCATGGCTGATCAGGTCGGCAGCTTCCGGAATAGATTCAGAGGGGCCGGTTTCATCCAGCACAATTCCCGCCAGCATCGCGTGTTCCCGAGCGATGGCCGGAGCTCCCGCCAGCGCCTGTTCCGTGAAGACCCTGTCGGCCGTCCGGATGAACGGCAGCCGGTGCCCGCTTACGTAAGCGCGATAGCCGTCCTGCTCTGCGGTTTCCTCAAACTCATACGGTATAGGGTTTCCTTTCTCCCCGCGCACTGCATAAACACCGTTCAGCAGGCTGTACAGATTCGCCCGGCCGCCGAGCCCGGCATAGCGGCTGACACTTTCCCGTCCCATGTCGATCGACAGGTCATTCCAATAGAAATTCAGGAGATGCCGGTTCAGCAGACTGGAATACATGCTCATGCCGAGGAAATCCTGCACGATCGGCGTATTGTTGCGCGTCCCGATCATCCAGTCGAACCGGGCGAGTGGATCTTCATCCGCTTCCGCCAGCTCATGGATCATCTCACGTGCGGGTTCCGGGTCATATGCGTCACTTGAGAAGAACGATTTTGGAATGCCTTGCCCTTTCACCTGATCGACAGCGTCATTGTTCTTCGTCAGTTTCTCCTGCTGGAACAGTGTCACGGTGACGAGGGATGCTCCAATCACCACGAGATAAAGGGCGATATCCCAATGTTTGAAATACCGGATTGTCGCAAGCAGCACAATCGCGCAGATGACGACCATCACAGTGATCATGCTGTCAGAATACAGACTCGGTTTACCCGGGATATCCAGCTCACTGAACACATAATACAGACCGACCGTACCGATGACGGCAACCATCGCAGGGGACAGCCGGACCTGTTTCCAGTTCTGCAGAGCCCACGCTGCAGTGCCCCCTGCCGCCAGCATGAGCATATGCTCCCATCTGTACTGCGGCGCAGAGAGCCCATTGAACAGGCTGCCAATTACAGGGCTCATGTGGAGGACCGTCAGAAAAACAGTCAGGACCGCAAAGAGCCGAAATCTCCGGTCCTTATATAAGGGTACCAGCAGCAGAGCAATGACCAGGAATGCCGGCAGCACAATAATCCGGCCGTTCGTCAGGAAGTTCTCCTGGATTTCGAACAGCGGAATCTCCCCTTCATACGGCGGCCGCAGGTTGTTCAGATACCCATAGACAGCCGGCACGAAAAACGGCAGGCTCATCAGCGCGCCCGCCAGTCCGCCTGCGATGAACTGCAGGATCTGCCGGCGTTTTTTCACTTCCTGGTCGGTAATCGGCAGGATCCAGCGGAACACTATGTAGATGAAAGTCACCAAAAAGTTGATATAAGCAAAGTAGAAATTATCCGCCATGGACAGCGTGACTGCGATGATGAACACTGCAGGCTTCCCCGCCCGCATGATGCGTTCCGCACCGATCAGCAGGAGCGGCAGGAACAGCATGGCATCCGCAAAGAACTCCCAGTAGACGACATGCCGGAAGTACAGGATGCTGACACTATATAGGACCGCACCGAGATAGGCGAATGGCGTCCGCAGACCGACCAGCCGGAAAAAGCAGACGGCCAGCAGCTGGATCATTGCCAGGCGGATGATACTGACGAAGACCGTTACATCCGCCCAGTACGTCAGCGACGGCTGCACCGCTCCGGCCCAGTCCAGACACGCGGTGACAGCTGCTGTCAGCAGGAAGGCGATGGATGTCGAAAAATAGTAGCCGAGCTGAGAGAAAATGCCGCCGCCAAAGCCGAACCGCTCCGAATAGAAGTAATGTCCGTCCTTCATCGCTTCATACAGGAAATGCTTGAACGGCACCATCTGGGACAGACCGTCATTCGCTCCAAGGAGGTACCGTCCATGCAGCCATTCCGACAGCATGAAGCTATGTGCCGCAACCGAGACCAGCAGACTGGCCGCAGCCAGCAGGACCCACTTCGTCTTGTTCGTCATGCCGCTTTCAGCACCTTTCCCGTGACGACGAATGTGACCGGCACTGTGATGATCAGCGCAGCGAGCGGCGCCACTGTACTATTCATACCGAGCCCGTCCACAAGCAGGTACAGCAGCCCGGCGGTCACGACGATATTGACGAGCTGGGTGACCGGATAGATCAGGAATTTCTTCAAGGTCGGTTTCACTTTATAGGTCACATAACTGTTCAGGAAGAACGAGATCACCATGCTCAGGAAAACGGCTCCGAAATGTGCAGCCATGTACGCAAGTCCGAGCCCTTTCAGTCCAAACAGATAGAACGCATAGTACGTTGCGGTGTTTATGACGCCGACCACGGCGAATGAGATGAATTCACGAACTTCGAATTTTGGCATGGGACAACGGTTTTCCTTTCACCTCGGCGCTTGTCCGCCGTATGAGATAGTGAGGGCGTTTCTTCGTTTCGTTATAGATCCGTCCGACATACTCCCCGATGATGCCGAGCGACAGCAGCTGGACGCCTCCGAGGAACAGGACGGCGGAGATGATCGTGAAGTATCCCGGCACGTCAACCCCGTGGCGGATGATATCGACCAGCGTCACCGCGATGTAGGCGACGGCAAGGATCAGGCTGACCAGTCCTGCATAGAAACAGAGCCGGAGCGGTTTCGTGTTGAAGGAGACCACACCGTCCACGGCATAGTTGAGGAGCTGCTTGAACGACCATTTCGTCTCGCCGTGCTGGCGGGTCACATTGTCATAACAGATCGTCTTCTGCTCCAGACCGATCCACGAATAGAGACCTTTCGAAAACCGGTTGCCTTCGCTCAGCTGCAGCAGCGAGTCGACAGCCCGGCGGCTGAGGAGGCGGAAATCCCCTTCCCCGTCCCGCAGCTCGACATCGACCGCTTTGTTGACGCCCCAGTAATACAGCCGGGACAGCGCCGAGCGCAGTTTTGCGTCACCTTTCCGATTGCGCTTCGCAATCACCTGGTCATAGCCTTCTTCATAGCCGCGGATCAGCTGCGGAATGAGATCGGGCGGATGCTGGAGATCGCCGTCCATCAGAATGACGGCATCCCCTTTCGCATATTCGAGACCTGCCAGAAGTGCAGCCTCCTTCCCGAAATTCCGGGTGAATGATATATACTCGACTTCCGGATACAGCAGGACGGCCTCCCGCACTTCGTCCATCGTGCCGTCAGTGCTGCCATCATCGACGAAAATGATTTCATAGAGGTTTCGGGAAAAGGTCATCGTGCGGCTGAGCGCTTCGATCATCGGCTGTATGTTTCCTTCTTCGTTGTAGGACGGAATCACGAATGAAATCAACAGATTTTTCACTCCGCGCACCTGCTTTCTTCAAAATAGACATATAGTATCCACTCTCTTACCCTTTTTCATAAAAATCATTCCTGCCGATGAATTAAACATTCATTCTGATAACTCAGACACCGTCTGCCAGTGCTGGACTCAGCACTTTCAAAGAATGGACAATCTATTCCGCCTTTTTCCCGTAAGGTTGTCACACCCAGCAGCAAAGCGCATACTGAATACCGTATATCTAAAGACAGGAGCCTAACACATGACCACATTATCCGAACGCATCACGACAGATCCCTGGGAAGCCTATCTCGATGTGGACCAGCACGGGCACCAAGTGCTCTCTTCCATTGAATTCACAACCACATACCTTTGCAACATGCGCTGCGAGCACTGTGCCGTCGGCTATATGCTGCAGCCGAAAGATCCGGATGCACTGCCCGTGGAGCTGCTGATCCGCAAGCTCGGGGAGATCCCGCATCTGCGGACGATCAGCCTGACAGGCGGCGAGCCGATGTTCTCGAAACGATCCGTTGAACAGGTCGTCCTCCCGCTGTTGAAATATGCCCATGACCGAGGCATCCGCACCCAGCTCAACTCCAACTTGACGATGCCCCTCGACCGCTACGAAGCGATCGCCCCCTACCTCGACGTCCTCCACATCTCCCACAACTGGGGAACCGTCGAAGACTTCGCCGAAGGCGGCTTCGCCAATATGGAGCGCCAGCCGTCATTCGACCGGAAAGCGGCACAGTTCGAGCGGCTCATCGCCAACAGCCGGGCGCTTGCTGATCTTGGCGTCATGGTGTCGGCGGAAACGATGCTCAACCGCCGCACCCTGCCCCACCTTCAGAAGATCCACGAGCAGGTCGTGCAGGAGATGAAGTGCGCCCGGCATGAGATCCATCCGATGTATCCGAGCGACTTCGCCTCCGATCTGGATGTCCTGTCGCTGGATGAGACGCGAAGTGCAATCCGTGATCTCCTCCGCTTCCGGGATCCCGAAACCTGGATGCTGTTCGGAACCCTTCCGTTCTACGCCTGCAGCCCCGATCCAGACGATCAGGAACTGCTGATGCAGCTGCGGCAGAGCCCGAATGTGTCGATGCGGAACGATCCGGACGGACGCTCACGTCTGAACGTCAATATTTTCACAGGTGATGTCATCGTGACAGACTTCGGCGACGTACCGCCACTCGGCAATATCCAGACCGGTTCCCTGCCGGATATGTACAGCGATTGGCAGGCGCACCCCTTATCGAAATCGGTCAGCTGCCATTGCCCTGCAGTGCGCTGCCTGGGCCCGAACTTGCTCGTCAAAAATGCGTATTACGAAGAAGCCGACTTCACAAACCGGAAAGCCGTTCTGCTATAATGGCACCACAAAAAAGAACCGAGGAGGAAGCAGTGTGAACTATGCCAGCGTATTCCAGGCCACCGCATTCACAAGCCGCACGAAACAGGAGGTGGACGTTCTCCAGGACTGCCTGTTCTGCGTGGACGACCAAGGCATCATCGCAGACATCGTGCACCAGGGTGATGATGCGTACGAAAAATTGCGGCAAGACGCCGAATCAGCAGGCCGCCTGACGGTGATCCCGGAAGGCAGTTACCTGCTGCCCGGCTTGGTCGACCTGCACTGTCATGCCCCCCAATGGGCACAGGCGGGCACCGCACTCGATATCCCTCTCCACGACTGGCTGAACACCTATACGTTCCCATGCGAAGCGAAATTCAGCGATCTCAGCTACGCCGATACCGTCTACTCTGACGCAGTCAGCACACTGCTCGCGAACGGGACGACGACGGCCCTCTACTTTGCGACCGTCCATAAGGAAGCGAGCGTACGCCTGGCGGAAATCTGTGCAGACCGCGGTCAGCGCGGGCTGGTCGGCAAAGTCGTCATGGATCTCAAAGAGGAATGTCCGGAGTTCTATCGTGATGAAAATACTGAGACCGCACTGCGGGATACCGAAGAGTTCATCCAACGCGTTCAAGAGATCGGACAGCGGACCAAGCAGGGGGTCTACCCAGTCGTCACGCCACGGTTCGTGCCGACCTGCACGGACAGTGTCCTGGAAGGCCTCGGGAAACTCGCCGCCAAATACGATACACATGTGCAGTCACACTGCAGTGAAAGCGACTGGGCGCATGATCACGTGCGGGAGCGTTTCGGAGAGAACGATGCCTTCGTGCTGAACAGTTTCGGCCTGCTGCGGGACAAGTCCGTCATGGCCCACTGCAACTTCCTCGCCGATGAGGATGCGGCCCTGTTCGCAAAGACCGGCACGGCGATCGGCCACTGCCCGGTGTCCAATGCGTATTTCGCGAACAGCGTCATCCCGATCCGCCGGTTCATGGGCATGGGGGTGGATATCGGACTCGGTTCGGATATTTCCGGAGGCTTTTCGCCGAGCCTGTTCGACAATGCCCGCCAGGCCGTCATGTCGTCGAGGATGCTCGAAGACGGGGTCGATCCGCGGACTCCGTCAGATGAGCGCGGCACCCCGGATTCCCGTATCACCATCTCAGAAGCCTTCTACCTCGCGACAGCGGGCGGCGGTGAAAGTCTCAGTCTGCCGGTAGGACGGCTTGAAACAGGCTATGCTTGGGATGTGCAGCGGATCGACCCTTCCCTGCATTCCGCCCGGCTGCCGCTCTACGACCGGGACGAGCCGCTGATCGATGTGTTCCAGAAGATGATGTACCTCGTGCGTCCGGAGCACATCCGACAGGTCTGGGTCCAGGGAGAGTTGGTCCACTCCAGATTGATGGATTGAAAATAAAATCACTACTATTCCTTTCTTCGAGATTATTTAAACACAGAGAGGGTATGGTGCTTATAGTAGCCAGCCCTTGCTTGCCGGATGCCTGAATTTCATCATGCATAGCGCACTCAGGGCTGGCTTCTTTGTATTTTTCTTATACTTACAGGTAAGACTGACAGCACATCAGGTAAAGGAGGAATCGTGATGGCGGAAACGGAAAGACCGAAGACCCCGCAAGCCAAGGACGAAAGCCGGCGGAAATTCCTGAAGAATTCCGGTCTCGTGGCAGGAGGACTGATCGGCGGCGGACTTCTCGGCAGCCTGGTCACGAGCCAGGTGAAAAAGCCTGCAGATACCGGAAACAAGGACACGGCAGCCAAAGATGACAACCATGATATGGATGCCCGGACGTTCTTCAGCAGGACGGACGATTTCGAAACATTGTCCGCAGCGACGGAACGGCTGTATCCGAAAGACAAGAACGGCCCGGGGGCCATCGAACTGAGCGTCCCGTATTTCATCGACCGGCAGCTCGCGGGCGATTGGGGTTCGAATGCACACGCCTATATGAAAGGCCCCTTCCCGCAAAATCAGGAAGCCGCCTATTATGAAGACCTGGACCGCAACCAGAAGAACCAAGGGCCGAACGCCGATACCCAAACGGCGGCACCGACCCCCCGCTATCAGACCCGCATGAACCGCGGTGAAATCTTCCGGGAGGGTATCAAGACCATGCAGGATCAAGCGTCCTCGAAACACGACAAGAAATTCGCGGAGCTCGAGGGGGAACAGATGGATGCCATCCTCACCGATCTGGAGGAAGGGAAGATCCGCATGAACGGTATCCACTCCACCGCGTTCTTCAACCTGCTGCTGCAGACGACGATCGAAGGCGCCTATGCCGACCCGGTCTATGGGGGCAACCGCAATATGGCAGGATGGAAGATGAAAGAGTATCCGGGACCGCGCATGGGGTATCTCGGACAGATCGAGGATGAAGAATTCGCGGTCATGAAGCAGGAAAGCCTGCGCGATTACCAGGACATGTGGGGATAGGAGGAATATAAATGGCCAAGAAACTGAAGAAAGTGGATGTTGTCGTCGTCGGCAGCGGCTGGGCAGGCGGCATCGTTTCCGCGGAAGCGGCAAAAGCAGGTTACAAAGTCGTGACCCTTGAACGCGGAAAACCCGTCGACCGCCAGGATTACATCGGCGTGAAAGACGAACTCCGATATACGGATCGCTACGAGATGATGCAGAATCTGGCGCCGGAGACGATCACCTCCCGGAATAACCTGGATGAAGAGGCGCTGCCGGTCCGCACACGTAAAGAGATGATGGCCGGTACGGATCTCGGGGGCGGCAGTGTCCACTGGGCAGGGGCTACATACCGGTGGAAACCGATCGATTTCGAGCTCCGGTCGAAGACGATCGAGCGCTACGGGGAGAAGAAGATCCAGGAAGGGATGTTCATCCGCGATTGGGGCATCACCTATGATGAGATGGAACCCTACTATGATAAGTGGGAGAAGACCGCCGGGATATCCGGCGAACCCGATCCGCTCGGGGACAAGCGGTCCAATGACTGGCCGAACCCGCCGATGAAAGAGTCCCCAGCCGTCAAACTGTTCAAGGACACGACGAAGAAGATGGGCTACCATCCGTATCAGGTGGCATCTGCGAACCTGTCCCAGTCGTACAAGAATCCGGACGGCGAAACGCTTGCCCAGTGCATGTTCTGCTCATTCTGCACACAATACGGCTGTGACTTCGGCGCGAAATCGGATCCGCTTGTCACGGTCATCCCGACTGCCCTGAAGACGGGCAACTGCGAGATCCGCACTCATTCCTACGTACGCCGGGTGCTTCACGAAAACGGCAAAGCGACAGGCGTCATGTATGTCGATCTGCGGACCGGCCTCGAATACATCCAGCCGGCGGACGTCGTCGTGCTCGGTGCGTTCGCCTTTACGAACAACCGGCTGCTGCACTTATCCAAAATCGGGGAACCGTACAATCCGGAGACCCGGAAAGGGGTCATCGGGCGCAATTACAACGGCCAGTTCGGCATCACATTCCTCGGCGCGCGCGGCTTCTTCGAAAAGAAGAAGTTCAACCTGTTCATGGGCGCAGGAGCGCTTGGCGGCACTCTCAGCGATTTCGCCGGCGACAACTTCGATCACACCGACCTCGATTTTATCAACGGCGGCGGAATCGAACTGCGGCAGTACGGCCACGGTCCGATCGCGACGAACGCGGTGCCGAAGGGGACCAAGAACTGGGGGCCGGAGTTCAAGGAGAAATCGCTCCATTACACAAACCGCAGCCTCGTCGTCTGGTACACGATGGCGACGATGTCCTGGTGGCATAACTATACGTCCCTCGATCCGACGTATACCGATGATTTCGGGGATCCGCTTCTCCGCATCACTTACAAATACACGGATCACGACCGGGCGATGGCGAAGTTCGGCATCGAGAAGTGTACGGAGATCATGAAGGAAATGGGCGCAGATATCGTCGATCCTGACGAGGTCCCTGAAGAGTTCGATCACGTCTACGACGGCGGCCACTACGCAGGCGGTGTCAGTATGGGCGAAGACCCGGAAACGTCTGCCGTCAACAACTACCTGCAGATGTGGGATATGGAGAACCTGTTCGTCGTCGGCGGCTCGGCATTCCCGCAATTCGGCGGCCACCACCCGACCGCGACGATCGGTGCCTTGTCCTACCGTGCCTCGGAAGGCATTATCAACTACTTGAAAGATCCGAAGCTGCTGACCCAGCCGAAGAAGGCAGCGGCGAACGCATAATCATTTTATCCTCTTCAGAAAAAGAGAGTGCTTCCGGCTGTATCCGGTGCACTCTCTTTCTTTGTGTTCCCTGACGATGCGCGGCCTATTCTTCCGAACCGTCCTGCAGCTGGACGCTGTTTTCGATCGCCAGCAGATTCTCACGATACCGCTTCATATCTCTTCGGGAGATATCCCCCTGCTCGAAGGCGGACTGGATGAAGCTTCGTTCGGCTTGCAGCGCATAATCAATCCATTCATGAAGGTGGTGGGCTTCTTCCTTCGGCATGCCATAGCCGCCCATTCGTTCATAGTTCAGCAGGAAGCCTTCGACGAGTTCGGCGGAAAACTCCCCGTCTTCCAGGCTCTTCAATTTGTCTGTCACGAATTCTGCATTGTTCCGCAATAAAAGCATCCGCTGTTTCCGGCGATCTCCGGGAGGGAGCGGTTTCAGCCGCATCCCCTTCAGCTCCCGATGCAGCAGCCATCCGTAAAACGAGTTAAACCGGTATTTTTTGTCACGGGTCAGCCGGTAGAGCCGCTTATTCAGACCTCTCATAATCGGAAATGCGACCTGGATCCGTACGAGTCCTTCTCCGACGAGTTCCGCTGTATGGTCGAGCTGCCACTGCATGATCAGTTCACGCAGCTTCCGCTCTTTCTTACTTAGGTCATCCATGTTGGTCAGCGAGAAAATCCGATCGTTGTACATCTTGATGACACGTCCGATCGATTGTCGGTTCGCAGCAGTCCGCTGGCTGCGCAGCTCCTTTTTCACATGGCGCAGCATACCGATTTCCCACGTATTGTCATTACTCACTACCGATTCGTCCGCTTTCGGGGCAAACAGCGGCAGTGTGAAGTTCGCAAGCAGCAATGTGACCAGGATGACCCCACCCGCGATGAAGAGCAGCAGGTTCCGTTCAGCGAATGGCGTGCCATCACTCAGGAACAGCGGGAACGACAAGACACCGACAAGTGTGATCGTCCCGCGCACCCCTGAAATCGTATACAGCAGCGTATCCTGCAGCCGCTTGCGGCTCAGCAGCTGTGATGTGCTCTGGAAGTTATTGAACAGGCCGATCCAAAGGAAGCGCAGGAACAGCAGGCCGAATGCGATTGCAAGAATATAGCCTAACAGTGACAGGATCGGTACATCCTGTTCACGCCATACGGTCTGTACGATAAGCGGCAGCTGGGTGCCGAGCAGAACGAATACGATGCCATTGAGACTGAACGTAATGACCGACCAAGTATTGCGTGACAGCATTTTGAGCTGTGCCACTTCCGGGTTCAGACGGCGGAAGCTGATCGAGTGGACAATCCCTCCGCTGACAACGGCGAGGATCCCATTGACGCCCACCCCTTCCGCAATGACGAAGATGAGGAACGGCAGCAGAACCTCCATCAGAATATACGAGATATTATTTTCGATCGCCAGCTGGCGCAGCCTTCTCATCAACGCGATTTTCAGAAGGCTGAGAATGGCGCCGAGCAGGATGCCCCCTATCGAGATGAGAACAAAAGTCAGTCCCGCTTGAAGGATGGAAAAGGTACCTGTCAGCAGCGCTGCGACCGCAAACTGGAACGACACGAGACCGGATGCATCGTTGATAAGCGACTCGCCTTCCAATGTATGCATGATCTTATGGGGGACTTTCACTTTTTCCGCAAGTGCACTGACGGCAACCGCGTCTGTCGGCGCAAGAGCTGCCGCAAGTGCAAAGGCAGCCGCCATCGGCATGGACGGCAGCAGCCAGTGGATGAACCCGCCCAGCAGTCCGACCGTTACGAAGACAAGCGCAATCGACAGGGATACGATCGATTTCCGTTCCCGCCAGATCGCCTGCTTGTCCACATTGACACCATCATTGAAGAGGATCGGTGCGATGAATAGCAGCAGGAACAAGTCGGGGCTTAGTTTGAGTGCGTGATTGGAGAGCGGAATCGCCAGTACGATCCCGAGAGCAATTTGGATCAGCGGCACTGCGATTGATGGCAGGAACCGGTTCAGGACGTTCGAAAGGAACACCGCACTCAGCATGAGGAGGATCGCCTCAAAGATTTCCATACATTCACCTTCTCCCTATTGACAGCTGGATTCCGCTTCACGGGAAGCAGTTTATTGAAATCAGCGGATTATTATTTTTTAAATTATACGGGAAACTGGACGGATTGGACAGCAATCGAGCCGGAGGTCGTTTTCTCATAGTATTTGCACAACGGTACTAACGTTTGAATATCAACCACTATGGTATATTACTATCAACAGGAGGGATGACGATGATCAGCAACGATGAAGCACGCTCTGTCCTATGGGCAGCTGTGAACGGATTATCGGATGATGATCTGAATTGGAAGCCTGCCGACGATCGATGGTCGATCCGGCAGGTGATGGAGCATATCGCCCTGATGGAAGGGGCTGTGGCGAAGACGGTCCAGCAGGAACTGCAGAAAGGCACCGCCCATCAGACAGCTCAGAAGCCCATTGAACGGACTGTGGACCGGTCGGTGAAAGTGGACGCTCCCGGGTTTGCGGTTCCCGGCGATACGTATATGACCTGCAGTGAACTGAAGGAAAAGCTCGGCAGTACACATGAATTGCTGCGCCATGTCAGTGAGTCGGCCAGTCATGAGGAACTTGCAGCCAAATCCTATCCTCATCCTGTGTTCGGTGATATGGATCTTGCGCAATGGATACCGTTTGCAGGGTACCATGAGCTGCGTCACGTGCAGCAGATCGAAGAAGTGAAAGAAGCGCTCAGCCGCGGCTGAACGCATGACGAACGCTGAAAAGTCCGGTTCCCGGGCTTTTTTGGCTCTGCCGCATGAGACGCCGACTTTCCGCAACATCCCGAAACTGCAGTCGACATGACCGATAAGCGTCCCTCCTCCTCCCTTCATCCACTTTTTCCGATAACCGGCTTTCGGCAAACCCGCACTGGACTTTTCCGCCGGATGACGTTCCGCACGTTCCGGGGTACCGGGGCATAAGCTGAATCGAACAGACGCTAAACCTAACCGGAAAGGGTGCCTATGAATGTCAGAGAACGTACCGGTCCAGCCGGCGGAAACGTATGCCGCCGATCTTGCCGACCATCCGTTTTTCGTGAAAGATGAAAAGAATTACATCAACATCCTCAGCAAAGACCAGCTGAGCGCGCTGCAGAACATGTCATTGCTCGATATCTTCCTGAGCCGCCACCAGATGATCGAGCCGCATTATCACCCGAATGCCACGGAGCTGATCTACTGCGTGTCCGGCTCTGTCACCGTATCACTGCTCGGCCTGGAATCCAAGAAGTTCCACCATTACCGGATCACAAAGGGCCAGGCTGTCAGCGTTCCGCAAGGATTCTGGCATTATTTCATCGCCGAGGCAGACGGCACCCACGTGCAGGGGATCTTCGATGCCGGCAAGCCGCAGACCGGGTTCGGTTCTGACCTACTTGCCCTCACGCCGAAAGACGTCATGCCGTATGCATACGGCATGGATGCCGCTGCATGGGAAGCGGCGGTACGTCCGGTGAAGCCAGGTGTTATCATCGGTCCGCCTGCATGAGTGTAAAGAGAACCGGACTGCCCGTTTATTCCAATGGGCAGTCCGTTTTTTTTGCGTAGATAAGTTCCTGCTTAGCAGGACAGGCTGCCTATCTGGTTTTGACGCGTCTTGAAGAGGGAACTTGATAGCAAGCGAGGTTTCAATACCTTTTTCCCCTGCAGTTTATTATACTTATCGCAATGACTCGTTTGGATTGATTTCATACATACTATAGTACACAGCTGGCGGATCCTGTTTTTGTGTGACCGCCGGGAAGAGGAGAATAATCCATGCCTATCACATTTGACGATACGGATCTGTATCCGTTTGAAGGACAGGCTTCACTTGCTTCGTTCGAAGGCAAGGCGAAGAGCGCCCATCACCAGCTCCATGCTTCGCAGGACAAAGAGCAGGTGCTCGGCTGGGTGGACTGGCCTGAGACGTATGACCGAAAGGAATTTATCCACCTGAAGGCGGCAGCGGCCCGCATCCGCGAACAATCGGATGCCCTTGTCGTAATCGGCATCGGCGGGTCCTATCTCGGAGCGAAAGCTGCCATCGAGGCACTCGGTCATACGTTCCGGAATCAGCTCGGCGGCGAAACCGAGGTGTACTTCGCCGGCCACAATACGAGCGCCCGCTATTTGACGGATCTGTTCGATGTCTTGCGCGGCAAAAGAATTTCGGTGAATGTGATTTCCAAGTCGGGGACGACAACAGAACCGGCCCTGGCCTTCCGCGTATTCCGGGACTACATGGAGACGGCATACGGGGAAGACGGCGCCAGGGAGCGAATCTACGTGACGACGGATGAGTCGGAAGGTGCGCTGCGTACATTGGCTGCTGAGAAAGGTTATGAGACATTCATCATCCCGCACAATATCGGCGGCCGGTATTCTGTCCTGACACCGGTCGGGCTGCTGCCGATGGCGGTTGCCGGGCTCGACGTCGACCGTATGATGGCAGGGGCAGCAGCGGCATACCAGCTGTACAGGGATCCCGATCTTGCATCCAATCCGTGCTACCGCTATGCCGCGTGGCGGAATGTCCTGCACGCGGGCGGCAAGTCGGTGGAGCTGCTGGCCGTGTACGATCCGGGGCTCGAATATTTGGCTGAATGGTGGAAGCAGCTGTTTGGTGAGAGCGAAGGAAAGGACGGCAAGGGGCTGTTCCCGTCATCGGTCACGTTCACGACCGATCTCCATGCGATCGGCCAATATGTCCAGGACGGCAGACGGCTGTTCATCGAAACCGTGCTGCAGATCCGAAAACCTTCTGCCGACATGGTGATCGGTGAAGATCCCGGCAATCTCGACGGCCTCAACTTCCTGTCCGGCAAAACGCTGAATGATGTGAACGAACAAGCATCCCGCGGTGCCGCTCTCGCCCACTCGGACGGCGGCGTACCGACGATGCGGATCGAGCTGGAGGAGCTCGATGCGTACAATTTCGGGGAACTGATCTACTTCTTCGAGAAAGCGTGCGCGATGAGCGGCCTGCTGCTCGGTGTGAACCCGTTCGACCAGCCTGGTGTGGAGGCGTACAAACGCAACATGTTTGCGCTGCTTGGCAAGGAAGGTTTCGAGCAGGACCGCGACCGGCTGCTCGGGCGCATGCAGCACATGAGTCTGGAATGATTTTTTTGAAGGGAAGGGCCCACGG
Source organism: Sporosarcina trichiuri (assembly GCF_030406775.1). Lineage (NCBI taxonomy): Bacteria > Bacillati > Bacillota > Bacilli > Caryophanales > Caryophanaceae > Sporosarcina > Sporosarcina trichiuri. The sequence goes on along the minus strand of NZ_CP129119.1, from coordinate 2,883,216 downwards.
GAAATACCCGCGGCCCTCCTTTTTGGTGGGGATGAATTCAATTGGGGACTGGCGGGTCGTTTGAGACCACTTTTTGAGGTGTATCTTCCGCCAAGGAGGCACTGCCAAAAAAGCGGAGCGGAGCGCAGCCGACAAGCCAGATCTTGACTTGTTTCATTACTGCGCGGCTCGGCGACGTTGGGAACCAGTTGCTATCCCGCGGGCTGGCGGCCGATTGTGAAGTTATGAGCGCTATCGGCTGCTTTATGAGCACTGTTTGGGATTTATGATCACTTTCTCGGATTTATGATCACTTCTCAGGATTTATGAGCGGGATTCTGTTTTTATGAGCGCTGCAGGCGGGTTTATGATCACTTTTTGGGTTTTATGAGCAAAACGCAAAGCTTGGTATCGCAGAACACCTTTTCGTCGAAAACATTCTCCTCTGCAGGCATGCAAACAGCCCCTTCTCCCAGTTTAGGAAGGGGCTGTTTGCTGTAGACGGCTCAGTCTTTCTCGTTTCCGATTTCCGCGAGCATGGAGCCGATGTCGGAAGCGGCTGTCGGATAGGCGAACTCCAGATTCTTGATCGTCTCGATTGGTGTTTCCAGATGAATGAACATCGAGAAGTGGTTGATGAGCTCATCGGCATTGCCGCCGAGCAGATGGGCGCCGACAATGGTGCCCTTTTCCGGATCGGTGATGAGCTTGAAGCCAGCCGCCTGCTCGTTCGTGCGTCTGAACGTGAACCAGTCCGTGATTTCCCGGAACGTGACGTCCAGTTTTCGATCGGCTTTCTCCGCGTCTTCCCCGGTCATGCCGACAGACCCGACTTTCGGCACTGTGAATGCGACGGACGGAATTGGTGCATAGTCAGCAGGCCTTGAGTTGCCGTGCAGCAGGTTCTGCACAACCAGTTCCGCGTCATCTGAGGAGACTGGCGTCAGCGGCGGGGCCCCGGTCTCTGCACAATCACCGGCTGCGTAGACGTTCGGATTAGTGACGCTCTGCAAATACTCGTTCACCTTCACGCCGCCTTTGTCGCCGAGCTTGATATTCCCTGCCTTCGTGTCCACATCGAGTGATGGGGCGCGGCCAAGACCGTGCACGACGAGGTCCGCTGTGAATGTCTCAGCGCTGTCATCTTTTTCCGCGCTTACTGTGAAACCGTCCCCGGATCTTTCGACGGACTTGACGGACGTATTCAGATGGAAGCGCACGCCCGTCTCTTCCAGCCGTTTCATCAGGAGGTCGACCAAGTCCCCGTCGAACGGCTCCAATGGCCGCTCGCCGCGGTGAATGACGTGCACCTCGGACCCGGCCCGTGCAGCGAGGCTCGCAAATTCCATGGAAATGTAGCCGCCGCCGGCAAAGATGATTTTTTTCGGAAGTTCGTCAAGATCCAGGAAGTCCTCACTGTGAATCATGAGATCTTCTCCGTCCAGCCCGAGTTTCATAGGCGCCGCACCTGTCGCAAGTACGATTTTCCTCCCAATCAATTCATTGTCGCCGACTTTCAGCTTCGTATCCGAGATGAATTTTGCGTCGCCGTGGTAGCAGTCGATCCCAAGGCTGCTGAACTTTTTCTCCGTGGCTTCAGGAATGGGCTCTGTGAATGTACGCTTGAACGCCATCAGTTCCTGCCAGTCGATTTCTGCATTGCCTGCGAGACCTCTGCCCGCCATCCGCTCTTTCCAATCCATCCACTCCGCCGCCCCGACGAGCACCTTTTTCGGATCACACCCGCGCTGCGGACACGTGCCGCCGAACGTCCGGCGATCAATAACAGCAACTGTCTTCCCTTCGTCCCGGCATGCCTGGGTAATCGATGACCCGGCGGTTCCCGTTCCGACCACGATGACATCATACGTTTTTTTCATATGTACCAACCTCCTCCTCAATTAATCCATCTTCAGTTTCCATATGAGTCATCTACCCGTATGGCAGGGGGAATAATCGGAAGGTGAGGGAGCCGTGCGCGAGGATCGGACATTTGGCGGGAGATATCGGACATATCTGCCGTCATATCGGACAGTTCGCTGGAAGTATCGGACACTTGAGCCGCCGTATCGGACACTTCGCCGAATTTATCGGCATCCAGACACAATTCAAGGGCCTGGCTTGTGTTCGCTTCGCTCATTTCTATCGGATCGCTCCGGCCGCGGCAGCTTGCCTGTTCCGCAGCGCTGCTTTGCCGCGCAGAAAAGGGACAAGCCAGCCGGCTCGCCCCGGGTGTATCGGACATTTGGCGGGAGATATCGGACACATCCCCCGCGGTATCGGACAGTTCGCTGGAAGTATCGGACACATCCCCCGCCGTATCGGACACTTCGCCGAATATATCGGCATCCACACACAATTCCAGCGCCGTTCGCTCTTACTATAAAACCGTTCTCCGCTACAACTAAGACCGCTTCAGCAGGCCGCTGTGCAGGTAGAACAGCCCCCCGCTGATCACTTCCACCGTGACGGCGGTTGCATACTGTTCGTCGATCGCCTGCCGCTCGACCTTGTAACTGTCGGGCAGTTCGTCGGCATCTGCATAGAAGTAATCGAGCACGCGCATGTCGCGGGTGTGCCGCTGTTTCGCTTCGTCCATCCAGGAATGATCGTCCTGCCGGATCACCTGCTCCAGCAATGTGTCCAGCCGCTCCACCGCATTGTTCGGGTGGATGATATACGGCAGATAGTACGTATTCGCCGGGATGGCAGCCGCCAGCTCCAACTCACGGACAGAGGGCTGGAACCCATCGATCACTGCCCCGTTCATCAGGTTCATGCCGAGCGAGTAGAGGGCTTCCTTTGTCCGGTCGCTCGAGTACGTCACTTTGTAATTCACGCCGAGCCATGGCGTGAGTGTCACTTGAGCGGCCTGTCCGGCGGCCGGCGTTTCGTAGAGCTGGACGTACTTCCCCTGCTGCCCCGCCACCTCGAACAGCTGGTGGAGCCGCGGGGATCCGAAGTGGATGCGTTCCCCTTTCATGGATGAACTGAACTGCTTCGGATTCGTAATCATCTTCAGCTGAGCAGGGTTCGGTTCCGCCCCGACACTTTCCACATAACTCCAGTAGTACGGCCGGTTCATGATGCGTTTGTCCATCTCCGTTGTCAGCTGTACGGTCAGATGGTCATCACTCTCTTCTATGATTCCACATCGGTTCTCTTCGAAAAAACGGTGGATATATTGTTTGATGGCTTGTTCATCCATAAGCGCCCTCCCCTCATGAAATCGATTTTTCCGGGTCGGATAAAATATGATCCAGTTCTCCGACAACCGTTTCGAACACGCCGATCTTCTTCTCCAATAGCTCGACCATCTTGTCTTCCACGGAGTCTTCAATCGCCAGATTATAAATATGGACATCCTGTTCCTGTCCGAGCCGGTGGACACGGCCGATCCGCTGTTCGAGTTTCATCGGATTCCACGGCAGGTCATAGTTGACGACGTGGTGGCAGAATTGGAGGTTCAACCCTTCGCTGCCTGATTCGGTCGCGATCAGCACCTGCGCCTTCTGCTGGAACAGCTGCTTCATCCATTCCCGTTTGTTTTTGCTGAACTTGCCGTTGAACAGTACGCTGGACACGCCCTGTTTGTGCAGATAGGCCTGCAAGTAGACTTGTGTCGCGCGGTATTCGGTGAATACGATCACTTTGTCATCCGCCAGGCGGATCAGTTCCGCTGTCTTCTCCGCCTTCGAATGGATGCCGGTCCGCGTCAGCTGGAGAAGCAATTGCTCCATTTCCCGGCGGAGGGCCGTATCAGCGGTTTCCTTTGCGATCTTCTCGAGCGTCAGCACGGCTGCAAGCGGACTGCTGCACAGCTCCCTCTGCAGCGTCAGCAGCGTGAACGAATCAGCAACCGGCAGTTTCGACACCCTGTCATATACGTCCCGCTCTTCCTGCGAAAACCCGATCGGCACAATCCGGACATGACGGTCGGTCCATTCGATTCCTGTGTCCCCCCGTACATTCCGCACCATCACCTGCTGGATGAGCTCCCGCAGGAACTCGTCCTCTTCGACGTGATGCTTGTTGGCCGAAAAGACACTCTGGAACGTTTCCAAGTTCCCGAGATGCCCGGGCTTCAGCAGGGAGATCAGGTTGAACAGCTCGAACACATCATTCTGGATGGGTGTCGCGGTCAGCAGCAGGCAAAACTTCTTCTTCATCTGCTGGACGAACTCGTAGTTTTTCGTCTTCGGATTTTTCAATTTGTGCGCCTCATCGATGATGACGAGGTCAAACTCCTGCCGGCTGATCGCTTCTCTATGCGGACTGCGTTTCGCCATATCGATGCTCGTGACGACGATCGGGCAGTGGTCCATGTTGTATTTCTTGTTATAGGCCATCGCGGGAATGTGGAATTTCGTGTTCAGCTCAGCGAGCCACTGGTTCGTCAGCGAGGCAGGCGCGAGGATCAACGCCTTCTTCACGAGACCCCGGATCAGATATTCTTTCAGGATTAGACCGGCCTCGATTGTCTTTCCGAGACCGACTTCATCCGCCAATATCGCTTTGCCGTTCATGCGCTCGATGACTCGCTCGGCCGCTTCCAGCTGATGCGGGAACGCAGTCAGATTCGGCAGATGGCGTGTGCATTGCAGTCCGTTGAACTCCGAAATCAGCTTTGCCTGCTCCGCTTCGTAGCCCAGCTGATACAGCGCCCAGCTATCCCACGGTTCCCGGTTTTCGAGCCGGTCGGTGAATCCGTCTTTCCATTCCGTTGATCTCTCAATTTGCATATCGATTCCCCTCGTTTTCCCAGACCTTTTCATAAGGTTGCCCATAACTCATCCATTCTATGTATTTTCCTTTCACGAACCGGACGCCGGGTAACAGAACCGCAAAAAGAGAGCCGGGTCGCTGAAGGACCGGCTCTCCCCGCTTTTACATTTCCATGACGAAGATCAGCAGCATCGGACGGCGTTTCGTCCGTTCGTACAGCAGTGTCTCCACAGCCTTCTTCACTTGCTGGCGGATCACCACACGGTCGCTGCCTTCCGCTTTCTGAACTTGCTGGACGGCTGACGCCACGATTTCATTCACCTCGGCGATCAGTTCCTCGGCATCTGGCTTGTAGACAAATCCTCGGGAGATCGTATCCGGTTCCATCAGCAGCTCCCCGTCCGTCTTGTCGACCGTCACCAGAATCACGAGAATCCCTTCTTCGGACAGCAGTTTCCGGTCGCGCAGCACGATCTTTCCGACATCCCCGATGCCGAGCCCGTCCACGAAGACCCGGCCGGCCTTCACGCTGCGCGTCTGCCGGGCCTCCTCTTTGCTGACATCGACGACCTCTCCATTTTTGACAATGAAGATGTTGTCCCGTTCCACCCCGACCGACTCCGCCAGCTGCCGATGCTTGTACAGCATCCGGTATTCCCCGTGGATGGGGATGAAATACTTCGGCTTCATGAGTGTCAGCATCAGCTTCAACTCTTCCTGGCGGGCATGGCCGGAGACGTGCATGCCCGATTCTCCGCCGCTGCCATAGACGACATTCGCGCGGAGCCGGTACAGGCTGTCGATGATGCGGGAGACGTTCTTTTCATTGCCCGGAATCGGCGAAGACGCAAACAGCACGGTGTCTTCCGGCAGCACTTCCACTTTCCTGAACGCAGAACTCGTGAGGCGTGACAGCGCGGCCATCGGCTCCCCCTGGCTGCCTGTGCAGAGGACTGCGACTTGTTCCGGCGGCAGTTTCATGATTTCGTACGGCTCGATCAGCATGCCGTCCGGAATCGACAGGTGGCCGGTCTCCGCCGCGACGTTCACGATATTTGTCATGCTTCTGCCGAGCAGCGCCAGTTTTCGGCCGGTCTTCTCAGCGGCATCGATGACTTGCTGGACCCGATGGACGTTCGAGGCAAATGTGGAAATGAACACTTTCCGCGGCGCTTGCCGGAACGCCTCTTCGATATGACCGCCGATCGCCATCTCGGATGGGTTGAATCCCGGCCGCTCGGCATTCGTGCTTTCCGACAACAGGACGAGTACACCGCGCTGCCCGATTTCCGCCATCCGGTGAATATCGGGCGACTCGTTATTCACGGGGGTCAGATCGAATTTGAAGTCGCCGGTATGCACGACATTCCCGATCGGCGTCTGGAATACTACTCCGACACAATCGGGAATACTGTGGTTGGTCCGGAAGAACGACACTTCCACTTGTCCGAACGGCAACACGGAATCCGCGTCAATCTCGTGCAGCTCGGTTTCACGAAGGAGACCATGCTCTTTTAGTTTGATCTCAATCAACCCCAGCGTCAGCGCAGTAGCATACACCGGCAGCTGCAGCTGCTTCAGGAAATACGGTATGCCGCCGATATGGTCTTCGTGCCCATGGGTGACAATGAGTGCCCTCACGCGGTCCCTGTTTTCCTTCAAATACGTGATATCCTGGATGATCAGGTCGATGCCGAGCAGGCTTTCATCCGGAAATTTGGATCCGCAGTCCACGATGAAAATGTCCTCTTTATACTGAATGCCATACATATTCTTTCCTATTTCGTTGACGCCGCCTAAAGCGAAAATCGAAACGGTCTCTTTTTGGATTTCCATCCCGCAACCACTCCCTGTTTCCACTGATTACGGGAAGTATGGCCTGAAACGGGATTTGTATGTTCCCTAATAAAACATGGTGGGAAGTGCACCGCGGATATCGGCTGCTCAAAGAACCGGCGATGCGCTCAAAAAGGCTGCTGAAGTGCTCAAGATAACGGACAAACGCTCAAGTAACTCCGATGAGCGCTCAAGATAATTAAAAAACGCTCAAGCAACATCGAAGAGCGCTCAAGACAATGAAAAACGCTCAAGCACACCCCAGAAGCGCTCAAGACCGCGGCCCACCAGCCCTCTCCTAAAACAGCGGTTCCCTTTCCCGCTTCCTTCCTCTATACTAAGAAAGCACCTGACACGGAATGTATGTTCTGAAACAAGACGTGCCAGCGATTCTATGACAGCTGAAGAGGGATACATATGAAAGGTACATCACACTTGGCCATCGGCACGGCGGCCGGCGCAATCGCGGGGTACGCCGCACATCCGGATGTCCGGACGGCGCTGATCGGCGCGGCCATCGGGGGCATTTCCGGCGTGGTGCCGGATCTGGATACGAACGGCCTGGCCACCAGCCGGATCACACTCAGCAAGAAGGTGAGCAGGTGGCTCATGGAAACGGCCGGCATCGTCATTTTGCTGACGCTGGTCTACCAGGCACTCACCCAGGGACTGAACCGCGATATCTACATTTACGGTGGGATCGGCCTGCTGCTGCTCATCATTTCCCGGATCATCACGCGCCGGCGCATGCTGACGATCACCGGCGTCCTCGTCCTGCTGCTCGGCTTCGTGCTCGGCGAATCGATCGGCATCCTAATGGCGGGCAGCTATATCGTGCAGGCGTCCTTCGTTATGCACCGGTCGTACACCCACTCCCTGCTCGGCGTAGCGTTCTACGCACTCATCCTGCACTACCTGCACGAGGAATGGCCCATCGACGGCATGGTCGCCGCCGGACTCTGCGGTTACATCAGCCATCTGATCGCCGATATGAAACTGCTGCCGGTCAACCGCAGGGGCGTCAAATGGTTTTTGCCGATCTGGAAGCGGGAGTTTTGATTGCCAGCAGAAACAGGTTGCAACAGAATACGTTAAGTGATAAACTATTCATACTATTACAGAAAGGGGTGAGACCATGATGAAAACCATTTATGCATTTACAATCAGGACTGTCCTGCGTCTCCCCGAAAAACATACTCACTGATCCGTATGCGAGAGAAGTACGCATGATAGTTGAGAAACCGCAGGATGGCACATGCTGTCATTCTGCGGTTTTTTGCGCCGGCAGTTCTGACCTGTGAGTGCTCAGCCCACTTAGAGGAGGAAGAAATGATGACAAACGAAGAGTTATTAGTGATCGGTGAAAAAGAAGGATTCGGCAAAGAATTCAGCAATCTCGTATCCATGATGGCCTATGCCCGCTATACCACAATCTTGGAAGTGTATGAACTGACGACGGAACAGCTCGATTATAAATACGCAGAGGATGCCAATTCGGTCGGCATGCTGCTGGCCCACTTGGTCGCAGTGGAAAAATTCTACCAAATCGACACGTTCGACAAACGGCAGATCACCGACGAGGATACCGAGGAGCTTAACCCAGGGCTGGAACTAGGTGCAGCCGCACAAGAACAAATTCACGGAGAACCGGCACTCCATTATCTCCAGGAGATGAAGAAGACGCGCGCCCGGACACTCGAGATGTTCAAGACGCTTCCCGACACGTGGCTGTATGAACAATCCCCATTTTTCGGCGGGCAGACGACCAACAATTACTTCAGGTGGTTCCATGTCTTCGAAGACGAACTCAATCACCGCGGACAGATCCGGCTGATCAAAAAAATGATGAGGAAGGAGCATGCCGATGGGGAACAATGAAACAACGAACTCCACGAGCAGCTGTCAGCTTTGCCATCCGAAATTGGATGCCGCCCAGTCCGTTCTGTTCAGCAATGAACACTGCCTGTTTTTGCAGTTGAAAGGAGCAGACGAAAAAGGAGTGGCACTCGAGGGGGCTGGCATTATCGTGCCGAAACAGCACCGAGAAACCGTATTCGATCTGACTTCTGAAGAATGGAACGCCACCTATTCCATTCTTCAGGACGTGAAGCGCTATATCGACACCAACCACCAGCCGGATGGCTACAATATCTGGTGGAATTGCGGCACAGCCGGCGGGCAACATCTCCCGCACGCACATCTCCATGTGTTGCCCCGCTATGCGGATGAACCCTATGCCGGCAAAGGGATCCGGCATTTGTTCAAAGGGGAGGGTAATCAGCGGACACACCCTATAAGGGAAGTACCAAAATAAGCTAAGGAAAAAGGAGTGCCATCTGCACTCCTTTTTCCTTAGCTCTGACATGAATACTTGCAGTCCATCTGGCAGCCTACTTGTCTTGCAATCGTTCTAGCAATTCCTCTATTTTCGCGGTGTACGATTTCCAATCGTCCTCGATCGTTTGATTCATGCCCAAACCTGCTTGTTGGAGTTGCGTTTGCAACACTTCAAAGTTTTTCGTATCTTCCTCTGTCACTGTGCTGAACGCATACAGTTCGTCATGAGGGTATCGGTAAAGTGCCGTGCCGCGCCGAGCGATTCCGTCATGCTCCGTTCAGCATCCGACAGCCAGCCTGAGTAGTTGCCGCTGGCCGTTGCCGTCTCGATCCCATTCAGGACATCGCCCAGCTGGGCAGTGACCAAGTTGGGGTCCGGCCACTCTTCTTGTTTCTGCTGTTCGATCAGGCCTTCCAATTCCACTAATTTGTACTGAACCTCCGAGTAAAACAACTCCTCATGTACGAGACTCATCTTCAAGTACCCGACAATCAGGAAAGCCAGTAACAGCACATTTCCAGCCAATGAAACTCCCAGAACAGCCTTTTGCTTTCTGCTCACATTCCGCCTCCCCCCTTTTGTTACATTTTAACATATCAAGAATAAATATTCATAAGACAATTAATTCGCAGAGTATGATTGTTTCATGCTTAAAACAAGCTTTAGGCAGCAGATTCTCCTTTGTAGAGACCCTACTGTAACCCATTGACAATTGAGCCGTCTGATATAGTACATAGAATTTTTCGAAAGCGGGGTTTTCTTTTTGCGCAAAGCTGTTTTTCTGCCATTCCTCCTGCTCCTGCTGGCCAGCTGTGCCGATCCTGTATCCACGGCCCCAATACTACCGTCCGTTTCAAAGAAAACCGTGCCTGCCCCCTCCCTATCGCGGATCGGCAGCGGCAGATCCGCATCCCTTATGGAGGACGCCAAGATTGTGCAGTTTCTTACTGCTGCTGTTCAGGAAGCGCAACCGCTGCCCGGTATCGTCAATATGGCAAAGGCGGATTACCTGCTGGCTTTCGGCGATGCTGGCCTTTACTATGTCTGGCTCTCTGATACATCCGTCGCTGTCCGGAGTGCCGGGGACAGCCATTCCGTCTCTGTTTTAACGGAACCGATCGGAAGTCAGTTCCGGCAGTTGCTGCATGATCTGGATTCACCTGAAATCGCCAAGGAGGCGGACTGATGAAAAAAGTAATTCTGATTTTCACCCTGGTGTCCGCCCTGCTCACCGCAGGATGCCAACAGCCATTCTCGGATTCCCGGACACTGAGCGGCAGCGAACCGCCGCCTGTCCAGGTCGAAACAGACAGCGGGCAGCATGACGCGGAGCTCGGGACGTATTGCTGGTCGCACGGGAAGGGCAGCGGGATGTGTGTCGATGCCGCCGGAGCCATTGATTCGATGGCGGGCCAGCCGCCAATCCAGGCGGCACCTGGGGAAACGGTCCGCCTGCTCATGGACTATGAGCCGAAACCGACAAACCTGACCCTGCGTCAGACTACATCTGATCGCCAAGAGACCGAAGTGACACTCGACGGCTGGGAGTTCAAAACGCCAGACGCGCCAGGACTCTATTATTACGACTTCTCGGCGTGGTGGATGGATGAAGACGAGGAAGATGTGTCGAATGGAGACGCTCATTACTCGTTCCTGATCCAGGTCCAGTAAACAAGATTCAGAAAACCCCTGCCAGCGCTATGATCGCGAACGGGGGTTTTCTGGAGCCTGCTGAAACGGCGGTTTTCACTCTGCGGCTACATACGATCGCATCGTCCGATAGTAGATGAAATACTGGCCCATGGACGCCAGACAGATGATGACGATGATCCACGTCTTCGGAATCGGCACCAGGCAAAAGACCGCTATCAGTGCCGGCAGCAGGATATTGAAATAAGCATAGACCTTTTTCGTCGCCCGCTGCGTGAACACTTCGAACAATTCATCATCCTCCATATACTCCTGCGGTCTAAATTTGACATGTGAGATAGGGTGATCCGGAAACTCCCGGTTGTGTCTTGCCACCCGTCTGAGAAATAACACAACATAGAGCACGAACACCAGCAATGTAGCAATGGCCGCAGCCTCCGTGAGCGTATTGAAACTCAATTCGACTTCAAGGCCACCATCCGCAAACATGTTAAAACTTCCGGCATAGCCGATCAGCAGGACAAAACAGATCGCAATCCCGATTCCCGCCATCTGCCAGAGCGGATACGTCAGCCGCAGATCATCCTTCATCGTCTTCCTCTCCTTCCAGCCAAAAGATTTCGTTAATGTCACATTCGAGCGCCTTCGCAAGTCTCAACGATAAGGTGATCGACGGGGAGAACTCCCCTTTTTCGATGAACCCGATCGTCTGCCTGGTGACACCTGCCTGCTTGGCAAGTTCAATCTGTGTCAGGCTCCGGCGGGCCCGCAGTTCCTTCACCCGGTTTTTCAGCATCGCGTCACCCCTTTCTTCAAATGTATACTATACTTAACATAATGTAAACTATTATTAACATTCCTGGTTTTATTGCATCTATTTCATTTCAAAAACTGCACGTGATACGATAGATGAACAACACCTACACGGAAAGGGGCTTCTTTCATGCCAAAATATCTCGCTACCCTGCTGCTGGTGTTTGCACTTACCGGCTGCACGGACAAGGAACGGCCGGCTCCGGAAGGCGATGCCTATCCTGCCGAGGCGCTCGCCACAGACTCGATCGCCTATGGCCCGGCGGATCCGCACTACACGATCGAAGCCGACTATGATGAAACGGAACATGTGGTGTCCGGCCGGCTTAACGTGACTTTCCAGAACAACCTCGGCGAACCGATGGATGAAGTGCTGTTCAATGTATGGCCGAATGCCGAGGAGTTCGGGGACCGCGGCGCCGACATCCGGAATGTCCGGGTGAACGGCAAGCCGGCCGACGCGGACCTTGACGGCACCGTACTGACAGTGCAGGGCATTTCCATCGAAGACGGGGCAGCGGCGGTTGCCGACCTCGAGTTCACCATCCCCGTGCCCGACCAGCCGGGCCGCTTCGGCTGGTCGGAGCGCCAAGTCTCGCTCGGCAGCTGGTTCCCGATTCTTGCCGTCCATGATGGGCACGGTTGGAACATACCGCCCTATTTCCCATATGGGGAGTCCTATTATTCGGTGACCGGCGACTATGATCTGTCATTCAGCGCGCCTGCCGACCTGGAAATCCTCGCAACAGGCGAAGAGACGGAGCGCTCCGAAACGGACGGACAACAGACGGCCCGGTTTTCCGCGCAAGATGTCCGGGACTTCTTCATCGTGATGAATACGACGTTCCAGACGAAGACGGAGCAGATCGGCAGCACCGACGTGACGGTCGCCTACCGGGAAGGCGAAGACGCGACGGCGGCACTCATGATGGAGACGGCGCGCAATGTCCTGCCACGTTATGAAGGCTGGTTCGGTGAATATCCATGGGACTCGCTCACCATCGCAAGCGCCGACTACTCGGCCGACTTCGACGGCGGGATGGAATATCCTCAGCTCGTGACGGTCAACACGCCCCATGTGCCCGACGAGGAGGAGCTCGGCGTCACGGTGGCGCACGAAATCGCCCATCAATGGTTCTACAGCCTCGTCGGCAGCAATACGTATCGCGAACCGTGGCTCGACGAATCGCTGACGACGTTCGCCTCCTATGCTGCATACTATGATACCGTGGATTTTGATTGGATCGATGAAGAGGCGGACGACTACTCGATCACCTCCTCCGTCGATGATTTCGCGGAAGACGACTACGACCGGTACGGGGACATCATGTACGATGGCGGCGCCGGCATGCTGCGCGACCTGCACGACGAAATCGGCGAAGCCCCGTTCTGGACGACCCTCCGTACATACGTCAAAGACCACCGTTTCGGGATCGCCACGACCGCCGACTTCATCCGCACCGCAGAAGAAGTGTCCGGCGAGAACCTAAGGCCGTTCTTCGAGGAGCATCAGGTCTTCGTGGAAGAAACACGGGAATGACAGCAGCGGCGCCTCGGCGTGCCGCTGTCTTTTGTACGTGCACAAAGGATCCAATGCCGGCCGCCACAGAAACGAGCCGCAGGCGAGCACAAGCCAACCCTTGAATTGTGCCTGGATGCCGATAAATTCGGCGAAGTGTCCGATACTTCACACGTTATGTCCGATATTACCGGTCATATGTCCGATACTTCACATCATCTGTCCGATATCCCGGCCGATCTGTCCGATACTAGGAAAAACCCATGAAAAAACACGGCCCATGGACTGGGCCGTGCCTCCTTCATCTGCCTATTTCATTCCTCCGCGTCCGTCCACAGAAGCTTATAGAGGAACACCAGCTCCGAATCCTCCAGACCTTCCGGCAGCTCGCCGGTTTCGTTGGTATGGGAGGACAGGCTATCCTTCGTCGTCCCCTGCCAGGACGCCAGATAGACCGGCTTGTCTTTCACCAAGTCGATTTTACCCTTCACCAGTTTGTTGAATGTGAAAGACGTCATCATATTCGGGTAGCTGGATGTCCCAGTTCCGCCGGGGACACCATTGATGAGCTCGAACGGACCCTCCTCATCGTTGAAGCCATCCACACCGAAGGAAATGATGGCATCTTTATAGTTCCGCTCCGGGTCCCCATAGGTTTTCGTGCGTTCTTCCGACAATTTGCCATTTCGATAGACCTCCACGGAATACTGAAGGTCCTCCCCCTCTGCAAGCGTCGCGTTCAGCGTGAAATACTCCACCTGATTGATCCCCGTCTTGCTGATCAATTCACTCTCCCGGTCCGTCGGCGAATAGTCCTTCACCGAGACCGCCGATTGGGAGGCTCCCTCTTTCTCTGTGTTCGAGCAGCCAGCTACTGTCAATACCGCCAGCAGCACGGCCACATACAATGCGATCCGTTTCATACGATTCCTCGTTTCTATTCAGGTTGGTTCACTTCATGCCGGTGATCGGCCCATTCAAAAAGCAGGAAAACAAAAAATCCGATCGCTGCCATGCCGATGTCTTCCTTCCAGCGGATATGAGTGCTGAACAGCCATTGGTACAGCAGCTTACACAGAAAGAATACGGCAACAAACAGCAAGCTCTTTCTGATCACGTCATCCCTCCTAAAAACTCTGCTTATCCGGCAAATTTTGAAACAGCAGATCAATCACTCGGGATCAGGTGTGAGCCGATCCATAAAAGACCTGACCCACGCAAGATCGATCGGCCCATTGACCACTTCATAATGCCCGGTGCCCGACGAATACACGGAATCCTCCAGGATGATGAAGTGCTCAGAAGCCGAACGGTCCGCCGATCTCACGAACAACTCGAAGCCTCCCGCCAAATCAGTGCCGTCCGGCTCCTTCACTTTCTTCACCTCATACGCGGCCAGGAAATCCATCAGTTCCCCGAACGGGCCGGCATCCTCACTTTCCAGCCGGCTGCCCTCATCCCCGCGCATCTCCACAGCGAACGCTTCGAACGTCGAACGGTCATGAAGGATCTCATCCGCCAGATTCTTCCCTGCCCGATCCGCCGCCACCTTCCACACCACCAGCAGCACAACGAGCAGCAGCACCAGCCCACCTGTCCAGACGGCGAATTTCGGGATTCGTTTCATGGCATGGCCTCCTTCATATGCAGTCTCTTGCAGCACAAAATATTTATAAATACGTTCAGCACAACAGATTGAAAGACATTGATCAAACGAACGAAAAGACCATGTCATTAATGCCATTCGTGTTCCATAGGTGCGCCAATTTATTTACTATCATCTTTGTCGCAGTCTTCACAAATAAATGTTCCTTCGTTCTTCATATAAGCTTTGATTTCGGTAAAACCTTTTTTCTTCGGATAATGTAATTTAACAAACGCCGTCCCATCATCTTTTATTTCTTTACCACACACATCACATTTCGGTCTATCCAGCATATTAAAACCTCCCCTTTATCCGTGATACAAATATAAAGTAGTAAGCTATTGCTCCTTTACCCATATATTCATCCCTCCTTATGTCGACAAATGGCCAGATTCTTCAGTATGGGGCGCAGATATATAGTTAAGACTTGCACTCGATGATGGAAGCTGACAATCAACTCACTTTCACCTGTGTTTTCTAAACACTGCAAGGACTAATAGGGTAATAATGAATATAACTATGTAAGAAGTTAAGATAACCCCCAATCCAGCCCAGATCCCCTCTTCAAAAAGACTAACAAACCTTTTTGAGGGCGGGAGTAGTCTGAATACTAACTTGATAATAACGATAACCAAAGCAATTGCCGCAGCGTCTCTTATATTTCTCATTGGTAAACCACCTCTTAATACAGTAAAGCCTATATATTTCCGGTCAGCATTCTGGTCAGTTTGCGTCATTGGACGCAATCATGTCATTAATTCAATTGAAGCCCATGGATGCTGTAGTCCACATAATAATCGTAAATGATAAAATAAGCCACATTGTATTGAATGACGTTTTTTCATCATGTTTTATCTTCTTCAAAATCGAAACTAAATTCAGGCAAAAGACCAGACACCAGATGGGCATGAGCATCCAGCCTATGTAGAAGAATAACAAGGGTATGATTTCCATGTTTCCTCTCCTCGTTGTTTACTTCAGGCTTCTTTCCAGCTTCATTGGACTGGCATGAATGCTACCTGCCGAGTCCCGTCTTCGTTTTGGATCATTTGAAACCCGCTCATCCCTTCACCCTCACGTTTTCCTGCTGCCGCTTATTATGGTTTCGTACCGTCCAAGTTCAACCGAAGCCATGCCTCTCTCGATCAGCTCTCAGTTGCTGCTTCTTTTCTGACGACATAGCCTGCTAAAAACCCGAACAGAATTCCAATGAGATAGGACGTATCAAAGCCCTTTGTGAGAGAGCTGACGATCAGCCATCCGACGATCACTCCGGCAATTGCCATGAGTACGCGTTGTGACATCCTGATTTCCCCCTTGTGAAGTGCATGCATTTCCTACTCTTCGAGCTGTCTTCGCGAGTCAGATTGCTCAGCCTTACCTGAAACCAAATAAGACGCGAGAAGCACCAGGATCCCCGCACTGAAGCCGATCCACGTCATGGCGTCGAGTGTACTGTAGGCGAACTTCTGGGCAGCGCCCGTACTGAATAACACCAGCTTTACGATCAATGTAAGCTGGACGATGCCGAGCGCGATCCACTGGAGAATGCGCCGTTTTCCTATGGCTTTACTGTGCATGGAATCCTCCTCCACTGTTTAGTTTCGTGACTCGATTTCTTCGGAATGAGCGTATTCCATTCGCTTTGCAATGATCTCTTTGACAAAGCTCTCCTTGAAATCAGTGTACGCCTTGATTCCGGATGAGCTGGTTGTAAGGTATTCTTGTTTGATGGCCAAGTATTGCTGCCTCGCATCTGCATTGTCATTCAAATAGTTCCTGAAAAAAAGGAGGTTGTGCCAGAGATCCTGCTGGTACTCCACCAGGTGGATGAAGTGCGTCTTTACTTCGCAGATGTCATCGGCAAATTTCGCCAATACGATTTCTCCCGGCCGCTCCACCTTCAGCCGAAGGAATCCAGCGCCCGTAAATTTGGTCAGTAACGGTTTATCCACATCTTGCAGAGCATCTATTCCGATCATGATATCCACAATGGGTTTTGCCGTCATTCCCTTGATGGCTGTGCTCCCGATGTGCTCGATGTGATGCGCGTCAAGCCCAGTGCAAGCTTGTATTTCACGTTTCACGCTGTTGAATTCCGCTTCCCATTCTGATGTGTAACTCTCCAATCTGACCTCATCACGTTTTAGTCCTAAGCGCACTTTTTATCCTCCCCTTTGCATGATGGTTATTAGGAAACAATCCCTGTCTGCAACAGCGTGATCACCAGGCCCAGCAGGACGATCGTGTCCGTGACGGTATAGATGGCCCGTTTCGGATGACTCGACCGTTTCCATTCCAGATACGCTTTGACGAGCATCCGGATTGCGAGCAGTACGTAAGCTGTGATCAGGATCATCGGAAAGGATTCGTTGAAATACGCGACAGCGATCACAACGGCAACGACGAGTACGACGAGGGAGTAGTCTCTCAATAGGCTGTCAGTTCTCTGTCGGGAACGTTCCTCATAATACTCTGCGGCCGTGTCCGCCGTCTCTTCGATGCGAAAGACTTTCGCTGCCAGTTTCCGGACGAGCCACATTACACCAAATGCGGCGAGAATGATGATACTTGTTTGAATCAATGTAACCACGTTCATGCACCTCTTTTAACATTTCCTTGCCAGCGGCATCTTGCCGGATCCATAGGCGGTTGCATTTATTTCACTGTGTGTACCTCCGGGGGCTCATTGTAGGAGAATGCGCTGAAACTATTCAGCAGCAGGACATACAGCGGATACAGGAAGAGCATGCCCAGAATGACGAGACCGTCTCCAGGCCCTCCTTTGTCGGCCGGGCTGGTGATCGGAAAGAGCTCGGCGAACAGGAATGTGAACAGGATGACGTACGGCAGCCAGAACAAAACGGACCAATAGGAGGCTCTGCGGTGGTTCAGCCAGCGTTTCGTCATGCGGGCGATCACCACTGAGAGTATCAGGACGGACAGTACAGCAACGATAGCGGATACCATCATTGTCAAGTTCAGGCTCCATCCCGTCAGCCGGCTAAGACGCGTGAGATTCGTCACCATCTCTATCGGGAGAAACACCATCACGGCATACAGCGGACTGAGCAGCTGGATTCTTAAAAATGTTTTCATGGCTCGCTCCTCCGCGGTTTCTCAATTTTTGAGGACTAAACATCGAGTTGCTTATCTATTCCTACTTACTATCTCAGGACAGTAACTCTGTCATAGATTGGCCGTGCGCTTACCTGCCGTCTTCCACAGGGAAATGGCCCAAAGGTCGATGATTGTCAGAATCGGAATGAAAGTGATAAATACCGTCATACCTAAACTGGCGAACAGCCCTTCCGCTTGTTTAGGGGTTGTCTGGAGATCCAACCGATAAAATATGTACGTTGCCAAGGCTAATATGACTGTGTTGGTCATAACAGCAGCCAGCAGACTGAGCCGTAAGTTCTGTCTTTTTTGCCATACAAATAACGATAGTAGAAATGACATGATCATTGAAGCGAGAAGAATCAATACAATAGATGTTTTCACCCCTTCCCCTCCCCGTCTGATCTTTCCATTTCCCTCATTCAGACCTCTGGATTTTCATCACTTCTTCTTCAATCTCTTCATCCGAAACCGTCTCATGATTGGCTGGTTTCTTCATATCTGACAGCACGAGCAGCAGGCCGCCGATCAGGAAGACCGCTATGATGGGCCAGAACGAATCGAGCATGATGGCTGTCGTCAGCAGTCCTAAACAGATGATCAACACACCGAACAGCTGGTTCATAGCAGTCCTCCTCTTTCATTCAGTAGTGCCGACCGCTTCACTTCTTGAACCGGTTCCCGGTATTCAAGTACACGAGCATGCCGGCAATGATGGCACAGAACAGGCCGATGCCTGTATATAGGAGCCAGTCAGCATCATAGAGATCACTGAGCAGCCACAGCACCATGCTGAGCGCCAGGAGGAACATCATGTTGCCCATGAATCGGCTGAGGGCCGGTTTGTCGTACGTTTCCTGTTCCTCTGCTGGGAGCGTATTGAACCCGGCGATCAGAAAGGAAGCCTTCCCTGTCCGGAAGAGGATCCCCAACCCGACGAACAGCCCCATGATGAGCACAGTCACCGCCATGTCACCCTCTCCCTTCATTTATTATTATTGCGGCTCCTGTACGTCATCCGCTGCCAGGTCTGCCGGTTCCACCGTCTGTTCCAATCCGAAGTACAACACGGCAAAGTACGTGACAGCGCCTGCCATAGCTCCCACTGCCAGGAGGATGCTGCCGGTGATGAAGAAACCGTTGATGTAAGTCTTGGTCACCGTCAGGAACTCGCTGCTGTCCGCATATTCCCCTTGGCTGGAACGCCAGACGGCTCCCAGTTTTGTGCCGAATAAGGGGCTCGCAAACATCAGGATCAGCCCGACGAACGCCGCTAACGAAGCAGTAATCGCTGCCGGTCGTACTTGTTCGATTTTCATGGAATTCCTCCTCTTACCTTCTCAATCTCCCTAAGAACAATAGGTCCAGAAAGACGATGCCCGCCGCCGCGCCGAGTGCTGTGGACAGAGCCTGGGGAAGCCACAGCTCCTGTCGAAAAATCAGGTTGTCCGCAATAGTTACTGCGGAGACTAGCAGAAAGCAGAGCACGAATCGGCTGATCTGAATATTACTGGATGGACGGTCTGCTTGGGTGGACTCCCGTAGTTGTCTTACTTGTACGTCTGAAACTGGAAATGGTTTCTCTCCGTCCGCCTTCTTTCCTGTTTGTTCAGTCTCCATCACGCATGTTTTATCTCCAGCTCACTTCCGAGATCGTCCGGTATTTCGTCCGTGAACAGGACAGTCACCAACCCCCCTGCCTCCGCTTTCACCACGATGACTCCACCGGACACTTTCAGGCCAACGGCAGTTAAACAGCCATCCCCCCTGATGATGAAACCCATAGCCTGTCACAGTTTCGATGTCGGCCTGATCCGGCTGAATGGAGGAACCAGTGACCGGAAGGGAATTGAAGTCACTGCTCCATTCAAAGTATGGAACCTCCTCGATGTCGGCAGTCGCCGTCAGTTGCAGAATATCGTCGCCTTCTTCCGTTTCCTGACTGTCCAGCTTCCAGAACGTCATGGTTTCATCTTGATTTGTCCGCTCGAACTGCAGGACTGGGCCCGCCATCCGATAGAGCCAGCCTCCGTCGAGCTGTACTGCTGTCAGGTTCCCGCAAACGATCGTTTTGAGCAGACAGCCCTCGACTGTCGTCAACATATCCTTCATCCGCTGTCCTCCTCAATTTTCCCAGAATAGGTTTTTCAAAATCTGGCCATTCTCCGGATTCAGCTTGCCGTAGCGCTCTTCCTCGTCGTTGCTGAAGAGCGTGGCGGAATCATCTTCTTCGAACCAGATCCGGTACTCGGTCAGTGACTCCGGCATGTTTTCATCTTTTCTATAGAAGAAGGTGGCCACTGTGTCTTCCGCTCTTTTCATTTCCAGTTCCTTATTCGGCCGCCATTCCGTATTCCCGATCGCTTTTCGGGCAGCGTCCAGGTCGTCTGGATCCGTGACAATCTGTTCCTCGCTTTTTGTCCCGTTTTCCTCGACCTGCTGGACATCGATCCGGACCAGCTCGCCTTTCTTCCGCTCTTCGGATTGCAGAGAACACGCAGCCAGCAGGATCCCAAGCGTCAATAGTACGATCGTTTTCCCTACTGATTTCATCATGGATCACCTCTACCTCAGCCTCTTCCCGTTTTGACCGCTGTCACTCGCCAACAGCCCGTTCCACGATCGCTTTCACGGCGGGCGTCCCATATGCGTCATTTCCAAGGATGTTCTCATCCATCCAGTAGATCGTCCGGTAAGTGGTGCCATCTTGCAGATGAAATTCCACGAACAATGCATGATCCCATGTTGTTTCGTCCGCGATATCCTTGTCGTGCTCGTAGGACAGCTGCAAGTATTCCTCGGTAAAGGCAGCGGCTTCCTTCTCCATCAATTCTCCCCGCAGTCTTTCATCCTGGTCCAGGAAAAGGATGCGGGTCACTTTTCCATCGATGTCGATGAAGTCACCGAGGGTTTCAGCATCGGGACTGTCTGTCGCTTCGAACAGGCGGCCGTCCGCCATCACCCGGAACTCCGGCTTGTAACCTTGTGCTTCGAATACTTCCGTGCCGACCGGGAGAAATGCGCCATCCCCGTTCCGCAGCTTGTGATTCGAGCAGGCATGGTCGGCGAGCATGTAGCGGACTGTTCCGAGTTCCTTTCCCGGTGCCACCGTCATTGCATCATCCGGCCCATGCCAGGCAGAGGCATACCGGATATCCTCGAGTTTCAGCACGTCCGCCCACTCGATTTCCCCATCCGGACAGCCGCGGATGCCATCCCAGAAGGCACAGCCGGAAAGCAGCAGAACAGCGGATAGAAGGACTGCAGAAAATCGAGCATTCATCCTGTCACCCCTCCAAGTCATTCGAACAGGTACGAAAGCGCGGCGATACCGCAGCTCAGGAACAAGACACCGAGGAACACTTCGCCATAGTACGTTTTCGGTCCGTCATCCGCAGCTTTGTTTTTCCGCCACGCGACGAACATCCCGATCAGCACACCGATCGCCCCGTATCGGAGCACCGCAACGGCGTAGTCATATACCGACAAGTAGGTGATGATTGTAAATTCATCTTTATAACTGGTCATCGTGTACTTCGACAGCAGCAGTCCGAGCGCCAGCCCGATGATGCCGCCATACAGGATGCCATTCTTCATCCATCTATTCATGGAGATCCCGCCCCTCGATTTGATGAAATTCTCTGTCTCTTCATCATACACGATTTGGTAATTCTGTGATAGACAGTTTGCAAAATATTTCCGTTTCTGCAGCTGACGACATCTCTCAAGCCAGCTGAGTGATCTATTCCAACGGCTGAGTGATCATTTCCCTCCGGTAACCGCTCATATCATCCGGATAACCGCTCCATTCCGCGGTGACAGCTCCCCTTCCCGCACGGCAGACGGCCGCGAAGAAAAGGTTTTTACCAATAAATTCTTTTGACTGTGCGCAGCGTGTGGGACTTGAGCGCAAGGCGATCCAGCTTGAGCGCTTCTCCACCTCACTTGAGCACGAATGATCGCGCTTGAGCGTTCCGCCGCCCGCTTGAGCATTCCGCCGCCTGCTTGATCACCAAACAGTCTCGCTTGAGCGCCGGCCGCTCACGCGTGAACACGCAAAAAACCGCTCACCCGGTCAGCGCCAGGCAAGCGGTATTCATTCCACAACTAATTGTCAATCTGCAGACTCGGCTTCCCCGTCTGCAAACCAGAGTTCGTCCTGGTCATCGACGTCGCCGTTGTAGTTGATGAAGATCTCTTCGCCCTCTGCGATATCCCGGTAGGCAAAGAAATCGAATGTTTCGTTCCGGAAATTGATGTCGTACGTCGCATTCGGCGTGTAGGAATGGTTGAACAGCATTCCATAGCCGAGCAGGATGGCAGAACGGCCCACTCCATACTCGAACGCATAATCTGCGAGCAGTGTCTGTTCGATGTATTTGTGCTGCTCGTTCGGATAGGCGATCACCGGTGCCTCGTGCAGCAGCTGGCCTTTCGGGATTGCACAGGTTGCGAACACACCTCTGTTGAACACGCCATCACTGATTTTGGACGTTCGGATTTCTATCATTTAGTCGCCTTCTTTTAAAAGGATTTGGTACCTCACTATAGCACAGTGGCAACCTTCATGCTGATGCAGCTGTTCGGGAAACGGACAAAAACCGTGCAGTGTCCTCTGCACGGTCTCCTATCATTTCTCCTGTTCCGGTACCTCGCAGCTGCCGTCTGTGCACGTGCCAGCACCGCTTTCCGTCGCCAAGTCCTCGAATGGCATGACCGGTTCCTCCTCGAGCACTTTCTCAAGCGCCTGCAGGAACGCTTCCTTTGGCTGAGCACCCGAAATGGCATATTTCCGGTTGAACACGAAGAACGGAACACCCGTGACGCTGAACTGTCTCGCCAGTTCGATATCCGCCCGCACGTCCCCGGCGAATGCATCCGGATCATTGGCAACTTTCTCTGCCTCGTCTTTCGGCAGGCCGACGTCCATCGCCAGCTCTGTGAGCACCGCTGTATTGCCGACATCCCTGGATTCTGTGAAATTCGCATATAGGATTTTCTCAGCCAGCACATCATCTTTGCCATGCAGCTGTGCAAACTTCGTCATGCGGTGCGCATTGAACGTATTCGTAGGTTTCATCGTATCAAACCGGAAATCGAGACCGACCTCCGCTGCCTGCACGGCGATCGACTGCATCATCTGCTTCGACTGTTCAGCACTGCCGAACTTCTTGCCCATGCTCTCATAGAAGTCCTGACCATGATACTCTTCTGCATCCGGATCCAGCTGGTAGCTCCTGAACTCGATTTCCACACGGTCCTTCCCGCGGAATTCTTCCAGAGCACTTTCCAGCTTCCGTTTTCCGATGTAACAGAATGGACACACAAAATCAGACCAGATTTCAATCTTCATATTCTTTCTCCTCCCTTATAGTAAAGCGCTTTCTCTCACTATAGCATCCCGGGCAGGTGAAAACGACTGAAGGAACCTGCATGGCGGGTGATTGACAATTCCTGAAACTTGTTGACATGTCAGCCGTATGCCTATACAGTAGAAAAAGAAATTGAGAATGATTATCAATGAAAATCCAGGAGGGAACAATTCATGAATGCAAAAAAGAAACTATCCATCTCCGCACTTCTGACAGCTTTCCTGATGATGCTTCTGCTGGCCGGCTGTTCCGGTCAGAAAGCATCTGAAAGCAAACCGGCTCAAGAGCCATCCGGCAGCGGCGATCCATCAGAAACGGATACATCAGAAGATGCAGCAGATGATACACAGTACCCGATCACTATCAAGCATGCCTTCGGCGAAACGGTGATCGAGAGCAAACCGGAACGGGTCGCGACCGTACAATGGGCGAACCACGATGTTGCTCTTGCGCTCGGTGTGGTTCCGGTCGGCTTCTCCGCTGCAAACTATGGTGTCCAGGATGACAGCGGTATGCTTCCATGGACTGCCGAAAGGCTGAAAGAGCTGGACGCCTCGGACCCGAACATCTACCAGGATACGGACGGACTGGATTTCGAGGCGATCTCAGACTCGAAGCCGGATGTCATCCTCGCTGCCTACTCGGGAATCACACAGGAAGATTACGATACGTTAAGTGAAATCGCTCCTGTCATCGCATATCCGGACAAGCCTTGGGCTACGACATGGCGTGAACAGGTGCTCCTGAACTCTGAAGGTATGGGCATGAAACAAGAGGGCGAACAGCTCATCAAGGATACGGAAGAGAAAATCCAGCAGGCAGCAGACAAGTACCCGCAGCTCAAAGGGAAAACGGTTGCATGGGTTAACTTCTCTGCACAGGACATGTCGAAACTGCATCTGTACACACCTGCAGACCCACGCGGAGAATTCCTGAACGAGCTCGGCATGGACTATCCGAAGACAGTCACTGATGCCATCACGGATCCTGACAGCTATTCGTTCGAATTCAGCGCTGAAAACGCGGATCTTCTGAATGATGCGGACATCATCGTCGGGTATGGTGGAAACGATCTGTACGAAGCGGTCAAAGCTGATCCTTTGTTCGGCAAAATCCCCGCGATCGAGCGCGGTTCCATTGTCTTCATCGGAGACAACACGCCGCTTGCAGCGTCCGGCAACCCGAATCCGCTCTCCATCGCCTATACTCTCGACGACTATGTGAAACTGCTGGCTGACGCAGCAGATAAGGTCAATGACTAACCCGGTCATCGCCAAGCGCAAACCGCTCAGTTTCCACTTTCCCAAGCATTTCTGGATTGTGCTGGCCGGCAGCTTCATCCTGATTGCAGCATGTGCTGCCGCTTCTCTCGCTTTCGGGTCGCGCACCGTCGGCCTGCAGGAGCTCATCGACGGACTGTTCCACCCGGATGTCCATACATACGGTGCGGATGTTGTGCGGAAACGGATCTCCCGTACGGTGTTCAGCCTGTTCTGCGGAGCAGCACTCGGTGTGTCGGGGGCACTCATGCAGTCGGTCACCCGCAATCCGATTGCGGACCCGAGCATTCTCGGCGTCAATACGGGGGCGTCCCTGTTCGTCGTCGGCGGAATCGCATTCCTGCATATCAGTACGGCCAGCCAGTATATCTGGCTCGCACTTGCAGGAGCTGCCATCACTGCCGTCTTCGTATTCGGCATCGGCTCTCTCGGCAGAAGCGGCGCAACCCCTATAAAACTAGTCTTGGCAGGAGCCGCCACCAGCGCGGCCCTGTCTTCGCTTGTTTTAGCCATCCTGATCCCCCGCTCGCACGTCATGGATCAGTTCCGCTTCTGGCAGGTCGGCAGTGTCGGTGCAGGCAATTGGAGCTCGGTCTCCACATTCGCGCCGTTCCTGATCATCGGATTGTTCCTTGCCATCGTCTCGGGTCCTGCGCTGAATGCGCTGGCGCTCGGTGATGACGTGGCGAAGGGGCTTGGTGTGCGGACAGGGGTGATCCGCGTGATTTCAGCACTCGGTGCAGTTCTCCTCTGCGGCGCTGCGACAGCGCTGGCCGGTCCGATCGGCTTCATCGGACTGCTTGCAACGCATGTCATGCGGCTCATTCTCGGGCCTGATCTGCGGTTTGTCATCCCCATGTCCGCGTTTGCCGGGGCGATCATCTTAACAGCCTCGGACGTCGCGGGCAGGCTCCTCGGCAGTCCGGGAGAATTGGAAGTGGGCGTCGTCACGGCGTTCATCGGGGCTCCGCTCCTCATACTATTAGCGATGAAATCGAAAGTGCGGTCACTATGATAAAAGATACGATACGATACATTCAAACAGGAAGAAAACAGCGTGCACGGCGGTTCCGTCTCGTCACCATCAGTCTTGCCGCACTCGCAGCGGTCCTGTGCGGCACCATGCTGATGCTCGGCAATACGATCTACCCTCTCGGCACCGTTCTCCGGGCATTATCGGGCGAGCAGATTCCGGGCGCGTCGTTCGCTGTCTCGACGATCCGGCTTCCGCGCATGCTGGCCGGCCTATTTGCAGGGTTCGCATTCGGTCTGGCCGGAACCGTGTTCCAGACAATGCTGCGCAATCCCCTGGCAAATCCGAACGTCATCGGCATCACGACCGGTTCGAGTGCAGCAGCAGTCTTCTGCATCGTCATCCTGCATACGAGCGGCGCGGTCGTATCAGCGGTCTCCGTTGCGGCAGGCCTTGCGACCGTAGTGCTCATCTACTTGCTGTCACGCGGCAGGACATTCTCCATCGGCCGCCTGATCCTGGTCGGAATCGGTATCCAGGCGATGCTCGATGCGCTCATCTCTTACCTGCTTCTGATCGGCGCCGAGCAGGATCTGCCGGCTGCTTTCCGCTGGCTCAGCGGCAGTCTGAACGGCTCGAAGATGGATCAGCTGCCGCCGCTCCTCATCGCTGTCCTGATCGGCACACCGGTCGTCCTGGTGCTCAGTAAACAGCTCAGCATCCTCGAACTCGGCGAGCAGGCGGCGGCGTCACTCGGAGTCCGGACAGATTTCACACGCATCGTCCTCATTGTCGCATCTGTCATCATGATCTCGATCGCAACAGCGACCACGGGACCGATCGCATTCGTCGCGTTCCTCTCGGGTCCGATCGCCAAACGCCTTGTCGGCGCCGGCTTTTCAGCAGTCATCCCCGCCGGTCTCGTAGGTGTCAACCTTGTCCTTGCGGCGGATCTGATCGGGCAGTTCGCATTCACGGCACGGTATCCCGCCGGCGTCATCACCGGGATCATCGGGGCGCCGTACCTGATCTACCTGCTCATCCGCATGAACCGAAAGGGGGAATTATGATGAAACCGACACACCGCTTCCAGGCAGACCGGCTGCAGGCCGGCTACGACCAGAAAACGATCTTGAAGGGGATCGATCTGGAAATTCCGAGCGGCAAGATCAGCGTCATCATCGGGGCCAACGCCTGCGGCAAGTCGACGCTGCTGAAAACGATGGCCCGCCTCATCAAGCCGTCGGCAGGCAGCGTCCTGCTCGACGGACAACCGATCGGCAGCATGCCGTCCAAAAAGCTCGCCCGCGTGCTCGGCATGCTGCCGCAGTCGCCGATCGTCCCGGAAGGCATCACTGTCGCCGATCTCGTCGGACGCGGCCGCTTTCCGCATCAGTCCCTGCTGAGCGGATGGAGTGCCAAAGATTACGAGGCAGTCGCCGAAGCGATGGAAATCATGGATATCACCGAACTCGCAAACCGCAATATCGATGAACTGTCTGGCGGTCAGCGCCAGCGTGTCTGGATCGCCATGGCACTGGCCCAGCAGACCGATATCCTGTTCCTCGACGAGCCGACGACATTCCTTGATATTACGTACCAGGTTGAAATCCTCGACCTGCTGACGGACCTGAATCACAAATATGGCACGACGATCGTCATGGTGCTCCATGACATCAACCTGTCGGCCCGCTATGCGGACTACATGTTCGCGCTCCGCACCGGTGAACTCATTTACGAAGGAACCCCCAAGCAGGTCGTAACTGCTGAATCGATGCTGGACATATTCGGCATGGACTGCATGGTCATCGAGGATCCGATTTCCGGTTCGCCGTTCACTATACCGATCGGCCGCCATCATACGGCTAAAGCCGAAGCATAAAACTGATGCACACGCGGAGGAGCTGTCTTTTGCAAAGACAGCTCCTCTGTTTTCATATTGAAGTATGAATATTCTTCAAATTAATGATATACTAAGCATAGAATGTTGGTAGATTGTCACCAGAAACGGAGGAACGGATGTGATGAATGCATTGATTGTCATCGCCATTCTTGCAGCAGCCCTTCTTCTCTTCAATGTACTGATGGGCTACCGGAAAGGCAATATCACCCTCGACTTGGATCATCGCCATTCAAGTCTCAGCAAACAGGCGGAGGAAGTGACAGCCGAACTGGAGAAACAGGGCCGCCGCGCGGAATACAAAGGGAACGGCTTCTACGTTGTGGACGGCAAGGAGTATGCGGTCCGCCCGCAGAATGTCTCGATGGGCGGCGCGGCCCTGCAGCGGACCGTGCTCATTCCGGCCGAACGGTACAAAGCGTGAAGACAGCAGTCTCACGCTTTTTTGTATGCGTTCCGTTCCACCGGCCAGCTCCGAACCCGTTTCAAAAGCTCCACAGCAGGGTAACACAACCCGTAACTACGTCTTACCTTAGAGGTGAACTGTGTTTTTCAATGGATGGGAACCGATACTCCGGACTGTTGCTGTCGGCATACTCAGTTACATAGGATTGATCATCATATTGCGCGTTTCCGGCAAACGCACCTTGGCGAAGATGAACGCCTTCGACTTTGTCGTGACCGTTGCCCTCGGCTCCACTCTGGCCACAATCCTTCTCACCAAAAAGGTTGCGCTGGCAGAAGGAATGACTGCATTCATCGTCCTGATCGGCATGCAGTATGCAGTTGCCTGGCTATCCGTGCGTTCCGGAACTGTCAGTCAGCTCATTAAATCGGAACCTCAATTATTATATTACCGCGGGCAGTTCATAGAAAAGACGATGAAAAAAGAACGCGTTTTGGAAGTGGAAATCCTGCAGGCGGCCAGGTCGAGCGGCCTTGCTTCCCTGGAAGAAGCGGTAGCGGTCATTTTAGAGACCGACGGCAGCATCTCGGTCGTCAACAAGTCACACGACACGGCATACTCAACACTCCGGAATATTGAAAAACCGTAAGGCGGATGTCCCGCCTCACGGTTTTTTCATTGTTCGTCCTGCTGCCGATCCATCATCCGCTTATTTTCTGCCAGGACTTTTTCGAAATAAGACAGTTCCCCGGCCTGCCTGTCCTTAGCGGTTCCCCTGTCAGTATCCAAACTGGCAGTTGCCTCCTCAGGAGATGAAGGGGTTGTCAGGACTTCCTCCAAGAAGCTCGAAGCATCCGGGACGTCTTCCTCAAAGCCGTCCTCGGCATACTCCGGTTCTTCCTCCAGTGACGGGATACCGGCTGGATCCTGCAACCGTTCGACGCTGTCCGGATGCGTCATTTCCAGCAATTCATTCATATAATTCATCCACTTCTGCAGACTGCCCCTCGCATCCTCATAGTCCACCGAGTCTTTGGCGATATTCGCAGACTCCTCGTAGTAGAAGTTCAGCCGGTGGAACGGCGCAATGATATCATCGGTCTGCACAATGAGCGCCAGCAACTGGATCCGGCCATTCTCATCCTGACTGATGCCCAGTTTCTTGCTTTTGGTGATGGTGTCGGCGATATACTCCCTGATCGATACCGTGCTGCAGGCAGCCGCAACCGCTTCTGTCCTCCGGTTCTCGACAAGGGCGGCGGCTACTACTTCACCAAAGCCGTATTCGGTCACCCGGTAGTCCATGCCGTAGAAAGGTTTCTTCACGATCTGCCCTGTCTTATCGAAAGCGGTCCATATGTACAAGCGCTGTTCCCGGAAATCCACAGCAATCCTTGACAGCAGATCCCACGATGCCGCAGAAGGGAGGTTAGTGAAATCGACACCCGGCTGCGAATAGGTAAAGAGTTTCTCCCGCTGCTTCTTTTTGCGCCGCGTCTCTGTTTTCAGCGAGATGGTGAAAATGAGAATTCCGAAAGCCGCCATCACGCCCGCCGCCATGTACAGCCCGGTTCCCGAAACGAAGATACCGATGATCGCGAGGATCACACCAATGATCGGCAGCAGGCATCCTGCGCAGCCCGTCATGCTCGTGTAGGTATTGGACAATTAGGGTCCCCTCCTTTTGACACCAGTATACCGTACAGTACGGCTATCGGCCGCCTATGGTTTCATGTTTGCAGTTGCAGAAAGCACCCGGTCCGAGAAAGCGGCCGGATTTCCCTTTCCCCGCAGAAACGGCCCTGTTCCGCTTGGGGACAGGGCCGTTCGTCTGTATGATCAGGCGTTCGTCTCCAATGCTGCCTGCGCAACATTGCCGCCTTCTTTCAGGAATTTGATCATCCCTTCGGCTGCGCGGTACGCGAACGCACCGATCGTGACGGTCGGATTGTAGTTGCTGTTGTGCGGGAATGTCGAGCCGCCGACAACAAACAGATTGTCCATGTCCCACATTTGGGAATACGTATTCACTGCGGAGTTCGATGGGTCGGAACCCATGATTGTCCCGCCGAAGAAGTGATCGGTGTAGAATTTGTGATCGAACTCGATATCGTCCTTGACGACATCGACATGCATATCATCCGCACCCATCTGCTTCATGATTTCCTCACAGCGCGCCACACCGGCTTTCGCCCGGTTGCGGTCCTGCTGATCGTATGTCACGGTCACACGCAAAAGCGGATTGCCGAGTGCATCCTTATACGTCGGATCGAGATCCATGTATGTCGTCTTGTTCGGCAGGAAACCGCTCTGTGCTGTGATGAACAGGTTCCGGTTGAAGTATTTCAGCGACTGCTTCTTGAATTCCTTGCCCCATCTCGGTGTTCCGTCGGGTACTTCGTTATGGGCGATCGGCCGTGTGCCGAGCTGGCTGTAGTGCACTTCATAGCCATGGAGGTAATCGAGATCGGTATGATCCTCGTTGTCCCCGCTGAAATCATCGATCGATGCGCCGAGACCGCCTGTTCCCATGAAGTTGTTGAACTTCTTGTCTTCGAAGAAACCGCGTGCCCCGATGTAGGTCGACAGGTTGTTGAAGTGGCCTGTGAAGTTCTTTCCGATGATCCCCTGGCCCGTCGCCGGGTTGTATGGCGTGCCGATCTTGGACGTCAGCAGCAGCTGGGTGTTCGTGAAGACGAATCCTGCCAGCACGACGAGATCAGCCGGCTGTTCGAATTCCTGGCCGGTCGTAATATCCGTATAGACCAGTCCGTTCGCCTTGCTGCCGTCATGACTCACCCGGTTGACATTCGCCCCGTTGCGGATTTCAAGCTTGCCAGTCTTCGAGGCAGTGGCGAGCACCGTGCCGATCGGGTCGGCTTTCGCGCCGAAATCGCAGCCGTATTCCTCACAGAAGGCGCAGTACACACAGCCATTGATCTTCTCTCCATCCGGATTCGTGTATGTCTGGGAGTTGTTCGCAGACGGAATCCTGTACGGATGGTACCCAAGTTCCTTTGTCGCTTCGCTGAACAGGCGGATGGTCGGTGTCATTTTCATAGGCGGGTTCGGATACTTGTCGGAACGCGGGGGCCCGATTGGATTTTCCTCACCTGAAATCCCTGCTGTTTTCTCGTATTTATCATAATAAGGCTCGAGCTCGTCGTATGAAATGCCCCAGTCCTGCATCGTGGAATTTTTAGGGATTTTCCCTTTGCCGTAGCGTTCCACCGTTTTGCTGTATATTTCAAAATCATATGGGAGCCAGCGGAATGCCATGCCGTTCCAATGATTCCCTGCTCCGCCTGTATGGTTCCCGAGTCGTGCATTCGAATTGTTCCGGACAGGAATGGCTTCCTTGTCCATCGAATTCCGTGATGTGATGGTGGTTTTGTTCAGATCCTGCATCAGGTCATATCGTTTCGAGTAGCGCAGTTCGTCCTTCGTACCGACGAAGTCCTCGTGTTTCTTGTCTCCGCCCCGTTCCAGGATGACGACATTGTAGCCGGCTTTTGTCAGTTCTGCAGCCGCGATGCCGCCTGTCCAGCCGGAACCGACGATGACTGCGTCCACTTTCTGAAGTTTCTTCACCATTGTCTTTCCTCCTCATTTTTGGCCGCTTAGTGTCCTTGATAGTCGCGCAGACTGACCGGTTCCAGTTTCTTGAATTCTTCCTGTTCGATATAGCCGGCATAGGAAGCCTGTGCTCCCGGAAATTCTTTCATCTTCCAGCCTTCCATATCCTTGTTGCCGCCATATAAGGGATCGGAATAAGCTCCTTCCAGTGTTGCCTGCAGCAGCAGATTGAAGAATTCCGCGGATGTTACGCCATTCATTGCGACTTTGCCGTCATCGAAGTCCTGCAGAATTTCGATCTGCTGCTCTTCTTCCGCTTCATCAAAACCGATTTTGAACCGTTTCTGGCTCTCGTCGTCCAGCTTGCGCAGTCCGAGCATGAAGATATCGCCCCGGTCGAGGATCGACTGTTCTCCGGCCGGTCCTGCACTCTTATCCGTATCATCCAGCTTGACGGCATAGGGACTGTGTCGGTAATCGCGCCCGTTAATGCCCCAACGGCCTGCCAGCTGCTTATCGATATAATAGGGAACCCCGAGCTTGATGGCTCCCGGTCCGTGCTCATCTTCCGGGAAAATCTGCTCAGTTGCCGCTGTCAGCACATCAAAGTCATGCTGTCTTGAGAAGAATTGACGGGCTTCCATCACCATCGATTCTTTTTTTACCGTTGCAATTTTCTTCTTTTCCTCTTTCTTCTCGAGACTGCCTGTCAGCAGTCCTCCGAATAAGCCGCCGCCTACCAGTCCGCCGGCAAGCAGACCGGAATTCTTCAGGAATTTCCGGCGGCTCAGGTCCTGCTGATGCTGCGCATTCCCTTGTGCCGTGTCATCTCGTCTATCACTGGCCATTTAGAATTCCTCCTTATTTTGTGTGCTTTTTTGATAAGATTTCTGTATGATTTAATGAGTGAACTCAATTGGTACATCATATCACATTTTGCATATCGCACGTCGGAATTTGTCGTAAAATGTCGAGAACTTGTTATAGGTTGTCGCAAGCAGGGTCGATTGGTGTATTGTCTGGCGCTAGTCCAACGATTGCTTCCGGCACAACCGGCAGAAAGGAGCCGACTATGGAACGCGAACTATTCCACACGATGCGCATCACTACATTTCTGACAGTAGTGGCCGCTTTTTTAATGGGCTTCATCGATGCCTACACCTTCACGGGACTGAATCATGTCTTTGTCAGTGCGCAAACCGGTAATATGGTGACATTCGGCGTGAAGCTGTTCACCGGCAGTCCTTATGAAGCCATCGACAACGTCCTGTCCTTTGCCGGTTTCCTCGGCGGTGCATTTTTGGGTGAAATACTGCTGGCACGCTTCACAGCAGGCGGCCTTCAGAAATACAGACTGTTCTTATATGTACAGGCCCTTCTTCTTCTGCTGCTTGCTATTTTTCAGCATTCAATCAGCATGGCCCTGGAAGTGACTGTACTCGGTATGCTCGCAGGCTATGCACTGACCACATTCCGGAAAATCGGCTCGACAGCTGTCAATAACGGCATTATGACCGGTAATGCGCGCAATATGATGGGCCATCTTTATAAAATCGTTTTTGAGAAAGATCTGAAAGCCCGCCGTGATTTTCTTCATCTGGCTATCGGGATTCTGACGTTTACAGTGGGTGTCGGAGCCGGTGCGTCGGCTGTTGTCTATACGCCATCCCTTGTTCTTTGGATTGCTTTTGGGATTGTCGCCGTTTCCATCGTTGTCTTGTTCTTTTATCGATGGACCTGACAAAGACAGCCTCTGCCGTCACGGCCGGCAGAGGCTGTCTGTCAATGTCTTGAAACTGTCCCTGCTGATAAGTTCTCAGTAAGCCAGGCGTAGATCGGTCCCATGGCATTCATGAAAACTACTGCAATGAACGCAGACCAGACACTGTGATCGACCGGTCCCCAGCCGCCATAGTACGTTGCGAAGAAGCTGGCAAATCCGAAAAACATACCCGGCACGAATGGAAACCATCTTGTCCGGCCGAGGAGCATCATCAGGCAGTTGAAGAAAAAGATCGTCCCCATTTCAGCGGCAATGTAGGCGCCCCCGCTCAGAAACGAGCCGAAGTAGTAATCTTTCACAAGTACGATGATCGCCGCTGTGAGTGAGCCGATCGGCATAGTTATCCAAATCTTCTTCATCACGATGCTGTTCGGTCCTCCTGCAGCAAATGTGCCCGCCCAGCCAATGAACAGCGCCCATGGCGGCAGATTAAATGGCGGCAGTGCCAGCAGGACGGTTGTCGCAGCCAGCAAAGACGCGACGACCTCTTTAGGAATGCGGCTTTTCACAATACCCTCTCCTTTCCTCACTCACTTCAATTATCCTCCATAATCCGATTCAGGTACAACAGATATCTGCGTATAACCCATCTGACCTTATCAATAAATCCACTTTTGAATATTTTCACATGATCACATATACGCCATACTGGATTCAGAAAAGGAGGAATCATCATGAATATTGAACTGTCTTACGGCGGCGTCATCATGGATGTCATTAATGGTGAACAGGCAAAAATTGCAGAGGCTGCCGGTGCAGTCGCTGTCATGGCCCTCGAACGCGTGCCTTCGGACATCCGTGCGGCTGGCGGCGTGGCCCGCATGGCAGATCCGCGAATTGTTAAAGAGGTGCAAAAAGCGGTATCGATTCCAGTTATGGCAAAAGCACGGATCGGTCACATTTCGGAAGCGCGTGTCCTGGAATCCCTCGGCGTAGACTGCATTGACGAAAGCGAGGTGCTGACGCCGGCTGATGAAGAATTCCATCTGCTGAAAAGTGATTTCCGCGTGCCGTTCGTCTGCGGTGCCCGCAATCTCGGAGAAGCGGCACGCCGGCTAGGGGAAGGTGCTAAAATGCTGCGCACTAAAGGCGAACCGGGCACAGGCAATATCGTCGAAGCTGTCCGTCATCTCCGGATGATCAATGCCGAAGTGAAAAAGATAGTGGAGATGGATCCGGCGGAACTGATGACGGAAGCCCGAAATCTCGGTGCGCCTTACGATGTTCTAATGTCGATCCGTGAAGCCGGACGACTGCCGGTGCTGAACTTCTCCGCAGGCGGCGTTGCAACGCCGGCCGATGCTGCACTCATGATGGAACTCGGAGCGGATGGTGTATTCGTCGGCTCCGGTATTTTCAAATCCGATAATCCCGAAGCATTTGCGCGGGCCATCGTGCAGGCCTCTGCGGATTACAGGAACTACGAACTGATTTCGCAGCTGTCGAAAGGCATCGGAACACCGATGAAAGGTCTGGAAATATCCTCTCTTGCCGGTCACGAACTGATGGCAGGCCGCAGCCTTTGAATCTTCAGGACCATCCGGACGCCAGTTCCGGATGGCTTTTTTGATTTCTCTTGATAGAAAGGCTGCCCGCTTTCAGACAGAGGCCGTCCTGTATTGTTGGTTTGAAAGGGCCGCTTCATGGTAACATGAAGAGAGATCAGTCAATTCCATACGTATTCAGCACATTACCAGAAGCACCCATTATTCAATGAGGAGTGAATCGGAATGAATGAACAGCAATTCGACAAAGTGAAAAACGGCAAAGGGTTCATCGCGGCACTGGATCAGAGCGGAGGCAGCACCCCGAAAGCGCTGGCCGCCTATGGCGTAGCGGAAGACAGCTACTCGGGTGACGAAGAAATGTTCGATCTCGTCCATGATATGCGGACACGGATCATCACTTCCCCTGCCTTCAGTTCCGACTATATCCTCGGTGCCATCCTGTTCGAGCAGACGATGGACCGCGAGATCGACGGCATGTATACAGGGGACTACCTGGCAGAAAAGAAAGGGATCGTCCCCTTCCTGAAAATCGACAAAGGGCTGGCCGAGGAGAAGAACGGTGTCCAGCTGATGAAACCGATCGATGATCTGGACGATACGCTGCGCCGCGCGAACGAGCGGCATATATTCGGGACGAAGATGCGCTCCGTCATCAAAGAACCGAACGAAGAAGGCATCAGAGCGGTCGTCGATCAGCAGTTCGAGGTCGGCCGGCAGATCATCGCCGCCGGACTGGTGCCGATCATCGAGCCGGAAGTGGATATCCATAGTTCGAGCAAGCCTGCGTGCGAAACGATGTTGAAAGCGGAGATCCTCAACCATCTCAATCAGCTGGACGACGATCAGAACGTCATGCTGAAGGTGACGATCCCGACCGAAGTGAATGCGTACCGGGAACTGATCGAGCATCCTCGTGTCGTCCGTGTCGTCGCCCTGTCCGGCGGCTACTCGACGGATGTCGCCAACGAAAAACTGAAGGAGAACGACGGCCTGATCGCGAGCTTCTCCCGGGCCCTCAGCCAGGATCTGAATGCCAGTCAGACCGATGAGGAATTCAATAAGACACTTGAAGAAGCCGTTAAATCGATTTACGAAGCATCCGTATAGGGGTCACTCCGTGATACGTACAATCAGCAGATGAAATAAGCAGGAAGCCGGCCGGATCCAGTCGACTTCCTGCTTTTTTGCGATAAAAACTTTTCCCCTGTATCCATCACTGTCTTTTAATGGTACACTTGCCAGACATCCGCTTCGCCAATTCCCTAGTAGAAAGGTTGGTTTCCATGGATTCGACTCTACGTGCGTTGTTACGTTCAGAACGGAATGTCCACATCCTGTATTCCTATACAAACATGGACTTGTACATCCAGCAGGCCGTCAACTACATCCGATTAGGCATCGAGCAGAATGAACACATCTTATTCATCGATAACGAACGCCTATACCCGCAGATTTACAAAGAACTGCAAAAGGTCCTCACTTCATCCGATCTTGAATTGCTGCACTTCATCAAGAACTTCGATTTCTACTACTCAAGCGGGGGCTATCATCCGCCTTCCATTGTCGAATACTTCAACACCACAGTCCAGCCCTTCCTGGAAAACGATGTGTCCTTCCGCTGCTGGGCGCACGTGGAATGGGCAACGATGCACGAACCGCTCGACCTGATACGCGAATTGGAAGAGCATATCGATTGGGCTGTCGACGCTCTTTCCTTCCCTCTCATTTGTGCCTATCAGCTGGACCGGATGCCCGTTCATCTGGCGCAGATACTTGAAGAGACACATCCCTATCTGCTGACTGATGAATCATTCAAAGACTCAAACGGCTACAATAAGTCCCACCCTTTCAGTACCTCCATAACATGACGGTCATCTGCCGAGCCCGAAGGACCGGTTATAGGATTGGCCGGACTGGACGATTTTGCGGACTTTGACGAGCCGGGCCGCTTCGTATTGTTCAAGGACTTTACAGGCTTTCTTGCCAGCGATGCCTTTGGAGGCGAACTTGCCCAAGGTCACCGCGTCCTGCAAGGAGGCGTTGAACCCGCTGGCTGTGATCGGAGCGGGCACATGGACAGCATCCCCGATCAGTGCAATGCGTCCGCGCACCAGCCGTTCGGGCACATACTCCTTGATCGGTGTACCGGTGATATTCCGGTGTTCCAGCGCATGCAGCATGGCGGTTTTCCACGGATCCTGCCACCCTGAACGGACCTGTCTCGCCAGTCCATCGATCGTTTCCTCAGGGATGTCCGATCCGGCGAGCGAGTGCACGACGACATTCCCATCGAGACAGCCTGTGCGGCGCAGCAAGTCATTTCTCGAATTGTCGTACCACGTGCAGCCGACCCTCCTTCCTTCGGATGCTTCGTGCGGCTGGATGACCGACCCGAACAGGAAGCCGCCGGCGCTGTCGAGCATCGTCACTTCGGGCGCATCTGCAGGCGGCCGGACATGCACCGGCAGCGCCGATTCATCTGTCGAGGCGATCCAGACAAGATATCCGGCGAATTCCGTTTCGGGTTTTTCGGGGTTCACATACTGACGGACCAGACTGCGGTGTCCGTCCGCTCCGACCAGCATGTCCGCTTACAGCCGTCCATTCCCAGTCTCCGCCCAAGCGGCCGCCCCGTCCTCACCTACCGCTGTAACCCGCTGCCCATATTGCACGGTGACATTCGGATAGGAAAGTGCTTCCGTACGAAGGCGTGTTTCGATCGATGACCAAAGCTGGATGGACCGCTTCCCGCCGGACGCCAGATTCCTCAGCAGCCGTTCCGTTCCGGATGCTCTGAACCCTGGTCCGTCCACTTGCAGCCCTGCTCCTGAACGCCTGTCCGCGCTGACTTTCTCCAACACAGTGACGTGCACATTCTCCCGGGCGAGGGCGATCGCCGCCATCAGTCCTGAAAGCGAGCC
Source organism: Sporosarcina trichiuri (assembly GCF_030406775.1). Classification (NCBI taxonomy): domain Bacteria; kingdom Bacillati; phylum Bacillota; class Bacilli; order Caryophanales; family Caryophanaceae; genus Sporosarcina; species Sporosarcina trichiuri. The sequence goes on along the minus strand of NZ_CP129119.1, from coordinate 2,845,872 downwards.
TCCGACCACCATCGCCCGCTGATCTGTCTCTTCCATATGACTTCCTCCTGTTCTGCTTACATCCCTGCCGGTGAGTTCACAAAAACTGCTTCAATCATTGAACAGTATACCCACTAAAATTGGAAATGACGACCCAAATGATTTGGCAATAAAAAAAAAACAGTTCCCCCTCCGCTGCAGCAGATAGGAAACTGTATATTTCACTTGACAACTGTGACAGGACAGCGCATGCGCTTAACGACTTTTTCGCTGATGCTCCCCATCAAGAGACCTTTGAACGCGTTCAGCCCCCGGCTCCCCAGAATGAGCTGGTCGACTTCCTGGCTGTTCACGTACTTGATGATGGTTGGGCCGGTCTGCCCTTTCAGCATCGTGACTTTCGGTTCCACTCCCGCCTCCTCGGCGAGCTCAAGAATCGGACGGATGCTCTTTTTCTGGTAAGCGGCCAGCGCTTTCGGGCTCTCCTTCAAGAGCCGCTCATCCTCCACCCGGTTGAAATCCGTGACGAAAATCACTTCCATCTCGGTTTCCGGTAAATACTTCACCAGCATCAATGCATGCTGTGCTGCACGCACGGCGCTTTCCGAACCGTCCACTGCCACGGCAATATTCATATCGAATCCTCCTTACCCCTCTGATTTTGCATGCGCTGTCTATTCCATTGGCCCGTGCGACGGTTCCTATTCTATTTTCAAAGCCTACTTTACCACGTGTGCGGTGGTTTTCAATCTTTTTGCTGTGAAATTTTTCAATACATCTTGAAAGCCGGTATTCTTTCGTATGCCCGCATGCCAAAAAGGCCGGCAAGGATGGGATATCCTGTGCCGGACTTTCGTAAATGGAGGATCAGGAAGTGGTCGCGGCCAGCTGGCGGATGCCGTTCTCCAGACGCTGATCGACTTCTTTTGCATCCTCGATATGCTCCATGATGAGATCATGGACATCCGAGAATAAGCCTCGCGCCTCGGCCAGTTCCTGTTTCACTTCCGATGACAATTGTTTCTGTTCTTCGATCATCGACTGGATGGAGCCGATTTCTCCTTGGCTGGCTTCGACAGCTTCCAGGATGCGTCCGATCTTTTCGGCGGTCTTCAAGCTGATCTGCACACCGCGCTCTGCGAGTTCTGCACTGATCCTTGCGGCGGACAGTGCCTGATTGACTTCCTCCTGAAGGGAGGAGGTCAGCTGCTGGATGCTCGCCGTACTTTTCCCAGTGCTTTCCGCCAGGTTGCGCACTTCCTGTGCCACCACAGCAAACCCTTTCCCCGAATCCCCTGCGCGTGCCGCCTCGATCGATGCATTCAAAGCCAGCAGATTCGTCTGCGCTGCAATCCCATCGATCACACCGACAATGGACTGGATTTCATCGGACCGCTCACTGAGGCTCGCCATGTTCTGCTCGGATACTTGGATCTGCACACCGAGCTCCTTCATGACATCCGCCGCCTCGTTGACCTGGCTTGTGCCTTCCTTCGCTTCGGTCACCATATTGCCTGCCCGCTCACCGAGTGAACTGCCTTTCCCATTCAGGTCATCGGATTTGACGGCTGTCTGCTCACTCAGCATACCGATATTTTCAAACTTCACTTCTATCTTTCCGACAGCGTCTCCCAGATAGGTGTGCTGTCCATTCACTTTGTCATGCTGCATGACCGCCGCAGCGAGCTCCTCTTTCAATGCCAGCAGCTGTGTGCGGCCTTCTTCCTCTTTCTGTGCTTGCGACTGTTTCAGCAGTTCCATTTGCTGCTGCTCACCGCCGGCTTCCTGCACCCGTGTTTTCCGTCCGAACATGTCCATTCCCCCACCTGTTGTAATAGCCTGATTGTACCATAGGCAGCAAAGGAATATTATCTCTTTTTTTCGAACTTTTCAACGGGAAGACACCTGATTCGTTTCCTTTGATCCGGCCATACTGACAGCGTTGGCCCCCTGTTCTGTTTGCGAATGATGACGGTATGGGGCCGGCAGTTTCAAATGGTGCTGTACGGGTACATTTTTCAATAGCTGCTGTCCGCAAACATCCTTGTTGATACATACACCGCAAGGCTTTATCATAGGAAGAATGCTGCATGGCGACTGCCGGAAATGCATGTAGAAATTCTAACCCCCCTAAGAAAGAGGTGGCGGCATCCGAATGGCCAATCCACAAACGATGAATGCTTCAGAAACATTCGATTTCAAGAAAAATATTCCGCTGCTTGCGGTCCTGCTGTCGGGCGCCTTCATAACGATACTGAATCAGACACTGCTGGCGACGGCGCTGCCGCCGATCATGCATGACCTGAATGTGAAGGAAAGTACAGTCCAATGGCTGCAGTCCGCCTTCATGCTCGTCAACGGAATCATGATCCCGATCACGGCGTTCCTGATCGGTAAATTCACGACTAGACGGCTGTTCCTGTTCGCCCTCGGCGTCTTCGCAGCAGGGACGGCCGTTGCTGCCGTGTCCCCGAACTTCACCATCCTGCTGCTGGGCCGGGTCCTGCAGGGAACCGGTGCAGGTATCATGATGCCGCTCCTGCAGACAGTCATGTTTCTGCTGTTTCCGCGGGAGCAGCGGGGCAAGGCGATGGGGATGTTCGGCCTGGTCATTGCGTTCGCCCCGGCGATCGGTCCGACACTCTCCGGGTATCTGGTCGACCATTACCCGTGGCGCAGTGTGTTCTATGTCGTCCTGCCGATCGTCCTGATCATCATTACAGCAGCCTATTTCCTGCTGAAGAATGTGACGGAACTGACGAATCCAAGAGTCGACTATCTGTCCATCGTCCTGTCGACGTTTGGCTTCGGCGGGATCCTGTATGGATTCAGTGTCGCCGGTAACGTCGGCTGGCTCACACCGAACACGATCATTTCACTCGCAGTCGGGGCAGCTGCACTCGCTTGGTTCATCAACCGCCAGCTCAAACTCGAGGAACCGATCTTGGAGTTCCGGGTTTTCCGGTACGGCGTATTCGCCCTTGCGACTTCCCTCGGAATGATCGTCTTCGCTTCGATGATTGCTACGACTGTCATCCTCCCGCTGTTCATGCAGAACCTCCTTGGGTTTAATGCTCTGCATTCCGGCTTGATGCTGCTGCCGGGTGCGATCGTCACCGGTATCATGAACCCGGTCACCGGTTCCCTGTTCGATAAGTACGGAGCGAAGTGGCTCTTGCGTATCGGATTCGCGATTTTGACGGTCACCACCTTCATGTTTTCCACCCTGTCAGAGGACACGACCTTCCTCTATTTGGCGGTACTGAACGCTGTGCGGATGGTCGGGATCGCCACGGTCATGATGCCGTCCACAACACTCGGACTGAACCAGCTGCCGAACCACCTGATCCCGCATGGCACGGCCATGAATAACACGTTCCGCCAGATTGCCGGCGCAATCGGCACCGCCGTATTGGTCACTGTGACAATCACAGCGGCAAACGGCAATTCAGTCGCGGGCCATATACATGGTGTCAATGTCGCATTCCTGATTGCCGGATGTGTCGCAGCGGCCGGTCTCCTGCTGTCCTTCCTGATCAGGGACTCAAGAGCGAAAGACAGATCTGTAAATGCATAACTGCACACGAACACCTCCTGTATCTCAAATGGATGCAGGAGGTTTTTGCATGGCTGTGCGCTCTGCTTTCGAATCGGCCTGCTGTTTCACCGAAAACTTTCCAGGGAACTGGAGACTAAGGAGGGAACTATCATGCCTAAAGTGATCGATAACCGGAAAGACGTGGAAGTGAAAGCGGGCAAGCATATCATCTTTTTCAACAAGAACTACAAATATATTTTCATTATCAATGAATTGATACTCGGACTGGAATTCATCGTCGGAAGCGTCTTCTTCCTATTCGATTCGCTGAAGACGGCCGGCACCATTCTTTTCATCATCGGCAGTGTCCAGTTCTTCCTGCGTCCTGTCATGAAGATTCTCCATGCCATTTCCCTGCGGAAGGAATCAGGGGAATGATCCAGTCAGCGGACACCCGCCTTCTGTACACGGCATTTGGCCAGTCCGGTCCGTTGATAAACACGGGGGTTACGTGATATAACTAGTAAGGCGGAAGAACGGTTCTGCGTTCACTACAAGGGACAGCAGCCACCTGCATGTCCTGCACGATGAGAGGATAGAAACTATGACAACAAACTTCTGGCGTGAATTACCGCGTCCGTTTTTTATATTAGCACCGATGGAAGACGTCACGGATGTCGTGTTCCGGCACGTCGTCAGCGAAGCGGCACGCCCCGATGTCTTCTTCACAGAGTTTACGAATACTGAGAGCTACGGCCATCCGGAAGGTATCTACAGTGTACGGGGACGACTGACCTTCACGGAGGACGAGCAGCCGATGGTCGCCCATATCTGGGGGGACAAACCCGAGTTCTTCCGGCTGATGAGTATCGGTATGGCGGAGCTCGGATTCAAAGGGGTGGATATCAACATGGGCTGTCCGGTTCCGAATGTCGCCGCGAAAGGCAAAGGCAGCGGGCTCATCAACCACCCTGAAACCGCCGCCGCCATCATTGAAGCAGCAAAAGCCGGCGGGCTCCCGGTCAGTGTGAAGACGCGTCTTGGCTATACCGATGTGGATGAGTGGCGCGGCTGGCTCACCCATGTGCTGAAACAGGATATCGCAAATCTGTCGATCCACCTCCGCACCCGGAAAGAGATGAGTGCGGTCGATGCCCACTGGGAACTCATCCCGGAAATCAAGAAATTGCGTGACGAGATTGCACCCGATACGCTGCTGACGATCAACGGTGACATCCCCGACCGGCAGACTGGCATGGAACTCGCCGAGAAGTACGGCATCGACGGTGTCATGATCGGGCGTGGCATCTTCAAGAATCCGTTCGCGTTCGAGACGGAACCGAAAGAGCATACGAGCGAGGAACTGCTCGGCCTCATGCGTCTCCACCTGGACTTGTTCGATAAGTACTCGACGGAACTGGAACCGCGTCCATTCAAACCGCTCCGCCGGTTCTTCAAAATCTACGTCAAAGGCTTCCGAGGCGCCGGTGAACTCCGGAATCAGCTCATGAGCACCGAAACGACCGATGAAGTGCGGGAGCTGCTGGACGGGTTCCGGATCGATGAGTAAGTCTATCTGCATGAAAAGCCGTATCCCGGTTACTGGGATACGGCTTTTTGCATGGCTGGATTTCTTTTGACAGATCAGCCTTTCAGCACTTTCACTTCCGGCACGGCAAACTCGATATCAGGATGCGCAAGCAGTTGCGGCAGGATGCTAACCTCCCCTGAAGGATCGATCATTTTTGTATCTTGTGGAAATGGAAAACTTGACGCGTCTACTTACCAAAAGTACGCTTGAAAGTGATGAACAATCCAAATAATAGAGTTCTAGGAGGAAGTTACATGACCGCATCCATTTCAGAAGTGATCCGTGAACGCCGTTCGGTCCGGAAGTACGATCCCGGGTTCACGATCGACAAAGAAGAAATTGTGGAGATGCTGAAGGAAGCAGTACAGGCACCCTCGACCAGCAATCTGCAGCCGTGGGAATTCATTGTGTTCATGGACCCTGAAGAACGGAAATAATTACGCAAGATCGCCTATAATCAGGTACAGATCGAGACCGCTTCTGCTGTCATCGCCGTATTAGGAGATAAGGAGTTCTATAAGAATATCGATAAGGTCTACGACAGCATGTCGGAAGCCGGATTCGTCGATGACGCCAGCAAAGCGGTGCTCGTCGGGAATGCCAACAAGACGTACCCCCATGCATCCGAAGAAGCCCGCAAGAACCTGGCCATCTTCGATTCCGGTCTGGCTGCCATGCAATTCATGCTCGTCGCGAAAGAGCGCGGGTACGCAACCGGTCCGATGGGCGGCTTTGATAAAGTGAAATTCGCGGAACGGTACAAGCTGGAAGACCGGTACTTCCCGATCGTCCTGATTACAATCGGAAAAGAAAATGCCGAGCCTTATCAGACGACACGCCTCGCGATTGAAGAGAAAGTACGGATCATCTGATGACATGGCGGGGCGCATGAGCACGTGCGGTTTCCACATGATAAGGAGACTGCACATCACCGATGGCCGGCACTCCACTCCAGTGCTCGGCGGGCATGCCCGATTACTGTGTACAAGTTATACTTAAAACGAAAAAACGCCAGTCCCCATCAGATGAGGACTGGCGTTTTCAATTCAGCTCAGGGACGGCTTACATCATGCCGCCCATTCCGCCCATTCCGCCCATGTCAGGCATACCTGCGCCTGCTGGCTCCGGGAGGTTTGCAACGACTGCTTCCGTCGACAGGAACATAGCTGCAACGGATGCCGCGTTCTGGAGAGCGGAACGTGTTACCTTCGTCGGATCGACGATGCCGGCCTGGATCATGTTGACCCACTCACCGTTCGCTGCGTTGAAGCCGATGCCGACGTCTTCGCGCTTCAGGCGATCGACGACAATCGAGCCTTCGAGACCTGCGTTCGTTGCGATCTGGCGTACAGGCTCCTCGAGTGCACGGAGAACGATCTTGATGCCCGTAGCGACGTCGCCTTCCGCATTCTCAAGAAGGGCTTCCACTTTCTTATAAACGTTGACGAGCGCAGTACCGCCGCCTGAGACAATGCCTTCTTCCACAGCTGCACGCGTGGAGTTGAGGGCGTCTTCGATGCGGAGCTTGCGTTCTTTCAACTCAGTCTCCGTTGCTGCGCCGACTTTGATGACTGCGACGCCGCCTGCAAGTTTCGCGAGACGTTCCTGCAGCTTCTCTTTGTCGAAGTCGGAAGTCGTTTCTTCCAGCTGTGAACGGATCTGGCCGACGCGGCCTGCAATGTTGTCCGCTTCACCAGCGCCTTCAACGATTGTCGTATTGTCTTTTGTGACGACGACTTTCGCTGCACGGCCGAGCTGGGAGATGTCCGCAGACTTCAGGTCGAGACCGAGGTCTTCCGTGATCACTTCGCCGCCTGTCAGGATGGCGATATCCTCAAGCATCGCTTTCCGGCGGTCGCCGAAGCCAGGTGCTTTGACAGCGACTGCGTTGAACGTGCCGCGGATCTTGTTGACGACGAGGGTTGCAAGTGCTTCGCCTTCCACGTCTTCCGCGATCATGAGCAATGGCTTGCCCTGCTGGACGACCTGCTCAAGTACAGGAAGGATCTCCTGGATGTTGGTGATCTTCTTGTCCGTGATCAGGATGTACGGATTGTCGAGGACCGCTTCCATCTTGTCCGTATCCGTCGCCATGTAGGCTGATGCATAGCCGCGGTCGAACTGCATACCTTCCACGACATCAAGCTCTGTCGTGAAGCCTTTGGACTCTTCCAGAGTGATGACGCCGTCGTTGCCGACACGCTCCATCGCTTCAGCGATCAGATTGCCGACTTCTTCGTCGCCAGAGGAAATAGCCGCAACTTGTGCGATCTCCTGCTTGCTCTCGATTTCATCGGAAATGTCTTTCAGTTCAGTGACAGCTGTCGCGACTGCACTTTCAATCCCTTTGCGGATACCGACAGGGTTCGCGCCCGCCGTGACGTTTTTCAATCCTTCGCGGATCATCGCCTGTGCCAGGACTGTCGCTGTTGTCGTGCCGTCCCCTGCAATTTCGTTCGTTTTCGAAGCGACTTCGGAGACGAGCTGCGCACCCATGTTTTCGAAAGCGTCTTCCAGTTCGATCTCTTTTGCAATCGTAACACCATCATTTGTAATGAGCGGTGACCCGAAACTCTTCTGGAGGACGACGTTGCGTCCTTTTGGTCCGAGTGTCACTTTTACAGCGTCCGCCAATGTATCGACACCGCGGAGCATTGCGCTGCGTGCATCTTCATTGAATTTGATTTCTTTAGCCATGATGAATGGATCCCTCCTGGTCAGTTTTCAATAGTATCGGATGAATCAATTTCAGATTGTTGCCAGTATATCGCTTTCGCGCAAGATCAAGTATTCATTGCCTTCATATTTCACTTCAGTGCCTGCATATTTTGAGAAGATGATGCGGTCGCCTTCTTTGACTTCCGGCTCAACACGCTGGCCATTGTCGAGAATGCGTCCTGTACCGACAGCAATGACTTTCCCTTCCTGCGGCTTCTCTTTTGCGGAATCCGGCAGCACGATGCCGCTTGACGTTTTCTCTTCCACTTCGATCAGTTCAATTACAATACGATCACCTAATGGTTTCAACAACTGAAACACCCTCCTCTGACGGCTATTTTCTTTTTAGCACTCACTCAACAGGAGTGCTAACACATTTCCTATAGTAAGACCTTTTGGACAGAATTGCAAGTAAAACACTTCACTCTCTTCGTCTTTGCGAAACACCCTGAAACCCGATACACTTATCAAGACACAGCAGGAAAGGACCGATTCGTTTGACTGGTAAAAAACCGCAGCCATGGATACTCTATCTGACTATCCTCTTCCTCTATATCGCCATGCAATTTGCGTCCCTGCCCGTTTCAAAAGGGCTGATCCAGCTGTTCGGCAAGCAGGGGTTCAGCACGGAGCACGCCGCATTCCAAGGTGTCGCCTGGGGACTGTTCACAGTCAACATCCTGGCCATCCTGGCGTTCTTCTTAGTCATCCGGACAGACAAAAACTTCTGGACCGTTTTCAAAGCGAAGAAAGCGTCGGTCTGGATGTCAATGGTCTGGGGCGTGTTCGGCTTTTTCCTGGCACTCGGCGGGCAGATGCTCGCAGGTGCGATTGAAAAAGTGATCGGCATCGAGAATGGGTCCGACAATACGATGCGTCTGACAGAAGTGTCGGCGGTTGCGCCGATTATGATCGTCTGCATCGTCCTGTTCGCACCGATACTGGAGGAGATCGTTTTCCGCCGTGTCGTATTCGGCGGAATCTACACGAAGACGAACTTTTGGATCGCCGCCATCGCAAGCGCACTCATTTTCGCGGCTGTCCATAACGAATTCCAGCATATCCTTGTCTATCTCATGCCCGGGCTCGTCTTCTCCTATGTCTATTATCGGACGGGGCGCATCTGGTCATCGATGATATCCCATCTGCTGATGAACAGCTTCGTGATGGTCGTCACCCTGAACATGGATAAGATCCTGGAACTGCAGAAACTGAAAGAGGCTGTCATCACACTGATTGGACATCTCGGATAGCCTGTCTCCAATCCAAAAAAGACTTGCAGGACCGTCTGTTGCGGTTCTGCAAGTCTTTTTACTCGTTGTTATTCATACGTGACTGAACTTCTTCGATCTGCCGCTGCTGTTCGGCTTTCGCCTCTGCGAACAAGCGCGCCCGCTCTGCTTCTTCCTCTTCCTGCTGCCGGAGTTTCTCAGCTTTCAGGAACTTCCTGTAGCCGACACGGGCGATCAGGATACTGACCTCATAGAGCAGGAACAGCGGAACTGTCACGAACAAATGGGAGACGATATCCGGCGGTGTGATGAATGCCGCGATGACGAACAGGACGAAATAGGCGATCTTCCGGAATTTCGTCAGTACGTTCGGATTCAGGAACCCAAGCCGGGAGAGGAACAGCAGCACGACCGGCAGCTGGAATACGAAGCCGAACGGCAGCAGGATCTGGAACAGGAACGAGAAGTACTGGTTGATGCCGATCGTCTGGGTGATGCCGAGATCCTGCGACAGCGTGAACATGAACTTCACGACATACGGCAGGAGGACAAAATACGAAAACGAAATTCCTGCCAGGAACAGGACGAAAGCGAACGGAATGTAACTGAGTGTCACCTTGCGTTCCGTTTCCAGCAGGCCGGGCGAAACGAACGCCCAGAACTGGTACATGATGATCGGCAGGATAATGATGATGCCGATGAACACGACGACTTTCAAGTAGATCGCAATCGGGTCGATGACGTTGAACGCATTCAGCGACAGGTCAGCTGCCGGCCCGTTCGTCTTGAGGAACTTGATGAGCGGTTTCGCCAGCAGGAATCCTCCGATGACCGCAACTGCAAAGAAAACGACGATCGTAATCAGTCGTTTTCGGATTTCTTCTATATGTTCAACAATGGTAAGGTTGTGTTGTTCTCCCATTTGGACAGACACCCTAACTTAGTGCACTTCTTTTTTGTCTTCAACTTTTTTGACGTCCGCTTTGTCGTCATCTTCCACGAGGCCTTTTGTTGCATTCTTGAACTCGCGCAGTGAAGAACCGAAGGCTTTGCCGATTTCAGGCAGCTTTTTCGGACCGAAAATAAGAAGGGCAATGACCGCAATAATTAGCAAACTTCCGATACCTGGTGACATTTCGGATACCTCCTTCTGAATATGTCCATTCTACACCAAATGACAGCCCATGACTATCCATGCACCTTTATAATTGTGAATCTTTTACGTCATTTTTTATGAAGTAAATAAGGGATTGCAGTTCCACCGACAGATCAATCGTATGGACACGGATCGATTCAGGCACGGTCAGACGGATTGTTGTGAAATTGAGGATCCCTTTCACTCCCGCCCGCGCGAGCCGGTCTGTCAGTTCTTGTGCCGCACGTGAAGGCACAGTCAGAATGACGAGATCGATCCCCAGTTCCGCCAATTTTTCCTCGATAAGGTCAGGATGGAACACCGGGATATCCGCCATCATTTTCCCCTCCGGCGGCGCCTTTGGATCGAATGCCACCGCAATCCGTGTATTATGGTTCTTATGGAAATTATATTTCAGGAATGCATGACCGAGACTCCCCACCCCGATAAGCGCTACGTCCGTCTCTTCGTCCTGATCGAGCGTCTTCCTGAAAAAACTGACAAGGTAGTCGACGTCATAGCCATAGCCTTTCCGGCCGAGCGCACCGAAATGCGAAAAATCACGGCGTATCGTCGCCGCGTCGATCTTCATTGCTTCGCTCAGTTCGCTTGAAGAAACACGCTTCTTCCCGCTATTCGCGAAATTTTGAAGAAACCTATAGTACAGAGGCAAGCGTTTGGACGTTGCCTGTGGAATTTTGTTCGTTTCTTCAGTCATCGTAAACCTCCTGGAGCTCTTTCGAATCGCTTCTATCGTACAGGAGAAGCAGACCGTTGTAAAGCCGATCATTGCGCACACTGCGCCATTCCAGTAAACTGAGGAAGAAGGAAAATTGAGGTGACACGATGATAATCTTGCAAGTGAACGGTGTAACGAAATCGTTTTCAGGCACTGATATAATGAAGAACGTTAAATTGGAAGTCCAGCACCGGGACCGCGTTGCCCTCGTCGGTCGGAACGGTGCCGGCAAGTCGACGCTGCTCAAGATCATCGCAGGCGAGATAGCTGCGGATTCCGGGGATGTCATCATCCCGAAAGGCGTGCGGGTCGGCTACCTGGAACAGCACAGCGGTCTCGAGACGGAGCTGTCCATCTGGGATGAAATGATGACCGTCTTCGAGCCGCTGCATGTGATGGAGCGCCGTTTGAGGGAGTTGGAGATGCAGATGTCCGATCCCGCTGTCTACGGAGACCCGGCTGCAAACGAACGGGTCATGGCCGAATATGACTCCCTGCAGATCGAGTTCAAAGACCAGGGCGGCTACCAGTACGAATCCGATGCACGGTCCGTTCTGCATGGCATGCGGTTCTTCCCGGACGACTACGGCAAACCGGTCCATCTCCTGTCAGGCGGCCAGAAAACCCGCCTGGCCCTCGCAAAGATGCTGCTGAGCAAGCCCGATCTGCTCATCTTGGACGAACCGACGAACCACCTGGATATCGAGACGCTCAGCTGGCTCGAGACATACTTGAAGTCCTATGAGGGGGCTTTGCTCATCGTCTCGCATGACAGGTACTTCCTCGATCAGGTCGTCACGATCGTCTACGAAGTATCCCACCGCAAAGTGGCGCGCTTCACGGGCAACTATAGCGCTTATCTGGATGAAAAAGCGAAAAACTATGAGAAGGACCGCAAGCAGTACGAAAAGGAATCCAGCGAGAAAGCGAAACTGGAGGAGTTCATCCAGAAAAACATAGCGCGCGCTTCGACGAGCAAGATGGCGAAGAGCCGCAGGAAACAGCTGGAGCGGACGGAATGGATGGAGGCGCCGGACAGCGATGAGAAGTCAGCCAGCTTTTCGTTCACCATCGACAGACCGAGCGGAAATGATGTCTTGGCTGTGAAAGATGCATCCATCGGCTATAATGGCGTGCCGGTATCTTCTGGGATCGATATGCGTGTTTACAAGCAGGACCGGATTGCCATTCTCGGCCCGAATGGTGTCGGCAAATCGACACTGCTCAAAACGATTGTACGGCTGCAGGACCTGCTTGGCGGCTCGATCGAGTATGGAACGAATGTGCAGTTCGGGTATTACGATCAGAACCAGGCGACACTCGTTGGCTCAGGAACTGTGCTGCAGGAAATCTGGGACGACTGGCCGCTCATGAACGAGAAGGACATCCGGACATTGCTCGGGCGTTTCCTCTTTTCCGGGGATGACGTCAGCAAGCCGGTCCAGTCCCTGTCCGGCGGTGAAAAGGCCCGGCTATCCCTCGCAAAACTTATGCTGGAGAAATCGAACACACTTGTCCTCGATGAGCCAACGAACCACTTGGATCTCGACAGCAAGGAGGTCCTGGAGAATGCGCTTGATGATTTCCCCGGAACAATCCTGTTCGTCTCCCATGACCGGTACTTCATCAACCGGATTGCGACAAAGGTGTTCGACTTGAGTGCAGTGGGTGCTGTGGAGTATCTCGGTGATTACGACTATTTCATTGAAAAGAAAACCGAACAAGAAGAACTGCTGGCCGAGTCGCTCGCATCCCTCCAGCCCGAGAAGACACTGGAAACCAAGCCTCAGGAAATCGACAAAGAGCGACAGAAGCAAGAGCGGCGGCTGAAAAGGGCCAGTGAACAGGCAGAAGCCAAAATGGCGGAACTCGATGGCCAGATCGCTGAGCTGCAGAAAGAACTCGAAAATCCTGCATATGCAGACGATCACGTCAAACTGATGGATATCCAGGCATCCATTGACAACCTGCAGACGGAGCATGATGAACAGGCGGAGACGTGGCTGGAGCTGCAGGAACAGCTGGAAACCGTATAATTGGAACGCAGCGGCTTTGTCCGCTGCTTTTTCCTATGTACCAAGTTTACAGGACACAAGCATCGGCTATACAGGTGACAAGCCAGATAATCCGCGCAGGTTTGACAGTTGTCCGTGCACATTCGACAGATACACAGAAACACTTTCCACAATCTTTTCCACAGTAAGCGTGTTGATTTCATCGCTATTCATAAACTTATCCACGTTATCCACAATTTCATCCACGGTTACCCACACAGTTATCCAAGCCAGCGACTAGTTTTATCAACCATTTCAACACTTACGCACATATTATCCACAAATTGTGCATAAGTACGAATGTTCCCTATTGACAAATCTGTTTTTGTGTTTATAAAAAAACATGAAATCCGTCGGAATTTGACGAATTTCATGTACGGTCAATCTATCCATGATGTAAGAAGCATTCCCGGCCGGCCATTCATGGCCAGCCCACTCCGCTTACCGCTTTTGTACATTTCTGTCCCCGCTGCCGAAATCATTGCTGCATTGTCTGTGCATAACTGGATAGGCGGTACCGAGAAGACGATCTGCTCATTTGCAAATGCTGTCTCGAAAGATTTCCGCAGTCCTTTGTTTGCCGCCACGCCGCCTGCTGCAATCACTTGCCGCACGCCATATTCCTTTGCCGCCCGCACTGCTTTCACGGTCAGGACGTCGATAACGCTTTGCTGGAAACCGGCAGCGACTGCAGCCTCGTCGATTTCTTCGCCGCGCTGTTCCATATTATGCTTGTAATTGATAACCGATGATTTCAAGCCGCTAAAACTGAAATCGTAGGAATCCGTCTCCAGCCAGGCCCGCGGAAATTCCACGGCCGTCTCGCTTTCACCCGCAAGTCTGTCGATTTGAGGACCTCCCGGATACGGAAGGCCGAGGACCCGTGCCACCTTATCGTAGGCTTCCCCGGCAGCGTCGTCCCGTGTTTCCCCGATCAGTTCAAAGGAACCATGCTCACGCATGAGCACCATCTCGGTATGCCCTCCTGAGACGATCACGGCCAATAGCGGGAATTCCATCGGCTGGACGAGCTGGTTCGCATAGATATGACCGGCAATGTGATGGACGCCGATCAGCGGCAGGTCATTCGCGAACGCAAATGCCTTCGCCGCACTGATACCAATCAGCAGTGCACCGACGAGACCGGGTCCTTCCGTAACAGCCACAGCATCGAGATCGCCAGGCGCCAATCGCGCCTCTTCCAGTGCCTGTTCAATGACCAGCGTGATTTCTTCCACGTGATGGCGTGATGCGATTTCAGGCACAACACCGCCAAACCGTTTCTGACTTTCGATCTGTGAGGCAACGACATTCGATAGGATGTCAGATCCGTTCTTCACGACGGAAGCGGCTGTTTCATCACAGCTCGTTTCAATACCAAGAACATAGATATCTGGTTTCATCATAATTCCACCCACATGACGAGCGCATCTTCATGGTCGTCTGAATAATAGTTTTTCCGAATACCGCCCGGTTGGAACCCGAGCTTCGTGTAGAGGTGCTTTGCAGCTTCATTGCTGACCCGGACCTCGAGTGACATGGCCTTCACGCCGTGATTGCGGCACAGATCCATCGCCTGGCGCATAAGTGCCTCCCCGATGCCGTGGCCTTGGAATCTCTTGCGGACAGCTACATTGGTAATGTGGCATTCGTCCAGGACCACCCACATGCCGACATGCCCGATCACTTTGCGATCTGCCTCCGCGACAATATAGGTCGCATAGTCATTGCCCGCCAGCTCATGTTCGAATACTTCCGCAGACCAGGGAGTCGTAAATACCTCCGCTTCCGTCGCCACCACCGACTCGATATCTTGAGTGACCATCTGTCGGTAAAGGACATGCTCAATCATTCTGTGCCTCCTGCTGCCGCAGCCAGTTCGCTTCCGCTTCCGCGATACGGCGGTATGTCGGTACGAAATCATGGACATCGGTCACCGGCAGGCGCTGTTCAGCCAGCTGGATCAGCTGCGAGGCGCGGGGAAGCTGCTGTGGGAACGGTGCAAACACAGCCTGATCACCAAGTGATTCACGGATGGCCGTCCTATATAACGCCACATCGGTACCGATGAACAGAACGGGCTGATGGATGAAGGAAAGATCGGACAACAGTTCGTCCAGCGAGCCGTGGCGATCCTCCCAAATCCGATGCAGCCGTTCGTTTTTCCATTTGTACAACCCACAGTACACATTCTTTCGACGGGCATCAAACAACGGGCAGACAACCCCCTCAAACGGAACAGCGTTGGCTGCGATGACCTCCAGGCTGGACACACCGACCAGTGGAATTCCAAGTGTCCACGACAGCGTTTTGGCCAGTGTCACGCCGATCCGTACTCCCGTGTAGGAGCCAGGGCCTTCCGATACCGCAATGGCAGCCAAATCAGCTGGCCGCAAATTTGCAGCAGCCAGGATCTGTTCGACGGCAGGCATCGCCTGGATGGAGTGCGTTTTTTTCAAGGAAGATGTCTGTTCCACGAGGATACGTCCGTCTTCCACCAAGGCCACGCTCAAAGGAGCATTGGATGTGTCGATTCCTAACCAAATCATTTGCTGATCGCCTCACAAATCTTTGTAAAGTGCATGCCCGCCGGTTCCAGTTCAATCAGCCTGGAGGTATTCCCAGTACGGCGGATACGGATGTTCAAACGCTCGTCCGGCAGTTCTTCTGCAATGAAGCCGGCCCATTCCACAATTGAAATGGCGTCTCCATAAAAGAGTTCCTCCCATCCGAGATCTTCCTCGCTGTCTTCCAGACGGTACACGTCCAGATGGTTCACCGGATAGGTGCCGTCATATTGTTTGATGATTGTGAACGTCGGGCTGCTGACTGTCCGAGACACACCGAGCGCCCGGACCAGCGCCTGTGTAAATGTCGTTTTCCCCGCCCCGAGGTCTCCTTCCAATGTCAGGACATCCGGCGGGACCAGATGGGCAGCCAACTGTTCGGCCAGTGCCTGTGTTTCCGCCACAGAGGCTGTGTGAAATTCTTTCTTCATAATACGCTCGTCCCTCTTTCAGTTAGTACTCCCAGTGTACCGGATTCCCAGCAGAACCGCATCCATCAATGCTTGCAACTATAAAAAGCCGACCCGGGGTTACCCCGAATCGGCTTGGACGTTTAGATAAATGGCGGTCCCGACCGGGATCGAACCGGCGATCTCCTGCGTGACAGGCAGGCATGTTAACCGCTACACCACGGGACCAATTGTAATATGTATGAATAACTAGGGCAATCCAGCTCCGACTCCCTGATGCTCGAGGTCATAAGTCAACTCGTCTGCGTGGCAGAAAACGCCACTCCGTCGATTCGCCTTATGCTTGTCGCATCAAAACGGTCGTCTTTGCTTTTTTATAATCCAGCTCCGACTCCCTGATGCTCGAGGTCATAAGTCAACTCGTCTGCGTGGCAGAAAACGCCACTCCGTCGATTCGCCTTATGCTTGTCGCATCAATACGGTCGTCTCCGCTTTTTAGGCCTGCCTGGCAACGTCCTACTCTCACAGGGGGAAGCCCCCTACTACCATCGGCGCTGAAGAACTTAACTTCCGTGTTCGGTATGGGAACGGGTGTGACCTCTTCGCCATCATTACCAGACAGATGAGCTTGTTCGCTCAAAACTGGATAAAACAGACATTGTACAGTCAAGACCGCCTTGCGGCGCTTCGACTTATTATAGGAAAAGTCCTCGATCGATTAGTATCTGTCAGCTCCACATGTCGCCATGCTTCCACACCAGACCTATCCACCTCATCATCTTTGAGGGATCTTACTTACTTGCGTAATGGGAAATCTCATCTCGAGGGGGGCTTCATGCTTAGATGCTTTCAGCATTTATCCCGTCCACACATAGCTACCCAGCGATGCCTTTGGCAAGACAACTGGTACACCAGCGGTGTGTCCATCCCGGTCCTCTCGTACTAAGGACAGCTCCTCTCAAATTTCCTGCGCCCGCGACGGATAGGGACCGAACTGTCTCACGACGTTCTGAACCCAGCTCGCGTACCGCTTTAATGGGCGAACAGCCCAACCCTTGGGACCGACTACAGCCCCAGGATGCGATGAGCCGACATCGAGGTGCCAAACCTCCCCGTCGATGTGGACTCTTGGGGGAGATAAGCCTGTTATCCCCGGGGTAGCTTTTATCCGTTGAGCGATGGCCCTTCCATGCGGAACCACCGGATCACTAAGCCCGTCTTTCGACCCTGCTCGACTTGTCGGTCTCGCAGTCAAGCTCCCTTATGCCTTTGCACTCTTCGAATGATGTCCAACCATTCTGAGGGAACCTTTGGGCGCCTCCGTTACCTTTTAGGAGGCGACCGCCCCAGTCAAACTGTCCGCCTGACACTGTCTCCTGCCCGGATCACGGGCAAGGGTTAGAAGTCCAATACAGCCAGGGTAGTATCCCACCATTGCCTCCGCGTAAGCTGGCGCTCACGCATCCAAGGCTCCTACCTATCCTGTACAGGCTGCACCGGAATTCAATATCAGGCTACAGTAAAGCTCCACGGGGTCTTTCCGTCCTGTCGCGGGTAATGCGCATCTTCACGCATATTATAATTTCACCGAGTCTCTCGTTGAGACAGTGCCCAGATCGTTACGCCTTTCGTGCGGGTCGGAACTTACCCGACAAGGAATTTCGCTACCTTAGGACCGTTATAGTTACGGCCGCCGTTTACTGGGGCTTCAATTCGAAGCTTCGCTTGCGCTAACCTCTCCTCTTAACCTTCCAGCACCGGGCAGGCGTCAGCCCCTATACGTCACCTTACGGTTTTGCAGAGACCTGTGTTTTTGCTAAACAGTCGCCTGGGCCTATTCACTGCGGCTCTCTCGGGCTGTTCACCCTACCAGAGCACCCCTTCTCCCGAAGTTACGGGGTCATTTTGCCGAGTTCCTTAACGAGAGTTCTCTCGATCACCTTAGGATTCTCTCCTCGCCTACCTGTGTCGGTTTGCGGTACAGGCACCTCCCGCCTCGCTAGAGGCTTTTCTTGGCAGTGTGAAATCAGGGACTCCAGGGAAACTTCCCCTTGCCGTCACAGCTCAATGTTACAGGAACGGGATTTGCCTCGTTCCACACCTCACTGCTTGGACGCGCATGACCAACAGCGCGCTCACCCTATCCTTCTGCGTCCCCCCATTACTCAAACGGCGGGGAGGTGGTACAGGAATATCAACCTGTTATCCATCGTCTACGCCTATCGGCCTCGACTTAGGTCCTGACTAACCCTGAGCGGACGAGCCTTCCTCAGGAAACCTTAGGCATTCGGTGGAAGGGATTCTCACCCTTCTTTCGCTACTCATACCGGCATTCTCACTTCCAAGCGCTCCACCAGTCCTTCCAGTCCAGCTTCAACGCCCTTGGAACGCTCTCCTACCACTGACACCCAAGGTGTCAATCCGCAGTTTCGGTGATTCGTTTAGCCCCGATACATTTTCGGCGCAGCGCCACTCGACCAGTGAGCTATTACGCACTCTTTAAATGATGGCTGCTTCTAAGCCAACATCCTGGTTGTCTGGGCAGCGCCACATCCTTTTCCACTTAACGAATACTTGGGGACCTTAACTGGCGGTCTGGGCTGTTTCCCTCTCGACTACGGACCTTATCACCCATAGTCTGACTCCCAAACATAAATCATCGGCATTCGGAGTTTGTCTGAATTCGGTAACCCGGGATGGGCCCCTCGTCCAAACAGTGCTCTACCTCCGAGATTCTGACGTTTGAGGCTAGCCCTAAAGCTATTTCGGAGAGAACCAGCTATCTCCAGGTTCGATTGGAATTTCACCGCTACCCACACCTCATCCCCGCACTTTTCAACGTACGTGGGTTCGGGCCTCCAGTAAGTGTTACCTTACCTTCACCCTGGACATGGGTAGATCACCTGGTTTCGGGTCTACGACCCCATACTCATGCGCCCTGTTCAGACTCGCTTTCGCTGCGGCTCCGCGTTCTCGGCTTAACCTTGCATGGAATCGTAACTCGCCGGTTCATTCTACAAAAGGCACGCCATCACCCATTAACGGGCTCTGACAACTTGTAGGCACACGGTTTCAGGATCTATTTCACTCCCCTTCCGGGGTGCTTTTCACCTTTCCCTCACGGTACTGGTTCACTATCGGTCACTAGGGAGTATTTAGCCTTGGGAGATGGTCCTCCCGGATTCCGACGGAATTTCACGTGTTCCGCCGTACTCAGGATCCACTCTGGAGGGGATGGAATTTCGGTTACGGGGCTTTTACCCACTCTGGCGGGCCTTTCCAGGCCGCTTCGCCTACCCCATCCCTTTGTAACTCCGTATAGAGTGTCCTACAACCCCAGGAAGCAAGCTTCCTGGTTTGGGCTCTTCCCGTTTCGCTCGCCGCTACTCAGGGAATCGATGTTTCTTTCTCTTCCTCCGGATACTTAGATGTTTCAGTTCTCCGGGTCTGCCTCGTATCTGCTATGTATTCACAGATACGTACCATCCTATTAAAGATGGTGGGTTTCCCCATTCGGAAATCTTCGGATCACAGCTTACTTACAGCTCCCCGAAGCATATCGGTGTTAGTGCCGTCCTTCATAGGCTCCTAGTGCCAAGGCATCCGCCGTGCGCCCTTCCTAACTTAACCATAAAGTCATTGTTCTTCCGCCATCCAGCGATGAATGGACGTCAGAACGAAAAAGAATCGCAGTCCGGCTCACAAATGTGTCCGGCTCGGTTGATTGTCTTGATTTGTTGCTTCAATGTCGTTTTATCCAGTTTTCAAAGAACAAGTTTGAAAGTTCAATTGCGGACAAAAAGTCCGGCCATGAGCCTTCAAAACTGAACGCAAAATGTCAACGTAAGAACCGAAGGTTCTTTTCCGAATGTGCAGCTTCTTCCTCGCAAGGAGGTTCCGCTGACATATATCCTTAGAAAGGAGGTGATCCAGCCGCACCTTCCGATACGGCTACCTTGTTACGACTTCACCCCAATCATCTGTCCCACCTTCGGCGGCTGGCTCCCGTAAGGGTTACCCCACCGACTTCGGGTGTTACAAACTCTCGTGGTGTGACGGGCGGTGTGTACAAGACCCGGGAACGTATTCACCGTGGCATGCTGATCCACGATTACTAGCGATTCCGGCTTCATGCAGGCGAGTTGCAGCCTGCAATCCGAACTGGGAACGGTTTTCTGGGATTGGCTCCCCCTCGCGGGTTTGCAGCCCTCTGTACCGTCCATTGTAGCACGTGTGTAGCCCAGGTCATAAGGGGCATGATGATTTGACGTCATCCCCACCTTCCTCCGGTTTGTCACCGGCAGTCACCTTAGAGTGCCCAACTGAATGATGGCAACTAAGATTAAGGGTTGCGCTCGTTGCGGGACTTAACCCAACATCTCACGACACGAGCTGACGACAACCATGCACCACCTGTCACCGCTGCCCCCGAAGGGGAAGGCATGTCTCCATGCCGGTCAGCGGGATGTCAAGACCTGGTAAGGTTCTTCGCGTTGCTTCGAATTAAACCACATGCTCCACCGCTTGTGCGGGTCCCCGTCAATTCCTTTGAGTTTCAGCCTTGCGGCCGTACTCCCCAGGCGGAGTGCTTAATGCGTTAGCTGCAGCACTAAGGGGCGGAAACCCCCTAACACTTAGCACTCATCGTTTACGGCGTGGACTACCAGGGTATCTAATCCTGTTTGCTCCCCACGCTTTCGCGCCTCAGCGTCAGTTACAGACCAGAAAGCCGCCTTCGCCACTGGTGTTCCTCCACATCTCTACGCATTTCACCGCTACACGTGGAATTCCGCTTTCCTCTTCTGCACTCAAGTCCCCCAGTTTCCAATGACCCTCCACGGTTGAGCCGTGGGCTTTCACATCAGACTTAAAGGACCGCCTGCGCGCGCTTTACGCCCAATAATTCCGGACAACGCTTGCCACCTACGTATTACCGCGGCTGCTGGCACGTAGTTAGCCGTGGCTTTCTGACGAGGTACCGTCAAGGTACGGGCAGTGACTCCCGTACGTGTTCTTCCCTCGCAACAGAGCTTTACGATCCGAAAACCTTCTTCACTCACGCGGCATTGCTCCATCAGACTTTCGTCCATTGTGGAAGATTCCCTACTGCTGCCTCCCGTAGGAGTCTGGGCCGTGTCTCAGTCCCAGTGTGGCCGATCACCCTCTCAGGTCGGCTACGCATCGTCGCCTTGGTAGGCCATTACCCCACCAACTAGCTAATGCGCCGCGGGCCCATCCTGCAGTGACAGCCGAAACCGTCTTTCAGAGTTCCTCCATGCGGAGGAACTGATTATTCGGTATTAGCCCCGGTTTCCCGGAGTTATCCCCATCTGCAGGGCAGGTTGCCCACGTGTTACTCACCCGTCCGCCGCTGATCGCCGGGAGCAAGCTCCCATTGATCCGCTCGACTTGCATGTATTAGGCATGCCGCCAGCGTTCGTCCTGAGCCAGGATCAAACTCTCCATAAAAGAGAATCGATTGCTCAATTCTTGCTGGCATCATTTAAGATGTCTATCAGATCTGTTGATCTGGTTTTGTCTGTTCCGCCGACGGGGTCGGCTTCCCAAACGTTAATTCGTTGACATTTTGCTGTTCAGTTTTCAAGGTTCATGTTGTAATGATAATGGAGCGGGTGAAGGGAATCGAACCCTCATCATCAGCTTGGAAGGCTGAGGTTTTACCACTAAACTACACCCGCATTATATGGCGCGCCCGGCAGAAGTCGAATCCACAACCTTCTGATCCGTAGTCAGACGCTCTATCCAATTGAGCTACGGGCGCTCTTTGAGATTAAAAAATTTGGTGCGGTAGAGAGGACTTGAACCTCCACGGGTTATTCACCCACTAGGCCCTCAACCTAGCGCGTCTGCCATTCCGCCACTACCGCGTATTTATTATTTTTGCGACATCCCTTATTATACAGGACTCGCAGTCGTTGTCAATACTTTTTTTAAAAAAGTATTGAATGGTGAGCCATGCAGGATTCGAACCTGCGACCCTCTGATTAAAAGTCAGATGCTCTACCAACTGAGCTAATGGCTCGTTCATTTAAAATCCAAAACGAAAATGTTCGCTTAAAATACCTGACAGTATTTTGCGCAAAGTTTTTTAAACGAAGTTTAAAAACTTGGCTGGGGTAGCTGGATTCGAACCAACGAGTGACGGAGTCAAAGTCCGTTGCCTTACCGCTTGGCTATACCCCAGTATTCACATATTCATTGAAGAATAACATGGTGACCCCTACGGGATTCGAACCCGTGTTACCGCCGTGAAAGGGCGGTGTCTTAACCGCTTGACCAAGGGGCCGTCATTATGGTTGCTGTGTTGCGTTGTCGTTGTTCCCAATCGACTTTTTCTATTATAGACAGTCTTTCAGCAATCGTCAACAGTTTTTCTGAAAAAGTTTTAAAAAGCGGCCGAACCCTTTTGCTATCAAGGATCCAGCCGCCTTTGAACAGATCTTCATGTTGTTTCTTCCAGCTTCCCATGGCACTTTCCGCATCGATACCGAGCTGTATCCACCCGTTTCTTCCTTTCATATTTCATCCGGCAGACACTGCACGTATACTCGCGTACTCTGCGTGCCTGTCTAGCGGCCAGCGGTTTGCAGTATCGGGGGGAACCTGTCCTCTGCAGCAGTTCCCTGAAATCCCGGTCACCGTGTTTGTATCCTCTGCCTTCTATATGAAGATGATAATGACACAATTCATGTTTCAGGACGCCGATCATTTCTTCCCTTCCATGGACGCGCTCCACTTCTGGATTCACTTGGATGGAGTGATCTCCAAGCATATACCTGCCCCCAGTTGTGCGGAGGCGGGGATTATAGACAGCCTCATGCACAAACGGCTTATGAAAATAGCGCAGGGAGAGCTGCTCGGCCAATGACTGGAGTTCGCTTTCAGGCATCTGCCGTTCTTGGGGGCTCATTTACCTGCAGGCGGCAGCATCGTTAAGGATATTCTTCCTTTTGCTTTGTCGACCGCCTCTACCCACACCGTTATGATATCCCCCGAAGCCACTACGTCCAGCGGGTGTTTCACATATCCCTTTTTCAGTTTAGATATGTGGACAAGGCCGTCCTCGTGAACGCCGATATCGACGAAAGCTCCAAAATCGACGACATTCCGTACGGTCCCCTGCATTTCCATCCCTTCATGCAAGTCTTTCAAATCCAGAATGTCCGCTTTGAGCAGCGGCTGGGGGTATGCATCACGCGGATCCCGGTTCGGACGTTTCAGCATCTCAATGACGTCTTTCACTGTTGCATGGCCGCTGCCGAGCTTTTCTGCCGTCTCCCTGCAGTCGAGGGCTGACAAAGCTTCCACTGCTTCGCTGGATCCGATCTGTTTCTTCGTTAGACCGGCTTCTTTCAGGATGTCTTCCGCAAGTTTGTAACTTTCCGGGTGTATGCCTGTTGCATCGAATGGTTCTTTCGCATTCGGAATGCGGAGGAAGCCGATCGCCTGCTCGTATGTCTTGGCACCGAGTCTCGGAATCTTTTTCAGCTCAGTCCGTTTTTCAAACCGGCCTTCCTCTTCCCGCTTCCTGACGATATTTTCCGCAACAGTCTTGGACAGCCCGGCAACATACTGGAGCAGTGAAGCAGACGCTGTGTTGACGTTGACACCGACCCTGTTCACGGCGGTTTCCACGACAAAGGACAGTGAGTCTGTCAACTGCTTTTTCGGCACATCATGCTGGTATTGTCCCACCCCGATGGATTCAGGATCGATTTTCACCAATTCAGAGAGCGGGTCCTGCAGACGCCGCGCTATGGAAACTGCACTGCGCTGCTCTACCTGCAGGTCCGGAAATTCCGCCCGTGCCAGCGGTGAAGCCGAATAGACGCTTGCCCCTGCTTCATTGACAATGACGTAGGATACCTCTGAATCGATGTCCCGGATGATGTCAGCAATGAACTTCTCCGTCTCCCTGGAGGCCGTGCCGTTTCCTATTGCGATGAGCTGGATCCCATACTTGTCCAGCAGCTGCAGGACAGTCTGTTTTGCAGCCGCCTTCTGGGGTTTGGGCGGATGCGGATAAATCACGGAAATATCCAGCATCTTGCCCGTCTCATCGATGACAGCAAGTTTACAGCCTGTCCGGAATGCAGGGTCCACGCCGAGCACCATCCGTCCTTTCAATGGTGGCTGCAGTAATAGGCTTTTCAGGTTTTCCGAGAACACGTGGATTGCCTGGGTTTCCGCTTTTTCGGAAAGAGCAGCCCGTATTTCCCGTTCCACAGACGGGGCGATCAGCCGCTTGAACGAGTCTTCCAGTGCTTCCTCGACGTGCTTTGCTGCAGGCGAGGAAGCGCGTTTGATAACAAACCGCTGCAGGTCGCCTATGATCCGTTCAGCAGGAAAGCCGATGGCAACCCGCAGGACGTTCTCTTTCTCTCCGCGATTGAGTGCCAGCACCCGGTGAGGGACGACTTTGGCTAGCGGTTCTTCATAGTCGTAGTACATCTCGAAGACGCCTTTTTCATCGTCAGCAGCCTTTTTCATCGAGGATAGGATTGTTCCCCCAGCCCAGGACAGCTTCCGCACTTTGTCGCGTACAGCAGCATCATCTGCCATCCGCTCGGCCAGAATGTCGCGTGCACCGGCAAGTGCTTCGTCGGCAGTACCGACTTCCTTTTCAGGATTCACATAGGCTGATGCGATTGATTCGGGCTGTTCGTTCGTGAACAGAGACAGTTTATCCGCAAGTCCTTCCAGCCCTTTTTCGATGGCAATCATCGCCCGTGTCCGGCGCTTCTGTTTATAGGGGCGGTACAAGTCCTCAAGCCGCTGCAGGACATCCGCAGTTTGGATCTGCGTTTCAAGCTCCGGTGTCAGCTTTCCCTGCTCTCCGATGAGCCGTAGCACTTCTTCTTTTCGCTGCTCCAATCCCTTGCTGTATTGGTATGCGTCTTCAATATCCTTGATCTGGACTTCATCGAGTGACCCCGTCGCTTCCTTTCGATACCGCGCAATGAAAGGGACCGTGTTGCCTTCTTCCAGTAGATCCACCACTTGCTTTGTCTGTTTTACCGAAAGGCCAGCCCGCTTGGCGGTCAACTCCATGATGCGTTCTTCCATATCCATTCCCCCTGTCTGTACTAGTCAGTTTACCATGAAAACAACTACAAAAAAGCCCGCTTCTCACTTACAGAAGCAGGGTTCCTGTGATGAATGTCGCATCGTCGCCCGGTTTAACGGTTTCCCGCACCATTTCAGAAAGCGCAAGCGGATCGTCGCTGCGGCTCAGCAATGCTTTCGGACTTCGCAATTCAACGCCATCGGAATGCATGAAGAAGATATCTCCATGCTCATATGAATACTCTTGTGTTTTCATTTTTTGGGGACGTCCTGACAGATATCCCATGACTGGCAGCGGGTACAGCATCTTGCCATCCTGCTGGCGGATGTACAGACGCACATTGCCGACACAGCTGTGCTGGATGGTTTTTTTAGCATAATCCACTTTGATGATTGCGACGGCTGCGCCTCTTTTCTGCACCATGTGTTCGTTGATGCGGCTGAGCAGTTCTTCGATCGTCTCTTCATGATGTTCTTCCAGAATCTGCGGCATCACTTCAGCCGACTGCCGGGCCAGTACGCCGCTGCCCAGTCCGTCTGCAATCGCACACACGAAGTAGTCCTCTTCAGAGTGCAGGAAGTAGACGTCGCCCGAGTCACGATTTCCACCTTTGGCTTGTTGGAATATATAGGCCTCGATATGATCGTTTCTGAACGCTTCCATATTACGAAGCTCCGCCAGCCGCAAGTATCGCTTCCTGAAGCTTTTTAATCGCTTTTCGCTGAAGTCTCGATACGTGCATCTGTGATATCCCAAGCAGTTCCCCAGTCTCTTTTTGGCTCAGCTGTTCAATATATGTATATTGGATAATCTGTCTTTCCCTATCCGATAATACATCCAGGGCATTTGCGACAAGGAGCCGCTGGTCCGTTTTCTCATAGCCCTCATCAGTCGAGCCGATAATATCAAACAGCGTAACGGTGCCACCCTCGGAATCAGCCTCCAGCGTGTGATCCATGGAAAGTGCCTGGTAGCTGCGTCCCATTTCCATCGCTTCCAGTACGGATTCTTCATCCACTTCGAGGTAATCGGCAATTTCGCTCACCAATGGAGAGCGCTGCAGTTCAGTTGTCAGCGTTTCGACAGTAGCCTTTATGCGCGGGCCGAGTTCTTTGATGCGGCGCGGCACGTGAACCGCCCACGTCTTGTCCCGGAGGAATCGTTTAATTTCCCCGATGATGGTAGGGACAGCAAACGCTTCGAAACTGCGTCCAAAGTCAGGGTCATATCTGCGGATGGCACCCAGCAGTCCAAGCATCCCCACTTGCGCGATGTCTTCGTGATACGATTTCCCTTTGGAATATTTGCGTGCAATCGACTGGACAAGCCGTTCGTAGTGCAGAACCAGCTGTGTCTGCGCTTCTTCGTCTTCCGTTTCCTGGTAACGGCGTATCCACTCAAGCACTTGCTCCTGCACAAGCGGATCACGAGTAGGCTGTTTGTTTGACATCCAATTCGCCCCGCTCTCTGCCAAGATATTTGGTCATGAAAACAGTGACTCCTTTTTCATGATGGACTTTCACCTCATCCATCAGCGTTTCCATCAGATAGAGCCCAAGTCCTCCTTCGCGCAGCAGTTGGACATCGGACTCGGTTTCCGTATAAGGTCCTACCTGTTTTTTCGTTTCTTCGAAGTCGAAACTCTGTCCATGATCAGCCACCATGATCTCCAGCTTGTCCTCATATAATGCACAGCCGACTACAATTTCACCTTCTTCGTCCTCAACATACGCATGCCGGACAGCGTTCGTGATCGCTTCACTGGAGGCAATCTTCAGATCCTCGATATCGTCATATGTAAACCCCAATCGGCTTGCCAATCCTGAAATTGTCAGTCGTGCTACGCCCACATACTCGGCTTTCGCAGGAACCTTAATTTCGATGTAGTCAAACGGTGCCATTTACGTCCCCACTTTCCATTTCAATCTCTACGATGTCATCGAGTCCCGTGATTTCGAATAGGCGTTTCAAACGTTTGTTCAAGCCGGTGATTTTGACAGAGCCATCCAGCGCCTTCACTTTTTTATAAAATGCAACGAATACGCCAAGTCCTGTGCTGTCCATATAGTCGACTTCCGAAAAATCGAGCACCGCCTGGCATTCCGGCTGGTCAGCCACCTGGTCTAGCCGTTCTTTCAGAATAGGCGCTGTAAAGGCATCTATTTCTCCGACAATCTTAAAAACATGCACACAGTCTTTTTCCTGTACATCGACTTGTAAATTCATTTATCTGCACCCCATACTTTCTGTTCTAAATTGAATTAGACCTCTAAAGTGGTTTATACCCGCTGGGCACGCCGTTAAACATCCTATTCCTTTTTAAACAGAACTAAAGTGAAATCGTCATGAAGCATATAATTCTGCATCTTGAAGAGCTCTGTATACATGTAATCGACGATCTGCTGCGCCGGCTGCTCTCTGACGCTTCTCAGCATATCGAAAATGACATCCTCGCTGATGAACCCTTCGGCATTCCGCCCTTCTGTCACCCCATCGGTCAGCATGACGATGAAATCGCCAGGCTGCAGCTCGACAGACTTCTGTTCGAATTCGACCTCTTTCCGGATACCGAGAAGCAGTCCTTTCGAGTCGAGTTCCATGAAGCGGTCTTCCGATGCACGGTACAGCAGTGCAGGCTCATGCCCCGCAGAGCCATAGGTGAATCTGTTATGAGCGCCGTCGTATTTGGCATAGAACATGGAGATGAACATCGAATCGTCCATACTCTTTTCAACGATCTGATTGATGACCTGCAGAACATGGTGCGGTTCTGTCGCTTTCTCACGCAGACTGTCCATGCCGAACTTGATCATCGACATGCATAAGGCAGCAGGCAATCCTTTCCCCATCACATCCGCAACCGCCACACACGCTTCGCCGTTCTCCTGCTCGATGAAATAGACATAGTCGCCGCTCATCTTTTTCGCCGGCTTGCTCACGACACCAATATCCAATCCGCAGACTTTCGGGACCGATGTCTCAAGGAGCATATCCTGTACTTTGACTGCCACATCCATCTCGATCTGCATCGCTTCCTGTTTACGAACGAGGCTCTGGTGTTCCATGAGCGCAAGGCCGTAATGGATCATTACCTCGATCAGGAAATCATAGGACGGTCCGATACGTGCAGCGAGATCCGGGAAAATCTCCTCTACGGAAGTCTTATGGAGACTGATGACCTCTTCGGGCGAAATTTTGTATTCGATGAATTTCCGGCTCACTTGCTGCGCTGCATACAGATCGGTTTCATCCTCATTGGCGATGTATTTCTTCAACAGTTCATCATACTGTTTTCCAACGTCTCGAACCATTTGTCAATCTCCTTATCGCAGCCACTTCGTAGCGGTGATCGTTGTTCCCTTCCCGACTTCTGATTCCACTTTAAAGTCGTCCATCAAACGTTTGACGCCCGGCATTCCCGCACCGAGGCCTCCGGATGTGGAGAATCCGTCTTCCATCACTTTGCGCATGTCCGGGATCCCCGGTCCCTCGTCCGAGGCGATGATCGTGATGCCTTTCATGCCGTCTGTCGAAAGCCGCTCGATTTCAATCTTGCCTTTTCCGGCATACAAATAGATGTTACGCGCCAACTCACTGATTGCAGTCGTGATACGCGCTTGGTCCACTGTTCCGAATCCGGAGTTTTTCGCTTCATTTCGGCCGAGCTGTCGTGCAGCAACAATATCCCATTCCGTGAAAATCTCTACAGAAGACCGGTTGTCCATAGTCAGGCCTCCAATTCTTTACGCAGCTTCGTAAGTCCGTTTTCAAGATCGAGGGCTGTCATCACGTTTTCAAGACGGATGCCGAGCTCAATGAGCGTAATGGCTACAGCCGGCTGGATTCCGGTGATGACGACTTTCGCACCCATGAGGCTTGACATACTGATTACGTCGCCGAGTACTTTTGCTATGAATGAATCGATGAAATCGATCGACGTCAGGTCGATGACCACACCTCTTGCGGTTGTTTCGTGCATCTTGTTCAGCAGGTCCTCCTGGAACTGGATTGCTGTCTGATCATCCAGTTCCCATTGAATCGATACGATCAACACTTCATCTAGTTTCAAAATTGGTATCCGGACATTCATAATTACTCAACCTCCACAATTTCTCGGTTTGTCAGACTCAGCGCTTCCGCCATCCCTCTGCGCAGTGTGCTGGTTGTTGTAAAATCACTCAAATTGATGCCCAGTGCGACGATAGTCTGGGCAATCTCCGGGCGTATACCGACGAGCATGCATTTGGCGCCGACAAGACGCACCGCATCAGCGGCCTGGATGATGTGATGGGCGACCATCGTATCGACGACCGGAACACCTGTAATATCCAGCAGCACGACTTCCGCCCGCTGTTCGACAACCCCTTCCAGCAGGTTTTCCATGATCAGCTTCGCCCGTTCCGTATCGATCGTGCCGACGAGGGGCATGATCGATACTTTTTCCACAACAGGAATCAGAGAAGCAGACAGCTCCTGAAGAGCGACTTTCTGTAATGTGTCGGTCTGTTCCCACTTAATGGCATATGCTTCGATGATGCTCTCCCGCAGCGGGTTGATCCAGCTGGTGAAGACGCCCATGAAGATACGGAGGTTCTGCTCAGTGATCACTTCTTCGTCTTCAAGCAGATTGAATACGACTGAAGCAAAATTATCGATTGCTTTGTTCACGAATTTGATGGACCATCCGAACCGGACGACCTTCTCCGTGAAATCGTCCAGCCGTTCGTTGTTCTGCACGGACTGGTCCTCATTTATGTTGGAAGTCATAAGTGTCGTGAACTCACGGCTTGTCTTTTCGACAAGATGCTGGGGCATGAAATGGAAGAAACGCTCCCCCTTCTCTTCCTTCATCATCTCTATCCATTTATCTATGATCGTGTCCATGTGCTCGTTCACGACGGACCTCATTTTGCTGTTCATAATCTGCCTTGTCCTCCCTCTCATACTGCTGCGTTCACTGTTTACTCTTTAGTATAACGGATAAACGGTCCAGAGGCATCTTTTCTGTACAAAAAAATCCATCCCGTTAAAGAGACGGAATGAATTTCTTTGTTATGTATGCCTAGATATTGGTCAAGCCGAAGCTCACCTCGAGTGCCGCATCCACCTTTTGCATGACATGCTGGTCCAGGTGTGTGATCTTATCGGTCAGTCTCGACTTGTCGAGTGTGCGGACTTGCTCGAGCAGGATAACGGAATCCCGCTCGAATCCATGACGCTCCGCATCAATCTCCACATGAGTCGGCAGTTTGGCTTTTTGTATTTGGGCTGTGATCGCCGCAACGATCACAGTCGGGCTGAACCGGTTCCCGATATCGTTCTGGATGACGAGGACCGGCCGTGTGCCGCCCTGTTCAGAACCGACAACAGGCGACAAATCCGCAAAAAAGACATCTCCGCGTTTAATTGCCAACTTTTCATCCTCCGCTTACGATTCGTTCCACCGTATGCTGAGCTTCGAATTCCGCATGCAGACATTCAGCTGCGATGCCGAGATTGATTTGCGACATTTCCACGTATCCGCGCATCATCTCTTCCCTGATTGTCGTCAGCTCACAATCAGTCCTCACACGCTTCGCCGAGTAATATCCGAAATCTCCCTGCTGCTCCTGATGGACGATCGTCTGTTCATTTTGTTTCAGCATATTGTTGGGGATTTCAATAAGCAGTTCTCTATTGTTCTGGTTACCATTCAACTCAAGCACCTCCGACAAAGACCCGTTCCTCATTTCTATACAAGTTCATCTTACCATTGGAGTTCGACAATGAAAAGACAAAACAGGAAATATAGCGACAAGGTATGAGATTCGGTACGGAAATTTGTCGAAAGTGCGAGAGTGTTAGAGTGCCGGCTTATCCCCTGATATACTGTCTTTGTACACGTCCGCCGATCGTCACAGCGATTTCATAGGGTATTGTCCCAAGACGATCGGCCCATTCTTCCATCTTTATTTCTTCGCCTTGCTGGGTGCCGATCAGGACGACTGGTTCCCCTTCCGGAATTTCCATCGGCAGGGTGATCATACATTGGTCCATGCAGATTGCTCCTGCTATAGGAATCCGGATTCCGCGGACAAGCACTTGCTGCTCCCGGAGATTCCGCTTCAGGCCGTCTGCATATCCGATCGGAAGCGTGGCAATCCATTCTCCTTCATGTGCGGCGTACGTGCTGCCGTAGCTGATCGTTTCGCCTTCTTCAGCCCGTTTGACGTAAGCAGCTTCCGTTTCGAGACGCAGCGCACGTTTCAGCGGAAACGGGAGCCGCCTTGCGATGACGTCACTCGGTGGAATTCCATACATCCCGATGCCGAACCGCACAGCGTCCAGGGCGTATTCCGGAAAACGGAATGCTGCGGCACTGTTTGCCGCGTGCACGCATGCTGGTCTCTCGGGGAATACCGAGAGAACATCCAGGAAACGGCTGAACTGCTGTTTCGTTTTGGAGGGGTCCTCTTCATCTGCGCGCGCAAAGTGTGTGAATGCACCGTCCACTTGGATTGAAGGAGCGGACGCCAGGAGTTCAGCAAGTTCCTCTGCCTCCCGTTCGTCCCTGATCCCTATTCTGCCCATTCCTGTGTCAAATTTTACATGGACATGCAATGTTTCTCTGGAACCTTTCAGAAATGCCGCCGTTTCTTTCGCCCAGGAAATTCCAGGGACAGTCAGGACGATGCGGCGGCGGATCGCTTCAGGGACAAATGAAACAGGAGCCGGTCCCATGACCAGGATCGGTTCTTCTATGCCGTCTTCCCGCAGTACAAGCGCCTCGTCCGGTGTGGCGACGGATACCATGGATGCCCCTGCCCGAAGCGCCGCTCTGGCACATTCGGAGGCGCCGTGTCCGTAGCCATCCGCCTTGACGACGGCTATTATGGCGGTGCGGCAGGGAAGTGCGGTCTTGAGATTCTTTACGTTGGACTCTATTGCCGCCAGGTCTATGATTGCCCGTGTCGGCCGGTACTCTGCACGCTGCCTCATAACGATCACCCTTTCAGAATCGGTATGATTATTATCATCCTGAAAGGGCGATGCGTCAATTCAGAGGATATGTGCGGTCACGCTGTCTTATTTGACGACGTTCGGCTGCATCGAAGACGCCACTTGGATGAGCTCCCCTTCGCTGAGGGATTCCGATGCTGCGTAGAATGAGATGCCGTCCTGTTCCCAGCGGATTGTCTGACCGGACAGCGCCGCGACCGTGAATCCGAGATCGACCGGATCACCTTCAACCGAGACAGGCAGTTGATTATCCATCGCCACTGCCGGTTCCTGGACGATGACGAACTCTTTACCGCCGCCGCCATAAGATAGGAATAGGCGTGATCCCGAATCAGCCTCGACCGTTTCTTCGCTCAACAGTGTGACACCTTCGAACTGGGCAGTCGGGTAGTACGTTTCCAGCTCAGCTTTCTTATCGTCGCCTTTCGGTTTCTCGTCTTTTTTCTCGTGATCCATGTTTTCCATTTCCACTGCATAATCCTTCGCATCGCGTTTTACACCAAGTGTAATCTTCTTGAATGTCACCCGGATTTTCTCCTCTTTGTTTTCATCGAGAAGCGTAACATGCGTCGGCAGCAGTGTCTTCTTATCAATATGGATCTGCTGTGTCGGCAATACCGCTTTCTGGTTGTTGCGGGTCGCCGTTTCAAAGACATACGTTTTGTCTTTTTCGGTCATCGTCGACTTCTTGTCGGCTTTGATGTCATCCGAGAGTGTGCTGATCAGGTAAGCCTGACTGTTCTGTGCCGGCCAGTCACTTTGGAATTTGTACGTTTTTCCGAGGGAAGGCGTCACGACGAAGACCCCTTCTTCGTTCCGGACGATCAGCTGCGATTCATCTTTCCCCTGTTGTGAAACATCCACCTTGTAGAAGTCCGGTTTCGTGTGCCAAACATTCACATCGTACGTCCGCGGCTCTTCCCCGGTCTTGATTTCCATGGTGGCCTGCAGGTCATACCCACTGGAATCATTCCACTTTCCGCTCAATTTTTTGACGACGTCTTCCTTGGACGGCGCCCCGCACGCTGTAAGCAACAAAAGAACTGCACCCAACAACACCGCAACTAGTCTGCTCCGCATTCAGTTCATCCTCTCCTATTTCAATCGGGTAGGTCATCTTATGAGGAGGGACAGTCGTTTATGCGGAGCTTATCCGATGTGTGCGGTATTTTGCAAAATAACTTGCGCGGCGGCGACCGTACGTGTGTGTGTGATGGAGACGAGGATTCCAGCCGAGTCCCCTTTGAACTTGAGAACAGGCGCACCCGTTCGTGCAGGCAGCACGGAAATATCCTGGAAGCTGCATTCCGGACCGATCCCGGTGCCCAGCGCTTTCGCAAATGCTTCCTTTGCGGAAAACCGCCCGGCGAGGAACTCGATTTTTCTTTTCTCGGAGAGCGTTTCATAGAGTGCCAGTTCCGCAGACGTCAAGATCCTTTCCCGGAATTTTGCT
Organism: Sporosarcina trichiuri; assembly: GCF_030406775.1. Lineage (NCBI taxonomy): Bacteria > Bacillati > Bacillota > Bacilli > Caryophanales > Caryophanaceae > Sporosarcina > Sporosarcina trichiuri. The sequence goes on along the minus strand of NZ_CP129119.1, from coordinate 2,812,369 downwards.
GATTTCCGGTCGAGCGTTTCAATTCTATCGAGTTCCGCAATATCCAATCCGATTCCTGTGATCATTGAATCACCTTCTTTCCATATAGCGCTGAATAATTGTATACTGATACAAAGATCGGGGGAGAGCAATGTTTATCCGTACTGAGAGTTTTTCACAATATATCCGGCAGTATCCAGTTGTGACAGCACTGCTTGCCAGTAATATTCTCATCTATCTTCTGACCATGATTCCCGGGATCGGGGACAGGATCTTCCTGTTCGGCGTCGGGGCCAATTACCTTGTTGAACAAGGGGAATATTGGCGTCTGGTCACACCGATGTTTTTGCACGGCGGCTTCATGCACCTGCTGTTCAACATGTTTTCATTGTTCATCTTCGGGCCGGAACTGGAGAAGGTGTCCGGGAAGGCCCGGTTTCTCACCGTCTATTTCCTGTCCGGGATTTTCGGCTGCATCGCGACGTTCTTCGTGTATGGCCCCGAGTTTACGCATGTAGGGGCGAGCGGTGCAATCTTCGGTATCTTCGGCGCGTTCGGCGCACTTGTCTATCATACGAAACATCTGCTGCCGCAGCTCCGCCAGATCATCCTGCCGATTATCGGCCTTGGTGTCGTGATGACGTTCGTCGGCCCGAATATCAATGCCGCCGCTCACATCGCCGGTCTCATCGTAGGATTTCTGATCGGGCTCAGCATTTTCCATCCGAAGCGAATCGTCAGCTGGCGCAAGCCGAAAGTGAAAATTGTCCGCAAGTAAAGGAAGACTGTCAATCTGCCGGCTGTCCCGGCAGATTGGCAGTCTTTTTGTATGCCGGCGGATGCGGCGTGACGGGTTAATGAGCGGATTGCGCCGGTTTATGAGCGGTTTCCAGGTTTTATGATCACTTTTCGAAGTTTATGATCATTTTCAGCGTTTTATGAGCGGAATCCTGGATTTATGATCACTTTTCGTAGTTTATGAGCATTCCTGTTTTGAACTTTTAAAGGGCTTGCACGCAAAAAAGCCCTCCTGGTATGATTCGGGGGTGTCATGTTCCTAGACGAAATGACCCCTAACTAAATACCAAGGAGGACTCGAAATGAATGATACCCAAAATCACAAAATCATGCAAGTGACAGAACAAACCTTGATAGTTGGTATCGATGTCGCCAAGGAGAAGCACTACGCCTGTATGGTCAACGATCGAGGCATTGTGCTGAAAAAGCCTTTTCCGGTCTTTCAGTCCAGGCAAGGATTCGATTTTCTTCAGGCAGAGATCCAGAACGCGATGAAGGAATTCGGCAAGACCGATGTGCTGGTAGGTGCCGAGCCGACAGGCCACTATGGCCTGAATTTGCGGCAATTCCTGCACGAACAGCACATCCCCTTCGTGGCTGTTCAGACACTTCATGTAAAGCGTTCTAAGGAGCTGGACGATAACATCCAGACCAAGAATGACAAGAAAGATGCCATCGTCATCGCTAAGCTTGTGAAGGATGGTCGGTATAGCTACCCGCGCCACCTGAAGGATCATGAAGCAGATATTAGGGTGGGCTCCACGCTGCGCAATAGCTTGGTCAAAGAACGGACTGCCCTGCAAAATAAGCTGATTCGCTGGACGGATGTCTACTTTCCAGAGTTCCGCAAGGTTTTCGGCTCGTTTGGCAAGATGGCATTGGCCGTCCTGACCTACACGCCTTTCCCTGCAGATTTCGAGGGGAAGTCCTTGGATGACTTGCGTAGTCTCTATCGCCAATCCGACGGATTGCGTTCTGTCCAGATGGCCAAGGTGAAGAAACTGATCCCTCTGTTGTCGCACACCATCGGCGCGTCTGAAGGCCAGCGGATTGCCCGCTTGGAGATTCAGTCGCTTGTCAGTCGGTTCCGTCAGGTAGAGCGGGAGCTGGCAGAGTTGGAAGACGCTTTGATGGCGATTATCCGGCCAACCGATGAGTATGAAATTTTAAACTCTGTGCCTGGAATTTCCGACTCGACTATTATCGATCTATTGTCTGAAGTCGGCAGCTTTACCCACTATAAGCATCCACGCCAATTGGAGAAATTAGCGGGATTAATGCTTCGGGAAAGCTCTTCGGGGAAACATACGGGCCAGAAGCGTCTCTCCAAGCGCGGCAGACGGCGTCTTCGTTCTGTTTTGTATCGAGTTACCTTGCCATTGGTTCAGCACAACCCAGCATTTCGTCAGCTTCATCTGTATTACACGACACGCCTTGAAAATCCTTTAAAGAAGAAAGAGTCAATGGTGGTTCTCTGCCGGAAATTACTCCATGTTCTCTTCGGTATGTGTAAACACCGCAGGGCATTTGATCCGCAACGTATGATACAGGATATCCCTGCCCTGGCCCAAGGCTGACCGACGTACCTTCTAATGTAAGACCTACAACAGGATGACACGGAGAAGCAGGCAAGAAATTCCGATTGGACCTCAGAGTCCCCTTATGAGCATAGCCAGCCTCCGCCTTATTACTAGATCCGACGAAGGAATGTTAGCGCCTAGACGCCAAGAGCCATGGGAGGGTACATCAGTATAAGGAACGCGGAGATCCAGAGTGCATCGCATACCAGTCCCGCCAGGGATGGAAATTACCTCCACCCTTGGCAGCGTAGCGTATGCTTGGCCTTCAATATTTTCACTTTTATTATAGGAACTGGTCATGAATCGAAGAGAAAAATTTTTTTGTCTCTCATTTACCACCGTGAACCCCTGGTATATCAATGTTTCAAGAGGGAGCGGAAATCCGTTTTTATGATCACTTCCCGCGGTTCAAGATCGCCATGCCGGATCCAGCGGCCGGCCGGCGGGATCTCCGGATTCCCCGGTGCCCGGTTCCGGGTCGTACCACTCCAGCATCCGCTCCGCTTCAATATGCTCCATCTGCCTGATGCCGACACGGTGGACGCCCATTCCTGATTTTACGTTTAAATGGATGGTAGCGACGTCTTTCCGTTTTTGAAAGATGGTCTGCCGCACTTCGGCCGATTGGATTCTCCTGCGCATCGTATAGGAAGTATCCAGTCCGAAACTGCGTGACCGGATAGTCGCCTGATTGCCTGTGATCCGCCAGGCGGCCGACCGGTGCTGCCACAGACCGAATGCCATGACAATCGGAAAAATAAGGAGCGACCAGAGTCCATATGGGTAGAAAAACCAGCTGATCAGCGCAGCGATCGGCACCATCCAGAAAAAGTCGATCCGATAGTAGAACTTGCGGCCCCGCTTCGGCAGCTTCTGCACGGGGTCTCTCAGATCGAGTTCCGGGAAGATCTCCTGAAGCGGCCCATACACTTCTTTCTTCTTCACCAGAGGGAACAGCTGGATCCGTGAGCCGTCTCCGGCCGCCCCGGCGCTGTGCACGACAACCCGGGCGTAGCCGAACAACTGACGGAGCGGGTTCTCCTGCAGACTGACACTCTGGATGCGGCTCAGCGGAATGGTCGTGCGTTTCTTCTCGATCAACCCCCGTGTGATGATGAGTTCATCCTCGACTACTCTAGCCTTGAAGCCGTAGTAGGAGAAGAACGTCATCGCGATCGACAGGACCCACGCACCGAGCAGAGCTGCCAAGACAAGCAGTCCGATCAGCAGGACGCCGAACTTCAACAGGCCGGCCAGCTCTGCACTTACTTTGTCGATCGGCAGGAATTCACCGAACTGCGAGAGGAAGAGGGCAGCGCCCGAAAAGATGACGCCGATTCCGCTGGAGGTTGTCGCCAGGATGATAAGCTGTTTCGGCGTCATCGCGAATATCTGTTCCCCTTCTTCTTCGGCGGTCTCCCGGTCCTCTGACAATTCCGTCTCTCCATCTTCCACCTGTTTTCGTTTGCCAGCCGCAATCCTCTGTTTGATACGGTCGGCGTCTTCCCGGGTGACAGCTGTCAATTCGGCTTCCGACTCGCCGCTGCCTGACGCGGCTGTTTCGACTTCCACTTTCACCAGACCGAAAGGCCGGTGAAAGATGCCTTCCGTGTAATTCAGGCTCTGGATCCGTTCGAATGGGATATACCGCTTCTTCTTGACGAACAGTCCCGACTCGATGCGCAGTTCCCCGTCTTCGAACCAATAGGAGAACCGGAGCCATTTGATAAGGCCGCTCAGAATGAGGAATAGTGCAAGCCCTCCCCCGAACAGCAGGGACCAGTTGTCGAGGAACCAATTTCCCGTGTCGTTATTCCGGCTGCCGGTGAACAGGACGACCAGCAGCGGGAGAATCGCATCCTTCACAGCTTTCAGTGTCTCCACGAGCACTGTCACCCAGTGCAGTTTGTAATGCCGTTCAGACATCGTCTTCCGCCACCTTTGCAAGCGCTGAAATGCGGTTCCGCAATTCATCCGCTTCCCCGGCCTCCAGCATCGGGATCGAGTGCACGGTCGCCGCAGTGGAGATCGAAATCGCTGATAAAACGTAGCGCTTTAAAATCGGACCTTGTGCAGTGTCGACATGCTGGACACGCACCATCGGGATCAGCGTCCGCTTGACGATGAATATGCCGTGCTGCAGTTCGATCTCCGTCTCACGGACTTCATATCGCCATCTGGACCATCGGAGACGCGGAAACAGATTGATGAACAGGATGCCGAAAATGATCACGGCTGCCGAAGCGGCAACGTACACCCACCAGTGCCAATCGAATATGTATGCCAGGACTCCTGCACCGGCAGCCGGCAGCAGCGCGAGAAGCGTCTGCAGGATACCGTACAGGCGCCAGACCGTCAGTCCTTTTCTGGATAATTTGTTTGCTGGCTGCTTTCTCAAATTACTCCCTCCTTCTATAGTCTTACATACGCACAAGCCGTCGGAATGTTTCAAAATGGCAAAAGAAAAACCCGGGAGATATCCGTTAAGATGTCTCCCGGGTCCGTTGCGTCATTGAATTTTATCGATCCGAACGGCCGCGATCCCGGCTGCCGCTTTCACGGCGTCCGCCATCACGACGTCCGCCATCACGGCCGCCGCTGCTGCGTCGGTTGCCGCCATATCCGCGGCCTCCGCCGAATGAACGGTTGCCGCCGCTGCGGTTGCCCTTGTAACCGCCGCGTCCGCCGCCAGAAGATCGGCGTGAAGGCAATGGACGTTCTTCCGTAATCGTAACCGGTGTTGCATCCGGCTCTTTTGTCAGGTTTTTCAATGCAGCCGCTACAAGGTCGGTTGCATCATATTTGCTCAGCAGGTCCGTCGCGAATTGAGTGTAATCGTTCAATTCGTTCTTCTGGACTGCTTCTTCGAGTGTGTCGACAGCCAGTTTCTGCTGACCCATCAGTGCTTCATCCGATGTCGGCGGCTGAAGCGGCTTCATGCGTTTCTTCGTTGTTTCCTCGACGATGCGCAAGTAGCCCATTTCACGCGGTGTCACGAACGTGATCGCCATCCCGCTCTTCCCTGCACGGCCTGTACGGCCGATACGGTGTACGTAGCTTTCAGGATCTTGCGGGATATCGAAGTTGTAAACGTGCGTTACGCCGGAAATATCAAGTCCGCGGGCTGCAACGTCTGTTGCAACCAGCACGTCGATCTTGTTCTCCTTGAACTGGCGCAATACGGACATCCGTTTCGCCTGTGTCAAGTCACCGTGGATGCCTTCCGCAAGGTATCCGCGGATGTTGAGCGCGTGAGCCAGTTCGTCTACCCGGCGCTTCGTGCGGCCGAATACGATGGCAAGTTCCGGCTGGTGGACGTTCAGCAGACGGGACAGGATGTCGAACTTCTCCCGCTCGTGTGCTTTGACGAAGAACTGCTCGATGTTCTCGACAGTCATTTCCTTCGACTTGATCTTTACGATTTCAGGATCTTTCATGAACGTTTCCGCGATTTTGCGGATCGGTCCCGGCATGGTTGCCGAGAACAGGAGTGTCTGGCGCTCATCCGGAACGTTCGAAAGGATTGCGTTGATATCTTCGATGAAGCCCATGTTGAGCATTTCATCCGCCTCGTCCAATACGAGCGTCTGCACGCCGTCAAGCTTCAGCGTCTTCCGGTTGATGTGGTCGAGTATACGGCCCGGTGTTCCGACAACGATCTGCGGATTGTTGCGGAGCGCGCGGATCTGGCGTGAAATCTCCTGACCTCCGAAAACGGAAAGGATGCGTGCGCGTTTCCCATAGCCGATTTTGTAGATCTCTTCGGATACCTGGATGGCAAGTTCACGGGTCGGTGCAATGACAAGCGCCTGTACAGCCGGATTGCTCGTATCGATCTTTTCGATGATCGGAATACCGAATGCGGCTGTCTTACCTGTACCTGTTTGGGCCTGGCCGATGACGTCCTTGCCTTCCATACCGAATGTGACTGTGCCTTCCTGGATCGGAGTGGCCTCTTCGAAGCCCATCCTCTTTAGTGAGTCTTGTGTTGATTTACTGATATTCAGTTCTGAAAAATTCGTCAAACTTCTCAATCTCCTTTTGTTTTCCATTTGACAATTGGTTACATTTGCAAATGAAAGCGCGGCAAATCGGAGCCTTATGCTTTGGGTATGTTTCCGAACGTATACAAATCCAACGCGGAAGACTGGTTGCATCTTCTCATGGTTCAGATGGAATGGATGAAAGGAAAGCCCGGTCTTTGCCGAGCGGTTCGCTTAATGATGCCGTGACGGCATATCGTCAAACCGTTTTATTCAAAAAAAAGCACTCTTCACAAGAGGAAGAGTTCTGCGTAAATGTATCCAATGCTTCAGTTAGTATACCACAGGAACCTTACTGCCGCAACCGAAACACTTCAGGATCATCCGTCAGGCGCAAACGGATCGGACTTCAGGAAGTTCAGCACTTTTCCGGACCACGCTTCATAATCTTCACTGTAGCAAATATGGTGTTTCCCTGTTTCCGAATAGATCAGATGTTTTTCTTCGGAGCCGATTGCCTCATAGAGCAATTCCGCGCTCGACGAAGGGACAATTCCGTCTTCCTTCCCCTGCACGATGCAGACGGGCGCCGTGACGGAGCTGTAATAAGGGGCAACTTGACGGACGATACGGGTGAATTGGAAAGCGGCCCGCACAGGTGTATGGCGCAGCTTATACTGGTACAGGTGATAAAACGTATTCGGCGGAAACCGGCGCAGCACCGGCTGGGCCAGTATGACAGCAGCGTCCTCCATCAGCAGCCGGGGGGCGATATACTTGGCAGCCGCGCTCAGCAGTACAAGCCGGGCGATCGGATAGCGGAGCGCCAGATAGAGCGCAATAAGCCCGCCCATCGAAAAGCCGATGACGGCAATGCGGTCGGTCTGTTTGGCGAGTTTCCTATATTCGATTTCAGCTTCCATGAGCCAGGCCTCGGCTGTGACGTCCGCCAGACGGCCGCCGATCTCGTGGCCGGGCAGCACCGGCACACTGACGATCCAGTCCGTCTTTTCCCGGAGAAGGCGGAGCAGCGGGCGGACCTCAAAAGATCCGCCGGTGAAACCATGCAGTACGATAACCCCCGTCTTCACAGGTCACGCCTCCATTTCAAGCACGCCTTCCAGCACGTGTTCCAGCGCCATCCCCCTTGAGCCTTTCAGCAGGATGACGGTGTCCTCGTCAGCTGACTCGGCCAGCGTCCGGATGATCGGCTCATAGTCATCCTCCGACCAGACCAGCTGCGCGTCCGTTCCGTTTTCGAGCAGCTTTTCATACAGCCATCGCATTCTGGGTCCATACAGGGCAATTCCTTTCAAGGACAGTGTGCCCAGCTGATCCGCGACTGATTCATGGAATTGCCGTTCGTTCTCCCCGAGTTCCAGCATATCGCCGAGAACGGCCCATTTGTCTTTCCGGAGAGAGGTGCTGCCGATGAATGACAAGGCGGCACGAAGCGAAGTCGGCGCTGCATTATAGGCGTCATTGATGAACAATGCACCGCTCTTTGCATGGACCGGCTGCATGCGCATCGGCGTCAGTTCAGCATGCAGCAGTGCCTCCCGGCTCTCCTCAGCCGTCATGCCGAGCCGGTCTGCCGCGAGGAGCGCCGCGAGTGAATTTTTCACTTGGTGCTCGCCGTATACCGGGATTACGAAATTCCCTTCCAGCATGCCCGCCGCGGTGAATCCGCTCCCGTCAGGGGTCACGCGGATATCGGATGCACGAAGATCACATGATGCGCCGTATCCGAACGAGCAGGCATTGAGTTCAGGGTGATGGCCGACAAGCTCCTCAAGAAGCGGTTCGTCGCCATCATAGTAGAACGCGCCCTCTTCCGCGAGACCGTCGATGATCTCGAATTTCGCATCCGCAATACCTTCCCGGCTGCCGAGGTCCTGCAAGTGCGCTTCGCCGATATTCGTGATGATCGCAATGTCCGGTTCCGCCAGTTTCGACAGGAATGAAATCTCGCCGAATCCGCTCATGCCCATTTCCAGGACTGCGATGTCCGTCTCTTCTTCAAGTGACAAAATCGTCAGCGGCAGACCGAGTTCATTGTTGAAATTGCCCTCGGTCTTCTGCACGCTGAACTTTGCGCCCAGGACACTCGCGAGCAGATCTTTCGTGGAGGTTTTGCCGTTCGATCCGGTGACGCCAATCACTTTGCACGTCAGTTCGGCGCGGTAGGCGCGGGCGAGCTGCTGCAGCGCCAGTTCTGCATCGTCGACAAAGATGAGCGGCACGTCTTCCGGCGGGTTCGGTTCGTCCGTCAGCCAGAGTGAGGCTGCTGCCCCTTTACCAAATGCACCGCGGACGTATGTATGGCCGTTTGCATGCTCTCCGCGGAACGGGATGAACAGATTTCCTGGTTTCACTGCCCGTGAATCGATAGCCGCTCCTGTTACAAGGGTTTCATCAAGCAGCTGACCGGATGCACCAAGCCAGTCTGCCAGTTCTGTAAGTTTCCGTTTCATGTTTTCCCCACTCAATCCATTGTGTATTGTATTTGCTGCTTTTCCGCATGCCGTGCAATGGCCAGTTCGATCAGTCTGTCGATCAGTTCAGGATAGCTGACACCTGTATGCTGCCAAAGCAGCGGGAACATGCTCGTTGGCGTGAAGCCCGGCATCGTGTTCACTTCGTTGATGAGCACCTCGTCCGTTTCCGTGACAAAGAAATCGGCGCGCACCAATCCTGAGCAGTCGAGCACTTTGAACGCACGGATTGCCATCTGTTTCATCAGGTCTGCGGTCTCTTCCGTCACCTCTGCAGGAATGGCAAGCTCCGTACTGCTGTCCTGGTATTTCGCTTCGTAATCATAGAACGCCGCAAGAGGTTTGATCTCCCCCGGGACGCTGCAGGCCGGCTCATCATTGCCGAGAACACCCATTTCGACTTCGCGGGCCGTCACGCCCTGCTCGATGATGATTTTGCGGTCGAACTTGAAAGCGAATGTGATGGCTTTCGCGAGGCCCTCGCGTGAGTCCGCTTTGCTGATGCCGACACTCGATCCGAGGTTTGCAGGTTTTACGAATACCGGGTATTCCAGTGTCTGTTCCGCCGCGTCGAGCAGACGGGCTTCGTTGTTCTCCCACGCAGAGCGGATGAAATGCACGTACGGCACCTGGGCGAGCCCCGCCTGGGCGAACAGCTGCTTCATGATGACTTTGTCCATGCCTGCCGAGGATGCAAGAACGCCATTTCCCGCATACGGTATGTTCATCACTTCGAACAGCCCCTGTACGGTGCCGTCTTCTCCATTTGTACCGTGAAGCAGCGGAAGGATGACGTCGGGTTTGCGCTTCAGCTGCAGGAACCTGGCGATGCTGTCCGGTTCACTGCCCCCGCTGCCCGGAAGCCGCAGCTCATCGACCGTCTGTGCAGGTGCTGCCAGGGGCTCCCCTGTCCGCCATTCGCCTTCGGGCGTTATGTAGATGGGGGTCACTTCATACGTATCGAAATCCACTGCGTTCGTTACGGCGCGGGCGGTCGACAGTGACACCTCATGCTCCGCTGACTTTCCCCCGTACACCAATCCAAGCTTTTTTTTCATACTGATCCCTCTCGATCCGTTAGTTTTCGTCTCACTAGTTTACCATGAACGGGGGCCGATGCTAGAGAAAACCTTTCATCCGGCTGTCAGATTCATTCTATGCATGCGGCCGGAAAGAAACCTCTGTTTCCGGTTATGCGTCTATTGAATCACATGAAAAAACAGCTGATGTGCGCTATACTGGAGCAATCATTTCATAAGGAAGGAGTTTCGCTTTGAAACTTTCAAACAAGTGGACGGATCGCTTCGACTGGACACTTGCCTTTTATCTGGTCTTATTTTTCATTGTGAGTTTAACAGCCATCGCTTCCGCACAAATATCAGGCCCCCACAACACCAACTTCGCATTGCTGCAGGTCCGGTGGTATGTGCTCGGTGCGTTCATCGTCTTCATGATGATCCAGCTGGAACCCCAGGCATACAAAAAGCTCGCTTGGCCGCTGTACGGCTTCGGGATCTTCCTGCTGCTGTTCCTGATGTTCGCGCCAGGCGGTGAAGGGCAGATTGCCGAAACCCGTCTTGGGGCCAAGCGCTGGCTGCATCTGCCGGTGATCGGCACCATCCAGCCATCCGAGTTCATCAAGACGTTCTTCATCCTCGGACTGGCCCGGATGGTCAGCCTGCATAATGAGAACAATTTGGAGAGGACCTTGAAAACCGATACGCTGCTGTTGGCGAAAGCCGGCGTGATGCTCATTGTCCCGCTCGCTTTCATCATGAAGCAGCCGGATCTCGGGACGTCGCTGGTCTTCATCGCCATCACTGCTGCCGTTATCATCACATCAGGGATTTCCTGGAAGCTATTGGCGCCGATCATGGCGGTCGGTGCATCTGCTGGTGCGACGCTGCTGTGGATGGCTGTCTATGCCCAGGACTCCCTCGTCAGACTCGGCTTCGATCCGTATCAGTTCAAGCGGGTGTATTCGTGGCTCGATCCGTACTCGTATCCCGGAGAGGAAGGTTATAACCTGATCCAGGCGATGACCGCTATCGGATCCGGGGAGTTCACAGGGAAAGGATTCCGGGAGAGCGTCGTGTACATACCCGAAAATCATACGGATTTCATCATCAGTGTGATCGGTGAGGAATGGGGCTTCGTTGGGACAAGCCTGCTCATCACCTTATTTTTCGTGTTCATCTACCATTTGACGAAGATCGCGCTAACATTGAAGGACCCATTCAGCGTATATATCACTGCAGGCGTCATCGCCATGATCGGCTTCCATGTACTTGAAAATATCGGCATGAATATCCAGCTGCTGCCGATCACAGGGATCCCGCTGCCGTTCGTGAGTTACGGAGGCAGTTCGCTGTTCAGCAACATGTTCGCCATCGGGCTTGTATTCAGCATGCGGTTCCATCAGCAGGATTTCCATTTCGAAGCCGAGGAAGCGTAAAAACAGGACAAATTTCATCTACATCGGAGGTCCTTCTATGCTCTATAATGATTATAGTCCTGAACATCTGTCTGCCCCACCCGATCGGGGTTTTTGCTGGCATCCTTAAGAAACGACATAGGTGGAAACTATTATGAAAATCGAACAAAAAGCGGCGGACCGGTTTGACTGGCCGCTCGCTTTCCTCCTGCTCCTGTTCGGGGCGATCAGCCTGGTGGCGATCTCCTCCGCACAGACAACAGGGCAATATGGCACGAACTTCATCCCCTCACAGATCCAGTGGTACGTGATCGGCTCCATCATCATTGCGGTGACGATGTACTTTGAGCCGGAACAGTATAAGAAAGCTGCCTGGCTCATATACGGCGGCGGCCTGTTCCTTCTTTTCGTCCTGTTCATCCTGCCGGAGAGCCTGGACCTGGTCGCCCGGAAAAATGGTGCAAAGAGCTGGTTCCATCTGCCGGGTATCGGCAGTCTGCAGCCCGCCGAATTCATGAAAACGTTCTTCATCATCGGACTGGCGCGCGTCATTACAAAGCACCATGAGAAGTTCACGGAAAAGACACTGCAGACGGACTTCATGCTGCTGATGAAAATCGGTATTGTCCTGTTCGTACCGCTCGTCCTCATCCTGCTGCAGCCGGACCTTGGGACGGCGCTCGTTTTTCTGGCCATCACGGCAGCGCTTGCCGTCGTTTCCGGTATTACCTGGAAGATCCTGCTTCCAATATTCATCGGGAGTGCATCGATCGGCGGTACGATGCTGCTCATGGCGATGTATGCACAGGATTTCCTGACGTCGCTCGGCTTCAAGCCGTATCAGTTCCAGCGGATCTATTCCTGGCTCGACCCTTATTCGTATTCGTCGAACGAAGGGCTGCACCTGATCACCTCGCTGAATGCCATCGGTTCCGGTGAATTGTTCGGGAAAGGGTTCAAGGCACGAGAAGTGTATGTGCCGGAAAGCCATACGGACTTCATCTTCAGTGTGATCGGTGAGGAGTGGGGATTCTTTGGCGCAAGCGTTGTCATCTGCCTGTATTTCTTCCTGATTTACCATTTGACGAAAATCGCACTCGAGCTGAAAGATCCGTTCAGCACGTATATCGCTTCCGGCATCATTGCGATGATCACCTTCCACGTCTTCGAAAACATCGGCATGACAATCCAGCTGCTGCCGATCACAGGCATCCCGCTGCCGTTCATCAGCTATGGCGGGAGCTCGCTGATGGGCAATATGCTCGCGATCGGTCTGATATTCAGTATGAAATTCCATCATCGGACGTATTTGTTCAGCTCCGATGAGGACTGACCAGGACAACGAAAAATGCGCTCCGGAGAATGATTCCCCGGAGCGCATTTTCGTTCATGGTTGGATTTGCGGGTCTTGCTGGGCAGGCGGTGTCAATGCCTTCAGCATGTCGAGACGAGATTTTGTCATTGTAGCGGAAACACCTAACTTCGCCAAGTTTGTGATGATCTTCTTCAAGTCCATTTCTTTCGCCATCTGGGTCCACCTCAACCTTTCTATAGTGCAGGACGCACAAATTGAATGTAAGGTTCTAATTTGTTCGGTATTGGATCGCTTATATTCGATATCTATATCATACCACGATTGTCAAGTTTTTAACCTTTCATTTTCATTACAGTAGGTTTTAGTTCTTGTTGGGTCCGCACACGGCCGAACAGCTGTCTCGCCTGTAATCGGAGACAATCCGCTCCATTCATGTATACTATAGGAATAACGCAAAGTTGAGAAAGGGGGCATAACATGACTGAAATTATCGGCATTCTCACAGTGGCCATCCTGACGCTGAACGTGGTGCTGGCCGGGATCCTCATATTTCTGGAACGGCGGGATGCGGCCGCGACCTGGGCCTGGCTGCTTGTCCTGTTCTTCATTCCTCTGTTCGGATTCATCATCTATTTGCTTCTCGGCAGGCAGCTGCGGAAAAAGCATTTGTTCAGATGGTCGGGGCGCGACCGGATCGGTATTGAAACACTCATCGATTACCAGATGGAAGCCATCGAAGACGAAACGTTCGAATTCCAGCTTGATGATACCGCACATTATCACGATATGATCTATCTCCATCTGAAAAACAACCATGCAGTATTGACACAGGACAATGACGTAGAAGTCTTCAATGACGGCAAAGCCAAATTCGAGTCCCTCCTGAAGGATCTGGAGAATGCAAAAGATCATATCCATTTCCAGTACTATATTCTGCGCCTCGACAAAATCGGTTCTCACATAATGGAAGTTCTTGTGAAAAAAGCGAAACAGGGCGTGAAGGTCCGTGTGCTGTTCGACGATATCGGTTCCCGTGGGCTGCATGTCAGGCATCTGAAGGAGCTGACGGATAATGGCGGGGAGGCAGCCGCCTTCTTCCCTGCACTCATGCCGCTGATCAATCCCCGGCTGAACTACCGGAATCACCGGAAGATTGTCGTGATCGACGGCCGGATTGCGTACGTCGGCGGCTTCAATGTCGGAGACGAGTATCTCGGCATGAGCAAGAAATTCGGCTATTGGCGGGATACGCATCTGCGCATCGAAGGGAGCGCCGTCCATCCGCTGCAGACCCGCTTCCTGCTCGACTGGAACCAGGCGCTGTCATCGAGTGAGGTCCAATACAATGATCGTTACTTCCCGGTGATCCCCCGCAAGGGATCCGTCGGTATGCAGATTGTTTCCAGCGGTCCCGACAACGAATGGGAGCAGATCAAGGACGGCTATTTGAAGATGATCTTCATCGCGAAGGAATATATCTATATCCAGACACCGTACTTCATACCGGATGTCAGCTTCCTCGATGCGCTGCGGATCGCCTGCCTGTCCGGCGTGGATGTGCGGATCATGATTCCGAACAAACCGGATCACATGTTCGTCTACTGGGCGACCTACTCCAATATCGGCACATTGCTGAAAGCGGGAGCCCGTGTCTATATCTATGAGAATGGCTTCATCCATTCCAAGCAGATCGTCGTGGACGATGAACTGTCGACGGTCGGTACAGCCAATATCGACGAGCGCAGTTTCCGCCTCAACTTTGAAATCAACGCCTTCTTGTATGACCGTGAGATATCAAGGGAACTCGCAGAGCTGTTCGAGCAGGATATCCAGTTATCGACGGAGCTGACGTACGATATGTATTTGAACCGCTCCCGCACCATCAAGGTCAAAGAATCCGTCTCCCGCTTGCTTTCACCAATTCTTTAGCACTGCAGGCATCCAAGTTCAGTGCGTTCCATTGTTTGACCAGCATACAAAAAACTGCACGGAAAGGCATTTACGCCTCGCCGTGCAGTTTTTCATTCCAGCCCTAAATATTCTTCCAGCGTGATGTTTTTCTTGAAGATCTCTTCCGCCATCTCTTTTCCTACATAGCGGAAATGCCAGGCTTCGTGCATATAGCCCGTGATGTCTTCCTTGTTTTTCGGATAGCGGAGAATGAAGCCGTACCGGTGCGCATTTGCAAGAAGCCATTTACCGGCTTCGGTTTCGCCGAACGACTCCGATGCCCAATGTTTTTCATGGTTCACTTCCCCGATATCGAACGCAAGGCCTGTCTGGTGCTCCGAATAGCCCGGCCGCGCGCTGTACCGGTCCGCAGCCTCCTGTCCGTCCCGGTCCGCATACCGGTTGTATAAGGTCACTTGGTAGTCATACGACCGGAATGTGCTGAATGCCGTCAAGTTGAAGCTGGACAGCTTGGCCTCAGCTGCCATCTCCTCGAAAGCCGCGCGTGCTGCTTTGTCCTCTCCAGGAGCAAAGTCTTCCGGCAGCGGATGCTTCTTATTGGCGACCAGAATCCCGTTTACATAGGTCGGCTCTTTCGGCAAGGTCTGTCCCTCCACATACCCGCCATCGAACGGCTCTTCAGGCTCCTCTGCATCATCGGCGTCTGCCGGTTCTGCCGGTGCCGTCTCCGTTACAGGCGGTTCTTGTTTTTCCGTTTGTGCCGGTTGTTCCGGCTGCTTTAGCGGCTTTTGCTGCTGCTCGGGGGCTTCCGTCAGTTCCGCCGATGACTCGGCAAGCCCCGCCTGTTCCATCGTTTTTGTGACATTCCAATCATTGACGCCAATCCATATGACGATACCTGCCAGGGCAGCTGCAATGACCGAGAGGATGGCAATCCGCCCTTTCGGCTGTTTTCTTCCCGGCCGCCGCTCATGCGTACTTCGCTTCATCGTTGCCTTGCCTTCTTTCTCTTCTGTGAAAACTTGTATTGGTCGTTCCGTATTGTTACAGGTTGATGACAAACAGTCCATTTCATAGTCTACCATCATTTTCGTCCAGCGACTACTGTCCTTTCCGGAAAGTATGCTATCATGGGATTTCAAATCTATTTCTCAGTGAAGGATGAACCCTCATGAACAATCAGCGCTGGCTGTCTGCAAGCTTTTTCGCATTTTTCTTTACATGGGGAATTTTCCTGCCTTACTGGACAGGCTGGCTGACGCTCGAAAAAGGTCTCTCGGTGTCAGGTGCCAGCGTGATCATGGGTGTCGGTATGGCGGCCCGCGCACTCACCACATTCCTCGTCTTTCCTGCGCTGACACGCCGTGCATCCCTCCGTACGATCACCCAGTGGCTCGCGGCCGTTTCACTCGTTTTCGCGGTGCTCTATATTCCGGAGTCACCAGTCTGGGTGCTTGCAGCTGTCACGATCCTGTTCAGCGCCATCTATCCGATGAGCCTGCCCGCCGCAGAAAGCGGGGCTACGCTGCTGATGCAGACCGAGCGTATCCATTACGGACGCAGCCGCTCGTTCGGCTCGATCGGCTATACAGCTGCATTGCTCCTTGTCGGCGCAGCGACGAGCGTCTGGGGCGAACAATCGATTCTCTACCTGATGATTGCCGGTCTTGCAGCCGCTCTCCTGTTTTACACGCGTCCGGCACCGGCTGCTTTGCGTACGGTACCGAAACGGACAGAGAATGATGGCGGGCACGCAAAGTTACGGACGCTTTTCAGGACAAAAGGATTCTTCACGATCACTGTCCTGGCCGTTCTTCTGCAGGGCGCCCATGCCGCCTATTACAGTTTCGGATTCATCTACCTGGATGATCTTGGGGTGTCCGGCATTTGGATCGGGGTCATCTTGAATGTGGCCGTCCTGTTCGAGATCGTTTTCTTTCGGGTATCTGACAGGCTTCTTGCAAATGTGAAGACGTCGACGATGTTCCTCATCGCGGGCATCGGTTCAACAGTCCGCTGGTTCCTGGTCTTCCTGTTTCCGATCACACCGGTTTTCGTCCTGTCCCAGACTCTCCATGCCATTTCGTTCGGTGTGGCCCATTATGCATTCGTCCATTACATATCGTCCCGGCTGCCGAAACAGCAGATCGCTCCCGCTCAAGGGATGTATGCCGCGTTCGCGATGAGTCTCAGTACAGCTGTCCTGACCGTACCAGCCGGCTATCTGTATGATTTTTCACCGGGGCTTGCCTTCTTAGGGATGGCTGTCTGTACGATACCCGCTGTCCTGATCGTCCTGGCGACACGGAACCGATTGCACTACTGAAAAACGGAACGGCCATGCTGCCTTCAGCATGGCCGTTCCGTTTGTTTGCCTGTCAAATCATCCTTAAAATAAGGACGACCGCTAACGCGACAGTAAAGAGGATGGACAGGCCCTGCATCCAGCGTGCTTCCCGCACGGCCCCCTGTCCCCGGAACTGTCTGGCCCGTGCACTGTTCGTAAGAGCGAACAAGGCGATCATCCCGATCAGCGCATTCGGGAAATCCAGCCTGATGATGAAAACAAGCGAAAACAGTCCTGCCGCTACAATGCCGATTCCATATAACCAACTGATGTTCATCGGATCACCCTTTCCTCCTGTGCTATGTATAAAAAGAAGCCGGAGCGAAAGGCCCCGGCTTGTGCACATCAGCAGATCATTTGCTCTTCTTCTTGCCCGTGTGCTTTTTCTCATCAGCCGGATCGACAATTTCAACATCCACCTGACCATCCGGTTCGACTTCCAGCTCAGCTGCCGTATGTTTGTAGTAGAACTTGCGGCCCAAATATGTCTGGAAAATCATGAACAGACCGCCGACTGCCCAGTACAGCGGAAGTGCTGCGGCGACACGGTAGGAGATGAACATGATCATGATCGGAGAAATGTAGACGAACAGTTTCATCTGCTGTTTCTGCTGCTCCGGCATTGTCCAGAGTGAGACACGTGCCTGGACGAAATAGACGGCTCCGGCAACCAGCATCATGATGATATCCGGCTTCCCAAGCTCAAACCAGAGGAACTGATGGCTTTTGATCGTCTCATCGGCATACAGGATGGCGAAGTAGAGGCCCATGATGATCGGCATCTGGATGATCAGCGGCAGACAGCCCATATTGAGCGGGTTGACATTATGCTTCGAATAAAGGCCCATCATTTCCTGCTGCAGCTTCATCTGCTGTTCTTTGTTGCCCGCTTTCTGCGCTTCCTTCATCTGTTTCTGGATGACTTCCATTTCAGGTTTCAGTGCATCCATCTTCACTTTCATTTCCTGCTGAGATTTATAGTTCTTCAACATGAGAGGCATCAGCAGCAGACGGATCGCCATAGTGATGACGATGATTGCGAGACCGTAGCTGCCATTGAAGGCTTCCCCTAAATTATGGAGCAGCCATTCCATCGGTTTGACGAATATCCCATAGAATGTCCCCCGCTGTTCCTGAACACTTGTACAGCCGCTCAGCAAAACAGCAGCTGTCGCCAACATTGTCACAAAGCCAATTCTTTTTTTCACAAAATCCACCTTCGCTATTTTCAAACTATCAGCATATCCGGCATATCCGTCGACCGACTGGACACTGACGGAAATTTCAGAACGTCTGACAAACTTTTGTCCCTTCAGAAAGTATACCTCAACCCGATTCACAATTACAATGAAACCCATCAGAAATAAACAGACACGACAAGAAGCCTGCACGCATCACTGTAATCAGCGTATGCTGCAGGCTCGTGCGTTATGAAATTGCGGCAGTCCGCAGGATTAGCACCCTGCCTTCTTAGGCTTTATCCGAATCCTTCTGAGCTTCGCCGGATTCAAGGTTGTCCGTTATGCTCTTATCGACCTTCTTATGATACAGTCCATCTTCTTTCGATTCCTTGCTCTTATCTTCCACTTCCTGATTATAATAATGTACGCTCGTCTGTGCGCCTTCTTCCACCATCTTATTATCCTGGAAGTCATAAGGATCCGACAGACCAGCTTTTGTATCATCGGAATACTCGGCTTTTTTCGACTGGACAAAAGAGTCCACTTTCGTCATCAGGTTGTTGACGGCCACTTGTGCCTTGTCCCGATTCTCTTTTTTACTGAAATACGCATAAGCGCCCGCTGCAAGTGTTGCAAGCAATATCCCATTACGTTTTTTAGCCATATGGATCAATCCTCCAAGTTTTTAATGACGTTATCGATATCATATATTCGGGTCGTATAGAAAGTATACCCTGTATCTTCACAACAAAACTCACGGGACATTTCATTTTCATGACAAGTCTGACTATCCCTAGTCTTCGGTCCATCATTTTGTTATGATAAAAGAAAGGAATGTTGAGGTGAGAGCACATTGATTCGCCAAATGATCGAAGAAGATATTGCCGCTGTCCAGCACATTGCCTATGATACGTGGAAAGATGCATTTACTGAATTGCTGCCGGAATCTGTGCAGCAGAACTACTTGGCTGGCGCCTATTCCGCGCCGATGATGGCCAAGCGGATGGAAAAGACGGAAATCCTGATTGCCGAGTCCGATGGCCGGCCGGTCGGATTCCTGAATATGACGTTCGTCGACCAGGATGGTGATTCAGAACTGACGGCCTTGTATATCCTGCCCGAGTATCAGCGCCGCGGAATCGGCCGGGAACTGTTCAAGGGAGCGCTGTCGCTGCTGGAAGGGGCATCCCGTCTGTATATCTATGTCGACGACCTCAATGACCCGGCAAAAGCATTCTGCGAAAGCCTCGGCTTCGAACTTCTCGATGTGTTCGATGAAGAGTTCGAAGGGGTGCCTGTCGAAACAGCCCAATATGTATACGCACTGCGGCAGCCATCCGCTGTCTGCGTATAAAAAACTGGAGCGGCCGATTCGGCTGCTCCAGTCCTGTTTTACAAGGGCCGCATTCCGTCGTCTCCCGGTGGTGTGTCCGTCACAAGCGGATCCTGGTAGTCGCGCGGCGGCAATGTCTCTTTCCGCGTCAGGCACATGATGCCTGCAACGTAGAGCAGGATCGATGTCAGTGACACAATCCCTGCGGTCAGTCCCGCTATGATGAACAGGATGCCTGCCAGTTTCGGATTTTTGTTGTTCCAGATCTTCACGAGTCCGAAAATGTTGAGCACGAGACTGATGAGGAAGAACACGACAACGAACCAGAGGAACCCGCCAAATGCGTCGAACATATTGAAGAACATATCAATGTCCGCCGGCGTCATCGCCGGGTCGGAGTAGAGTTCCATCTCGATCTCCTGCCTGAAGTCCGCATTGGTGGTGAACATGCGGAAGATGACCGCGCCGAAAACTGCGCCGAAAATACTGATCACCGTAAATACGATGCCGATGATTCCAAGTACGCGTTCTGCTGTCCTGCTCAAATAAATCGCCTCTCTTTTTCTATTGATAGTTACCTATACGCATGATAGCACAAAACGTTTCACATTTCGTTCACTAAAAAAAGCGGACTGCTCGTTGCTCAAGCAGCCCGCTTTTTTCATACGGCAGGATATTCATCTGTTCATGCTTTTACATCATTATACTCATCATACCGGTTGAATGCTGTTACAACATAGGAGCAGACAGCCTCCATCTTGTAGTTGTGCTCTCTCGCATAGCCGGCTGCACGGTCCAGCAGTTTCTTTGCAACACCGCCGCCTCTCAGATCTTCGGACACATACGTATGGTCCATCACCATGACATCGCCAAGAAGTGTCCACGTGATTTCCGCTTTCTTCGCTTCATCCTGTACATATTGGAACGCATATGCATCGCCGCCAAGCTCCTTCAAGTCAAATTCCATGAGAACAGCCTCCTTTTTTTCCTATGCTACCAGATTTGTCCGTCAGCTCAAACATTCCTGCCCGGGTCATTGGAAAATCGACTTCACTGAATCGACCAGACCATTGAAGAAGTCCTTCACTTTTTCCCAGAAGCTCGGGTCGATATCGCCAAGTTTCTCTTTCACCTTGGAAGCCATATCATTCAGTTGATCGGACAGCTTCGAGAAATCGATATCCAGATTCCGGATCCGGTCCATCAGGTCGATCAGCAGCTGACGGTCGGCATCGCTCAGTTCGATTTTGTGTTTCTCGAGCTGTTCTTTAACGATGCGCTCGACATCTTCTTTCGTTGCAGGATTTTTGTCCGCGATCTGCTGTTTGATGTCCGTCAGAAGTTCGGCGACTTTTTCTTTGTCGACCCCTTCCCCGGACAGCTTTGTTGCAACTTCCAGTTCGTCGTTTGCGACGTCGGTGCGCTCTTTGTCGAGCGTCTCGCCGCTCACTTCATATGCTTTGTAGATACCGACGAGTGCCGAGTGCCCCGATACTTTCTTCGGAGCCGCCACATCGACCTTCGCATCCTCGATGCCGGCGGTCAGCATAGCCGTTGCATACATATCCGGCGTTACTTGCGTAATGTTATCTTGTGTAACAATCGTGATGACTAATCCTTTTCCTGCATCCTGTCTCATTATTTTCGCCGAGGAATACATGCGTGCATTCGGATCGCCGTCTTTGATATACGTGACCAGGTCCTTGCCTGTCACGTCGATTTCTTCGACTTCCGCCTCTTCGTCCACTTTCAGACTTTTCTTGACGCTCGCCCGTTCATCTTCGGAAAGGTTGGCGCCATAGACGACAATCGGCACGCCCAGTTTCTCATTGATGGATGAATCGGCCGAAACAGCGCCCGGCACAAGCAGTCCCACTGACAATACGGCAGCAAGGCCTGTCATGAATAGTCGTTTCATTCGTCTACCTCCTCGTTTCCAATAGATACGATTCCCGTCAGGAAAAGGTTCCCGGTTCACTCGGACAGACGGGTCCAGCCGTCCTGCTGAGCAGCCTTGCCGTCTTTCATCAGACGGCCGAGCGCCCGCTTGAACGCACCCTTGCTGATGCCGAACATTTCGGCGATCTCTTCAGGTTCCGACTTATCGGTGAACGGCATTTTGCCGCCAGCTTCGTTTAAATAACCGAGAATCATCTCAGCATCATCATCGAGCCGCTCCTGTTTGCGCGGCATGAGTGAGCCGTTCAATGTGCCGTCTTTTTGGACGTCGATCACACGGACGGACAGCTCCTCACCGAGACGGGGTTCCGCCAGCATTTCCGACTCATGGACGAAAATCCGGAACTTATCCGGAATGCTGAGGAGGAATGAGCCGACCGGCAGCAGCCGGTATGGGCGTGCTGTCAGGTTTTCATTCATGCGCCAAGGTTCCGCAAACCCGATTTCCTCCAGGACACGCTCTTCTGTCACAAGCCGTCCGAAAAGATTGCCGCCCTGGTCGGTCCGGAGCGTCATGTAGAGGGCATCATCCGTTTTCGGCCACAGCTTGCGGACACGCGGCAGATCCGCCTTATTCACCAGGACTTCGAAGGAAGCCCCGATATCGACGTATGCCCCTTCCCGGTCATCGACACGGAGGACACGCGCCCACCCATATGAACCGACTGTCATGGAAGGCAGCTGCATCGTCGCTGCCAGCTCCCCCCGTCTGTTATTGAACAGGAAGACATCGGCATGGTCCCCCGCCTGCAGTGTTTCGGGTGCTTCTGAAGCATTCATATAGACTTCCTCATCGCCCACCGTCAGGCGCCATCTGGAGCCTTCTTGCTCCTGCAGACAGGCGGACTGGATTGTACCCGCATATAATTTCGTCATAATAATCTCCCATTTCCTTAAGTTTGTGTCCGTAAACTCACACGCTGCGATCTTTCAGCTGCGTCACAAAGTCCTGATCTTCCCTCATCGCCTGCACCAGGTCGGTGATCCTGTCCATCGCATCCCAGCTCAGGTGATGCTCGATCCCTTCGACATCGCCATAGATATTCTCCTCTTTCACACCGATGATGCGTAAAAACTGTTCCAGCAGCTCATGGCGCTGCACAAGACGCTCGCCGAAGTTCTGGCCCCGGCCGGTGAGAGCGATGTCCTTATACCGCTCATATACGACATACCCCTCCTTATGGAGACGCTGGGCCATCTTTGTAACCGAAGACGGAAGGACGGAAAGCGATTCCGCCACATCCGACACGCGCGCCTGTCCTTTCGCTTCGATAAGCAGATAAATCTGTTCGATATAATCTTCCATACTCGGTGTTGCCAATCCAAACACCTCCAAGTGCATTTGTAGCTGTGCGAACCCGATCGCAAAACCTGATGGGTTTACATCATTTTATCACGGGGTAACTATACACCATAACCAATTCAACCGATTGCTGAAAGGAGTGAACGGCATCATGGGCGGATTACTTTGGATTATCATTGTAGCACTACTTGTATTCTGGGTGCTCGGTCTGGTAGCACATATCGGCGGAGGCCTGATTCATATCCTTCTTGTTATTGCACTGATCATTTTCATCATCAACTTGATCACCGGAAGGAAAAGGGTTTGAATAAAGGGATGCCAGGCAGTTTGTCCGGCATCCCTTTTTTCTTGTGCCTATTGGCTCAGTTTAGCATAGATCACGGTGTTGCGGAGATCCGTGCCGTCTGCAGCACGTGCATCGTTCTTCAAGATCGCTTCCAATTCGAAGCCGAGCCGTTCAGCGATGGCGCGGCTTTTTTTGTTCTGCTCATCACACCGGATCTCCACCCGCTTCGCGCCGAGCTCCTCGAACGCGAACTGCGTGATCCGGCCGGCCGCTTCGGTCATCAGACCTTTCCCTGTGAACCCTTCTGCCAGCCAGTAGCCGACTTCGAATTTCGGGACGGACCAGTCAATCCTGTGAAGGCCTGAGGAGCCGGCGAATTCCCCGGTCTCTTTGTCGAACAAGTGGAACCGGAGATCTTTTTTTGTGATGAAATCCGCTACCGCCTGCCGTGTCACTTTTTCGGTTTCCGCAAGCGACGGAGTATGCTGTGCCCAGTCCATCCATTCTTTAAGGCTGCTGAACGACTGCAGCACGGCGTTGTTCACATCAGAGACATCCTCGACATGTGGCATACGGATCAGCAGCCGGTCGGATTCGAACCGATCCGGAAAGTCGGGGATTTCCGGAACTTGCTGTTCTTCCCCGCCGCTGTCTTCCCAGACGACCGGCGTCTTCTTCCCGGCCATGTAGTCTTCACGCGTGATTCCATAGGTGATGGCATCGTAATAGCGGTCTTCCTCAGGAGAGAACCATGCCTGCCGCAGGTGCCCTTCTTTGACGAAGCCTGCCCGTTCGAATGTTTTTCTCATGGCCAGGTTGTCGGAACGGGTATGTCCTTCAAGGCGGATTTTCCACTCCGGCAGCCCGAACACGTAATCGGTGATGAGCCGGAGCGCTGCCGCCCCATAGCCCCGTCCCCTGTATTGATCGGCAATCCGCAGATCGAAGAGCGGGATGTCATCCTGCATATCGTGGATCTTTGCCAATCCGACTTTCTCCCCCTGATCGTTGACGAGCCAGAAGGTCTTCACTTCATCCGATTCGTATCCGCCTTCCCGGATCGCTTTTTCGATCAGCTGCCGCCCGGAATTCCGGGTTGCATGGAACGGCCACGTATTTGTCGTAAGAAAGTGGATGAGCTGTTCTTGTTCCACCATCGTCCATTCGTACAGTTGCATAATAAGGATCCCCCAAACGCCTGCTTCTTATTTCTGTATGCGCATGAGCCGCAGTGAGTTCAGCACGACCAGCAGGGTGGCGCCCATGTCCGCGAAGATCGCAATCCACAGCGTCAGCCAGCCTGGGATGACAAGAAGCAGTGCAGCAATTTTTAGTCCTACTGCAAACATAATATTTTCTTTGATGGTTCGCAATGTTTTTCGGCTCAATTGCACAGTATAAGGCAGTTGTTCCAGATCGTCGGCCATCAGTGCGATGTCCGCCGTTTCAAGCGCAGCATCGGTGCCGGCACCGCCCATCGCGATGCCGACGGACGCTGCTGCAAGTGCAGGCGCATCGTTGACACCGTCGCCGACCATGGCGACACGCTGTTTCCCCCGGCTCAGACTGCGGATTGCAGTCAGTTTGTCTTCCGGCATGAGTCCTGCACGGACGTCATCCATGCCGAGTTCTTTAGCAATCGATGCAGCGGTGTTCGGGTCGTCCCCTGTCAGCATGACCGTCGACTCGATACCGATCGCTTTCAATCGTTCGAGCACCGGACGGCTCTCGGGTCGGATCGGATCGGCGACCGCGAACAATGCGGCGAATGCACCGTCGATCACTGTGCCCATCACCGATTTCCCTTCCTGCTGGAGACGTTTTGCTTCGGATGCCGCGGTTGCTGGCAGCTCGGTAAGCTCTTCCACCCACCGGATGCTGCCGACAGCTACCTGCCTGCCTTCCACATCTGCCATGGCGCCTTTACCCGTGACGGACTGGAATTGTTCGGACTTCACTTCCTCTGATCCCCGGGCGTCCGCAGCATTGACGAGCGCGCGTGCGAGCGGGTGCTGTGACAGCCGCTCGACAGCGGCGACGCTGCGCAGGACGTCCTGTTCATTGAATTCATCTGCTGTAATGATATCTGTCACTTCCGGGTAGCCTTTTGTCAGCGTGCCTGTCTTATCAAAGGCGACAGTCCGGATGTGCCCCATTTCTTCAAGATGGACACCGCCCTTGATGAGTACGCCTTGACGTGCAGCGTTGCCGATCGCCGTGACGATGGCGACAGGTGTCGAAACGACGAGTGCGCACGGACAGCCGACAACCAGAACAGCGAGCCCCTGGTAGATCCATGTGTGCCAGTCGGCGCCGAACAGCGGCGGCAGGACGGCTGTCAGCGCGGCAATCGCGATGATGGCCGGTGTATAGTATTTTGCGAACTTGTCGATGAACTGCTGGGACGGCGCTTTTTCCGCCTGCGCATCCTCGACAAGGTGGACGATCTTCGCGATTGTCGTATCCTCGACCAGTTTCGTGACCGTCACTTCAAGCGCCCCTTCTTCGTTCAGGGTGCCTGCGAAAACGGTATCATTCAGCTCTTTGACGACAGGGATCGATTCCCCTGTAATTGCCGCCTGGTTCACGGTGGAACGTCCGCTTGACACGGTGCCGTCCATAGCGATTTTCTGGCCCGGCTTGACGATCAGCACATCACCGATCCGGATCTCCTCGGTCGGCAGTTCGATCGTCCGGCCATCGCGCAGGACTTCGGCGGACGGCGGGGCGATGTCGACCAGGCTGCTGATGGACTGCCGGGCTTTGTTCATGCTGTAGGATTCGAGCGCTTCACTGATCGCGAACAGCAATACGACGACGGCCGCTTCCCGCCACTCACCGATGATCGCCGCGCCGATGATCGCAATCGTCATGAGTGTATTCATGTCGAAATCGAGGCGGACAAGATTCTTCAGTCCGTCGATGAACATCGAGGTGCCGCCGACAACGATGGCCGCTGCGAACAGGAGGATTGCCGTCAGGTTCGTTTCACCATACTGGTTTGAAACGAACAGTCCGGCCACCAGTAAAACAAGGGAAATGAGCGAAACGATGTTTTCCCGTCTTTTGAAGAACGGCGTTTTCGGCGTCGGTTTCCTCTGGGTGACCGGGACGACCCGGATGCCGTCGAAAGCACCGGCTGATTCGAGTTCCTGGACGGTCGCATCACCCGCAAACGACAGTTTGCTTGCGCCGAAATTGACAGTGGCAGCTTCCACTTGCGGCAGCCGGCTCACATTCTTTTCAAATTTGGCTGCACAGTTGGCGCAGCTCAAGTTTTCAAGCCGGTATTCATTCTGCTTAGTGTCCTCCATCCAGTTCACCTTCCATCGTATGTTCGTGTGCAATTTTCACAAGCTGGAATACATGCTCATCCGCGAGGGAGTAATACACCATCTTGCCTCTCCGTTCGGAACGCGCCAGTCCGTTCTCTTTCAAATACCGCAGGTGATGTGAGGCTGTCGCATTCGAGGCACCGATGATCGCCCCGACATCGCAGACGCACAGTTCCTCTTTCAACGTCAGGGAGTACGCGATTTTCAGGCGCGTTTCATCGGCAAGCGCCTTGAACAGCTGCACCATGCCGCCGACCCGCGGCAGTTCCTGCTGTATACCTTCCACCACTTCGTCATGGACGAGTTTCTCATCGCACGTATCGATCATCTTCAATAGGACCGCTCCTCTGTAGTTGTTATTCAAACGATGATTTGATTGTACGTTCAGTATATGCCGGACAATTCGGTTTGGCAAGCAAAGTCAAACGGGCATTTGAACGTTAAGGAATGACCTGCCGGGAACTTTGGAAATCGCTTGCTTGGCAGAGAGGCTTAGCAGGCGATTTTCGGCTCACAGGTGATTTTTTGGCTGAGTCGCAGTTGGGCTTGTGCTTATTGCACGAAGCTCCCAAAGTTCAATCTCGTCGTGCAATTAAGGCGGCCCTTTTTGCATGAAGCTCTCCAGTTCGCCGCCGTCGTGCAATTAAGACGGCCCTTTTTGCACGGAGCTCTCCAGATTCTCCGCCATCGTGCAATTAAGACGCCTCTTTTTGCACGGAGCTCTCCAGATTCTCCGCCATCGTGCAATTAAGACGCCTCTTTTTGCACGGAGCTCTCCAGATTCTCCGCCATCGTGCAATTAAGACGCCTCTTTTTGCACGGAGCTCTCCAGTTTCACCGCCGTCGTGCAATTAAAACCTCTCGCGCGGACACGCAGCATCGTGCCGCGCAGAAACGGACACTTCAAGATCTTCCCTCTCTTAAGCACAACCCTGAATCAGTCCTCCGTCATAACGAACAACGGACAAACCAAAAAACCGGGGACTGTGCGCAGTCCCCGGTTCCATCAATTCGCTGTCAATGTCAGCACGTGGCCATCTTTCACCGAACCGTCCGTAACGGTTTCATGGAAGTCCCCTCGGACCCAGTCGTCCGCCTGGTCGTGGAACCATTCGGACTTCAGGTGGCCGCTCTGGCCCGGCCCGACAATGTGATATGCTTTGGACAGATCATTCAGATCCGCAACGAAGCGCCAGGACGCGCCGTGGTTTGCACTTCCATCCTCCTTGAACGAAGCGGCCTGCACAGTGATCCCCGATCCGCCGACCGGCTGGCGGTCCGGGTCCAGGAAGCGTGCAAGCATCGGCGACGCACCGGACAGCGGATGCGGGAACACCAGCTGATGATAGTCGCCCCACTGCCATTTCTCCGGATTGTCCCCGTAGTCCTCTTTCAGACCTGCGATCGTCTTTTCAAACGCGTCGTACACCCATCGGTCAGCACCACCGTAGTCCGCCACCCAGGACGGCGCCTCGCCGTCATATGAATTGCGGAGGAATTGATCGGTCAGCTGTGGCTTGCCGTGCATGAACGCATAGACGTCTTCCGGCATATCCGGCGCGAACATGAGTTTCGGCAGCTGCATCATCCACTTATGGAAAATCAGCGGCTGCGGCGACTCTGCGGTATCGACCTGATCCCACTCCCTCATCTGCCGGAGAATCCCTTCGTAATGTCCTTTCCGGTCCATCTTCTCAACGGAGCCGAGCATCCGGTCCAAAAACTCCCCCGCATGCAGGTTCTTCTGATCCATCTGCAGCGCCATCATGTCGTCCGCCGTGAAATCATCGCGGTCCCTGAGCACTTCCGCAATCCGTTCGTACCGGTACGGCTGCGCCCAGAACTTCGTTATATGATACGGATACTTCTCATCGACCACTTCATTGTTCGCTGTCGCAATGAACCCTTCCGGCGGATTGACGAGCGTCGGCAGTTCATCATACGGTACGTAGCCCTCCCAGCCGTATTCGGAAGAGTTGCCCGGCACCGGCAGCTGTGCATCGCCTTTCTTGCGGATCGGGATCTTGCCGTTCGCTTTGTAGGCGATCGTCCCGTCTTTCGATGCAAACACGAAGTTCTGTGCGGGCGCGCTGAATGATTCGAGCGCCGTTTCAAATGACTCCCAATCCTCCGCTTTGTTCAGATCCATGACAGCTTCGAGTTCGTTGCTCGCTTCGAGCGCCGTCCATTGCATCGAGAACACGGCACCCGGTTTTTCATTCTCATAAATGATATCCGTAATGACCGGTCCGTGACGGGTCACGAGGACTTCGAACGGGACATCGTCTTCCCCTTTGACTTTGATTGGTTCATCCCGCACGTCCGCCTGCTCCCACTTCCCGTCATACTCGAACTGGGTCGGGTCGTCCGGGTTCGGGATCTCGATATACAGATCCTGCACGTCAGGTCCGACGTTCGTCACGCCCCAGGCGATCGTGTCGTTATGTCCGAGGATGATGCCCGGAATCCCGGCGAAGATGACACCGCTGACGTTCTGATCCGGCGATGTCAGATGGATCTGATGCCAGACAGACGGCGTGCTGAGCCCGAGATGCGGGTCATCCGCGAGCAGCGGCTTCCCTGATTTCGTCTTGTCGCCGGAGACGACCCAGTTGTTGCTGCCGTTAAATTCAGGCGGCAGCGTATCAGGGTCGAACTGGTCCGCTACCGCAACCGGATTGGCCCGATTTGCCTCCATGATCGATTCGGCATTCTCCGGATAGGTGATGAACAGCTCCTTCGCCTTTTCCTCGGGATAGTGATTGAGTGCCCAGTGCCGCATCGCCTGCGGTGTCCACTTGCCGCCGAGATCGTACGCCATGTACTTGCCGATTGTCAATGAATCGATCGGTGTCCAATCTTCCGGTTCGTACCCGAGCAGCTTGAACTCATACGACAGTTTCCCGTTCCCTTTCACCTCGTGGATGAATGCATTGACCCCTTCTGCATACCAGTCCAGGACCTGTTTCGCATCGACACTGTACGTATCGTAGGACTTTTCCGCCGCATCTCGCAGGCTGAAGGTCCGGAACCGTTTATCCGTATCAACCGCTTTTGCCCCCACGACTTCCGCCAGCCGTCCGCTCGCCTGTCTGCGCGCCAGGTCCATCTGGAACAGACGGTCCTGGGCATGGACATACCCTTGCGCCCGGTAGAGATCGGCGTCCGAGGCGGCTTCGATGTGCGGCACACCGTCCGAGTCCCGTGTCACTGTGACATCCTCATCCAGGATGGTAACGGATGCTGTCCCTTCAATGACCGGTTTGGACTTCCCTATGTAAATGTTTACAAAAATGAGTGCTGCAGCTGCCAGGGCGACAAGTACACCAAGCACCCATAGGCCGATCTTCAGCGGACGGCCCATCGATTTCTTTTGTTGCCTGCGTGTTCCCACTGCTATTCCCCCTTTTCTCTTCCCCTTACTATCTATTCGCGGTCAGGAAATAAAATCCCTCCGTTCCTGTGAAGAATTTGGAAATTACCGATGTTCCAGAAAATAGAGGGCATCCTAATGGCAAATGTTCCATTTAAGTTGGATGCAGACCTTGAGAATCCTAGACGACAGCCTAAGGGCTACAGCTTTATGAGCGCTTTTCCAGGTTTGTGATCATTTTTCTCGTTTTATGATCACTTCCGTGATTTATGAGCACTTTTTCCGGTTTATGATCACTTTTCGTGATTTATGATCACTGCCCCCGAGTCTATGAGCGATTCTCCCGATTTATGAGCGCAAACCCGCTTCCCTATCCTCCCCACGAAAAAATGCGCTGCCGCGGCAGCGCATCCCATTCAGGTACTGACTTGTTCGGTTTCTGCGCGGCTCGGGTGTCCCGACCACCAGACGCCGGCCGCGGACGCAAACCGTTCCATACCATTTAATGATCACTTCTCTTCGTTCCGGTCCGCCGGCTCTTCCGCGTGCAGCACGCTGTGCAGTTCATCCTCCACCGAGATGTCGGCGAGCTTGACGTTCGAGCGGTAGGCGGCGCGGATGATCAGGTGGCCGGCGACCGGCGCAGTCAGGAAGACGAAGACGATGCCGAGCAGCACGCGCACGCTGACGAAGTTGTCGCGGAACAGGAAGTACAGGAACACGCCGATCAGCGTCAGCAGCACGGACAGCGTCGAACTCTTCGTCGCTGCGTGCGACCGGGTGTAGACATCCGGCAGCCGGATGAGGCCGAACACGCTGATTACGCTGAAGATGCTGCCGAACAGGATCAGCAGGGCACCGACGAATTCACCGGTCTCGTTTCCGTTCAATGATGACCCCCCTCTCGATATATTTCGAAAAGGCGATCGTGCTGATGAACGACAGGATGCCGAGGATCAGGATCACTTCCAAGTACGCTTTCGTTCCGTACAGCACGGATACTACACCGATCAGCGCCAACAGGTTGACGCCGATCACATCCATGGCGATGACACGGTCGGGCATGGATGGGCCTAGGATCATGCGCAGCAGAGCGATTGCAATCGTGACGGCGAACAGGACGACGGATACAGCGAGCATTCCAGCAATCATCAGCGGGTCACCTCCATAATCGCTTTTTCGAAATTCCTGAGCTGCTTGATGAGCCCGTCACGTGATTCCTGGACGTCCATCGCATGGATGTAGAGGGCTTCACTGCCGGGCGTGACTTCCATCACGACCGAGCCCGGGGTGAGCGTCAGCAGCATGGAGAGCATCGTGATCTCCACGTCACTCCGGAGCACCGTTTCATATTTGAAGACGCCCGGTTCGATCTTCAGCCGGGGGCTCAGGATCTGCCGGAGCACGATGGCGCTCGACTGCACCAGTTCCGATATGAAGATGAACAGCAGCTTGACTGCCGCATACACACGGCGCAAATAGAAGCGCGTGCCGAAAAAGCGGTGCATGAAGAACAGGATGCCGATCCCGACGAGGAATCCGGCAGCAAATGTCGAAAGCCGCAGTTCGTCTTCATCGATCAGCAGCATCCACAGGAATGCGATGAACAGGTTGAGCAGCAGTTGCGCAGGCATATGCCCCGCCCCCTTTCTATCAGTCTACCGGCCCGGCTGCGCATCGTTTCCCAGCACGGCTTCGACGTAACTGTCGGGATGCGTCAGCACAGCGGCCGCATCATTGACGAACGGCGCAAGCCAGTCCGCTCCGATGCCGATCGCGAACGTCAGGACGCCGAGGGCTGCGATCGGCAGCAGTGTCCGCTTTTTCAGCGGGACCTGTTCCTCTTCCCCGATGATCGATTCACCCATGAAACAGTTCAGGAAGATGCGCAGGAGCGAGTACAGCACGAACAGGCTCGACAGGAAAGCGAGCGCCAGCAGCAGGTAGAGCTCCGCGCCGATCAGCCCCTCTCCGAGCAGCACTTTGCCGATGAACCCGCTGAACGGCGGGATGCCGGTCAGCGATAGCATGGCGATGAAAAACAGCCAGCCGAGTTTCGGATAGTTCCGCAGCAGCCCGCTCATCTCCCCGATCCGCGTCCTGCCCGTCAGCGTGATCATCAGACCGCCCGCAAGGAACAGCATCGCCTTGACGACCATGTCATGGAGCACATAGTAGATTGACCCCTGCAGCGCAGTTTCACTGCCCGCGGCAAGCCCGGTGAGGATGAATCCGACGGCAATGACGACATTATAGGAGATGATCTGCCGGATATCCCGCGATGACAGCGCACCGATGCTGCCGCCGATCAGCGTCAGGGCCGCCATACCGCCGATCAGAGGACCTATGATTCCCGGCGCCTGATTGAAGACAAGCGTGAACAGCCGGATCATCGCATAGATCCCGACCTTCGTCAGCAGCGCACCGAACAGTGCAGCGATGGCTGCAGGCGGTGCGCCATAGGAACCTGGAAGCCAGAAGTAGAGCAGCAGGCCCGCCTTGAGGCTGAAGACGAGGAGGAAGATCAGGCCGATGACCGTCAGAATCGGATCCTGCCCGCTTTCAGCGGCCCGGACAGCGAGATGTGCCATGTTGAGCGTGCCGGCCGCCCCGTACAAATAAGCGATGGCGAGCAGGAAGAACCAGGACGCCAGGACATTGATCGTAATGTATGTAAACGCCTCGACCAGCTGCACTTTCCGGCCACCGAGCACAAGCAGCGCATATGAAGCCAGCAGCATCACTTCGAAACAGACGAACAGATTGAAGATATCCCCTGTCAGGAACGAACCGTTCACCCCGGCCAGCAGGAACAGCATGAGCGGGTATACATACATCTTCTCGAACGCTTCCCCGATCGTCGAGAAGGCGTACAGCAGGATCAGGCTCGTGACCGTGCCGGCTGCCGAGACGAGCAGCAGCGCGAACGAATCGCCGACGAACGAGATGCCGTACGGCGGATCCCATCCGCCGAAATCGAGCCGCACGATGCCTTCCGTCCGGACGCGGAGCAGCAGGTGGCTCCCCACAGCGGCAGAACCGGCGGCAGCAAGGAAACTGAGCAGCCGCTGAACGGAAAGCGACTCCCTGAAAAATGTGAGGATGACCGCAGCCAGCAGCGGGATCAGCACAGGCAGTACAAGTTCGTTAGTCATCGAGACTCCTCCTTGCGCCGTCCAGATTGTCCGATCCAGTCTCCCGGTAGATACGGTAGGCGAGGACCAGAAGGAATGCAGTGACGGCAAAACTGATGACGATCGCCGTCAGGATGAGCGCCTGCGGCAGGGCATCCGCGTAGGCGGAGCCATCCTCCGAGACGAGCGGCGCCTCCCCCTTCTTCAGGCCGCCCATCGTCAGGAGCAGGAGATGGATGGCATGGGACAGGACGGCCGATCCAAGGATGATGCGCAGCAGATTCCGGGACAGCAGCAAATAGACCGCCACCATGACCAGGACACCTACCAGAACTGTCAGTAACGTTTCCATATCATTTCACATCCTCACTGATCGTCAGAAGAACCGTGACGACGACTCCGACCACTGTCAGGGCGACACCCGCTTCGAACAGCAGCACCATGGAAATCTCCGTCGCTCCGAAAATAGGAAGCAGGACCTCCCCCTTCCCCTGGGTCAGGAACGAATTGCCGAACAGCATGGACACGGCGCTTCCGGCAACAGCCAGAAACACGCCGAGTCCTGCGATCTTCTTGAAATCGAACGGAATCCCCTGATGGACCGTTTCAATATCGTATGTCATATAGAGCAGCAGCAGGGCCGAGGCGAGTACAAGCCCGCCCGAGAATCCGCCGCCCGGGTCATGGTGCCCCGAGATGAACAGCTCCACACCGAATGTCAGGATGATGAACACGATGATTTTGGTCACCGTGCGCAGGATGACGTCGTTAATCTTCATGCGGGCCGTCCCCCTTCCGGCTCTTCAGTTTGATAAGCACATAGACACCGAGACCGCCGATGAACAGCACGACGATCTCAAGCATCGTATCGAACGCACGGAAGTCCCCGAGGATGGCATTCACAATATTGCCGCCCCCCCGCATCTCCTCCGTGTCTTCGAAAAACTTTGAAATGGGCGCCGCCAGCCGGTTCCCCTGCACCGCGAGAGCCGTGACGATCACGATAAGGCCTGTCATGACGGCAATCACCGCATTTCCCGCCTTCACTTTCCGTGACGTCCGTTCCTTCGTCCAGTCAGGCATGAAACGGAACGTCAGCAGGAACAGCACCGTCGTCACCGTCTCAACGACAATCTGTGTAAGCGCGAGATCCGGTGCACTCAGGACGACGAACAGGAATGCGACCGTGAAGCCGAGCACCCCATTCAGCAGGATGGCGATCAGTCTGGATCTGACAAACAGGATCGAGATCGCCGCCGCCATCATGACAGCGGTCAGCAAGTACTCGTTCACGTTGACGAGCGAATCATTCGACAGATCGAATGCCTGCCGCCAGATGAAGGCCAGCGCAACCAGCATCATGCCGATGAAGAACGAGAAGATATACAGAAAGTACCGGTGCAGATGCCCCGTCATGTACCGTTTCGTCAGATGATGCGAATGGCTTTCCAGCTGCACGAGCAGCAGTGAATACATGTTGTCGATCTTCCAGCTGAATGGCGGGACAGTATAAAGGACCCGCCACTTACGGAGGAACACATAGAGGAAGACGCCGGCCGTGATGATGCCGAGCGTCATCCAGAGCACCGGACTGAACCCGTGCCATGCCCGTATATGAGGCACCAGCTCCGGTATTCCGCTGTATGCCGGATAGATCGCGTCCATCGCCGGCCGGAGGATCCATTTACCAAGGATATTCGGGATGAAGAACAGCCCGAGGATCAGCAGTCCGAGGATGCCCGGAGCAGCGAGCATTCCCGGCTGCGGATCATGCGCGCCGCGGTCCACCCATGCGGGGGACTGCTGCTGCCGGCCGAAGAATGTCTGGAACACGATGATCAGGCAGTAGACGAACGTCAGGACACTCGCAAGCCATGCCACAACCGGCACCCAGACATGGATTCCAGGAAGAGACAGCTGCTGGACAGCAAGGCTGGCTTCGAGAAACATCTCTTTGCTGAGGAAGCCGTTGAACGGCGGCAGCCCTGCCATTGAGAAGCTGCCCGCCAGCGCGATCGTAAAGGTCACCGGCATGAAAACCGCAAGACCTCCGAGCCGGCGGATATCCCGCGTACCGAGCTCATGGTCGACGATTCCGATGATCATGAACAGGGCGCCTTTGAACGTGGAATGGTTGATGAGATGGAAAAGTCCAGCAAATGCTGCAGCTGCGAAGAGGCTGAGATCAGCTCCCGGTAAGTCCAACATTACGGCAGACCCCATCCCGAGCAGGCTCATGATCAATCCGAGCTGGCTCACGGTCGAATAGGCGAGCAGCGCTTTCAGGTCGTACTGCCTCACCGCGTTGAACGAACCCCATAGAAGCGTCAGCAGACCTGTGAATGTCACCAGATAAAACCATAGCTCACTTCCGCCAAACAGCGGGATGAAGCGCGCCACCACATAGATGCCCGCCTTCACCATCGTCGCAGAATGCAGATATGCACTGACCGGCGTCGGTGCTTCCATCGCATCTGGAAGCCATATATGGAACGGGAATTGGGCGGATTTCGTAAAAGCGCCCAGCAGGACCAGCAGCATCGACGGTATGAACAGATCATGCGACGGCAGATCCCCCGCCATGCCGATCATCTCATGGATGCTGTATGTCCCCGTCATCGAATGCAGCATGAGGAACCCGACGAGCATCCCGATACCGCCTGTGACAGTGATCAGCATCGCCTTCTGCGCACCTTCACGCGACCGTCTGCGCTGATGCCAGAACGCGATCAGCAGGAATGACGAAACACTCGTCAGTTCCCAGAACACATAGAGGACCAGGATATTATCGGAGAACACGACGCCGAGCATCGATCCCATGAAGAGAAGCAGATACATATAGAACCGTCCGAGTGCCTCGCGCTCGGACAGGTAGTACGTCGAATAGATGACGACCAGTGTCCCCATACCGGTGATCAGCAGGCCGAAAATCATACTGAGCCCGTCGAGATGGGTGGTGAAATGGATGCCGGCGCTGGTCAGCCACCGGATCGTATGGTAGCCGGTCTCCCCTGCAGCCACATTCGGGATCTGCAGGCAGAGGATGATGAACAGAACGAGCGGGACAGGCAGCACGGCCCATCCGATTTTTCTGCTATGTACGTATGTATACAGTGAAGGGACAAATAAGGACGCTGCAAACGGCAGCAGGATGAGCAGCGGAATGATCAATACGTCGTACCCCCAATCGTGAAACAGAACACAAACAGGCCTGCAGGGAAATGCGGCAATTCAATTCACAGGTGAAAACATGCAGGAACAGAGCACAATGAACAGCGGAGATTCGCAAATCTGCGGAGAAATTGCCGGGACGGGTTGACGCGGCCGGGAAAGCCGGCGATAATGAGTCCGACATGAGCATAACGCAGCACCCCGGAACCGGATCCGCGGTTCGGGCATCGTCTGCATGCTGCTCGCTGTGTTTTTTCGTTTCATTTCAAATTATACACGACTGCGCCTGCCTTGGCACTCGAATGGGCTGCGTACGCTGACAACTGGGACAGCAATACGATTCATGGAGGGAACGACACGATGGGAAAAGTGAAAGGACGCATGGACGAGAGCATTCTTGTCTGCGTGTATTACGGACCGAACGGTGAACGTCTCATCCGGCGGGGCTCTCAGATGGCAAGCGCTCTGGACTGCCCGCTTTATATCCTGACCGTCGACCCACTTCCGCTGGATGAGATGGATGCTGAAAAATCAGCGTACGTCGACCGATGGCGTGAGCTGGCGGAAGAACTCGATGCCGATGAATTCATCATCCGGGATAACGAAAGCCGGCCGACCGCCAAAGTCATCAAACAAGTCGCACATGACCGCAATATCACCCAGATCATCATCGGCCAGACCGCCCAGAGCCGCTGGGAGGAGATCACGAAAGGGTCGTTCATGAACGTGCTTCTCCGCGAGATCACGTTCGTCGATTTCCACGTCGTCTCTGTCGCCCGCTCCATCAAGCATGACGTGGAAGGGATGTTCGAAAAAGGTCTTCGGGCTTATTTGACGGATGACGGCGAAGGATACCGCGTGACGTTCAACTATACAAAGAACGCACGGTTCGAGGGGATCTTCTTCAAGGAGACGGGAACCGATTTCAATAATGGGATCTTCAAATTCATGCACGACGGCAAGATGTGCCAGGTCCGGATTACGGATGACCGCGTGGAAAGGCCGTCGGAAGTGAGCTGTAAACTCGACGCTTGAGAAAGCACAGAAAAGGCCTGCCCGGAAAGTCATCCGACTTTCCGGGCAGGCCTTTTGTAAAGAGCTGTGCATTCATTCAGCCGGTTCACCGACGATTTTCACTTCCCGTTCCAAGTCGACACCGAACCGCTTTTTCACTTCCGCCTGCACCATTTCAATCGTGCGGATATAGTCCGTGGCGGTCGCATTGTTCTTGTTGATGATGAATCCTGCATGTTTAGTGGAGACTTCCGCGCCTCCGATGCCTTTGCCCTGGAGACCGCTGTCCTGGATCAGTTTGCCCGCAAAATAGCCCGGCGGCCGTTTGAACACACTGCCGGCCGATGGATATTCAAGCGGCTGTTTGGATTCACGCTGAAACGTCAGATCCGCAACCTTGGCGTCGATCGCCTCCTGGTCACCGGGCTCCAGCTCGAAATCGGATGACAGAACGAAATAGCCTTCATCCGCTATGATGCTTTTCCGGTAGCCGAGCTGCAGCTCCTCTTTTGACAGTACAAAGATGCGGCCGGTCCGGTCCATGAGGGTCGAGCGGACGATGATGTCGTTGATCTCCCCGCCGTAAGCTCCTGCGTTCATGGCCATCGCGCCACCGACGGATCCCGGGATACCGCAGGCAAATTCGAAACCGGTCAGCCCGGCTGCCGCTGCAGCACGGGAGACATCGATGATATGCGCACCTGCCCCCGCGTGTACATGCGTTCCGTCAATCGTGATCGTATCCAATCTCACGGGGTGCAGCACGATTCCGCGAACACCGCCGTCCCGGACGACCATATTCGATCCGTTCCCGAGCAGCAGTATCGGGATATCATTTTCATGTGCATAGCGGACGGCCGACTGCATTTCTTCTTCCGTTTCCGGAATGACCAGCAGATCGGCATGGCCGCCGAGCTGCGTCTTTGTATAAGCTGACAGGGGTTCATCCAGCAAAAGCTGCCCCTTTGTAATTTCCGATTGTAAGTCTGTCACCCATTGCTGCTTCGTCATTGCACCCAATCCTTTCAAAAGTTCAAGACACTTTATCAGTATGCTGTGAATCTCGTTTTTTGACAAGAGGTACGAGTATCCCCATTCCTCCATTCTATGCAGAAGCCCCGTTAAATTCCCCCGATTCGGGGAATACTGACAGTACTGCTTGCCGACTAACTGGGAGGGGACCCATTTGTTGAACTCACTTTGGCTGGAAACCGCCTATCCGCGCACCGAACTGCCTGCGCTGAAGGAAGATGTGACATGTGATGTATGTATCATCGGCGGCGGGCTCAGCGGCCTGACCGCAGCCTACTTGCTTGCGAAAACCGGCAAGCATGTCGTACTTCTCGAGAAGGACCGTATTCTGGAGGGAGCTTCCGGAAACAATACAGGAAAGCTGACAACCCAGCACGACATCATCTACGCTGAACTTATCAAAAAACACGGAGCGGATGCTGCCCGTCTCTATTATAGGACGAATGACGAAGCGATCCGGTTCGCCGAGTCGATTGCGGCAGGCGATGAGCTGCGCACGAGCCAGTCTGTCCTCTACGCCAGCACGGCAGACGGACTCCAGCAGATCGAAAACGAGACAGCCGCCTACCAGGAGATCGGAATTCACGGTGACCGGAAACTGAACAGCGAGCTGCCGATCGATATCCTCGGCACACTGACGATCCATGATCAGGCACAGCTGCATCCAGTACGGTTCGGCCAGCACTTGTGCGAGCTGGCCATGAAGGAAGGTGCCGGCATCCATGAAAAGAGCGATGTCCGCTCGATGGATCTGAAGGACAAATCGCTGGAACTTGCATCTGGCGCTGTTGTCCGATTCAACGAACTCATCCTCTGTACACATTATCCGATCGAAGCCATCCGCGGATTGAACGTCCTGAAACTCGAAGTGAAGCGGTCCTATGTCGTATCGGCACCCGCAGACATGCCGCTGCAGAACCAGTATCTTTCAACCGATCAGAAAAAACGATCGATCCGGACGGCATTCATCGACGGGCGTCCCCATTTCATGCTTGGCGGGGAGGGCCATGTCGCCGGCAGCACAGGAGATACGGATGAGCGGTACAGCCGGCTGGCGCAGGAACTGCAGACCGTATATAACCTCGGCGGGCCCGCCCACCAGTGGTCTGCACAGGATCCCACCGCACCGGACTGTATTCCGTACGCGGGGCCGATCTCCGACTCCATGCCGTATGTCCACATTTGCACTGGCTTCCGGAAGTGGGGCATGTCGAACTCATTGGCTGCTGCGCGTATCATCACGGACGTCATCACAGGTACGAAAAATCCGGCAATCAGCTTATACGCACCTGACCGGACGGGGTTCGGGTCCCTGCTGTTTCAGGCGCTGAAGACAACCGGTTATGTCGCAAAGGAATTCACAACGGGGCATGTCCAGCGCACGGATACCCCAATCTGCACGCATATGGGCTGCAGAACGCGGTGGAACAAGGCGGATGAAACATGGGACTGCCCATGCCACGGGTCGCGTTTCCGGAAGGACGGAACTGTGCTCGAAGGACCCGCTGTCCGCCCGCTCGACCTGTCCGAATAACATCATGCAACCAGCAAAAAAGCTGCCCAGTGAGGGGATACCCGCTCACCGGACAGCTTCTTTCCATTGTTCACTTAAAGGCTTCCGTTAATACAGGGACAATCTGTTTTTTGCGTGACACGATCCCTTTCAGCACCGCCATATCATTCGCAGGGACTGTATGGAATGCCGACATGGCGGCGAATGCTTTCTCGCCGACCGCAATTGCGACGGAATCACTGTTAATGATATCCGTGATGACAAACAGGAATAGATCGAGTTTCTTCACAGATACTACATCTGTCAGCAGGGAGACGAGGTCATCTTTGCGGCCCAGCACATCATTCAGGTCGACTGCATTCACCTGTGCGATCTCCATCGTTACATCGCCGACTTCGAAGGTCTTCGCATCCAGTGTGATAAGTTCTTCCAGTGATTTGCTGCTGAGATCGGCGCCTGCCTTCAGCATGCTCATGCCGTACTCTTCTGCATGGACACCCGCTTTTTCCGCCAGCTCATCCGCCGCTTTCCTGTCCTGCTCCGTGAAGGTCGGTGATTTGAACAGCAGGGAATCCGAAATGATGGCGGACAGCATCAGGCCCGCGATGTTTTTCGGAATTTCAACGCCGTGCTCCTTGAACAGTTTGTTCAGGATCGTCGCCGTGCAGCCGACCGGTTCCGCCCGGTAATAGAGCGGATCGCTCGTCTGGAAGTTCGCGACGCGGTGGTGGTCGATCACTTCAATGACTTGGACATCATCGATATCGTCGGCACTCTGCTGTTTCTCGTTATGATCCACGAGGATGACCTGTGCTGCTTCATCAGAGACACGCTCTGTCAGACGCGGTGCTTTGAAGCTGAAGGTATCCAGCGCGTATTGTGTTTCCTCGGAGACCGCACCGAGTCTTACCGCCTCTGCGTCCATGCCGATCTGCTGTTTCAAATAGGCGTATGTGATCGCAGAAGCGATGGAATCCGTATCGGGATTTTTATGGCCGAATACAAGCACTTTGTTCATAGTTCCATTCCTCCTAAGTACGTTTGCGTTTTGCAATCCTTTTCATCTTACCATCATGTCAGGGGTCCCGGAAACAGAAGCTGTTCAATCTCCTGCCGATTTTCGACAAAGTCGGCGATTGTGTAATCGTCCAGCACCCGTAAGTAGGCATGGAGCGCTTCCTGCAGCACCCCTTTCAGCCTGCAGGCAGGCGCGAGCACACACTGATTCGATTCCCTGTTGAAGCATTCCACAAGCTGGAAGTCGTCCTCCGTCTGCCGGACGACCATGCCGACATTGATCTGCTCCGGCGGCAGTTTCAGCCGGATGCCGCCGCCTCTGCCGCGGACCGTCTCGATGTATCCCGCTTTTCCGAGTTCATGCACCACTTTCGTCAGATGATTCTTCGATATATGAAAAGCCGCCGAGATCTCCTGGACCGTCGCCCGTTCCCCCACCGGCTTGGCACCAAGGTATATGAGCACACGGAGCGAATAATCCGTATAGAGCGTTAACCGCATTCTGTTCACCGTTCCTTTTTCGTTATTGAATTGTTGACCATTTTTTGAATGAAATGTGGCTAACCTTTGAACATTGCGTAAAGATGTATTTTCTATATAGCTTTTAAAATCCATGTGCGGTACGATGAATTCACCAACTACGAGAGGTCGTGTCCAATTATGTTATCCCAAGAGACAATCGATATCGTTAAATCTACTGTACCTGTTCTCGAACAGCATGGCAAAACAATTACAACTGTGTTCTACAAGAACATGTTCGAAGCCCACCCTGAACTTTTGAATATTTTCAACCACGTGAACCAGGAGCAGGGCCGTCAGCAGACAGCACTTGCGAATACTGTGCTCGCAGCAGCGAAATACATCGACAACCTGGAAGCGATCGTTCCGGCGGTCGTCCAGATCGCCAACAAACACGTGTCACTCGGAATCGTACCCGAGCAGTATCCGATTGTCGGGAAATACCTGCTCGGCGCCATCAAAGAAGTGCTCGGCGACGCAGCAACCCCTGAAATCCTCAACGCCTGGGAGCAAGCGTACGGCGTGATTGCGGATGCGTTCATCGGCGTGGAAGCAGGCATGTATGACCAGATGGAAGCGGAAGAAGGCGGCTGGAAGCTCTTCAAAGGCTTCGTCCTTTCCGACAAAATCAAAGAGAGTGAAGTCATCACTTCCTTCTATTTCAAGCCAGTGGACGGCGGCAAAGTCCCTCAGTATAAGCCTGGCCAATTCATCAGCATCAAACTCGACATTCCCGGTGAGAAAAATACATTGATCCGCCAGTACAGCCTGTCACAGGCTCCGAATGGGGAAACAT
The DNA here is from genome assembly GCF_030406775.1 of Sporosarcina trichiuri. Classification (NCBI taxonomy): domain Bacteria; kingdom Bacillati; phylum Bacillota; class Bacilli; order Caryophanales; family Caryophanaceae; genus Sporosarcina; species Sporosarcina trichiuri. Next base: position 2,770,561 of record NZ_CP129119.1, on the reverse strand, counting down.
TCCGTATTTCCGTCAAACGGGAAGCGGACAACAATCCGAACGGGAAAGCGTCCGTCTATCTCCATGATCACTTGGACGTGGGCGATACAGTTGAACTCAGCGCACCTGCAGGTGATTTCTATCTGGACATGGAAATGGATACACCGGTCACACTGATCAGCGGCGGTGTCGGTATCACGCCGATGATGGCGATGTTCGAGACCATCGCAAGCACTGCACCTGAACGTCCGGTCGCCTTCCTGCATTCCGCACGCACACGGAACCACCAGGCGTTCGACAAAGTGGTCCGCGAGATGAATGACTCCCTGTCTTCATCAAACTACGCAGCCCTCTACTCCGAAGAAGGCGACGGATTCATCAACCGTGAATTCCTGGAGAAGAATGTCCTGGATGGCAGTGACGTCTATGTCTGCGGACCGACTCCGTTCATGCAGGCAGTCATCAGCGAGTTGTATGCAATGGGGTTGGATGAAGAAAAAGTCCACTTCGAATTCTTCGGACCGAAAGTCCAGCTTGAACTGGCACATTCCTGATAATTGAAAAAGCCGCTGTCGCGCAAGAAACACGACAGCGGTTTTTTTGTAAGGAATCAGTTGCTGCGTGCAGCCTTCTTCGGAAGACGGAACGAAGCGATCAGTAGCGTGAGCATGAGGAACAGCCCGATGTAGCCGATGAACGGATACAGAATATCGAGCAGTTTGGAGAAACCGACGAAACTGAGGCCGAACCCGACCACCAGGATAACTAGCACAAACCGGCGGAAACCGGCAGTGCCGCGCCGGACGAACCGGGCACCGAACGAATAGAACATACTGACAGCCGTATTGAAGATCATGCCGTACAGCACGACAGCCATAAGCACCGCCAAGATCGGCGAGATGTCATTGATGATGGCGAGCATCGGCAGGTCGGCATCTTTGACAATGTCGATTTTGGAGAAGATGGCCAGATGGCTCAGTAAAATCATGATGCCGAGCCCGAGTCCGCCGACGAGCCCTCCGAGTGCGGCCGCTTTTTCATCCTTCTCCGCACCGCCCATGACGAGTGACATGGCTGCACCGACAGCAATGTTGAATGATACGTAGTTGATGGCGGAAATCCACCAGTTCGGCAATGGTGTATCGATCGATGTCGCAACACCGTTCAGGCTCTCGAATGATCCGGTCATCGTCGTGAGACAGTAGACTGATACAACGATTACAGCAAGAATCAGAAAAGGCGTCACACTTCCGATGACCCCTACCACCCGGTCCACGTTCAGCAGGACCGTCAAGTAGACGAGCACGACCATCAGCAGACTTCCCGCAAACGGCGGAAGGCCGAATTGCTGATTCAGGTTGGACCCCGCTCCTGCAATCATGACGACGCCGACCGAGAACAGCGTGATGACGATGACCGCGTCCACGATGAGACCCAAGTATTTCCCGCTGATCCTGTAGACTGCTTCCTTGTGCGATATCGTCTGCATCCGGCTGCCAAGCCGTGTCAGCACCATCCCGAAATAGGCGAACAGCACGGTCGACAGGATGGCACCGATGATGCCGAGCATACCGAAGCTTGTGAAATACTGGACGATCTCCTTACCGGAAGCAAAACCTGCTCCTACAATGATTCCGATGAATGCGCTTCCCATTTTCAAGACTTTCAAGCATCTTCCCCCTTGTTCAGCGTACGATCTGCAGATAGTGCCTTTTGGCTGTCCATCCGATCTCTGTTGGTGGTTCTCCAAACAGACCCGTAAATTTATGCTGCACCGGCACAAGCCGGATACCTGGTAAACATATGTACGGCAGCACGCATGCGCAGATTCTCTCAGCCGCATACCGGACCAGCAGCTAGCCATCTGCAGACGACGCCTCCTGACTTTTCAGTCTATTTACTTTATGTACACACTTCATTTAATCTACCACTCAAGGAATCTCTTTTCAACCGGAGGGACGGGCAGCTCCTGCCCAGATCAGGCATCACACAATGACAGAACAGAAAGAAAGACCACCCGGAGGCGGTCTCTGTCCGACCGCTCCAAGCAGTCTTGCTAGTTCTTCTGCTGACCGATCAGGCTTCCAGCAGTTTCAGTGCTTCGCGGTTGAATGCAGGAATATCGTCCGGCTGACGGCTCGTGACGAGCTGGTTGTGGCAGACGACGACCTCTTTGTCGTGGAACTTCGCTTTTGCATATTCCATATCGACCTGGATCGACTTGTAGCCTGTTGCATCCCGTCCTTCCAGCGCTTTGGCCGTAATCAGTAGCTGCGGACCGTGACAGATCGCAAACACCGGCTTGTCCGCATCCATGAATGCTTTGACGAACTTCACGAAACGGTCATCCGCCCGCAGCTGATCCGGTGAGAATCCGCCCGGGATGAACAGCGCATCGAATTCATCCGGTTTTACGTCGTCAATTCCTTTGTCGATTTTGACGGGCGTCTGTTTTTTCATGCCCTTCACTTCTTTGCCCGCTTCTTTTTCGATAGTAATCACATCATGACCTGCGTCCTTGAACGCTTTTGCAGGTTCTGTATACTCCGAGTCCTCGAACATGTCTGTCAGTACGGTTGCAATTTTAGCCATTTCTGATGAACACTCCTTCTTTTTCGATTTCGTTCTCCACTGATATGTTTTCCTCTAAATTCCTTCAGATAAACCTATGGGCGGTATTTCGATACGAAGGCATTGTCCTTCTCGAAAAATCGGTATGGATAATGGACGGCTTCGCCTGAGTTGGAAATACCCACCCTCGGGCCCGTCTCAATTTCACCTGCGGCGCATGCATCCGCTATGAACAGCGGCCGCTCCGCCCAGTGGTGTCCGTAGTAATCCATCGTGATGCCGAGCGCTTTCGTCAGCTTGCCAGGGCCGTTGGTCCAGTCTTTCATCGCCAGCTTCTCCCCCCGCCGTTCACGCATATACTCAAGTCCTTCAACCGGTTCCCCCGCACGGATCAGGACGGCATGCGGTGTGCCGACCGGACCGCAGACGACATTCATGAGCGTGTGTGTATGCATCCGGTACGTGTAGACGCTGCCCGGTTCGCCGAACATGACTTCCGTCCGCTTCGTCCTGCGGTTGCCGTAACTGTGCGCCGCCCTGTCTTCAGGTCCATGATAAGCTTCTGTTTCAACGATACGGGCGATGACCGGTCCGCCGGGCAGTTCATGGACGATCAGGTGCCCGATCAGCGATTCCGCCAATTCCAGAACCGGCTTTTGGAAGAATTCCTTATTCACTGGCCGATACATTGATTCGCCTCCTCTCCCTCCTCCTTATACAGCTTAGAAACAGGATTGCACCGTGTCAGCTGCGAGGTTTCTTACTAAGGTTTACCCAATTTCATTTTTCACAATCGTATTTTGCTCAGCCGGCAGCCGCACAGAAAAAAGGACCTCCCGGATGGAAGGCCGTTCTTATCAGGCCAAGCCTTGGCCTGCTGCAAATTCTTCGTATAACCCGTGGGTCTTCAGCAGCTCGGCATGCGTACCGATGCCGGTGACCTTCCCTTTCTCCAGGAAGATCAGCTGATCGGCGCCGATCACCGTGGAAAGCCTGTGGGCGATGATGAGCGTCGTCCTGCCTTCCATCAGCCGGAGCAGCGCTTCCTGGACATGCGTCTCCGAGCCGCTGTCCAGATTCGACGTCGCTTCGTCCAGCAGCAGAATCGACGGATCATGCAGCAATGCCCGGGCGATTGCAATCCGCTGCCGCTGACCGCCTGACAGTTTCATACCGCGCTCCCCGACCAGCGTCTCAAAACCCTCCTCCATCTCTTCGATGAACCCGAGTGCGTTCGCAGCGGCGGCTGCTTTGCGGATTTCAGGAAGTGGCGGCCGTTCCGCAAGTCCGTATGCAATATTGTCGAGGATCGTTCCGCTGAGCAGCGGACTCTCCTGCGAGACATAGCCGATTCTGCTGCGCCAGTCGGCAAGACTGATGTCTGCGATCGGGCGTTCTCCGAGACGGATCTCGCCGCCAGTCGGCTGGTAGAACCGTTCGATGAGGGAAAACAAGGTCGTCTTCCCGCCGCCGCTCGGCCCGACAAATGCGGTGACGGTTCCCGGGGCTGCCTGGAATGTGATCGCATCAAGCACGGGTTTTCCGGCTTCATAGCCGAACGACACGCTGTCGAATGCAAGAACAGCCTCCGGTGCACCCGTTACGCCTTCTGGACGCTCACTGTCCATGCGCAGCAGCTGCTGGATCCGCTCCGTTGCACCGACCGCTTTCTGGAATACGGTGAAAATCTGGGCCATCTGCGCAAACGGGACGATGATCTGGAACATCAGGAAGATGATCGCGACGAGCGTACCAGCTGACAGCGCGCCGGACGCCACCTGCGCACCGCCATAGCCGAGGATCGCCACCAGGATCCCCATCATGATCAGTGTCATGACCGGGGAGATGACCGCCTGTATTTTCGCTTCCCTGAGGCCGTACCCGAACAGGGAACGGACAGCCGCAGACCCTTTCTCCTGTTCATCCGGTTCCGCCCGGTATGCCTTCACCAGCCGGATGTCACCGAGCACACGGCCGAGATGACCGGAGAACTTCGCCATTTCAGCCTGCGTCGCTTTTGCAATCTTGTGCATGATCCGTCCGAGCGGCAATATGATCGCCATGCTGACCGGGATACTGATCAGCATGATCAGTGTCATCCGCCAGTCAAGGTAGAGCAGGATCGCAACGGCTCCTGCAATGGATATGAGACCTGTGATCAGGGAGACGAGATGATCGGAGACGAGCTGCTTCAGGATTGTCGTGTCCTGTGTGATCCGGCTCATCGTCTCACCTGTCTCCGTATCGTCGTAATAAGACACGGGCAGGCGCAGCACTTTCCCCCATAGTTTCGTCCGCAGGTCCGCAACAATCGTTTCGCCGATGTAGGCGAGCATGTAATACGAGAGTCCGCCTAACAGCGCCTGGACGATGAATACCACAAACAGGAAGACGGCACTTTTCCAATTGAACAGATCACCGCCTGTCAGCGAGTCGACCAGCTGTTTCGTCACGAGCGGGATTGCGAGACTCGCGATTGTTGAGAACAGGGACAGTACAAGCGCTGCGGCCGTGACGCCTTTCGGCCAATTCAGCTGCTTCAGCAGATCGGCGAATTCTGTTAGAGTCCCCTTTGTATTCATCCGTTCCTTTTTCGCTTCCAGTTCATTCACCATCCGGTTCTCCGCCTTTCACTTCCTCTGTCCCATTCAAAATACGGCCGATCTCCAGCCAATCCGCCTCCATGGCCGGACGATGGGAAGGGCGGTAGAAAACAGAAGCCGGATGGAAGGTCGGAATGATCCGGTAAGCCTCCTCCGTCCAGTCCAGCTGCTTGTCTGCCAGGTCCCGCAGGAAGCGTACCTGCTGCTCGATCGGTTTCCCATGCATCTCCGTAACTTTCGCATGCGGTCCGATCAGCCGCTGCAGTCCTACATTGCCAAGCGTCACGATGAGTTCCGGCTGAAGGTTCGCGATTTCATAGTCGAGGACCGGTGCATGGGCAAGCAGTTCCTGCCGGGTCGGCGGCCGGTTGTACTTCCGTTCTGTCAGCGTGCCGTCCCTCTCTTTGCGATGTCCGTATTTGTACGGCCGGCTCCGGACGGCACTCGTGATATAGACATCTTCCCGGCTGAGCCCTATGGATGCCAGTGACTTCATCAGCTCCTTACCGGCTCTTCCTGAGAACGGTATCCCCCCTATGGCTTCCGTTTCCCCCGGCGCTTCACCGATCAGCATCAGTTTCGGCCTGTGAGGGCCTTCTCCATATACAAAACCTTCCACAGGAAATCCTTCAATCCGCTTTCGTCCCAGTTCAGCAACAAACTCCGGAATCCGGAACGGCTGTTTTCCATCCATACTCCTGCACCTCGTTTCCCTTTACATGTTTCCGTCAGTTCCCTTCTGTACGTCCATCGCCCCGGAAAGTTCCATTTCACTCAGTCCAGTATTTCCGGCAGCGCACCGGTAATCCGGATACGATGCGGCTCCAGGAAGACCGCATGATCCAGTGCACCCTGCCCGCCCAGATAGAACGCTGTCCCGGGATACCGTCCGGCAATCGCCTCAAGCTTATCGAACAGTTCAGGATCTCTGTCGAACGGGACACTTGTCACCGCTGAAAGGAACATTTTCTCCGGGCGCAGCCGCCTGACGAGGAACTCGATGGATGACAGCTTCGGTGACGGTCCCGCAGCAATCGTCCGCCAGCCTCCCATCATCGCCTGCAGCAGAATGATCTGCAGAGGAATTTCATGCAGCTCGTTCGGAAGGCAGCAGCCTAGTATTTTCGGCGCGTCCGCGGGCAAATCGAAATTCCTGCGGATCTGCACGAGGAAATCCCGGATGACCAGGCTGGTGATCGACTCCTGGCTTTCATCCCATTCGCCCGACTCCCAGTTTTCACCGATCTTCACCAGGAGCGGCTGGATGGTGGTCGTCAGGAACGCTTCCAGACCATACCGATGGTGCGCTTGTTTCAGAAGCAGCATGATTCCGGCCTCATCATACGCCGCCCCTTTTTCCAGCAGGGCCTGTGCGTAGTCATCAAGCGGCAGCGACACGGACGCCTCGGCTGAATATCGTCGTCTGTGCAGCTGGACGGCCTCTTTGACACCGTGCCCCTGATCGCGGAGTTTCCGGATATGCATGAGTACATTTACATCTTCTTTCGAATAAAGACGATAGCCGTTCTGATGGCGTTCCGGACTGATGATGCTATACCTGTCCTCCCACTTCCGGATGACTTGGCGCGACAGTCCGGTCAGCCGTGACACGTCGCTTATGAGGAGTTTAGGTTCTCTGTCAGTTTTCAAGCGGTGTTTCCCCTTTCCTGCAGACTCTCAATCACGGGTCCGTCCTGCTTCCTCACGAACATTGTACAAACATCCGCTATGTATAATGTTTGAACTTCAGTATAATGGGAAAAAACCTACTAATTAGTAAGAGTGAACTGTGCATTACTCTGTATAATGTTAACACAAAAGATTGTACAGGAAAAAGAAATAAGCAATTGCATAGAATTGGGGAGATGACTGATGAGGAAGAGTGTGACAGTGATCGGTGCGGGGGTGGCCGGTCTCGCTAGCGCATGCCGGCTGCAGCATGCAGGATACGATGTAACATTATACGAGAAGGAATCTTTACCCGGCGGCAAGATGCACCGGATTCGGCAGGACGGCTACCAATTCGATCTCGGCCCGACCATTGTCATGATGCCCGAACTGTACAGGGAAGTATTTCAGGTGTGCGGCGTCGACCCGGATGACTATATCCCGATGCAGCGGCTCGACCCGATGTACAGTGTCTTTTTCGGGGACCGCGCCGAGGACCATTATGAAATCAGCTCGGACCTGATCGAACTGACAAAGACATTGGAAACGTTCGGCGATAAGGACGCACAGGGATTCTTCGAGTACCTGCAGGTCATCTACAAACGGTTCCTGGTCGCCAAGGAGCACTTCCTGCAGAAACCTTTCCGGAAACCATCCGACTTCTATAATCCATCCATGATCCGGCAGGGACTGAAGCTGAAGACGTTCGATAATGCGGATGCGTTCATCAGCAAATATATCAAAAGCGAGCGCCTGAAGCAGATGATCAGTTTCCAGACGCTCTATATCGGTGTCTCCCCCTACAGCGGGCCGTCCCTGTATACGATGATTCCGATGATCGAGTTCCTCTATGGTGTGTGGTTCATCAAAGGCGGCATGTATACGATGGCCCAGTCACTGGAGAGGCTGTTCAAAGAACTCGGCGGAACGGTCCATTACAATTCATCGGTTGATGAAATCCTCATCGAGGACGGCATGGCAACGGGTATCCGGATCGGCACGGACGTGATCCCTTCGGACTTTGTCATGTGCAACGCCGACTTTCCATACGCCATGAAGAACCTGGTGAAGGAGCCAAAAGCGAAAGGGAAATACACGGATGAAAAAATCGACAGTATGGACTATTCGTGTTCCTGCTTCCTGATGTACCTCGGCATGGATCGGAAATACGACGACGTGAAAAATGCCCATAACTTCATCTTCAACGAGGAGCTGGAACGCAATTTGAATGACATCTTCACCGGAAAACGCCTCGAGAAGGCTTCGTTCTATGTCTACATCGGCTCTAAGCTTGATGACAGCCTGGCGCCGGAAGGGAAAGATGGTCTCTACATCCTTGTCCCGGTGTCCGACAAATCATGCTGTGAGTATAAGTGGGATGACGGGACGATCCGCCACTACAGGGAGTATGTACTGGAAGCTCTTGAAAAAGTACCGGGTTTTGAAGGTGTACGGGACGATATCGTTTCCGAATCCTATATGACGCCGGATGATTTCGAACAGCGTTTCAATGCGTATCACGGTGCTACATTCGGCCTGCAGCCGACTCTTGCGCAGAGTAACCATATGCGTCCGCAAAGCAAGGCGACCCATTGCGAGAACCTTTATTTCACCGGAAGCAGCACACACCCTGGTGCAGGTGTCCCGATCGTCCTGCTGTCCGCCCGGATCGCCACGGAAGAATTATTGCATGATGACAGAGGGATTCTGTTCCATACACGATGAAAGGGGGAAACAGCAATGACCCGTACAGTCTCCTTACAAGAGGACTTCCGTTATTGCGAGCAGGTCATCAAACGGCATTCCAAAAGTTTCTATTATGCTTTCTCACGGCTGCCCGATAGAAAGGCACAGGCTGTCTTCGCCATCTATGCATTCTGCAGATCCGCAGATGACAGTGTAGATGAAAATACAGGCAGTGCCGCCCAGCTGGCCGCACTCGATCAGCTGGCGTCTGAACTGGACCGGTTTTCCCGGCGCCAGGAGCCGGACCATCCGCTTTGGCGTGCTCTGCGGCATGTGTTCGATACGTATGATATGGACTTGGGCCCCTTCTATGATCAGCTGAAAGGGCAGCGGATGGATATTTCATTTACAGCACCGAGAACAATGGAGGACGTGGAGGCATACAGCTATTATGTAGCCGGATCGGTCGGCAGGATGCTGTTGCCGATCATTGCATCTGGGGCCTCCGCTGATTGCACGCCAGCCGCTGTCAATCTTGGAATCGCCATGCAGCTGACCAATATTCTCCGTGATGTCGGAGAAGACTACCGTGACAAAGGGAGGGTCTATCTCCCCGAGGAAGAAATGGCGAAAGCCGGCTATACACTCGAACAGCTTGCGGAAGAGCGGATTACCGACCGTTTCATAACAGTATGGGAAACACTCGCAGTCCGTTCCGAGATGTTATATGATCAGTTTTTGCAATATATCGGCGAGTTCGACAAAGACAGCCAGTTTGCGGTACTTGCCTCTGCACAGGTGTACCGGAGAATCCTGACAAGCGTGCGGCATAATAAGTATGACTGCTTTGCAAAGCGCAACTTTGTCACCCGGCGCGAAATGGTCAGGATTTTGGCTGAGTCGATCGGATGAGAGATCTTCCAGGGAAGCAAGGTAAAGAAAGGGAGGCAAACCCTGACCAGACGGTTGCTGTCCTGCGCTGCAGGCTGTACAAGATTGGAAAGGATGAGCGGCCATGCCTGTAGTCGACCTGCCGATCGGCTGGATCATCGTCTTGGACGCCGCGGCATGGGCTTTTTTCCATTTAGCCATCTCATTCGCCGCCGTCCGTATACCGGATACCTGGCTGGTCCGGCGATCCTCTTTTTTCCGTCCCCGCGCTTTTGAGCGGAATGGTGCGCTTTGGGGGCAGCTGGTCAGAGTGAAGCATTGGAAGCATCTGATCCCCGACGGGACGATGTTCATCCGGAACGGGTACAGCAAACAGCGGCTCCACGGGACAGACCGGGGTTCCCTGGAACAGTTCGCTGTGGAATCCAGGAGAGCCGAGCTCACACATTGGCTGTCCATCCTGCCGGCTGCCCTGTTCTTCCTATGGAATCCGATTTGGGCCGCCTGGCTGAATGTCGCCTACGCGCTGGTGTTCAACCTGCCGATCATTATCGCACAGCGATATAACCGGCCGCGGCTCGAACAGCTGATCGCCCGGAAAAAGAGCAGACCGGTTTCGGGCTGACGACAGCCGATCCCTTTCGGCGCTGGCTGACTCCAAGAGGATAAAACAGAAAAGACGCTGCAAGTACGCTGCAGCGTCTTTTTTCCAATCATTCCAATTCCATCTGACTCGTTTCCGTTCCGAGAAATACAACTGCGAGCACCCCGATCAGGATGGCCCCGCAGAAAATACCGAAAATCACGCCGAACCCATATCCCGCCGTCAACAGGGAGCCGACGAGCAACGGGCCGAAAATCCCGCCGATCCGGCCGATGCCGGCGGCCATACCTGCTCCTGTACCGCGTATGGCCGTCGGATACTGCTCCGGTGAATAGGCGTACAACGCTCCCCATGCGCCGAGGTTGAAGAAGGACAGCAGCGCTCCAAACAGCATCAGCATCGCAAGCGAATCGGCACTTCCAAATGCAAGCGCACTGGCTGCGGTCCCGATCAGGTAAACAGACAGGACGAACTTCCGTCCTGCCCGCTCGATGAGCCAGGCCGCTGAGAAATACCCCGGGAGCTGGGCAAGGGTCATGATCAGGACGTAGCCGAACGTTTTGATCATCGCGAACCCTTTCAGCACCATCACACTCGGCAGCCAGAGGAACATGCCGTAGTACGAAAAGACAACCATGAACCAGACGACCCACAGCATCAGCGTCCGCTTACGGTACGGTTTCGCCCATAAAGCAGCCGTTTTCTGCAGGAATGACTGCTGCCGAACCCCTTCTTCTTGGAACTTAGGTGAATCCGGCAGGTTCCGGCGCAAGTATAGTGCGTAAAATGCAGGCAGGGCAGTGATGATCAGTGCAGTCCGCCAGCCGAAGGACGGGATCACGAAGTAGGCGATCAATGCCGCGATGAGCCATCCGGCAGCCCAGAAACTTTCCAGCAGCACAACTATGCGCCCCCGCTCTTTCGCCTCCACGCTTTCCGAGACGAGTGTGGAGGCGACAGGAAGTTCCCCGCCAAGCCCTGCGCCTACGAAGAAGCGGAGAATCAGGAACGCCGTGAGTGTCGTCGTCAGCGCGGACAGGCCGCTGGCCAATGAGAACAACAGCAACGTCACCATAAAAACTTGCTTTCTTCCGATGCGGTCCGCGAGCATGCCGAACAGGATTGCCCCAACCATCATTCCGAGAGAGTTGACACTCCCGACCCAGCCGATAGCCGACGGGGATAAGTTCCATTCCACCGCTATGGCCGCTACGACGAAGGACAGGATTCCGACATCCATTGCGTCGAACATCCAGCCTGTCCCTGATATGACGAGCAGTTTGTTCCGTGATACTGGTTTTGCATTCTGTTTCTTGTTTGATGAATGAGCGATCGTATGCGCCATCAGTTTCCCCTCCATGTCTAAACGTCTGTCATGACACTTGTCATTATACAGTCTGCCAACAGGACGGTAAAGAACAATTTCACTTCATACTCAGCGGATCCGCAGTACTCCGTCTTCCATCTTCGCTGTAATACCGAGCTGCAGTTCCGTCACCCGGTACGACTGCTCGCCGACGTACAGGATAGTTTCCGGATGGGCGATGCCGATGACAATCGACCCGTGCGCGTTCGTGCGGATGACTGTCGGGACACCTCTCTTCGAACCGCACTCCCGGATCGACACGGACCGCTCACCTGTCAGTTCGCCTCCCCGGCAGACCCCGTCGGATATGATATCCGTTTTTGCATGGACTTCACATTGGGCCAGCCCCTGCCCGGTGATCCGGATTGCCCCTGAGCAGCACAGCATACTGTTTACAGCGTACGACAGCGTCAGTTCCGCAGCCTGGCAGACCGGATCGGGCTGGAACATTTCATATAGCCGCTCCGCCGACTCGATGAGCGCCAGGAACTCGTTACCTTCCTTTATGCCAGCATGCATGGTATTGATGAAAAAGTTATACAAGGTCGTTTGGAGATCGCCCCATTCCTCACTTGCGTTATCGGACTTCAGCGTCAGGAAGGACTGCAGCCGATCCCGGAACAACGGGTACCGGTCACCGAGCAGCACTCTGAGAATCTTTTTCAGCTCCCCGCCGTTTATAGCAGCCGCACTCGACTGACGCAGCACTGCAGCCGCTTTCGTCAAGTCCCCCATCGTGCCAAGCATTGGCAAAATCGATCGGAGCGATTCCGCATACACCCTGTCGTCCGTCATCTGCTGTCCCGCCGCTATTCTGGAAGACGACACATGCCCGCCGATATGGACGGCTTTTTCAGCTTTCACTTCAGCTTTCCGGACGTCTCTGCCGATTTCGATCCTGCCGGCAGCCTCGACAACGCACCCCTGGCTGACACTCCCTCTCACAGCAACATCCCCATCGAACCGGACATTGCCGCTCGCAAGGTCCACTTCCTGCATTGTCAATGTGTCGGCGATATCGATAGAAATACTGCCGTTTTCCCTATCGATCAGCAGTTTGCCTGCACAGGCCGCGAAAATGTGACTGCCTGTCCGCGTGACATTCCTGCCCAATCGGATGTTTGCCGCTTTGCCATCTTCAGCCGGTATGATATTCCCGAACACATCCATTCCCGGCTGTCCCGGGATAGGAGGCAATACAGCAGCCACCAATTGGCCTTCCTCGACAAGCTGCACAACCGGCTTTTCCCGATAATCCACTTTATCGTATTCCGTAAGCGATTTGCCGTCCATATCGATCTGGATTTCAACATCCCCGTCCAGTCCTGGTTTCGGAAAGATACCGCGTGCGATGATCGCCTCATAGGGCACGTCCGTCTCACAAGATTCCCAGAGGACCCGCTTATCCAGCACCGCCGTAATGCCGAGCTGGTCGCAGGCATCCCGGATCATCTGCTGGGACAAATCATTCACGGTCTCCTGGAATTCATCTGCCTCCGCCTTCAAATGACGGGTGAAAGGTGCATCTTTCACGCTTCGTGTCAGTTTCCTGCCCGGTATGACACTCAAGCTTGCGAGCGCACCGTGCTCACGGATGGTGATCGACAGCTGAGCTCGGGTCAGTTCGTCGATTGTCCGGATATATACGGCATCCCGCTCAGATACAGGTGCTGTGCCTTCTGTTTTTTGCCCGTTCACAATTACTTGTACACCTTGTCCCGCCTCTATGGACAGCTGTCCTCCGCTATCTCCGGAGCGGACCTCCACTCTGCCGGAAATGATCCGGATACCTGTGGAGGGCGGTTCACCGTTCCATTCCAATGCATCCGGCATTTTGTACTGCACGGGCGTGACGACGACCTCGGCAAAACGCAGCGCACCGGGTGATGTACCCGTATCCGCTGTCCGGCTGACATGGATCCGGACATCCTGAAGCTCGAGCCCGAGTATTTCCAGAGCTGCTTCCACCGCCTCCTCGACTGTCTTCCCCCGCACTGTAACCGCTTTTCCCATGAGTCACCCTGCCCCCTCTCGTTCAAGTTGAGCTTAGTGTAGCACAGCCGATTTTTTTCGGGCAGACACAAAAGACCGATTCCATGGGAAGGAATCGGTCTTTTGCCGTTCTTATAGTCCTGCTTCGACTTCTTTGATCATTTCTTTCATGGACTTCAGACCGCCGCCTGACAAGTACCAATACTCCCCGTCCAAGTAGACGATCTTGTCGTTCGTGAATGCGTTCGTTTTCTTCACGAGGTCATTCTCGATTGTGTTCTTCGCATTTGCGCCTTTACCGATGGCAGCATCGCGGTCGATGACGAACAGGACATCCGGATTGGTTTCCAGAATGTACTCGAATGTGATGTTCTGACCGTGTGTCGACGCTTCGATTCCTTCGTCAGCCGCTTTGAAACCGAACACGTCATGGATGATACCGAAACGGGAGCTTGGTCCGTATGCACTGACTTTTCCTTCAGTCGCAAGGGTGATCAGTGCTTTGCTGTCGGATTCAGCTGTCTTCGACTGGATGTCGGCGATCTGCTGATCGACGTCCGCCAATTCCTTTTCCATTTCGTCTTTCTTATCGAACACTTGGGCGATGACGTCCATGTTATGCTTGAATGAATCCATGTAGTTCGTGTAGTCGATTCCCACGTAGATCGTCGGCGCGATTTCGCTGAAGTCATCATACAGATCCGCCTGGCGTCCGGAAATGAAGATCACGTCCGGCTTCATAGCGTGCAATGCTTCGAAATCAGGCTCTTTCAGGCTGCCGAGGTTCGTGTAATCCGAACCGGCATATTTTTCAAGATACGCAGGCATTGTCGCTTGCGGCACGCCTGCCACTTCGATTCCCAGTTCATCCAGCGTATCCAGCACACCGAAGTCGAAGACCGCTACTGTTTCCGGTGTCCCTTCCAATGTCGCTTCGCCAAGTTCATGCTTGAAAGTCATTTCTTCTGTCTTCGTCTCTTCACTGCTCGCTGTTTCATCATCTGCTCCTGCGTTCGATGCTTCCGGCTTTTGCTCGTCTTTTTCAGAACCGCATGCAGCAAGGACAAGCATTAATGCAAACGCCAGCAGGAATACGGGAATTTTTTTCATTTTCATGTGAACATACCATCCTTTTGGTTTATGAGTTGAAGTAGACGCAGATGCGGCAATTGTTCATCTGCTGGATCGGGATATCCATGTCGTAAATCTCCCGGAGTGATTCCGAATTGATGATTTCGTTCGTCGGTCCGTCTTTCACGACACGTCCCTGCTTCAGAGCAACGATCCGGTCGGAGTAAACGGAGGCGAAGTTGATATCGTGCAGAACGATGACGACCGTCTTGCCGAGCTCATCGACGAGCCGGCGCAGAATCTTCATGATCTGCACGGAATGTTTCATATCCAAGTTGTTCAGCGGCTCATCGAGCAGGATGTAATCCGTGTCCTGCGCGATGACCATGGCGATGAACGCCCGCTGTTTCTGACCGCCCGACAGCTCTTCCAAGTACTGGTGCTGCATGCTCATCAGATCCATATAGTCGAGCGCCTGGTTGACGATCTGGATGTCGTCAGCCGTCAGACGTCCTTTCGAGTACGGAAACCGTCCGAATGATACGAGCTCACGGATCGTCAGCCGGACATTCATGAAATTCGATTGCTTCAAGATGGAAACCCGTTTCGAGAAGTCATTGGACTTCATCTTTTTGACGTTATCGTTATCGACGAGCACTTCACCTGTATCTGCATCCAGCAGGCGGCTCACCATTGAAAGCAGCGTCGATTTCCCTGCACCGTTCGGTCCGATGAAGGACGTGATCTTACCCGGATGGATGTCGACACTCACCTTCTCCACGACTGCTTTGCTGCCGTATGACTTTGTCAATTCCCGAACTTGGATCATGCAGATCGACTCTCCTTCAATAGTAAGTAGATGAAATACGCACCGCCGACGAAGTTGATGATGACACTGAGCGTTGTCGAGAACGTGAAGATCCGCTCAACGACCCATTGCCCGCCGACCAATGCAATGATACTCATGACAGACGCACCCGCCACCAATACCGAATGCTTGTATGTCTTGAAAAACTGGTACGACAAGTTGGCGACGATCAGACCGAAGAATGTGATCGGTCCGACCAGAGCTGTGGAGACCGCAATCAGGACGGACGACAGGATGAGCATCATTTTGACGATTTTATCGTGATTCACCCCGAGGTTGATGGCCGTGTCCCGGCCGAGTGACAGGACATCGAGCTCATTGAACTTCCTTGCACCGATGATCAGCGCAGCGACCAGGACGCCGAGCGCCCACCAGACGAGGTCTCCGTTAATGTTGTTGAAGCTTGCGAATGACTTATCCTGGACCCGCAGGAATTCGTTCGGATCGATCAGCACCTGCAAGAATGTCGAGATGCTTTGGAAAAATGTACCGACGATGATGCCGACAAGCAGCAGGAAGTAGATCGGCCGCTTTCCCGCCTTGAACAGGAACTGGTACAGCAGCAGTGCGAACACGACCATGGCGCCGACGGACAGGACGAAGTTCACCTGCTTATTGACGAGCGTCACATGGGTGGATCCCAGGAAGAAAATCAGGACCGTCTGCAGCAGGATATACAGGGAATCGAGTCCCATGATACTCGGCGTCAGGATCCGGTTATGGGTGATCGTCTGGAAGATGACCGTCGAGTAGGCGATCGCGACACCTGTCAGTGCCATCGCCAACACTTTGATACCTCTGCGCGGCAGTGCGTAATCATAGCTCCCATTCAGCCCCTGGAACAGATACAGTCCTGAAAAGAGGGCGGCCAGAACAATCAGGATGATGAACTTTGTACGGTTACGCATATGCTCTCCTCCTAAACAGCATATAGAGGAAGATGGCGCTGCCGATGACACCGACCATCAGACTGATCGAGATTTCGTACGGGAAAATGATGACCCGGCCAAGAATGTCACAGATCAGCAGGAAGATGGCACCGAGCATGGCCGTGTGCGGAAGTGTCCTTTCCAGATTGTCCCCTTTGATGATCGATACAATATTCGGGATGATCAGGCCGAGAAACGGAATGACCCCTACCGTCAAGACAACAGTGGTTGTAATGAGAGCGACCAATATCAGTCCAATATTGACGATCCTCCGATAAGCAAGCCCCAGGTTTTTCGAAAAGTCTTCACCCATCCCGGCAACAGTGAACCGGTTCGCATAGAAATAGGTGATGATGAGGACGGGGATACTTATGTACAGCAATTCATACCGGCCTTTCATGATCAGTGAAAAGTCTCCTTGCAGCCAGGAAGCCATGTTCTGGATCACATTCGCTTTATAGGCGAAGAATGTCGTGATCGATGATAGGATGTTCCCGAACATCAGGCCGACAAGAGGGATGAAAATTGCATCTTTGAATTTGACCTGATCCAGTATTTTCATGAACAGCAGCGTGCCGCCGAGCGCAAATGCGAAAGCGACCAGCATCTTTTCGATGGTCGATGCGTTCGTGAAAAGAAGCATGGATACGAGGATTCCAAGTTTGGCAGCATCGAGCGTTCCCGCCGTAGTCGGCGAAACAAATTTGTTGCGGCTCAGCTGCTGCATGATCAGCCCGGTGATACTCATGCCGGCCCCTGCAAGTATGATAGCGAGCAGCCGGGGCAGACGGCTGATCAGGAAGATCTCAGTTTCTTCTGATTTGAAGTCCAGCAGGTCTTTCGGTGAAATATGGCTGACGCCGACAAATAGCGAAAGCAGCGACAGGGCTATCAGCGCTGTGAATAAATAACGTTTCTTCATGAAGAACTCCGATATCCAGATATTTGCGGACCCGACTTGTTTAAATGAAAACAATTATCAGTTAGCCGCAGTTCCCATTATAGCAAAGCTTAAACGGAAGTCAACCGATAACTGAAAACGATTATCACTTGCATCCCTACTGATCGTGAACGGAAAAAAAACTGCGCCGGCGCCTCTTTGGCGGCCATCCGGCACAGTCTTGGTATCATGGTTCCCTCCTTCGTCTCTGCAACCGAGAAGATCTCCCTTCAATCATTTACCCATCGACACGGCATTAGTACGGATCTCCTCCGGTATGTCAAACGGCTCCACTTCATTGATTTCCGTTACATCACCGGATACCGTCTGGAGGACGACCGTCCGGTACCCCTCGATATCCATGATTGCATCAAGTTTCAGATCATACGAATCTGTATAATACGTCTCTTTGTCGAGATACACAGTCAGTTCAATCTTTTTCACATCGATATCCCCGACTTCTCCATCAGTCGCTTCTGCAGTGTCCTGTTCCATCAGCTCTTTCAGCAGATCGCTGAATTCCTCGCCCGCGGCCGAGAAGTGCATCACATACTGATCCTCTTTTTCCTCCATCGTGAACTTATCGTCGAACTCCTGGAAAAGACTCAGTTCAAGCATGGCGTTGGAGCTGTCCAGTCCATCAAGTATTTCATCGTGCATGTCTGCGGGGATGCTCATCCACTGCCCTTCCATATCATCCGTCTGCAGATACAGTTCACCGTCCTGCGCATACATTTCCATCGTCGCAGCTGCGTCGGGGCCGCCGTCCATTTTCATGACCTGGTGGAGTTTCATAGGGTCCGTGATGACGTCCATATCGAGTGAGATCTTATTTTTCGCACGCATGGAGTCATCATCCACGACTTTCATGTTCTGATCGATCGTGATCTGTCCGTGAAGGCTTTCGATCGTCTCCGACGCATCGACCGCTTTCTGATAGACTTCCTTGGTTGTCATCTGATTTCCATTCGTTTCTGCGGATTCCGTTTTTGCGCCCGTTTCTGCAGAAGCACCGCTTTCCGTCTTCGGTGTATCATCTGATCCGCAGGCCGCAAGTGTCAATGCCAACAGTGTGGCTGCTGTCCCTTTTAACAAGTTTTTCATAGTCTCGTCTCCTCTTCACTTTTTCACTCTGTCTATTCTTACTGACTATAGCTCAGTTAGTTTCATAATTTGTCGAATTTATCGAGATTCCAACTTTTCCTCCAGCTTTACTTTCGCATCCAAAGTCCCCCATATTGGTCTCCCGACTATTTTTATCGAACTTTTCTACCGATTCCTGTATACTTACCCAGACATCACAGTAAAGGATGGACATCATGCTCAAACAATTTTTCTCCTATTACAAACCGCATCAGCGGCTGTTCATCATCGACTTTTCAAGTGCCGTCTTTGTGGCGCTTCTCGAGCTCGCGTTTCCTGTCGCTGTCCAGTGGTTCATCGACAAACTGCTGCCGGAAGGCGACTGGGGGCTCATCGTCACGACGAGCATTCTGCTGCTGGCGGTCTATCTGTTCAGTACGTTCCTGCAGTATATCGTCAGCTATCTCGGGCATAAGCTCGGCATCAACATCGAAACCGATATGCGCGAGGAATTGTTCACCCACGTCCAGCGGCAGTCGTTCCGGTTTTTCGACAACACGAAGACCGGTCACATCATGACACGGATCACGACTGACCTGTTCGATATCGGCGAACTCGCCCATCATGGGCCTGAAGATGCCTTCATCGCCGTCATGACGGTCATCGGGGCATTCGGTATCATGTACACCATCAACCCTCAGCTTGCATTGATTGCCATCGTCATGGTGCCTGTGCTGATCGTGGTGATCGCATTCTGCAACAAACGGATGAACGCCGCCTGGCTCAACATGTACGGCAAGATCGCCGAAGTGAACGGCCGTGTGGAAGACTCGGTGTCGGGTTCCCGTGTTGTCAAATCGTTCACGAATGAAGATTTCGAGCTGTCGAGATTCCGCCGGGACAACGGCAATTTCCGGATGGCGAAACTTGTCGCCTACCATGTCATGGCCTGGACGACGTCTTCCATCTATATGATGACGCGGCTCGTCACCCTGATCATCCTCGTCGTCGGTGCCTGGTTCACGTTCCAGGACAAGCTGACGATCGGAGAACTGGTCAGCTTCATCTTGTTCATCAACATCCTCATCAAACCGATCGACAAGATCAGTGCGCTCCTTGAGATGTATCCTAAGGGCATGGCCGGGTTCAGCCGGTTCCGGCAGCTGCTGAACCAAGCACCGGAGATCAACGACCGGAAGGATGCTGTGGCCGTGCCCCATTTGCGCGGGGACATCGAACTGCGCGACGTCACTTTCGGCTATGATGCCGGCAAGCCGGTGCTCAACCATCTGAACCTGTCCATCCGTTCCGGACAGACGATTGCGTTCGTCGGTCCGTCGGGTGCGGGGAAAACGACCATCTGCTCCCTCATCCCGCGGTTCTATGATGTCGATGCCGGTCAGATCACCATCGACGGCATCGACGTCCGCGACATGACCCAGCGGTCGCTCCGCCGGCAGATCGGCATCGTTCAGCAGGATGTGTTCCTGTTCACGGGCACTGTCAAAGAGAATATCGCATACGGTGATCTGTCCGCACCAGATGAGGCGATCTACGAAGCAGCACGCCGTGCCCACCTGGAGGACTTTGTCGCCGGCCTGCCGGAAGGGTATGAAACCCAAATCGGCGAACGGGGACTTAAATTATCCGGCGGCCAGAAACAGCGGCTCGCAATCGCGAGGATGTTTTTGAAGAACCCACCGATCCTCATTTTGGATGAAGCGACGTCCGCCCTCGATACGGAAACGGAACGGATCATCCAGGAATCCCTCGCGGAGCTGTCCGAGAACCGTACGACACTGGTCATCGCCCACCGCCTTGCGACAATCCGCGATGCGGACCGCGTCGTCGTCGTGACACCGGACGGCATCGCCGAAGACGGCGGGTATGCTGAACTCGTGAACAAGAACGGGATTTTCGCCCGGCTGCACGCAAATCAGTTCAATGAGGTTTAAGGCTGGCGGAAGCGGGCATACTAGAACTATCCCACCCCCCTTTCTCTTATAGAAAAAAGAACGGCAGCGCGGAATTCCGCGCTGCCGTTCTTTTGCCGTCAATGGCTGATCATATATGGATTGAACTTTTTCCGCTCCCGCTCCTCCATTTCGACAGTCAGCAGCGTCCCGTTCTCTTCATAGTCCGTGTCTTTCACGTTTGCAAAGTCATTCAGATAAGCGACGAGATCCCCGCGATCGAACGGAATGAGGACTTTACACACCGAATACCGCTCGTACACTTTCTTTTCGATCAGTCCGGTAAGTTCGTGCATCCCGCCCCCTGTTTTGGCGGACAGCCAGATCTGGTCATCCTGCACCCGCGGATAGCTTAATCCTTCCGCCTGATCCGCCTTGTTATAGACATACAGGACAGGGACATCTTCCACACCTACCGCTTCCAATGTCTCATTCGTCACGTCGATCATATGACGATATTCAGGATTCGAGACATCGACGACATGCAGCAGCAGATCCGCTTCCCTCGCTTCCTCCAATGTCGATCGGAACGCCTTGACGAGATGATGCGGCAGTTTGGAGACGAATCCGACCGTATCTGTCAGGATGAACGACTTATGATCGGGCAGCGTCAGTTTCCGGACCGAGGTATCCAAGGTAGCGAACAGCATGTCTTTTTCAAGCACCTTCTTCGCCTGATCCCCTTCCGCCATGGCGAGCATCCGGTTCATGAGCGTCGATTTTCCCGCGTTCGTATACCCGACGATCGATACGACAGGCGTCCCGCTGCGGACACGCTGCTGCCGCTGGATCGTCCGATGCTGTTTCATCGTCTCCAGTTCCTTCCCGAGCTTCGAGATCTGCTCTTCGATCTTCCGGCGGTCCAGCTCCAGCTTCGTTTCACCGGCCCCTTTGTTTTGGAATCCGCCGCCTGTCCCGCCGCCCTGACGGCTGAGTGATGCACGCAGACCGACCAGACGGGGCAGCGTATACTGCAGCTCTGCAAGTTCCACCTGCATGCGGGCCTCCCGTGTCCTTGCACGCCGCGCAAAGATATCGAGGATGAGCATCGTCCGGTCGATGATCTTCACTTCGATATCCCGCTCCAGGTTGCGCAGCTGGGATGGCGACAGCTCATCATTGAAGATGATGAGATTGGCATCCATCGTTTCAGCCGCACGTTTCACTTCCTCGATCTTCCCTTTGCCGATGTAACTTGTCGGGTGCTTCCTCTCCAGCTTCTGTTCCACACGCCCGATGACACGCACGCCGACAGCTTCCGCCAAGTTGGCGAGTTCTTCCATTTCATAGGCGAAGTGGTCGTCCTGCTGCTCTTCCACGCCGACCAGTAATGCGGTTTCCTCCAGCCATTCCAATTCGTCCATGCTGTTCCCTCACTTTCATGATTGCATTCAAGATTCAGTATGACCCGTTGTCACTGCGGTCAGTCGGTGACGCGGTCCAGCCGCCTCCTGAAACCGGAAACGAATGTTGCCAAGCAGGAAACTGTCAACCGTATCCGGCCGGACATCAAGCAGGCGGCACCAGTTTCCGATAGCGGCCTGCGGATCATCCGTCTCAAGCACGCACTCTTCAATCCGTTCGGAAGCACCGGTCTCCCCGAGGAATCCTTCTTCCATGAGGACATTGCGCCGTGTCTCTTCATCCTCTTCCCATTGGATGAAAAACGGAAACGGCAGCTTATCCGTATAGGATTCCTCTATGAACAGCAGCTTCCATTTTTTCAGGCTGCCCGCTGTACTTTTCCGGGACGCATTCAGAACACCGGATGTCTTGAACCCCGCAGTTGTCAGACGTGCGTCGAGCTGATCGATTCCGTCGGTTGAAAAGCACAGTGTCCCCCAGCCTTCACCGTAGGCTGCCAAGTCATGGAGCAGCAGCCTGACGAGCGGATTGCCGGACTGGCCCGCTGTTTCCGGATCTTCCACTGCCAGCCATTCGATGTAGCCGTTCTGCAAATACTTCAGCGCATTATAGGTGCCCCATTTCTCATGGCTGCCGCCCCGGTACGTCCCTTCGTATTGACCGGCAACCGTGTCCGGTGTTCTCTCGGTGAACCATACTGCATGGTCGAGCTTCATCGCCATTCCCCCTTTTCCACCATCATACAGGACAGACTGACGGAAGCCATATAAAAATGCCGCCCGGCTGGCCGGACGGCGTTTGGTATGCTCAGCGTTCCCGCTTCAGCATGTCAACTGACTCGGTGAACTCACGCTGGATTTCCTTGTTTTCTTTATATGTCGCAAGACTCACGAAATATGTGACGAGCAGGCAGACGATGAATCCCGGAACGATTTCATAGAGCGTGCCGGTCAATGATTCGATATTGCCCCAGACGAATACGACGACCGCCCCCGACACCATCCCGAACAGTGCACCTTTCACCGTCAGTTTGCGCCAGTAGAGCGAAAGCAGGATGATCGGGCCGAACGCGCCGCCGAACCCTGCCCAGGCGAAGGAAACGAGCTTCAGGATGGATTCGTTGTTCGGCCATGCGAGGATCATCGCAATGATTGATACGACCAGTACAGCCATGCGGCCGAGGAACACATATTGCTTATCGGTGCCGTCCGTCTTGATGACCGCTTTGTACAGATCCTCGATCAGTGCGGATGACGTGACAATCAGCTGGGAAGAGATCGTACTCATGACCGCAGCCAGTACCGCCGCAAGCATGATCCCGGCGATGAACGGATGGAAGATGATCTGACCGAGGGCGATGAAGATCGTTTCGGAATCGACCAGTGTTTCACCCGGGTTCTGCTGATAGTACGCAACCCCGACAAGCGCAGTCGCCACGGCACCGGCAAGGCTCAGGATCATCCAGCCGATCCCGATCCGGCGTGCGGATTTCGTTTCCTTGACGGACTTGATGGCCATGAAGCGCACGATGATATGCGGCTGGCCGAAGTACCCGAGCCCCCATGCCAGTGACGAGATGACACCGAGAACAGTAGCTCCTTTGACAAGACTGAGCATGTTCGGATTGACTTCTTTGATGGACGCGGCCGTATCAGGAAGCCCGCCAGTGATGAACACCGCAACGACAGGAACGAGAATAAGTGCTAAGAACATGATGAGTCCCTGGACGAAATCCGTGTAGCTGACGGCGAGGAAACCGCCGAACAGCGTATAGCCGACAACGACGATCGAGACGATGATCAGACCGAGGTGATAGTCCAGTCCGAATGAGCTGAGGAAGAACTTTCCGCCCGCCACCATCCCTGAAGAGACATAGAATGTGAAAAATACTAGGATAATAAGTCCTGATGCGATACGCAGGAGTCTCGACTTGTCTTTCAGACGGTTCTCAAGAAAACTTGGGATCGTGATTGAATCATTCGTAACTTGGGTATAGACCCGGAGACGCGGTGCAACGAAGAACCAGTTCAGATAGGCACCTGTTGTCAGTCCGATCGCAATCCATATTTCGACAAGACCCTTGTCGAAGATGGCACCGGGCAGTCCCAGCAGGAGCCAGCCGGACATGTCCGCAGCTCCGGCACTGAGCGCAGTGACTGCCGGTCCGAGTGAACGGCCGCCGAGCATATAGTCCGTCAAATTGGACGTACGGCGGAATGCATACCAGCCGATGAAAACCATCGCAGCCATATATGCGATGATCGCTATCAATTTATACGTATCCGCTGACATTTGAAATCCCCCTTATATTCTGTATTTTTCCCGGAAGCGTTTTCATCAGCCGCCGGTCAGATTCATTATAAGCAAGTACCTGTAATTGTGCTATCCCTATTTTCGTTTTATTTCCCGGGAAATCGTCCCAAATCGACAAGGAGGCATCATGATGGATCACGAACGTTTTTTGAATGAAGCAGTCCGTCTTGCTAAAGGCAGTGTATTCGAAGGTGGCGGTCCTTACGGCGCTGTCATCGTCCGCGATGGAGAAATCATCGCAAGCGGGGTCAATACCGTGGAAGGTGATCATGACCCGTCCGCCCATGCAGAGATGGCGGCCATCCGCGAAGCATGCAGGGTCATCGCTTCGACAGACTTGTCCAATACGATCCTCTACGCAAGCGGGGAGCCGTGTCCGATGTGCCTTGCCGCTTCCTATCAGGCCAAGATCGGTGAGATCTACTACGCCTGCAGCAAGCAGGAGGCAATGGAAGTCCTGCCGACAGAGGATAAGACCAGGAATTTCTACAGTGACCGCGAAAAACCGGGCCCGCTGCGGGATGTTCCCTTCATGTATATGGAAACACCGCATCGGCTGGAACCATTTGAAGCGGCAGCCAACAGCCGCGGCGGCGCAGCTGCAGAGATGCCGCAAAACCCGTCAGGAGGTGCTTGACATGCCTTGGACAAAAGATGACTACCCGGCCACGTTCAAGAACGAAACTCCCGAAGTGCGCAACAAAGCGATCGAGGTCGCGAATGCGCTGCTGCGGGAAGGATACTCGGAAGGCCGTGCCATTTCCATCGGTTTAGCACAGGCACGTGAAACAATTGAAGGTGATCCGGGCGACAGACCTCATTTCGAGGCGAAGACCGATAACGATGACTGGGTGCTCACGAAGAAAGACAGTTCGTCCGTCATATACCGGGAAACTTCGAAAAAAGATCTGCTGGACAGAGCGAAACCGTACGTAACGGATCATGAAGGGATCCTGACGATCTACCACGCGGACGGAACGGAAGAGGACACACTGTACAAGTGAGTACAGAAAACGCATGCCCGTGACGGGCATGCGTTTTCATGTTCAGTCCGCGGCCGCTGTCTGCGACATCTCCCGCAGTCTGAATTTCTGTATCTTGCCCGATGCGGTCATCGGATACGCATCCGTGAACTGGATATAGCGCGGAATCTTATGGTAGGAGATGGCCCCTTTGCAAAACGCACGGATATCCTTCTCATCCAGAACAACTCCGTCTTTCGGAATGATCCAGGCCATCAGTTCTTCACCGTATTTCTCATCCGGCACACCGACGACCTGCACGTCCGCTACTCCGGGACATGTGTATAGGAATTCTTCAATTTCCCGCGGGTAGATATTCTCCCCTCCGCGGATCACCATGTCCTTGATACGGCCGGTGATATCAAGGTACCCATCCGCATCCAGCTTCGCGATATCCCCTGTGTGCAGCCAGCCGTCTTCATCGATCACTTCCCGGGTCGCTTCAGGATTGTTGTAATAGCCTTTCATGACATGGTAGCCCCGCGTGCAAAGTTCGCCTGCTTCCCCGGTCTCCATTTCCTCGCCTGTGACCGGGTCGACAATCTTCACTTCCACGTGCGGATGCGGCTTCCCGACAGTGGACACACGCTTTTCAATCGGGTCATCCGTCTTCGTCTGGGAAATGACCGGCGATGCTTCCGTCAGCCCGTAACAGATCGTGATTTCATCCGCTCCCATATCCCCGATCACCTGTTTCATCACTTCGATCGGACAGGTCGAGCCTGCCATGATGCCGGTCCTCAAGGAGGAGGTATCGAACTTGCTGAAGTCGGGATGGTTCAGCTCTGCGATGAACATCGTCGGGACGCCATGGAGTGCTGTGCATCTCTCGCCTTCAACGGCCCGCAGGACGCGGAGCGGGTCGAACTGCTCGACGATGACCATCGCTGCCCCGTGTGTGACTGCGGCCAGCGTGCCGAGGACGCAGCCGAAACAATGGAAGAACGGAACCGGGATGCAGACGCGGTCTTCACTTGTCAGCTTCATCGTCCCGCCGATCATACTGCCGTTATTGACGACATTATTATGTGTCAGCATGACGCCTTTCGGAAAGCCTGTCGTTCCGGATGTATACTGAATATTGATGACGTCATCGGGATCCAGGGAATTGAGCCGCTCTTCCAGCTCGCTGTCCTCCACGGAATCCGCATGGCGGAGAAATTCGGACCATTTGTAGATGCCCTGCTCACTCTTCTCTGTCATCAAGATGATGCGCTTCAGATGAGGAAGTTCTTTGCATTCAACACGGCTGCTGTGGGACTGCCGCAGAGACGGACAAATGGATCGGAGGATTTCCAGATAATCCGTCCCCTTGAAGCCTTCATCGAGAATCAGTGTTGTCGCTTCGGATTGCTGCAGCAAGTACTTCAATTCCGCTGCCTGGTAATTCGTATTCACTGTGACCAGGACGGCCCCCATCTTTCCCGTGGCAAACTGACTCAGCAGCCATTGTGGTTTGTTGTCTGACCAGATGGCGACATTCTCCCCTTTTTGGATACCCATCCCCATGAATGCCTTTGCCAGACGATCTGTTTCTTTGTCGAATTCGGAATATGTCTGACGGATCTGCCGTTCGGGGTATACCATTGCCTCTTGTAACGGATACCGTCCCGCCTGCTCCCTCAAGACTGCTCCGACCGTTTTGTTCAGAAGTTCCATTTCCCCATCCCCCCTGTTTTCGACTGATTATCTCCTATGTTATCATATTTTTCAGATTGTGTAGATTATTAATTTATTTTCAAACAAAAACAAGCAGAGGGCAATCCCCCTGCTTGTTTTCCGTTCAGCTATCCTGATTGGTTGTGACAGGTGTTTCAATAGGCAGGACATTCCCGCGCTCATCTTTATAGAAGACATCGCTTCTGGTGAATTTAGTCGGCGAATCCAGTCCGGCCGCTGCCGCAATACGGAACAGGCCTTCCCGCATCGTCAATATATAATTGGTGACACGGAATTTCTTCTCTTCCACCACAAGTCCGCGCTGCAGATGGGGATCCGTTGTCGCAACACCCGCCGGGCACTCGTTCGTATGGCAGCGCTGCGCCATGATACAGCCGACGGAAATCATGAAGCCGCGGGCGATCTGGACGAGGTCCGCTCCCATTGCCAAGGCAATGGCGGCTTTGTCGGGTGTCGTCATCTTGCCGGATGCGATGATTTTCACCCGGTCACGGACACCGTACTTGCGCAGTGCATCGTCCAGCAGCATGAGCGCAGACCTGACGGGCAATCCGACGGAATCGGCCAGATCCTGATAGGTCGCGCCCGAACCGCCTTCCGCCCCGTCGATCGATATGAAATCGGGGCCTTTGCCGGTTTCCTGCATGAACCGGGCGAGCTCCTCGGCTTCCAACTTCCCGCCGATGACAATCTTCATGCCGACCGGCTTTCCGGAATGGTTCCTGATCTTCTCGATGAACTCGAACAGCCCAGGGAAATCATCGAACTGGTTGAACCGGTTCGGACTGTTGATGGTCCGGAAGGGGACGACATTCCTGATTTCTGCGATTTCTTCCGTCACCTTTGCGCCTTCGACATGGCCGCCCCGCATTTTCGCTCCTTGGGCCAGCTTCAGTTCGAATGCCTTCACTTTCGGATTTTCAGCTTTCTCCGTCAGCAGGTCCCAGTCGAACTCCCCTTCTTTCGTCCGGAAACCGAACAGGCCGGAGCCGATCTGTGCGATGATATCCGCATCGCCTGCCAGATGATGCGGCGACAGGCCGCCTTCGCCGGTATTCATCCACGCACCGGTCGCCATGCCGATGCCTTTGGACAGGGCGGTGATCGCATGATCGCCAAGCGCCCCGTAACTCATCGCGGACTGTCCGAGCATACTGCGGACCCGGAACGGATTTGCGCAGTCCGGTCCGATGACGATCGCGTCTTCCTCCGGCAGGAGCCATGGATTCGCTTTGATTTCCTCCCTGTGCTCTTTCCGGGAGAACAGCCCTTCGTCCGTCACCTGGTAGCGCATCGTTTCGATCTGCGTCTCATTGTCCACCCGCATTTCGTCGTTCTGTTTGGTGAACATGGCATTCCGCAAATAGTAGCCGGGCGCCTCGAAATCACGCTTCGACCCGAACCCGATCACGCTGTTCAAGTATTTCCCCGGCATGACCATATGCAAATACTCTTCCCTGCTGAAAGGTTTGCCTTCATTGTCACTGTCGAACAGGTATTGACGAAATTCGGGTCCCACTTTCTCGATCATGTACCGGACACGTCCGAGTATCGGATAATTGCGTAAAATCGCATGCTGTTTCTGTTTCCGGTCGAACAGGAACAGGTAGAGGATGATGGACAGCGGCACAAATATCAGTACGAGAATGACGATCATCGTCGTCATGGATACGCTTTCCAGCCAGCTCATAAGCTTCACTCCTTTTCTCTCTTTCCAATCTGGTGTACCATTGAACTCAACTACTTGTTGGAGGCGAATGAATATGGTGATCGACTTATTGACTTCCCACTCATCCGTGCGCACCTACACCGATGAACCGATTCCTCCAGAAACCGTACGGGAACTGCTCGAAGCCGGGCAGCATGCCGCCAGCTCCCATTTTGTCCAGGCTTGCTCGGTGATCCATCTGACGGACGGATCACTGCGCAAAGCGGTCGGGGACGCGTCCAGGAATCCGCATCAGTTCAACGGGGCCGGAGCCGCCTTCGTCTTTTGCGCGGATTTCACCCGTCTGCAGGCAGCAGCGGCGCTTCACGGTCGCACGATTGACTTCTCACATGCCGAAGCGATGCTTGTCGGAACGGTGGATACAGCCCTTTTCGCACAAAATGTCGCAATTGCCGCAGAGTCGAAAGGCTACGGGATCTGCTATATCGGCGGAGTCCGCAATAACCCAGAGGAAATCAGCAGGATGCTCGGACTGCCAGCGGGCACCGTTCCGCTATTCGGCATGACGATCGGCGTGCCGGCCAAACGCAACGAGGTGAAACCGCGCCTGCCGCTCGATGCCGTCCTTCATGAGAATATGTATGATGCCGGCAAGTACGACGCCCTGCTTCCACAATATGACGAAACCATGCAGGAGTATTACGGCTCCCGGAGTTCCAATCAGAAGCAGGCCGGCTGGACGGAGCAGATGGCGGATTTCCTGGAGACTGCCCAGCGTCCCTATATGAAGGAATACCTGCAGAGCAAGGGGTTTCTCCTTGACTGACATTCCCTCTAGTCTTCCCTACCTCACTTGCAAAGGAGTCAAACCTTATGGAATTTGAACAAGTAATCACGGATTTGGCGAAACGGCTGACCGACGGGTCGTTCATCCGTGCGACATTCAGCCAGCCCCGGACAAAAGAGGAAGGCCTGCTGCGCATCAAGGCGAAGCCCATCGAGCTGAAAGGCGAGCTGTTCATCCAGTTCGAGGAGCAGTTTGAACGGGTGCTGAAGCATCACAATATTTCGGAGGATGGGCTGGAGCTCTTCCTGACGAATGCGCTCATGCGGTTCCGCCAAGTGCAGGCCGAGTTCACGGATGAGACCGTGCAGGTGCAGCTCTCCAAGAAGTTCAAGATCTCCTGGAAATCGAGCGCTGCGGCGTCATCGAAAGTGCCGGACCTTTCCCACAACCGGAAGAAGAATTATTTGCTGGAGGACGGCAGACCGTATCCGTTCCTGATCCGGCTCGGTGTCCAGACAGCGGACGGGCAGGTGAAGAAGCAGAAGCATGATAAGTTCCGGCAGATCAACCGGTTCATCGAATTCATCGACGATGCGCTCACCCATCTGCCGACCGGCCGGCCGGTGCGCATCCTCGATTTCGGTTCCGGCAAATCGTATTTGACATTCGCTCTCTACCATTATCTCCGGATTGAGAAAGGGCTCGATATCCGGGTGACCGGACTCGATCTCAAGAAGGAAGTGATCGAGGAATGCCGGGAGATTGCCAAGGATCTCGGCTATGAGCAGCTCGAATTCCTGGTCGGGGACATCAACGATTATGAAGGCGATACGGCGGTCGACATGGTCGTCACGCTGCATGCATGCGATACGGCAACGGACATGGCGCTTGCCCGCGCAGTCCGCTGGGGGGCGAGTGTGATTTTGAGTGTACCTTGCTGCCAGCATGAACTGTTCAAGCAGCTGCAGGCTCCGGAACTTGACGTGATGCTGCAGCACGGGCTCATCAAGGAACGGTTCGCAGCACTCGCGACCGATTCGCTCCGCGCCGAGCTGCTGACGCTCGCCGGCTACGAGACGCAGCTGCTGGAATTCATCGATATGGAACACACACCGAAAAACATTCTGATCCGCGCCTACCGTTCGGACAAGCAAGTGACGGCGGACGCAGCAGAAAGGTACAAAGCATTCCGCCGTCTGCTGCACGCCCGGCCGTTCTTGGAACGCGAGTTAAAGCTGGATATATTGAAGGAAGATTGACTGGAGACGGGTCCCGCTGTGGCTGGGCCCGTTTTTTTGGTGTGCCCGGGGCTTGAGCGTTTCAAGAAAGGAAGATATGAGCGGTTTGGTCGGGGAATGGAGCGGTTCTGGAGTGGAAATGAGCGGTCAAGGAACAAAATGGAGCGGTTCGCGGGCCGAATGGAGCGCTTAGCCGTAAGATAGGAGCGGTTCGGTCGGGGAATGGATCGCTTCCCCGGTCTGCAGTATTTACTTTGCAAGCCGCCCGATCGTTGCATGCCATCCAAGGCAAAAAGCCGCACTCGTCATGGAGTGCGGCTTTTGTCTGTTCACAATTCGGATACAGCTGGATCGCGGGGCATCGCTTCACCGTATTGCTCGGTGTCGAGTTCTCCCGTTACCCGGGCGGCGGTCACACCGGCGGTCATGGAGCCGCTGACATTCAGTGCAGTCCGGCCCATATCGATGAGCGGTTCGACCGAGATCAGGATGCCGGCAAGGGCGATCGGCAGGTTCAATGCCGACAGGACGAGAATGGCCGCGAATGTGGCACCGCCTCCGACGCCCGCCACACCGAAGGAGCTGATGGCGACGACGGCAACCAGTGTGATGATGAACTGCGCATCGATCGGCTGGCCGACGGTAGGAGCGATCATGACCGCGAGCATCGCCGGATAGATACCGGCACAGCCGTTCTGCCCGATCGAGAGGCCGAACGAGCCCGCAAAGTTCGCAATCCCTTCCGGCACGCCGAGACGGGTCGTCTGCGTAGTCAGGGTCAGCGGGAGAGTTCCCGCACTGGATCGGGATGAAAACGCGAACAGGAGTGTGTCGCCCGCTTTCTTCACGTAGTTGAGCGGGTTCAGGCCTGTGAGGGCGAGAATCGCCAAGTGGACTGCAAACATGACGATCAATGCGGCATAGGAGGCGCCGACAAATTTGCCGAGGTTAACGATTGCACCGTAGTCGGACACGGCGACTGTCCGCGCCATGATGGCAAGGATTCCGTACGGCGTCAGACGGAGGACGATTTTGACGACGGCCATGATGAGTGCGTACACCGCGTCAATGCCTTTCTGGACGACCGCTGCCTGTTCAGGCTGTTTCCTGCGGACGGCCAGGAAGGCGAAGCCGAGGAAGGCGGCAAAGATGACAACACCGATGGTCGATGTCGGGCGGGCACCTGTGAAGTCGAGGAACGGATTCGCCGGCAGCAGATCGAGCAGCTGATCAGGCAGCGCCTTATCGGCCACAGTCGAGGCTGTCTCTTCGAGGGAGATTCCCCGGGCGGCTTCCGCTTCCCCCTGCACAATCTGTTCAGCATTCAGGTTGAACAGCAAGGCGGATCCGATACCGAGCATGGCAGCAATCGCTGTCGTCCCGATGAGCATGCCGAGAATGACAGCGGCCTGCTTCCCGAAGTTTTTGCCCGCTGCCACTTTCGTGAAGGCCGTAAGGATGGAAATGAAGACAAGCGGAACGACGATCATCTGCAGCAGCTTGATATAGCCGGTTCCGATGATGTTGAACCAGGGGATCGAGTTCTGGAGTGCCGCCCCGTCTGCTCCGTAGCTGATGTGAAGTACGATTCCGTACACGATTCCGAGCCCGAGCCCTGTAAACACCCGTTTCGAAAATGAAACATGCCTGCGGTTCATCCAAAATAGGATTCCTGCCAGTACCAACAGGCCCGCAACGTTGAGCAGGATATATCCGATATCCATGGTGAGTCCCCCTTTAGTTATTCAAGTTATGTTTTTCTGACTCCATTTATATTATGTACTTAATTCCGATATGTCAACTAGGTTTTAAGTTTTTTTCATTCCGCCTCACAATTTCTTTGAAAATATCTGCACTGAAATTGAGGAATGGCAGCTTTTTGGTACAATGAAAGGATTACAGAATGGGGGATGTCTATGTTTGTCATGAAAGTCTCGGAAACCGTGTCACTGAAACTGCTGGAACAGGAGGATGCGGAGGAACTGTTCCAGACGGTCCACAGCTCACGCGGTCACTTGCGGGAATGGCTGCCGTGGGTCGATGGCGCGCTGTCGCCGGAGAGCTACCGCCCCGTTATCACCATGTGGCTGCAGCAGTTTGCCGGCCATGACGGGTTCCAGGCGGGTATTGTGGTGGATGGAGAACTTGCCGGCATGGTCGGGTTCCATACCATCAATTGGACGAACCGCAGTACGAGCATCGGCTATTGGCTCGCAGACGGACATCAGGGGAAAGGGGTCATGACCGCTGCTGTCGGCGCCCTGCTGGACTACGCGTTCACGGTCTACAAACTGAACCGGGTCGAGATCCGCTGCGGGACGGAGAATTTGAAGAGCCGGGCAATCCCCGAACGGCTGGGGTTCCGGCTGGAAGGGATCCAGCGGGACGGCGAGTTCCTGTACGATCACTTCCATGACTTGGCGGTCTACAGCATGCTGGCGGCAGACTGGAAGGTATGAGATCCGGCAGACCGCTGTTGCAGGTGAGGTGGCTTCGCTGCCTGCTGAACTTGTAATCTTGCGTTTATCTTACGTTCACCTGCGGGTGGTACAGTAGGTAGATAAGATGATTTCCAGCGAGCAGCAAGTACAGCTGCAGCAAGTTACCAGATGGAGGTGTAATGAACATAGCAGCGGAAAAAACTTCGAAAGTCAATATTGGATTTGTCGTCCTGCTGGTCGGTGTATTCATGGCGGCGCTCGACAACGGGATCATCAGTGCAGCGCTTACGACCATCAACTCTTCCTTCGATGTGAGCGCAACGCAAGGGTCCTGGGGCATTACGCTATACACATTGGGTCTGGCCGTGATGACACCGATTGTCGGGAAACTCGCCGACCGGTATGGCCGGAAAAAATTATTCCTGATTGAAATCGCAATCTTCACGATCGGGTCCCTCGGGGTCGCACTCAGTCCGAACTTCAGTCTGTTCCTGGCAGCCCGTCTGTTCCAGTCATTCGGAGGTGGCGGGATCTTCATCATCGCGAGTTCCCATGTCCTCAGTACATTCACGAAAGAGAAGCAGGGCAGCATGCTCGGCCTGCTCGGCGGCATGAACGGGATTGCGTCTGTCGTCGGTCCGAATATCGGGAGTTTCCTGATCGACCTGACCGGCAACTGGCACTGGCTGTTCCTCATCAACGTGCCGATCGGGATTGCGCTGGTGGTGTTCGGGATCTTCTCCCTGCACGAAACGAAATCATATGTCATGTCGAAGATCGACTTCCTCGGCATCAGCCTGCTGTCGTTCTCGATCCTCAGCATCATGTTTGCTGTGAATAATATCGGTCAGGGCGGTTCGTTCACTGAAGACGCGGCGAAATGGAGCGTTCTCGGATTGCTGCTGCTCGGTATTGCAGTCTTCGCAGTGCTGATTTACGTCGAGAAACGGAATGAGCGAGGGGATGCCATCGACCCGATCCTCCCCTACAGCCTGCTGCGCAAACCGACGTATGCAATGACCATGGTTATGGGACTGCTGTCCGGTACGTTCATCGGCGCGATCATTTTCATCCCATCATTCGCCCAGCAGATCCTCGGCATTTCCGCCGCGAAATCCGGGTATTGGATGACTCCTCTCGCGCTCGCATCTGGAATCGGCGCGGGCGGAGGCGGTTACTTTGTGGATAAAAAAGGTCCTTTGAAAACGCTCATTTTCGCTGGATTGATCGGCATCATCGGATTCGGCGGTCTCGGCCTCTTCACGGAGACGAAGCTGACGTTCATCATCTTCTCTGTCATTGCAGGGATCGGATTCGGTTTCGTCCTCGGCGCCCCGCTGACCGTGCTGACATCCAATGCGGCCGGCACGCAGAAGGGATCCGCCATCGGCACGCTGTCCGTCGCCCGGCAGATCGGCCTGACGATTTCCCCCACCATTTTTGCGGTATTCATCCAGAACGGGTTCAGCAAGATCGGTGACCTGATTCCGCAGAAACTGAAAGAGCACGGTGTCAATCCGGCCGATATGCCGGCCGGTTCGATGGAGCAGATCCAGGGCGGCAGCTATGGCGATCTCCAATCGAAGATCGACAAGATCCCGTCGCCGGATGTCCGCGATGCCATCCACGAAGCGTTCCAGCAGGCGGCCCATCAGGCTTATGAACCGATCTACATCACGACGGCCGTGATGGCGCTGCTGATCATCGTGATCACCGTCCTGTTCAGCAGGCAGTATAAGCAGGATGCTGCGGACAGTGAACGGCTGGAGGCAGAGGAACAGCAGCTGGCCGCTTCTGGTCAATGAACAAGAAGACCCCCGCCCGGGACCTGGATCCCGGGTGGGGGTTTTGCATGCATAGGATCTGCCTACTTCGGCCATTCCGCCTTCACGAGGAGGCATCTGTCATTCTCCTGCAGACGGGCGAGCATGTCTTCATCCGACGGGTAGACGGTTTCGACACGGCCGCTCGCAGAGACGATATAATAAGCGAGTACCGCCGCTTCCCCTTTTTTCAGGACGAGTTCCTTCTCGAAGGCAGGTGCAAGCGCCGACCCGCCAGGCATCGCTTCGAGCTCCGGCATCAGCCGCTCTTCCGTCCCGCTGAACAGCAGCCGTTCGGGTGTGTGGTCGTCCGCCGGCTGCACACCGAACCCGATATGGGCCGGCCGGTCGTCTCCGCCGATCCATGCCGTTTCTCCAAGTGTTGCAACAAAGTTCCCCTGTTCGAACTGTTCCAGTGACAGCTGGATCGTCTCACCTGCGGGCAGTCCTTTCTCCGATGTGAAGTGGAGGGCATCCACCCCGCCCGCTGCATAGATCAGCTGCTGTTCGTCTTCGGTCAGCGGACGGTGTGTGAACGTGACGGATTTCGTTCCGAAACACCCTGCCAGCAGGCTGCCGCACAGCAGAAGAAGCACCGTTCCTGCCATGATCCGTTTCACATGCATCCCCTTTGTCTGTTAGTCGGCCTCCGCAATGTGCGTCGGCAGGAATAGATAATTCCCGTGTGTCACTGCTTCACCGAACCGGAGCGGAATCCGGCTGCTGAAAATCGGCCCGTCCGCAACGACAGTATGGAATTCCCCCGCTTCCCCGCAGCTGTCGATTCCGAGCTGTTCGAGTTCATCCATCAGACTGACGGTGAACCGCCGGCCGAGGAACTCTGCGGGCATCCTTGCAGTGTCGATGACAATAATATACGCTTCGAACCCCGCGCTGATGAATTCTTCGAGCAATTGCCGCCGGGGGATATCCCACAGCGGGTGCAGCGCCGTCACCCCGGCGCGCCCGCTCATCTGCCGGACCCACGTGCGGTGATCCTCCAGATCGATGTCCCCGAACACACCGAAGCGGATCCCGTCGTTTGCCGACTCCTGCATTGCATCGATGAATTGGGCTTCGTACGTTTCCCATGACGCCCGCCGTTTTACGAACGGGGCACCGAGGCTGCCGGCCTGCGCACGGAGGACCGCTTCCGGCAGGGCATGGGAGCGCGAACGGTCCGCCTCCTCTTCGAACATGGTCCAGACGCGTGCGAGCTCATCCCCTTGCTGCACCGCTTTATAGACAGCCATGGCGGAGTCCTTGCCGCCGCTCCAGGACGCTGTGAATTTTCTGTTGGTCATGCTGCATTCCTCCTTCTGCTTCGATGCTCCCAGTATAGCAGACGGCAGCAGGGTGGGCGGTGGAGGAACGTGAGCACTTTTTACGCGGGGTAATGAGTACTGGTGCAGCTGGCGCAGTTCTTGTACGGCTCCACAGAAAACGCGGAGTGAAACGGAGCCACAAGCAGGTCTTTGACTTGCCTTTTTCTTAGCGGCTGGGCGGCACGGCTGGCAGTGGAGCCGGACGCGGGCGGGAATGATTACTTTCGCGGGTTTATGAGCGCTAATCTGGGTTTATGATCACTTTTGCTGGGTTATGAGCGGAAACTGGGATTTATGATCACTTTCACCGGTTTATGAGCGGAAACTGAGATTTATGATCACTTTGCCAGGTTTATGAGCGGAAACTGGGATTTATGATCACTTTCAGCAATTCTCGACGGACTGCATTGGAAAACCCTCCGGCTGCAGGGCAGCGGGAGGGTTCATGTCAGTCGGCCATTGCTGTTTCGGCCGCCGCCAGCCCTTCATAGACGACCCGGTCGTGTTCGAAGGATTTTTCATATGTGCGGAGTCCGTGGATCTGCATCTCGTTCAGGCGCTTCGGGTCCACCAGTCTGCACATCCGGTTCATGCGGGATGCGTTGTGCCAGGCGGTTTGTTCGAATGCGTAATCCCGTTCATTTTCGTCGATGAGTTTCTTCATCAGCGGCATACTCCGGGATAGTTCGCGCCAGCTGTACCGACGCTTCAAGTCAATGATCTCACGCGTCTGCGGCAGTGAATCAAGAAGCGCTTTTCTGTCCATGGCGTGGCCAAGTTCATGCAGCGTCAGTGCTGTGACATACTCCAGAAGCGGCAGCGGTTCTTCCATTTCCAACCTCGCTTCGCACAGCCGCTCTATGTCGACTAAAATACAATGGTCGATGAAGTCATACATCATGTTGACGCCAGTCGTCTGTTCAATGATATCCAGCTCCATACTCACAGCTGCCATCGTCGTGCGGATTGTCCCGAGGATCTGTTCATTCAATTGTTCGTTCATTCTCTTCCCTTGCTCTCTCTATATATCGTCCTTCCAATCGTGTGAAAGGTACTATGTCAGTATAGTATATGCAGAGGAAATTACAATACTACATGTAAAA
Organism: Sporosarcina trichiuri; assembly: GCF_030406775.1. NCBI lineage: Bacteria > Bacillati > Bacillota > Bacilli > Caryophanales > Caryophanaceae > Sporosarcina > Sporosarcina trichiuri. The sequence continues at coordinate 2,733,571 of NZ_CP129119.1, read as the reverse complement.
TGTCACAATTTCTTCAACACATTTCTATCCAAAGTTCATAGAACAAAAAGCAGCCCCTGCATCTTACGCAAGGGGCTGTCTTATAATATAGTCAAATCGCCTTTTGCAGCTGCAGTGACTCGATTGTGTCCCGCAGCTGCTTCAGGTGCCGTTTTTCGTGAAGACCGACGAACGGGAACCATTGGCAGAGAGGAATCTGGCCGAAGATCGGATGCTTGAATGATTTGGCCATCAGGCAGTCCTTATTGCTGCTGTCATAGACGTCCAGCAGGAACAGACGGGAATTGTGCAGTTCCTGTTTCATTTCACAAAGCGTTTTGAATGTATCGGAAGGAACAGTGCGTTCCGGTGCGTCGACTTTGATGATCCGGTTGGTGGAAATGGAAATCGGTTTTTTCATCGCTTTCGGACTGTCTGGATTTTTCAATTCCTTGGCGACATTCGATGCGATCAGTGTTTCCATGAGCGAGAGATGCTCGAGGATCTGCTTCGGCGACCAGCCGCCGTCCGCAGGTTTCCGGTTGAACTCCTCGTTGGTCAGTCCTGCGACTGCCTGCAGTATTTTTTTGCGTATTTTGTTATTGCCTTCAAAAACCATTGTACCCCTCCTACGCAGTGTTCACGTCTGCATACTCTCAAAAAATCTATTAGCAAGCATACGCCCATCCATACGAAAAAGGAACCCCATTTCATACTGTCAGAATAGTAAATATCCGTCCTTTTCCCGCTCGCATGACAATGATCATAGACCACCTGTGAACGGAATACAACCATAATGGTTCAAGCCCGTCCTGAAAGGGTTTTCAGGTGTTTTCAGTACACCCGGATTACGTCGTTCTGCACGCAAAAACAGGCCCTCCGGAGAGGACCTGTTCTGTTCGGTTCATGCAGGCATCGGCGTGTCAGTCGGACGCGCGTAGCCTTCCTTATAATCGCTGTCGATTTTCTCCCGGATTTCCTTCAGCGTTTTTCCTTCTTTCGCCATGGTTACCGATTTGACCGCGATCTCCACACAGACGTTGCAGCGGGTGCCGTGATCATCCCAGACGACCGCGCCGTCTTCCCGGATTTCATCGACAAAACAGTTCAGGTTGCTGCCGTGCGCTGCGCTGTCCGCGCATCCGCAGTAGCAGGGCATCCACTTCAGGATATCCTCCGCATTGCCTGCGACTTGGTAGACGAGCTGCAGGTCTTCGGATTTCTCCGCAAGGAAAGCCGGCAGCTCATCAGCGGATGCTGTAACCTGCAGCAGGTCACCGTTCGGCAGCTGCTGCTGTTCCCCGACAGCAAGATCTGCGCCTTTGCTCTGTTGGACGGCACTGCTGTCTGCCGCACCTGTGCCGCCATGCTCGTGGACCGGTTTTGCCGCTTCCTTGCCGCAGGCTGTCAGGACCAGCAAGGACGCAAGAATGAGGGGCATGAATAGTTTTTTCATCATGTCGACTCCTTTTCCATGGTTGTCCGTTCAGCATACCGCAAATCACCGGGGCGTGCGGTTACAACTTTGTGGCGGCTCAGCGTCCGGTCATTTTCGACGGATCGACCCACTCGTCGAATTGCTCTTCCGTCAGAAGGCCGGTCTTCAGGGCCGCTTCTTTGAGTGTCGTGCCTTCCTTATGTGCAGTCTTTGCGATCTTCGCAGCATTTTCATACCCGATATGCGGGTTCAGTGCTGTCACGAGCATCAGGGAGTTTTTGACTTTGCGGTCGATCTCTTCCCGGTTCGGTTCGATGCCGACGGCGCAGTTGTCATTGAAGCTGACCATGCCATCTGCCAGCAGTTTCGCCGTCTGCAGGAAATTGAAGATGATGACCGGCTTGAAGACGTTCAGCTCGAAGTTCCCCTGGCTTGCTGCGAAGCCGATTGTTGCGTCGTTCCCCATCACTTGCGCGACGACCATCGTCAGGGCTTCGCTCTGCGTCGGGTTCACTTTGCCCGGCATGATCGAACTTCCCGGCTCGTTTTCAGGGATCGTGATTTCACCGATGCCGGAACGCGGACCGCTTGCCAGCCAGCGCACGTCGTTTGCGATTTTCATGAGGTCCGCAGCGAGTGCTTTCATGGCACCATGTGTATAGACGACTTCATCATAGCTCGTCAGCGCATGGAACTTGTTTTCGGCCGATGTGAACTGGATGCCGACCGACTTCGTGATCTCCTCCGCCACTTTGTCGCCGAATCCTTTCGGTGCGTTCAAGCCCGTTCCGACCGCCGTACCGCCGATTGCCAGTTCTTTCATCGACTGGACACTGTCTTTCAGCATCTTTTCGGTCTTTTCGAGCATCCGGTGCCAGCCGCTCATTTCCTGGCCGAGCGTCAGCGGGGTTGCGTCCTGGAGGTGCGTCCGTCCGATCTTGATGATGTCCATGAAGGCTTCGGATTTTTCGCCCAGTGTTTTCTTCAGTTTCTCGAGCGCCGGAAGCAGTTCCCGCTCGACGGCGATCACACCCGCCACATGGAGGGCTGTCGGGAATGTATCGTTCGAACTCTGCGATTTGTTGACGTCGTCGTTCGGATGGAGACGTTCTTCGCTGCCCCATTCTTCGAGGAGCTGGTTGCCGCGGTTTGCGAGCACTTCGTTCATATTCATATTCGACTGTGTGCCGCTGCCTGTCTGCCAGACGACAAGCGGGAAGTGTTCATCCCACTTTCCTGCAAGCACTTCATCCGCTGCCTGTGCGATCGCTTTCATCTTCGGTTCGGACAGGTTGCCGAACGAGTGGCTTGCGATGGCTGCCGACTTCTTCAGATGCGCGAATGCCCGGATGATGCCGGTCGGAATGCGCTCGCCGCCGATTTTGAAGTTCTGCTTACTGCGCTGCGTCTGTGCGCCCCACAGTTTGTCCGCAGGGACTTGAATTTCACCAAATGTATCGTGTTCAATGCGGTACTCCATCCTGAAAACCCCTTTTCGCAAATAATTTCACTCTCTTTCTATCATGCCGCAACTCGGCGGCAAAATCAAAGATATTCGATAGGGGATGAATGCAGAAAAGCCCGCCGGGAACGAAGCGGGCCTTACATTACAGTTCCTGGCGAAGCGCATCGATGACATCGATCTGTGTCGCTTTGCGGGCAGGTCTCCACCCGGATACCATCGCAACCGAGAGACTGATGGCCGAAGCGATCAGCACGAGCTGCCATGGGATGATCGAGAAGGTCACATTCAGTTCACTGAATTCCTCTTCGCCGAGCGCAGCGCCGACAATGAGCGGGAGGATATAATTGGCGAGCAGGCTGACGCCGTATGACAGAATGACCGCAATCACCGTACCGATCAGACCGATCCACGCACTTTCCAGGAGGAACAGCCGCTGGATGAGTTTCGGCTTCGCGCCGAGTGCTTTCATCACACCGATTTCACGCGTCCGCTCCGTCACCGCCATCGTCATCGTGTTGAAGATGCCGATCGACGAGATCAGGATGGCGATCGTACCGACGAAGATCAGACCTGCCTTCAGGGCAAGGAAGAAGACGTCGATCTGATCGAGTTCCTCGGATATCGAATAGACGTCATAGCCATCGTCCTTCAGTGTCTGCGTAATCGATTTCACATGTTCGAGTTCATCCGCATAGACATTGAGGTTCTGTCCGAACAGTGGATCGCTGTTTTCTTCCGACACTCCGTCCTGATAGATTGTCTCAAGCTCCGGGATGAGCGCAGCGTCGGCGTATACACGGTTATCCTGGATGAAATCCTTGGCAGGGGCTTTTGCGATGCCGACAATCGTCAGTTCCACGGGCTTGCCGAATGACTGGTCTTTCATGTAGTCGCCGAGTTCGTACGTGAATGTTTTGCCGAGCAGAGGCTCTTTATACGTCGGCAATTCCGGGTCCTCGGCCGTTGCGTCATCTGTCTTCTCTTGGGCAGCTTCTTCATCAATGAGGCTTATTGCGAAGTCATGACCGACGACGACTTCATGCGCGTCTTCCGGCAGCCGCCCTTCATCGAGCGCAAACCCGGCTTTCGCCTCTTCCTCAAAATCAGAGACCGACAGTGTACTGTGGCCGGTGAAGCCGTCGAGCTCCATCTTCTGCCAGGCTGTGACACTCTGACGCAGCACGACCGCATTGACATGCCCGATCTTCTTCATGTTTTCCGCTTTCTCTGCATTCAAATCTTGCGCATACACCTCGATCTGCGTGACGAGCCGGTTGTCGAGGATTTCCTTGCGCAGCGTGTCCTGGATGCCGAAGCCGACGGACGCCAGGATGATGAGGAAAGCCGTCCCCATTGTAGCGGCGAGCACCGTCATGAACACACGCAGCCGGTTCTTCCGGATATGCTGCCGGACAAAATCGAACTGGTCCTTAACCTGCATGACGGGCACCTCCTGCAAGAAGCACGCCATCGTGCATCTGATAGACCCGGTCCGCCGTGTCGGCCACTTCGTCGTCATGCGTGATGATGACGAACGTGATGCCGCGTGTCTTGTTCAGCGACCGGATGAGGGTCAGGATTTCCTGCTCGGTTTCCGAGTCGAGACTGCCCGTCGGTTCATCCGCAAAAATGACCGGCGGATTCGTAATCAATGCGCGCGCGATGCTGACCCGCTGCTGCTGGCCGCCCGACAGCTCATTCGGGTAATGATCGCGGACTCCCTGCAGGCCGACCTGCTTCAGCAGTTCCGTCACTTCTGCGCGACGCACCGTCCGGCTAACCCCTTTCAGCTTGAGCGGCAGTTCGATATTCTCAAACGTCGTCAAGCCGGGCATGAGCTGGAAGTTCTGGAAGATGAAACCGAACTGATCAAGCCGGAACGCCGCGCTTTCGGTCTCATTAAACCCCGAAGTCACCGTTCCGTTCACTGTGATCGTACCGGATTCCGGCTTCAGGAAGCCTGCCAGTATGTGCAGCAGTGTCGATTTGCCGGAACCGCTCCGGCCGACGATCGAGACGATCTCCCCTCTGCCCACTTCGAGCGTCAGGTCTTTCAGGACCGGCACCGGCCGCTCCTTGCCCTTCTTTCCTATTTTGAATGAATGTGATATATGTTCTGCTTTGATCACCATTGTGTCCCCCTTGGTTTTGCTGATAGACCAAGTATGACAGGCAAATCTTTAGATAAAGTGTGCAGGGAAATGAAGAAATTCTTAAGATTGGAAGAGTCGCGCAGGGGGAGGTGCATTGCGCCGCGGCCGAGGGGCGCTGGAGGACTGAATTGTGAAGTTATGAGCACTGGAACGTGGTTTATGATCACTTTTTTTGATTTATGATCACTTCGGAGAGTTTATGAGCGGAAACCTGTGTTTATGATCACTTTCGCTGATTTATGAGCGGTTTGACCAGGTTTATGATCACTTTGCTCTTGGCAGCACTCCCCGTCCCCGATCTCGCCTCAGAAAATATGAGCGCAGCGGAGCCGGCAAGCCAGCCCTTGACTTCTTCATTTTGCGCGGCCCGGGAGTTTGAAGTTGCAGCAGTTGAGCCGCGGCCGAGGGGCACTGGAGGACTGAATTGTGAAGTTATGAGCGCTTGGGTGTGGTTTATGATCACTTTTTTGATTTATGATCACTTTGGGGAGTTTATGAGCGGTTTGGCGCGGTTTATGAGCACTTTCAAGTTTTTCATGAAGGTTCCTCCATAACAAAAACTGCCGCTCCCCAGTTCAGGGAGCGGCAGCTGCATATCAGTCTTCTGTTTGCTTCGGTTCGTTCTTGGATGGCTCTTCCGTCGTTGCCGCGAGCGGCGAGCGGGATTTCTTCAGTTCGTCGGTCAGGCTGTCGATGCTCGGGCGGACAGATCCTTTGCCGGCGTAGCTCTCGAGCATCTCCTTGATGTTGAGACCAGTTGTCGCGCCGAGCGATTCCTGCATGGTGGACATGAGGTCGGTGGCGTAACCGGTGACTTTGTTGGCACCGCCGCCTTCCCCGCTGCCCGTGTCGACGACCGTGATCTTGTCGATGTTGCTGAGCGGACTCGCGACCTGCTTCGCATACTCCGGAAGCATGCCGACGATCATGTCGAGCATCGCGGCCTGGCCATAGTGTTCGAAGGCTTCTGCGATTTTGCGCTTCGCTTCCGCTTCCGCGAGACCTTTCAGGCGGATGACTTCCGCTTCGGACTCACCCTGTGCGCGCTGGGCGTCGGCGCGTGCCGTACCGTCGAGACGGACTTTCTCCGCATCGGCCGCTGCACGTGCTTCGATGCGGTATTTCTCGGCATCGGCTTCCGCGAGCTGACGGGATTTCTCCGCGGCTGCGTTCTGCTCGACGGAGTAGCGGTCCGCATCCGCTTTCTTCTTCACTTCGGAGTCATACTGGCGTTCACGGCGCTGGATCTCTTTCTCTTCGAGTTCGATCTGCTTCTGACGCTCGATGATCCGGATCTGCATTTCCTGTTCCATGACTTCCTGCTTCGAGCGTGCTGTCTGCAGCTCATACGCCTGGTCGGCACGGGCCCGTGCAGCATCCTGTTCAAGACGGTAACCCGCCACTTTCAGCTGGTTCTCTTTTTCGGCTTCTGCAATCTCCGTGGCACGCTCGATTTCCGCTTTCTGCGCTTCCTTCGAGGCTTCCGCGTTTTTAATCCGCGTCTCTTTTTCGGAAATCGCTGTGGCAATGTCCGCATCCCGTTTCACCTGTGCGATCCGCGGCTTCCCGAGCGAGTCGAGGTAGCCGTTCTTATCGCGCACATCCTTGATGGTAAAGGATACAATGACCAATCCCATTTTCGCTAGATCCTGGGAAGCAACGCGCTGCACTTCCTGTGAGAACTTGTCACGGTTCTTATAGATCTCTTCGACGGTCATCGACCCGAGGATCGAGCGCAGGTGACCTTCGAGCACCTCTTTCGCTTCATTCTCCCGGTCTTCCTTCGACTTCCCGAGGAACTGCTCGGCGGCAGTCGCGATCTCGGAGATCGAGCCGCCGATCTTGATGATCGCCGTGCCGTCCGCCATGACTGGTACGCCTTGCTCCGTATACACTTCCGGTGTCGTCACTTCCAGTTTGCTCGACAGCAGGCTGAGCGGTGTCGCCTGCTGGAATACCGGCAGCACGAATGTACCGCCGCCCCGGATGATCTTCACTCTGTTTCCGGAGTCATCCGTATGGACATTTTTCGATCCCAAATAGCTGCCTGTCACGATCAGTGCCTCATCCGGACCGACTGTACGGTACTTCGTGACGTACACGAGAATAACGGCTAACACAACAAATACGGCGATGGCAATGGCAATCCACATCGCTGGCAATTCTGCTGGCATGTCTTTTCCCCCTTTTTTCTGCTAAAAAGTTATTTGAAACGGAAAGGCTCGTATTCTTTGACGATGAACGTCCCGGCCGTCACCTCGATAATCAGAACTTCCTTCCCGTACTCGATTGGGGTGTTCTCATAGCCGGCGGCCCGCTTCGACAGCAGTCCGTTGACCGTCTCGATGACGATCTCCCCGAATCCGTCCGCCGGAATCGGGACAATCACCTTCCCGACCTTACCGGCAAGCGATTCATCATTATAGGCAAGCGATACTTCTGCGGATTTGAGCGGCAGCAGGATGAAGAAATACAGCAGGAAATCAAGCACGGCTGATGCCGCAAGTGAAATCGCCAGAACCCAGCCGCTGCCGAGCCCCGTAACCAGCTCCAGGATGTATCCCCATGTCGCCGTCAATGTGACGAACGGAAGCAGCACAGCTGGATCGAGCAATGGATGAAGTTCACCGGATCCATCTGTCAGATCACTGAAGAATAAGTATAACAGCGTAGCAATCCCTGAAATGATAAGGACAGGTAAGTATAGGTCGCCGATCGGGATTCCGAACACTTCCATTTCAAACACCTCCTTTGCCTATTGTATACGGGCAAGCAAGCGAAAGGATTCATTCCGCTGAAAAAATTTTGAATAATGCACTAAAAGTGAGAGAAGGCTGACAAATATGAATAAAAAATGGATAACCGGATGCAGAACTCGAGAAAATTGTCGAATCCTGAAAAAATCTATTCGTCTAAACGGCGGCGGTTTGCTATGATAGATGCGTTATCAAATTATTACATTCCGAATATCCGGATGGAGGTCAGCCATGTTCAGCCCGAGAAAAACAGATCCTTTCTTTGCAGCCCTGGTCGCCATTGCCGAACACGTGCAGGAAGCGATGCACTATGCAAATGATTATAAAGTGAATTCCGCTGCCGACTTGAAAGAAGTCAGCATCAAATTGAAGTGGTATGAAACGGAAGGCGATGATCTGATCCACGACCTCATCACCAATCTCAATACCTCTTTCATGACACCGATCGAGCGGGAAGACATCCTGCAAGTGGCCATCAAAATGGATGATATCCTCGACGGTGTCGAACATTTCGCTGCCAACCTGGAAATGTTCTCGCTCACGGAAATCGACGGATATATGCACAAATTCATGGAAAACATCGTGAAAAGCTCGGACGAAATCGTTAAAGCGATGAAACTGCTGGAGCGCAAGAAACTCGTGGAGATGCGCGAACACGCTGTCAGCATCAAGGAGTACGAACGCATCTGCGACGAAGTGCTGCGGACATCCATCAAGCAGCTGTTCGTGACGGAGACCGATCCGATCCAAATCATCAAATTGAAAGATATCTATGAACTGCTCGAAGAAATCGCAGACTACTGCCAGGATGTCGCCAATCTGATTGAGACGATCATCATGCGGAACGCCTAAGGAGGCCTACAATGGATATAGTTCTCCTTCTGACGATCTTAATCGTCGTCTGTGCACTCGCCTTCGACTTCATCAACGGATTCCACGATACTGCGAACGCAATCGCGACGTCCGTTTCCACACGGGCGCTGAAGCCGCGTGTGGCCATTCTGCTGGCGGCCACCATGAATTTCGCCGGCGCCCTGACGTTCACAGGGGTCGCAAAGACGATTTCAAAGGACATCGTCGACCCGTTCACACTGGAAAACGGCTCCCTGGTCATCCTGGCCGCCCTGCTGTCCGCAATCATCTGGAACTTGGTGACTTGGTATTTCGGTATCCCGTCCAGTTCGTCGCATGCGCTGATCGGCTCGATCGCGGGTGCTGCGATTTCAGCAGCCGGTTTTGCGATCCTGAATTACAGTGGATTCATCAAAATCCTGGAAGCCCTGCTGATCTCCCCGGTCATCGCAATCGTCGGCGGCTTCATCGTCATGTCGCTGCTGCGCCGGGTGCTGAAGAACCGCAACCTGTTCAAGGCGAACAAGCGCATCCGCTATCTGCAGATCTTGACGGCTGCAATCCAGTCATTCACGCACGGAACGAATGACGCGCAGAAAGCGATGGGGATCATCACGATGGCGCTGATCGCGGCCAACCTGCAGACCGGTGACGACATCCAGATGTGGGTCCGCATTGCAGCGGCCACCTCGATGGGAATCGGCACCTCGATCGGCGGCTATAAGATCATCAAGACCGTCGGCGGTAAAATCATGAAGATCCGGCCGATCCACGGTGCGGCGGCCGATCTCAACTCGGCTGCCATCATTTTCGGTGCGACGCTTCTCCATCTGCCGGTCTCCACCACACATGTCATCTCTTCGTCCATCATGGGCGTCGGGTCTGCACAGCGGGTCAAAGGCGTGAAATGGGGCACAGCGAAGAAGATTGTCATCACCTGGGTGATCACGATGCCGATCTCCGCAGCCATGGCAGCGGTTCTGTATCAATTGCTGGACTTGTTCTTTTAATTTGAATCGTATGGGTTGCACTCCCAGAACACCTCTGTTATGATAAAGAAGAATTATTTTTGTTCGGTGCGATGGTCGAGGTGCACTTGACCCTTTAAGACTTGAGCAAGGATAGTAACACAATGTATGCTGGTTGCATACGAGGAGGAAACAAACATGGAACATGGTAAAGTAAAATGGTTTAACGCAGAAAAAGGTTATGGCTTCATCGAGCGTGAAGATGGCGACGACGTATTCGTACACTTCTCAGCTATCCAAGGCGAAGGCTTCAAGACTCTTGAAGAAGGCCAGGACGTAACTTTCGACATCGAGCAAGGCCAGCGCGGTCTTCAAGCTACAAACGTTGAAAAGAACTAATTGACTTCACCCTTACAAAACCGCTCCCTCCGGGGGGCGGTTTTTTTATGGTTCTGGGCTTGCTGCGCGCGCGTATCTCGGCCTGGGCCGCGCGTATTTGGACTGGCGCCGCGCATATTTCCGGGCGCGCGCGTATTCTCTCCCCGGCCGCGCGTATCTGCTCCCCGGCCGCGCGTATTCTTCCCCACAAATCAGTTCCCTTCCCGGCAGTGAGCCGCTATGATGAAGGAAAGGATTTCCTGAGAGAAAGAAGGAGTATGCCATGAAGACGTTTTCAAGATTTATCGCCGCTCGCTACAAATGGGTCATCGCTGCCTGGCTCGTACTGCTGGCCGGGCTCGCCGTCTTTGCAATCCGGCTGCCGGGCCTGCTCGAAGGAGATGGGTTCCGGATGGACGGCGAACAGGAAGATGTCTCGCATATCCTGACGCATGATTTCGACCAGCCTGATGAAACGATGTTTCTCGTATTCGAGCGGAAGACCGACAGTGAAATCCAAGACGCCTTGTCCGCGGTCAGCCGGCTGACACTCACGGAAAACATCGTGTCCCCGCTCGATGAACCCGATCAGCATAAACCGGATATCTCCTATGCTCTCCTGCAGTTCGATGACAGTGAAAGCGATAAATCCGACATCGTCTCCAAAATCCGAGACGCGGTCGGCACCGATGACGGCATCACGCTGACCGGGCAGTCCCCGATCACGAAGGATATCAATACGGCGAGCCAGAAAGACCTGATGATCGCGGAAGCCATCGGACTGCCGATCGCCCTGATTGTGCTGCTGTTCGCATTCGGCACCGTGACCGCATCGCTCGTGCCGATCCTGATCGGTGTGGCGACGATCATTCCGTCATTCGGCATCCTGGCGCTGTTCGGCAAGTATGTCGACCTGTCCATTTTCGTCCTGAATATTATCCCGATGCTCGGTCTGGCGCTCAGTATCGACTTTGCGCTGCTGTTCATCAGCCGCTACCGGGAAGAGCGGAAGCTGCAGCCGATCCCGGGCGCTGTGCGGACAACCATTGAAACCGCCGGCCGGTCGATCATCTTCTCGGCATTCTGTGTGTTCATCGGTCTCGGTGCCATGCTGCTCATCCGGGTGGACATCTTCCAGAACATCGCCCTCGGCGGTATGATCGTCGTGACGATGGCGGTCCTTGCGTCGATCACCCTGCTGCCGTCCGTCCTGCTCGTTTTGAAGGAGCGGATCGACAAAGGGAAAGTGCTCCGTGTGAAGCATGACACGGACGGCTGGCGGAAGTTCGCAGAAGGCGTCATCAAGCGGCCTGTCCTGATTACGATTGTCGCGCTTGCTATCTTGGGCACGGCGCTCATTCCCGTCCGCAACATGACCCTCACCATCCCGCAGATCGACTCACTTCCCCTCACGTATGATACCCGATCTGCGTATGAGCATATGGAAGATGCATTCGGCATGCGGGATGAGTCGACCGCCTTCGTCATCGCCGAGCGGGACGGCGGCTGGACTGACGATGACGGGCTCGATGCCATGAAAGATGTACAGGAGGCGCTCGAACAAGATCCGCTCACGGGGCAGGTGACGACTGTGTTCAGTGAGAGCGGCATCGGGGACCCCACCGTCTTCAGCCAGGCACTTCAGGTCCCTGAACAGCAGGCAAAACTCGAGCCCCTGCTGGACGCCTTCACATCAGGGGACCGGCTCATGATTCCGGTCACTCTGAACGCCGACGGGGCCTCCACGGAAGCGCAGGACTGGGCTCGCACCTGGTCGGAGAAGGATACTCCCTGGGACATGAAAATCGGCGGAGAAGCGAAATTCAACCAGGAGATTTTCGATGAAATCGCGGACAATATCGTCTATGCTCTGCTGATCATCATCGTCTCGACATTCATCATCCTGATGCTCGCATTCCGGTCGCTGCTCATCCCGTTCAAGGCGATTGTGATGAACATCGGCGGCCTGTCCGCATCGTTCGGCCTGCTCGTCTATATTTTCCAATATGGCCATTTCGGACTCCATCCAGGGACGATCGCGCTCATCATTCCGGTCATCGTGTTCAGTCTCGTGTTCGGATTGAGCATGGACTACGAAGTGTTCCTCATCTCACGGATGCAGGAATCCTATCTTGAAACCGGTGATAATGACCGATCCACGGTGGAAGGGCTTGCAGCGACAAGCAAGGTCATCACTTCGGCGGCCCTGATCATGATCGTCCTGACGGGCGCCTTCGCGTTCACGGACGTCATGCCTGTCAAACAGATCGGCGTCGGGATCGCCATTGCGGTCGCCATCGACGCGACCATCATCCGTCTGCTGCTCGTGCCGAGTCTCATGAAACTGTTCGGTGACTGGAACTGGTGGCTGCCGTTCCGGAAGGACAAATTTCAGTGACGGATGAAAAAAGGCTGCTGCGCGGGAATCCGCACAGCAGCCTTTTGCATTTCATTGGATCACATAGACCGACTCCGCCGTATAGCCGGCGGCAGCCGGGCCGTTCTTCTGCTCATCCTGCTTGAACGTCGCCAGCATGAGCCAGATAATGACCGCCACGACAATGATTGTAATGGCAATGATGCCGATGGTCACCGTCCTGCCTTTCATTCGATCACCCCGTCGTCCCCGACTTTCCGGAAGCCTTCTTCTTTCAAATAGTCGACCGCTTCCTGGTAATCCCCGAAGCTGTCTTCCAGATTGAGGCCGTGGTAGACATTCCACGCATCGAGCTCCTCTTTCAGTTCCAGTTTCGAATTGTTGCCGTCCCGCCAGACCTCTTCGACTGGTTCCCGGTCATCATTGCTTTCGGACAGTCCTTTGATGGCATCCTCGATCACCTGGCGCAGTTCCGCTTCCGACGCTTCCCGCACATTGACGAGACCGCGGCCGTCCGGTTCGTATCCCGGTATATCCGCCACGTACACGAACGCATTGCCGTTCGGATGAAGATGCTGCACGACGACCGTCTTGTCGAACTTACTGTCGAGATAATGGTAGTTGACCCGTTTCATGGAGACGTCTTTCCTTGTCAATTCCGGGTAGGATTCAATAATTGCCTGTTTTTCTTCAAATGTCAGCATTGCTCGTCCACACTCCTCGTTTGGTTCGTTTCAGTATATCATGATTCCCCGTCCACCAATAAGCCGAACATACGGGCGAAGCCGACCGCCTGTTCACTTGATACGCGGCAGCCTTCCAGTTTTGAAGGGGTCACTTCGAGCCGTTCGAACCGGCAGTCCGACAAATCGATGCCGGCGAGGTCCGTCTCCCTGAAATTCACGTTCTCCAGCCGGCTGTTCTTGAACGATACCGGCTTCAGTGTACACTCGAAGAAGTCGGAATCCGACAGCTGGACTTCATTGAATTCCGCCCGCACCAGCCCGGAAAAACTGAAATTGCTGTAGCGCATGTCACATTGGGTGAACAGCACATCGGCAGCGGACGCCTGGGAAAAGTCCGCGCCCGTCAGCTTGCAGTTGACGAATTCACATCGCCGCACGTCCGCCCGCGCCGCCAGGACGTTCGAAAAATCGCATCGTTCGAACACCGTATCGATGAACACCGCCCCCGCCAGGTCGTTTTCCGCGAACGAACAGTCCGTCAGCACGGCATTGTCCGCGGTCAGTCCAGCAGTGTCTATGCTGCTAAAGGATTCATTCGCGAGTACGCAGTCCCGCAGTATCGGTCCGGCCTCCGCCGGTTCGCGAAGTGCCGTCAGTTTCGGCGTCTTCCGTTTCCATGCTGCCATGTCCATCATCTCCTTACCGCGTTTTCCACTCGGTGATCAGCACGATCAGGATGACCACTGAAAATGCCAGAATGTAGAACCAATCCGGAACCGCACTCAATCCGCTGAACATTGCCGTCACACCCTTCTCCATATGTGTCTGTACTCTTTCTTCTGAGTATACCTGCTTTCCCCTTTCCTGAACACCGGTTCACTCCGAGGAAAAAGTGTTCCTGCTGTATCCGGACAGCCCCTGCAAGGTATACTGGAGACAGGAGGCGACTGATGTGAAACGACTATTCCTCTTCATCCTGCTGCTGGCTGCCATCTACCTTGCAAAACCATACTGGGAAGAACCGGTCTCGAAATACGCCGACCTCTCCTTCCTGGATCCCGTGGATGAAAAGCTCGAAGGCATTATTTCCGTAGACACGATCGAATCGACATACCATACATTGCGCGACGCGACGGAAGAACTGATCGGTATCGTTTCGTCGAAAACCGATACTCTCCGTGACGCCAAGCAGCCCGTCGAAAAACCGGCGCTTGCAGCACCAACAGCTACGCCGATCTCCATCAGCAACCTGGAAATCGGTTCATCCGCCGCGGATGTCACGGCCGCCCTTGGCAAACCGCTGAACCAGTCGCTGAATGAGTACGGCACCGAATGGAACACCTACCATACCGACTATCAGAATTTCGTCATGGTGTCATTCGATGAAAACGATAAGGTCGCTGCGCTCTACACGAATGATGACCTCATTTCATCCACATCCGGCGTCCGGTACAAATCTGCTAAGGCGGATGTGCGGAAAGCGCTCGGGCAGCCGCTCACCAAGATGAGGAAAGGACTGAACGTTTATATGCTGCAGGACGATGAAGGCATGGACCTGTTCAAGCTCGGGGACGTATACGCCTACGTCTTCTATGATCTCCATCAGGACAGCCAGGTGACCGCCGTCGAACTGGTTTCGGCGGATCTCGAAGACCGGAAGAAAGGGTTGTATGGCGAACGGAGTGAAGCGCTGCGCAAAGGGTTCGAACAGCAGCTGTTCCATCTGACGAATGCGGCGCGCGTCCGCCATGGCCGGTCCATCCTCACCTGGGACAGCGCCGTCGCTGCCACTGCGCGGAAGCACAGTAACGACATGGCGGAACACTCGTATTTCAGCCATGACAACCAGGAGGGACAATCGCCGTTCGACCGTATCAAGGAAGACGGCATCCGCTTCAAACGGGCCGGCGAAAATCTCGCCTATGGCCAATCGAGCAGCATCTTCGCCCACGAAGGGCTCATGAACTCGAAAGGCCACCGGGACAATATCCTGCTGAAAGGCTACAGCAGTCTCGGCATCGGCGTCGGATTCAGCAAGGAGCAGCAGCCGTACTACTCGGAAGAATTTTTGCTGCGGTGATACTAAAAACCAGACCGTCCTCAGCGAGGCGGTCTGGTTTTGTTTTTGATTCACATGTGATTTCCCTGCTGGATCGCAGTGGTGCCCCTTCTATCTGCGACTCGCACGTTCTTTTCCTGCCGAGTCGCAATCGGAACCCTCCTCGTTTCATCAGGCCGCCGGTAAAGCGGCCGATCCGATAAGATAGGTGTCGAGCGGAACGAGTTTACCGTTCACTTCGAATTGGATCATGTTATCTTCCCCCTGACGCTGGAGTTCGAAGACATGGAGTTCCGTTTTGTCCGATCCGCCAGTTGTATCCAGACGGAACGTGACAAGGTCCCCATCGGTTTCGACCGACGAGGTGACACTGCCTGATGCACGGAAGACGAGATAGGACGCGCTGTCCCCGGTGCTGATCATATAAAGGTTGTGCTTGCTGCCCAGCATCTCCTGTTTCGTGATCATGTCCTGGACCTTGGCCGGGACGTTCTTGACTTCCTTAATATCAGCGCCTTTTGACTGGCATGCTGTGAGCAAGAGCACAGCGAAGAGCACCATTGCCATCTTTCTCATCTGTCATTCCCCTTTTCTCTGGGCGCCCCCTGTCCATAGTGAGACTGGCGGCCATGTGAATCTGCACGTAGTGTTTCAGCAGTCAGATAACTGAAGTATAGCACAGGTATATGCTGAAATAGCGGATAATTGGAAAAATAAAAAGCATTGCGCAGGGCAATGCTCGGACTATCCGTTTATTTAATTGGCCGAAAGGTGTTTCCGGGATCACTTGGCTTCCAATGCACCGCACACGATCCGATCGCCGGAATCGCCGGCCGGGTCGGTTTTGTAATCATCGGGTCCTGCGTGGATGACGAGCGCACTGCCGTCTTCATCGAGAAGGGAGTTCGGTTTCCCTTTCTGCAGGGTCACATTGTGCATGACCACTTTCACGGCGACTTTCCCGCTCTCGCCGACTTCCAGGTTCGGCAGATCGCCCAGATGGTACCCTTTCGGATTATCGAACCCATGCTGTTTGCCGGTCGGATTGAAATGACCGCCCGCCGATTTGAAGTCAGGCGGCGTGCAGACCGCTTTCTCATGCAGATGGATGCCATGAGTGCCCGGCGCCAGTCCTTCCGCCCGTACGCTGATCGTCAGTGCACCATTCGCTTCCGTGAAATGGGCTTCTCCGATTTCCTTGCCGTCCGTATCGATCAGGACGGCTTCCGCGGTCATCGCCGCCTCTGCGCTGACAGGAAGTTTTGCGTCTTTCGGATTACAGCCGGTCATCATGGCAAGACACAGCATGCCAGCCGCCGGCAGTAAGAATTGTTTTAGTATCATAATGGTTGGTCACCCTCCTTACAGGAAGGGTGGCTGGAAACCTGAGGATTATACGCCTTATCTTAGCTGGACTGCATCACTCATCTCCAGCACATCGAAGACGTCCTTCTGGATGATAAGTGACATGATCTTGCCGTTCTTCTTGAAATAATGGACATTGCCGACACGTGCCTCGGTCATCTCGGTCCAGCCCCATTTTTCGATTTCCGCCAAGTAGGCGGCGGGCGGGGTTCCGTCTTCATCGCCGATGCCGGCCAGCTTGTACTTTGCCGACTTGGCGATCTCTGTTGTGCAGTCTTCCGGTTTCAGCTCGTAGGCGTTTTTCGGCACGGGGAACCCCTCATTGATCACCGCCATCCGGTAGCCGTCTTCATGCGCGAACGTATAGGCGCAGCCGGATAGCAGCAGCACTGCGCCCAGCAGCAGCAGACCTGTCCATTGTTTCATCCCACTGACCTCCCGAAGTCGTTCTCATACTTCAAGCTTACTTCATAAGTCTGCCGCTGTCTCGGGCGTTTTTGTGACAGTACCTCCCTATTTGGGTTGCGGATCCTACAGAAAATGCTTCGCAAGGCGAAGCACACAAGCCAGTCTTGGTTTGTTTGCTGCGCGGCAGTCTTTGGGTGGATAAACAGGAAAACCGGCCGCGAGTAAGGGCTGCGGCCGGTTGGTTTATGAGCGGGTTGCGCTGGTTTATGAGCGGTTCTTCATGGTTTATGATCACTTTCCGCGTTTTATGAGCGGTCCCCATGATTTATGATCACTTTCCGCGCTTTATGAGCGGTTCCCTGTGCTTTATGATCATTTTCAGCGATTCATGAGCACATCGCCGAGTTTACTAATCATTCGCCAGGGTGTACGAGCGGGCGGCCCCGATCACTTCAGTTTCTGGATGATACACACTTTCAGATAGTTGAATTCCGGATAGTCACGGTTTGTGCGGAAGTCTTTCGGCAGTGATGAATCTTCCAGGATCTTATAACGGTGGCCTGCCGCCTTGAACGCTTCGTCGATGAACCCCTTGAATTTTTTCATGCTGAAGCTCGCGTTGTTCGTCGACGCGACGATGATGCCGTTCTTCTCAGTGATGGCGATTGCATCCTGCAGCAGGGCCGGGTAGTCCTTCGCTGAGCTGAATGTCGCTTTCTTCGAGCGCGCGAAGCTCGGCGGATCGAGGACGACGACTTCGAACTTCAATTCATGGCGCTTCGCATAGCGGAAGTAGTCGAACACATCCATCACTTTGATGTCCTGTGCTTCGTAATCGATGCCGTTCACACTGAACTGTTCGATGGTCTTTGCGAGACTGCGTTTCGCAAGATCGACACTCGTCGTCTTCACCGCGCCGCCGAGCGCTGCGGCGACGGAAAATGCGCCTGTGTACGAGAACGTATTCAGCACATGCTTGCCTTCCGAGTAGTTATCGCGGAGCGCCTTCCGGACGTCGCGCTGATCGAGGAAGACCCCTGTCATCGCCCCGTCGTTGAGATCGACTGCGAAATTCATGCCGTTCTCTTTGACGATGAGCGGGAAATCCGCCGGCTCGCCGGACACATAATCATCCTGATCGATGTACTGCCCTTTCGTATCGAACCGTTTCTTTTCGTAGACCGCCTTCGCGTCCGCAATCTTGTCGAGCACGCTATACACGTGATGCTTGAGCGTATAGATGCCTTCACTGTACCAGCTCACCATATAATACCCGTCGAAATAATCGATGGTCAGCCCGCCGATGCCGTCCCCTTCCCCGTTAAACAGGCGGTAGGCGGTCGTCTGTGTGTTCATGCGGAAGCTTTCCCGGCGCTCGAAGGCCGCTGCCATGCGGGATTCGAAGAAGTCGAAGTCGATCGCTTCCTCCTCTTTCCGGGTCAGCACCCAGCCGACCCCTTTGTTCTGCACGCCGTAATAGCCTTTGGCGATGAAACGGCGGTTCCGGTCCACAAGACGGAGCAGGCTGCCCTCTTCTTTCAGCACGTCCGGATTCATGACGGCATCTTTCAAAATCAGCGGATATCCTTTCCGCAGGCTGCTGGCGCTTTTATCGTTTACAAGTACATCAATTGTTTTCATCGTGTCATCCTTTTTGCTCCGGCCGCTGAGTGCTGCCGCGCGTTTTTTCCATTATCGCACGTTTCCGTCCGGATTGCGACGGGTTCATAAGATCACCCGGTCTTTCCGAGCCGACGCTTCATTAGGAAGCCCGGTTTCGTCTCAGCCAGCAGGATCGCTGCCAGGATCAGTCCTGCGCCGATCAGCATCCGTCCTGTGACCGCTTCATGCAGCAGAAGGATCGAAAAAACCATGCCCCATAGCGATTCCATCGACAGCAGGATCGCCGCTTTCGTTTCGGTGACATGTTTCTGGGCGACCGTCTGCAGCAGGAATGCAATCGTCGTCGAGAAGACTCCCAAGTACAGCAGCGCGGCAGCCGACTCCGGCGTTACCGGGATTGCGGCTTCCCCGCGCGCAATCACTGCCAGCCAGGCGATGACCGCAGCCGCCGCCATCTGGATAAGTGTCAGTATGATGGCATCTTCCGTCTTCACGAACTGGCCTGTGTAGAAAATATGGAAGGCGAACATCACCGCACAAAGGAGTGACAGCACATCCCCCGGATTGAGCGTCAAAGAGCCGTTCATGGACAGTAATGCAATTCCTGCCATCGCAAGAAACGCACCGGTCACCTCGAATGCACCGACCCGCTTGCGGTAAAGCACGAAGGCGATGAACGGCACGACAAGCACGTTGACGGCCGTCAGGAATGCGTTGTTCGAAGGTGTCGTGAATTGCAGGCCCACCGTCTGCAAGGCGAAGGCACTGTACAGGAAGATCCCAAGCAGACTTCCTTTCCAGACCGCCGCAGCGGTCACTGACTTCAATTTCCTATGGAACACGATGCCGAGCAGAACGGCACCGACCGCAAACCGTCCCGCGAGAATCTGGTATGGACTGAAGTAATCGAGTGCAATGGCACTTACCGGAAAGCCTGTCCCCCAGATGATGGCCGTGACCAGAAGGCCGATTTCCCCTATGTATTTCCTCATGATGCTTCCCCCTGTCTGTCTCCAGTATACAGGGCGGCCGGATGCCGGCGGAAGCGGAACATGAAAACCCCCGGGATTGTTCCTCCCGGGGACCATCCATTATTCAGGAGTTGCTGCTGTGGCTGCACTTGCGATCGCGTCATCCCAATCCGGGGCGTCCACTTCAAGCGGCACTTGAGCACGCTTCGCTTTCACCGCGGAATAGAAGAACAGCGCAACGAGGAAGATCGAGATGACACTCGCCCCGATCAGCGACACTTCCATCGGCAGCCGGAACCCGATCGGCGCATTCAGGATATATGTGGTCGTCGCCATGAGCATGAATGTGCCAGGCACAAGCGCAATCCAGTAATTCTTGCCGGCGATGAACAGATACATCGCAGCGACGAACAGGGCAATGACGGCCGTGGACTGGTTCGCCCACGAGAAGTAACGCCAGAGGATATTGAAGTCGACGAATGTCAGTGCGATCGAAACGGCGAACAGCGGCAAGGCGATCCAGAGCCGGCTCATGACCTTCAGCTGCGGGAACTTGAAGTAATCCGCGATAATCATACGGGCACTGCGGAACGCCGTATCGCCGGATGTAATCGGCAGGATGATGACACCGAGAATGGCGAGGGTTCCGCCGACCGCGCCGAGCATAAGAGTCGATGCTTCGCTGACAATCATGGCAGGACCGCCTGCAGCGAGCAGTTCGTTCAGGCCGACCGGTCCGTTGAACAGCGCCATGCCGGCCGCTGCCCAGATCATTGCGATGACCCCTTCTGCGATCATCATGCCGTAGAAGATCTTGCGGCCTTGTTTCTCACGCTGAGTCGTCCGAGAGATGATCGGCGTCTGGGTCGCGTGGAATCCGGACAGTGCGCCGCATGAGATCGTCAGGAACAGCAGCGGGAAGATGGGAATGTTATCCGGGTGCAGGTTCGTCAAAGACAGTTCAGGGATCGGCGCCCCTTTGATGAGCATGCCGCCGCCGACACCCAGCGCACTGATGATCAGCAGCAGGCCGAAGATCGGATAGAACCGGCCGATGATCTTATCGATCGGCAGCAGCGTCGCCAAGATGTAATAGATGAAGATCGCTGCAACGATGAGACCCATCGCCATCCAGCCGTTCATCAGGTTGTACAGGAGGCCTGCAGGTGCCGAGACGAACACCGTTCCGACCAGCAGGAGAAGTAAAATGGCGAAAGCGTTTACAAGGTGCTTCATGAATTTCCCGAGGAACTTGCCTGCAAGCTCCGGCAAGTGTGCCCCGCGGTTCCGGATGGAGATCATCCCGGTCAGGTAGTCATGCACTGCGCCCGCAAAGATTGCACCGAGCACGATCCAGAGGAATGCGACCGGACCGTACAGCGCTCCCATGATCGGACCGAAAATCGGGCCGACCCCCGCAATGTTCAGCAATTGGATCAATGAGTTCTTCTTCGTATTCATCGGCACGTAATCGACGCCGTCCTGGTTCGCAAACGCAGGTGTCTGCCGTTCTTCTTTCACGCCGAACACCCGCTCCACAAACTTACCGTACGTGAAATACCCGACGATCAGCAATGCCACCCCAAATAGAAACGTATACATATATCCCCCGTCCTTTCTCTGTCAGAAGTCTGCCTTGATTATAAAACAACTATTCTAACAATTGGCCATTCCGGGGATATCATGTCGTTTCTTCCTTCTGACGTGCCGGATCTCCGTACTGACGTGCAGCTTGTCACCCTTCCAGCTTACGCCGCAGCGCTTTGGCATAATTCCGGCTGACGGAAAGCTGTTCCGGCCTGCCTTCCAGTTCAAGCTGATAGGCGCCGTTGAACCAGGGGGTCAGGCGGCGGACGTGCGCAAGGTTGACCAGATAGCTCTTATGGATGCGAAAAAACGAGAAAGGGACGAGACGTGCTTCCAGATCTCTCAGCGGAAGCTTCACTTCGTGCTCCCCTGTCCGCGTGATGACCCGCGTCCGGTTCTCTTCCCGGCTGACGTACAGGATGTCAGGGATCGGCACGTACTCGATTTCCCCCTCCCGCTCAACAGCGAGCCGGCCGAGCGGCTGCCGGGCCGGTGCTTTCCCGCCTGCCGGCCGCTTTGCGCGGATCCGTGTGAGGGTCTGGGCGAGCTGTTCCTCTTCGTACGGTTTCAGCAGATAGTCGACCGCATCCACACGGAAGGCGTCCGCTGCGAACTGGGGATAGGCGGTCGCGAACACAAGATGCGGCGGATGCTTAAGACCGTTTGCAACTTTTGCCGCTTCGAGGCCGTTCATCTTCGGCATCTCGACGTCGAGGAACAGGACATCGGGCTGCAACTCGATCGTTTTGAGGATCGCCGCATCGCCCGAGTCCGCCTCTCCGACAATGTCAACGTCCGGATGGCGTCCGAGCAAATAGATGAGTTCCTCCCGGGCGTAGCGTTCGTCATCCACCACAAGAATCCGGATACTCATACGTGCACCTCCTCTTTCACTGTCTGCGGGATCCGGAACCGGACAACCGTCCCTTCGCCTTCAGGGACCCCGAACCGGAGGCCCGCTTCGCTGCCGAACGACATGACGAGACGGCGGTGGACATTATAGAGGCCCATCCCTGTTCCGGTAGCCGATTCGACAGGTTCCTCGCCAAGAAGCGGCAGCCGTTCTTCCGCAATCCCCTTGCCGTTGTCCCGGACCGTGATCACGGTCTCCCCTTCCTCCAATCCGATCGAGACGGTCACCACACTGCCGCTCGCCATATCGGCGATGCCATGCTTGACAGCGTTCTCGACGATCGGCTGAAGCGTCAGCGGAGGGATCAGCTGCGACAGTACGGATGGATCGACGTCGAGCTCCACCGTCAGTTTGTCGACGAACCGCGCCTGCTCGATCTGCAGGTAGGCCTGGACATGGGCCAGTTCCTGCTCGAGCGTCACACGCATCGCCGTTGTCCCTTCAACGTTCTGCCGCAGGAACTTTGACAGCGACATGAGAAGCTGGCGCGCCTGGTCCGGATCGGTCCGGATCAGCGAAATGATGACATTCAGGGAATTGAAGAAGAAATGCGGACTGATCTGTGCCTGCAGCGCTTTGATTTCCGCATCTTTCGCGAGTTCGTGCGCCCGTCCTGCGGCTGCGATCTCGAGCTGGTCGCTCAGCAGCGAGCTGAGCCCGTCGATCAGTTCGATCGTCACATCCGTGATCGCCTTCTCCGATGGATAATAGAGTTTCAGGGTCCCGACCACTTCATCGCGCTGCTTGAGCGGCGCAATGACAGCAGCGCCGAGCGGACAGTGCGCTTCGATGCAGTGGATCGCCCCGTCATCCGCTGTGACACGGCGGCCGTGCTGCAGCACTTCCTTCGTGATCGTCGTCTGGATCGGGCTGTGCGGCTGATGATGATCGCTCGCCACACCTACATGCGCCAGGATTTCGGACTGGTTCGTCATTGCCACTGCGCTTGGCTCCAGTTCCCTGTACAGGATCCGGCACACAGCGTCGCATGTCGCCGCCGTCATCCCCTGCCGCAGATGCGCAAGCGTCTGATTGGCGATGCGGAGCGTCTTCTGCGCCTGTAATGCGGTCGCCTTGTCCTGATCGCTCAGCACGTTGTAGACGATCAGCAAGAAGATCGCCGTGCCGAGTCCGTTTGCGAGTATCATTGGCAGGCCGATCGCCTGGACGAGCGACCAGGCTTCCGTGAACGGCTTCGACAGGATGAGGATCAGCCCCATCTGCATCGCTTCCGCCAGAGCACCGATCGCAAATGCCATGACCGGATGGACGGTTTTGCCTTTCCGATAGAACCAGCTGGCGAGGAGCCCGGAAAGGATTGTCGACAGGCCGCAGGAGAATGCGGTGAACCCGCCGAGCGTCATCCGGTGGAGCCCGGCGATCAGACCAGCGCCGAGACCGAGCCGCCAGCCGCCGAGAAGTCCGGCGACCACGATGCCGATGACGCGGGAGTTTGCGATCGCTTCATCTCCGGATAAATTCATTGACACACTGTTGAAGTGCAATGTCTGCGTACTGAAGGCGACGCCTAAATATGTACCGATCACGCCGAACGCCCCGAAGAACAAAATGGCATTCACCTTCTGGCGCCGGGTGAGCGTATCCTGATGGATGAGCTGTTTGAAGAACCGGAACCGTGTCAGGATGAACGCCACGGCGACAATCGTCCCGACCCGTTCGAGCATGATGATGAGCAGATCGAGCATAGCGGCCGCCCCCTTTTCATCTGATTATAAAGTGAATTCAGTCACTTCGAAAGAGGGAAACGCAAGGCGCTCCCCTCTTTCAGCTATCCAGGAACCGGGACAGGAGTTCGGCAGCCGTTCCGCTGCCCGCCGCGGAAACCCCTGTTCCTGCCCACAAGGACATATACTCCGCATCCCCGCGTGCGGCCGCTTCCTTCCGCAGCCGTTTCGTCAGATCGTTCTGGAACGGATACGGCGCAAGCGGAGCTCCGTCCATCCGGTCGATGAACGTATTGCGGATGCCGCGCGCCGGGCGTCCGGAGAAGACAGACGTGATCACCGTCCGGTCATCCGCCGCTTCCTGGACCGCCTGTTTGTAAGCAGGCGCTGCCCCGCTTTCTTCAGCCGCGAGCAGAACCGTACCGATCTGGACAGCGCATGCACCCGCATGGAGCAATTCCCGCATCCGGCTCGCGGACATGATGCCGCCTGCTGCAATCAGCGGGATCTCCAGACTCCCGGCAGCCTGCTGCAGCAAATCATCGAGCGGCACAAGCGGACCGCCGGGCGCAAAGGATCCCCGGTGACCGCCCGATTCCGATCCTTGCAGCACGGCCATATCCATGCCGGATGACTGGACAGCGGCCGCCTCTTCGAGTGTCGTCGCCGTGCCGATCGTCAGGATTCCGGCCTGTCGCAGCGCCTGCATGGTTTCCATTGACGGCAGACCGAACGTGAACGAACAGACGGCAGGCTTCTCCTCCAAAACCACCTGAAGCTGTCCGTCAAACTCCGGTTCCGACAGCGGCGCCTTCCAGAACGGCAGGCCGAGCTGTTCGCCGATCGGCTGCAGCGCCTCATACGCCCGGCGCACGTCCTGCTGATCGAACACCGGCTCATCCGGAACGAACAGATTGACCGAGAACGGCTTGTCCGTCAGCTGGCGGACCGCCCGGATGATGTTCCGTGTCGATGCCGCATCCAGGTAGCCGGCACCAATCGAACCGAGCATACCCGATTCCGTGCACGCTGCAACGAACTCTGCTGTCGTCACGCCTGCCATCGGCGCCTGGATGATCGGATGCTTCAGGTGGAATCTGTCAAGCGGATTCATCGGACTGCCTCCCTTCATTCCAATATGTCGCAGACCCTGCCGACCTGGCCGTCTTCGAGCCGCACTTTGATGCCATGCGGGTGGTGCGCGGAATTCGTCAGCAGATCCTTGACAACCCCTTCCGTCTTCACCCCGCTCCGCTGGTCTTTCTTCAAAATCACGTTCACCCGGAGACCGGGGCGGATATCGCTTCGATTCTTTCCATCCATCGCATGATCACTCCTTTCCTATCAGTGTAGCATATCCTGTGGAATCGGCTGTTTCTGCAGGAATCGAATGGGTTGACGGAAACTTGTTCACCCTATAAACTAGTAAACAGTTTAGGGGGTGTACGATGATGATGAAAGATACATTGCTGGAGGCAATCGAGCTGTTCGAAGAAGTGATGATCTACGGAACTGAGCATTTCCTGAAGTCCGTGCAGGCACCTGTCTGGAAGGAGTATTCCCCGGAACAGATCCAGACGCTGAAACTGCTGGCCGCCTACGGACCGCTGTCGAACGGCAAGCTGGCAGAATTGCAGGGCGTCCATAAGAGCGCCATCACTGCGCGCATCAAGAAGCTCGAGGACAAAGGGCTCGTCTGTACGGAACGGTCGATGACGGATCAGCGGTCGAAAACCGCCGGCCTGACCGCAGAAGGGCAGGAGATCCTCGAGACATCGAACCGCGCACTGAACGAAACGATCACCCGGATGTTCGAGAAGGAAATCTCTGAGGATGAGCTGCGCGCCTTCGTTCAGACATTCCGGAAAGTGAAGGACATCTTGAAAATGGAGGAAACTGACCAATGAAGACCATCTTGAAATTCCGCTGGCCGATTTTCATCGTCCTCGTCGGACTCGCCGTCGGCCTGCTGTTCGTCGCACCGGACCTCGCCAAACAGGCGGAAGAGGCCGGTTCGTTCCAGCTATCGAAGGATGCCGATTCCCAGAAAGCGGCGGATATCCTGGAGAAGGCGGGCGCGTCGGAAGACACCCTTTCGCTCGTCTATGACTACGACAAAGCGATCACGGATAAAGACAAAGACTCGATCCGTGATACCGTCAAAGAAATTGCAGATCTCGGAAAACCCGTCACAGATGTGATGGAGCCGTTCGAAAGCAAGGAAGTTGAAGAACAGCTCGTGTCCGAAGACCGCAAAACGGTCCTCGTCCCGATCACAGTTGACGGAACCGATGAAGAGATCATCGACCTGAGCGATAAAATCCGGTCGGAGATCCTTCCAAAGGACACGACAGTCTACCTGACCGGGGAAGCGATCATCAATAACGACGTCAACGACAGCGCGCAGGAAGGACTGAAGAAGACCGAAGTCATCACAGTCGTCCTCATCTTCGCGCTGCTGCTGATCGTGTTCCGCTCGATCGTGACACCGATCGTTCCGCTCATCGCTGTCGGGATCACCTACCTGCTCAGCCAATCACTCGTTGCGTTCTTCGTCGACTGGTTCGGCTTCCCGGTTTCGAACTATACGCAGATCTTCCTGGTCGCGATCCTGTTCGGGCTCGGAACCGACTATTGTATCCTGCTCCTGAGCCGGTACAAGGAAGAGCTGATCGAAGGACATGAAATCACGGAAGCGATCGTCAATACGTACAAAACTGCCGGCCGGACGCTGATCATCAGTTCACTTGCCGTGTTCATCGGGTTTGCAGCTATCGGCTTCGCCGACTTCCCGATCTTCAAATCCGCCGTTGCGGTCGCCGTCGGGATCGCCGTCTTGATCCTTGTGCTGTTCACGGTCGTCCCGCTGTTCATGATGCTGCTGAAAGACAAATTGTTCTGGCCGTCGAAACAAGCGACAGCCCACAATGACAGCAAACTGTGGATCGGCTTCAGCAAGCTGTCCGTTGCACGGCCTTTGCTGTCGATGGCAATCGTTGCAATCATCACTGTGCCATTGCTGCTGACGTACGACAACGATCTTTCCTTTAACACAGTGGACGAAATCGACCAGTCGAAAGAGTCCGTCAAAGGGCTGAACCTCATTTCAGAAGGATTCGGGAAAGGGGACTCCCTTCCTGTCCAGGTCATCCTGAAAGATGACAGTTCCATTGTCGATGAGAAAGACGTTCCCTATCTCGAGACAATCAGCCGCAACTTGGAAAAAGTCGACGGCGTCAAATCCGTCCGGACGATCACCCGCCCGACAGGCGAACAGATCGAGGACCTCGATGTCGATCATCAGCTCGGTCTGATTGCAGACGGCCTGAACGATGCCAATGACGGCATCAAGCAAGTGCAGGACGGCCTTGGGCAAGTCGAAGGCGGACTGAACGATGCGGCCAGTCAGCTGCCATCCGGCTCGGAGGCCTCTTCAGGCGGCGCAGGTCTGCGCCAGGCCGCCCAAGGTATCGGGCAGATCAACGCCCAGCTCGGCCAGATTGCCGGCGGCTTGTCGCAAGGTATGCCGGCTGCACAGGCTGCGGGCGGACTGAATGCTCTCAGCGGGGAGCTCGGCAAGATTTCCAGCAGTCTGAACGGGGCTGCCAGTCAGATCGAAGGCTCCGGCTCCCAGATCGGACAGCTCAGCGGCGGTCTCGGCCAGCTCGCGAAAGGGGTCACCGATTCGAAGAACGGGCTGACTGACATCAGCAAAGGGCTCACCGAAGTGACCGATATGCTGAAGGACATGAGTGACACGCCGAGCATCCGGGATACCGGCATCTACATCCCGTCCGGCACGCTCAAAGAAGAAGAATTCCAGCCCGTCGTCGACCGCTATACGTTCGGAGACGAGACCGGCATCCTGATGGAAGTCATCCTGGAAAACGATCCGTATTCACGCGAAGCGATCCAGACGGTCCATGACATCAAAGACAGCGTGAAAACATCTGTCATTGGCACACCGTTCGAAAAGACGGACGTAGCGTTCGCCGGGATTTCCAGCATGAACTCGGATCTCGATGACATTTCATCAAAAGACTTCACACGTACGGTAACGATCATGCTCGTCGGTCTGTTCATCGTCCTGACGATCCTGTTCCGCTCCGCAATCATGCCGCTCTATATGATCGGCTCCCTGCTGCTGACGTATTACACGTCGATCTCCGTGACGGAGCTCATCTTCGTCAATGGTCTCGGCTATGACGGCGTCAGCTGGGCCGTACCGTTCTTCGGCTTCATCATGCTGATCGCGCTCGGCGTCGATTACTCGATCTTCCTGCTCGACCGCTTCCGCGAAGAGAGCATGAAAGGCAGCAAGATCGGCGACGCCCTGCGCATCTCGATGGCGAAGATGGGCACAGTCATCATCACCGCCGCCGTCATCCTCGCCGGCACGTTCGGTGCGATGATGCCGTCCGGCGTCCTGAGCCTCGTGCAGATCGCGACCATCGTCATCACCGGCCTCCTGCTGTACGGCCTCATCATCCTGCCGCTCCTGATCCCGGCGATCACCGTATCGTTCGGCCGCGGCGTCTGGTGGCCGTTCCGCGGGTGACGGAATATCGATAATCGAATGAAACCGCCCGGAACAAGCATCTGCTGTTCCGGGCGGTTTTTCATTGTAGTTATGGAGTTATCAGCAGACACTTACCTTTCATGGACTATCTTCGGATTTAATTGGCAAGCCGGCTCTTCCTCACTTCCCGCACAGCCACCATCAGCAACACAATCGCAATTACCAATGTAACGGGCAATGCCACGTACCACATCCGACTGTTCTGCTGCTGGAGAAGATCGCCCGGTAACAGGTTCAGAAAGGGGTTGATCCACCCGGGGATGAACGCCCCGAACAGTTTTGTGAGACCGTAACCTGCGCCGAGTGTTCCGAGGACAGCGGCCAGCACGGGCAGCGTCTTCTTCACATACGGGGCTGGGACATAACTAGCCTCCAATGAACCGAAAAAGCGAATCCTCACTGGTTTTTAGTGAGAATTCGCTTTTTTCTTTCCCAAGTCCCTTGTTTCTAACTGGTGGACCTACTCACGGCCGTGTATTTTCGTAAATTCACAGCCATGAACGCAAATCCCATTTCATTCCTTGCTTTCTCAAGCCCCCTCACGGAGAATCGAGTGAACGCCAAATTCGCCTTCAGAAATCCAAAAACTGGTTCTACATCAATCTTTCGTTTCCCGTAGAGTGCACCGGTTTTCTCTTCTGAAAGCTTCTTGCGAACAATGGTCTTATGTGCTTCCCATGTTTCATTTACGGCTAATTTGCGATTGTTCCCTTCGGTCGCTTTTGTACAGCTGGCACGCAAAGGACAATCTGAACAGTTTTCACATTCGTAGATTTTGTAATGGCGTGTGAACTCATACTTATCCGTTCGTTTCGCAAAGTGACTGAATCCAAGCTTCCGGCCATTTGGGCAAGTATACACATCATTCTGTTCATCATACGTCCAATTCGCTGTGTTGAACGGATCCTCTTTCCACTTCTTTTTCTGTTCCTTGCGGTACTGGTTGTAGGTGATTAACGGAACTCGCTCACGGTTTTCCAGAATATCTCCATAGTTTTGTTCACTCCCATACCCTGCGTCTGCGACAATGTGGGGAGGGAGGTTGAAGAAATCTTGTTCAATTCGATCCAGAAACGGAATGAGTGTGCGGGTATCCGTGGGATTCGGATAGAGATCGTACGCAAGGGCATATTGACCTTCAGTCGCGACTTGTACATTATAACCGGCCTTGAGCTGACCGTTTTTCATGTGATCTTCCTTCATCCGCATAAAGGTGGCGTCATGGTCCGTTTTCGAATAGCTGTTCCGAGCACCGAAAATTTCCATGTCCTTGCGGTATTTCTCTTTTCGCCGCAAGAAGTCCTCAAATTGTTTTCGATAGTGTTTGGGTTCTTTTCGTTCGGAACGAAGCTTCTTGCGAACATGGGTATCATCGCTCGCTTCAATTTTTTGATCATACTCCTGGACGTTGTCTTCCAATTGATTCAGGATGCTGGATAGCTCGTCCGCCGAAAGTTCCTCCGCATCTTCTCTTTGTATCGCCGGGATGATATTCTTTTCCAACAGTTCCTCGTACATCTGATTCGATTTCTCCACCAGACCGGCACTGTACCGTTCCACTGCCTTACGCCAGACAAACGTATACTTATTCGCATTGGCCTCCAGTTTCGTACCATCGATGAAGATGGCTTCTTCATCAATGCGCTTCTCTTCGACCAGCCGGCAGCGAAATTGGACAAAGCACTGACGCAGTAATTCCTGGACTTGCGGATGGACGCGGAAACGATTGATCGTGCGATACGTTGGTTCGTACCCTTGCGCCAGCCACATCATGCGGATACTGTCTTTCAAAAGAGCTTCGATTTTCCTGCCGGAAAACACGGATTGTGTGTAGGCGCAGAGAAGAATCTTCATCATCATACGAGGATGATATGCAGGACATCCGGTTTCACGTAAAAAGCCTGTGAAGGCTTCTTAGGGGATGGATTCGACCAAGTCATTCACAGCGTAGGCAATATCATCTTTTTGCAATTTCATTTCCATATCAAGCGGCAAAATAAGTTGATTCATGGTATACTCTTTAAACATAGGGAGACCTCCGTTGATGGTTTGTGGTGAATCTATTTTAACAGAGAGTCTCCCTATTTACTTGTCTAAAAGATCAAAAGAACGGGCCTGGAGGTTTTATTCCTCCGGGACCCGTTCTTTTTAATGACTGGGTTTTGTCCCAGCCTCTTTCATGGTTTACAAGCCATTCCGGCAATGGTACCCTATTCACCGGACCAATCATCCTACAACTTTCAGGAGGGACGCCATGGTACGCAAAACACATCGCAAATCGCTGGTGGAGCAGGTGGCTGAACAGATGGAGCAGCTCATTGAACAGCAGCACTGGACCGTCGGCATGAAACTTCCGCCTGAAATGGAACTGATGGCGGAATTCGGTGTCAGCCGCAATACGCTGCGGGAGGCCATCCGGGCGTTAGTGCACGCCGGGTTATTGGAAACGAAACAAGGCAGCGGCACTCTTGTCCGTTCATCCAGTACGCTCGGCAGCGCATTGGCGCGCCGAGCTAAAAAATCCACGATGCTTGAAACACTGGAAGTCCGAGAAGCGTTGGAAAAGCAGGCGGCCCAGCTGGCCGCTGCACGAAGAACAGAGACGGATTTAACAAACCTGGAAGCGTGTATCCAGAGCTGCAGGCACGCCTCTGCACACGGAGATGTGGAGCAGTTCATCACTTCCGACCTGCAGTTCCACAAAAACATCGTGCTCGCTTCCGGCAACCCACTGCTCGTAGATCTGTATGAGCATATGACCGGCATTCTGTATGCTTTCATCCAGGACGTCCTGGCGATGGAGCCTGCCCTGCAGAAGAGTCAGAAGGTCCATCTTGAATTGCTGGAAGCCATCCGGAAACAGGACCCGGAATCGGCAGCCTGCTATGCAGCGCGTGATATGAAGATGCTGAAAGAAATGATTTTGGATGCACGGGAGGAATCGTATGAAGAAACAAACCGCAACATTGGCAGATAATCGTACAGCAAAAACAGGGTGGCTCCTGCTGATTGGGGTTATATTGGTAGGGTCGACGCTACGGGTGCCCATCACGTCAGTCGGCGCACTGATTCCGTTCATCCGCGATGACCTCGGTATCAGTAATGCGGCGGCCGGGCTGATCACGACATTGCCACTGCTGGCCTTCGCGTTCCTCTCCCCTTTCGCCCCGAAAATCGCCAACCGGATCGGAATGGAATGGACAATCGCACTGTCGACCTGCCTGCTGATTGCCGGGATCCTCGTCCGCTCCGTGACAGGGATCGGTTTCCTGTTCACCGGGACGGTGCTGATCGGCTTGGCGATCGCCGTCGGCAATGTGCTGATCCCCGGCATCATCAAGATGAATTACCCTCTGAAGATCGGTATCATGACTGGCATTTACGCCATCTTCATGAATATCTTCGGCGCGCTCGGGTCAGGAATCAGCGCCCCGCTCGCTAAATCAGGTGATCTGGGCTGGCAGGGAGCGCTCGGGATCTGGGGAGGGCTGGCAGCCATCGCACTGCTCATGTGGCTGCCGCAGCTGCGCAAGCCGCGGGATGCCTCCCCTAAAGTGAAGGTGGACACGAAACAGAAAGCCAGTCTATGGAGTTCTCCACTCGCCTGGAGTGTGACCCTATTCATGGGCTGCCAATCTCTTGCCTTTTACACATTGATTACCTGGATGCCGGACATTCTGCGGTCGATCGGCTACACGGCGGACGCAGCAGGCTGGATGGTCTTCCTTATGCAGGCCGCATTGATTCCGACCACGTTCATCGTACCGGTCGTTGCGGAGAAATTGACAAACCAGGTCGGAGCATCAGTCGCAACGGCTGTCCTGTTCATCGTCGGGTTCAGCGGACTGCTGCTTGGCATCCCGACATTCATCCCTCTCTGGGCAATCCTGCTCGGAATTGCGGGCGGCAGTGCATTCAGCCTTTCCATGATGTTCTTCACAATCCGGACGGATGACGCACAAGAAGCGGCAGAGCTGTCCGGAATGGCCCAATCGTTCGGGTACTTGTTAGCTGCAGGCGGCCCTGTCTTTGTCGGGATCCTGCACGATCTGAGCCACGGCTGGTCCTTGCCGATCCTTTTCCTGATCGCCATTTCCACCGTAATTTTATTTGCGGGTATTGTATCCGGTAAGAAAGGGACCCTATCCGAACGATCCGGCCAGCAGGATAAAACAAGTGCGATCACCAAAAGGTAAAAAAGTTCCTGAATAGGCGGGATGAGTTCTCCGTGTCTGGATACGATGACCACTTCATCGCTATTGACAAAATCTTCTTCTACTCATTTCAGTATGACATCACAGCTTCTCGATTTTGACGATTCCGACAGTGTTCAGCCGTGACGTCTGTTAGCTTCGCCTCAAGCAGCGGAGTGTGTAACGCCAAAACCTAACAACTGAGTGGTAGCCAGCTCACACGTCCTAAAGAAAGAGCCTTGGGGAGTATGCACTCTCCAAGGCTCTTTCTTTTACGTCAGCGACTTTTTTCGGCCTACTCAGCAATTCTTACTGAAATCAAACTATCTCTTCCTCCACAAACGCGCCCGTTAGTTGAATTATTTATTTGGATTACGATCAATGAACTCCTCTATATCCGCTTGTAATATATAGACAAGTTCGAAATAATGTTTTTCTGAAAGCGTACCTTTTTCTCTCCACTTTTGCATTTCTTTATAGTGAAAATCCACAAAATAACTCACTAAATCCCTTCTTAAAACACCTTGCTTTTCAGCCATTTCAGCAATAGAAAGTCCCTTTTTCCAATGCTCATCATACTCCTTCTTATCCATACTTAATAAAGCATAAATCGAATCATAATCATATTGAAATTGATAAACTACTGTCCCTTCTTCACTTTCTGCACTATAATTTCCTGCTAGAGCAATTGGAGATAAAACTAAACAAAAGGCTAACAAAAGAAACATCCTTTTCATACCCATTTTCAACATGGACTAATATCACCTCCTTTTTCTTAGTTCTAATTAATTTGTGTAGTTTTATTTACTTCATGCTCATTAGCTAAATAAAAAAGACCATCAGTTGATGATCTCTTTTTGTTCAACTCAAATTCCCACCTTTTTAATAAATCTTTAGAAATCAATAGAATTTGCTATCTGAACTAAGACTTCAGGTGTTACTATGTCAGAAACCTTTTTATCAATACTAAAAACGTATTGCCAATTATCTCTTTCAAATACTAACAAATTAAAATCAGGAATTGGTTTTTCCATATACTTTGCAACTTTTCCGTTATTCAGCTGGAATTTTCTTGAAACATACTTTTCACTAAATTCGATTTTATGATTAAAAGGATGAACATCAATTTTGAAATGATTTTCAGGCAACTGATCATTAATAAATGTCACTTCAAATGTGTCATTAATGTCGCCATCTAAATCATTAAACCTACCCAATTGATGCGTAAAGCTTATCGGCGGCACTCTAAGCGGAAGCTTAAGTTTTTGTTTGAAATGCTGTTCGAAATCATCCAATGCACCCTCCACAGTTTTGTAACCTATTTCAGGATAAGCTTCTTCATAACTACCGGGTTTATCGTTAGCAACTGCATATATTGTTAACAAACAAAATGAAATCAACAAAAGCGAAAGAGTTCTGATCACTTTTTAACACCTCTAATTATCTTTAGGTGTATTGTTCCCAGCATCATTAAAATTATCATATTGACATTGCAAATTGATCAAAACGGCCCTATTGTTGTGGAGCACTTATGCATGAATAGCACCCGTTTATGAACTCGGATAAATCAACGACATTTTAAATTCCTGTTTTATACTTAAATATATTGTTTTCTCTTTCCCAACTTGATACGTTTTTATCGAATTTAGGCAGATTAACATCAGAAAACTCAAGCTGTTTCATCAACATATCATGAGCCATGTCAATTAAATCTCCCGATTCGTTTTGCACTGTACCATCGGGATTTTCTTGTTGTTTGGTTTCCATAACAAGTATTTTATCTCCATTTGCTTTCACAACATACTTGCGAATATAACCATCTTCGTTTCTTATTTCAAACTTAGGTTTCCCGCTTGCTTTCTTTTCATCATCATCATCTAAAAATAATGCTGAAATACCTTCGCTCTTTTCTTCGTTTTTCCAAAAACCAAAGTACCCTAAAGTGTTTGGTGGATTTGAATTCACTCTCATAATTACCCTCCTAATTTATTTAAATGGCCCTATTGTTGAAAAAGCGCAAATCCTTCTTCAAGAATTGCGCCCAATTATCTCTTAGTTATTTAATATTCAAAAGCTCTCTTGACCTCTTCCCACTTAGATCCGGTTTTATCTTCCTTTTTCCAAACTTCGCCCGTAATTGTGTCATACATGTACATAACTCCATCTTGGACGATCATTCTCTGTGAGTCATCAACTGGCGTGTCCTGTTGATTAATACTTTCAGCAACCTCACTGAGACCGCTCGAAATAAATCCACCCGCAAGCAAGACACTAATGCCTAAAAAAATAAAAACGCCATTCTTTATTTTGTCCAATTTTATTCACTCCCTTGACTCAAACAGAATACGTACACTTGGAGGTTAATTTCATTACCATCTTATACTGTAAAATGGCCCGATTGAGAGGAACAACACTGACTATTGTAAGAGCACATTTATCTCCAATGTAATAGAAGGCACTCCCACCACTATTTCAACTCGACTGTAATAGGTTCAAAGTCAATCCGTTTAGAATCGCTTTGACTATTGCTCGCATGCGCAAATGGATAGAATGTAATGGATGTTGCTTTCGGATTAAGCCCATTTACCGTTGCATTCCATGTTATATCTTCACCAGAATCCGCACCTGCCGTTCCTACTCCGCCGTTATATGGTACTTTGTATTCTTTTCCTAAATTATCGATTGCACTTAACTCTGCTTCAACAGCCATCCAATCATCATGAACAGAAGGATCCACATCTTGTAGATAATTGATTGATAAGTTGACATCTGTTTTTACTGCATCTATTAATTCTACCGTCACGCCTTCTGCGCTAACACTTTTTTTGATAGGAATAAATGTTCCATCCAGTGCATTTAAAGAGAAGGCGAAGTTCCAATCGCCTTCAAGTTCTGTTTCATCAGGAAGAACTACTTTAGGCTCCCACGAAATGTTCACTATGTCCTTTTGTTTTTCCGGACTTTTCAATTTCATCATACCAACAAATCCAATTCCATCTACATATTCGCCTTCATACCCTCCTGCACTTCTTTTATTATTTATAGTCGGCTCCTCAGACAGAGGTAATTTCCCTAAATCCTGATCTGACTTAACTGTAAAGGATAGTGTGACCACATTCCCGTCGTAAAAAGCTTTCTCGATTGTAATATCAATCCCCTTACTTTTTGAAACTAACCCGAGATCAGTACTAACCTCTTCATATGCTCGATAATAATCTTCCTGTAAAATAAAGTGATCAAAAGCATAACCCACCACTGGTATTTGAGTAACAAATTTTGCAAATGCCGGAGAGACATATGCAGAAGAAATCGTACATAGAGAGAGAATCGCCACGGCAGATGTGTATTTAAGCGCTCTCTTAAATGTAACTTTTCTCCGTTTTTTCTTTCCAAAAGCTTTATCTAAAATTAGTTCCAGCTCTTCCGAAGGCACAGGTATTTCATTAAGTGCTTCTTTAAAACGATTTTGCTCGTTCATCTGTATACACTCCTTTTAACATAGTTTTAAGTTTTGATAAACCTCTTTTGCCATTTGACTTTACAGTACCGAGTGGCTCATCAAGTGCATTTGCTATTTGTTCAAACGTTAAGTCTTCATAATACTTCAGAATCAATACAGTTTTATATTTCTCGTCTAAGTGGTAGATTGCATTTAGCAAATCTATTTTTTCATCGGATTTTGTGTTGGTCATGCTGTAGGATTGCATTTTCAGATCATCCATTAGAACAATTTTCTTTTGTTTTTGTAGCACATCAAGCGATACATTAATACAAATTTTCATTAGCCAGGTTGAGAAGTACCTTGGTTCTCTAAGCTGATGGATTGACTCTATGGCTAAGAGTGCTGTTTGCTGGAATATGTCTAATGCATCAGGTTTATTTCCGACATAGCTATAGCCAGTTCGATAAATCTTCTCTTTTTGCTGTTGAATTAAATACAATAGGGCCTCGCGATCTCCCCCGATTGCTTTTATGACTTTCTTTTCATACCCCATTATCTTTTCACCGTCCTATCTATTAGAGAGTGAATGGTTGAAAAAAGATGCAACTTTTTAATTTGTAATCCAAAGATTGCTGTGAGTTGTCACTTTAGGAGTTAATTCTCACCTGTTTTGAGTGTTACTTTGCATTGGTCCAAATAAAAAAGAGATGGCAATCGCCACCCCCATAACTTCTTGTGCTACAATTGCGCCCGTTTATGAAAAGTATTAAAAGTTCTTTTATTAATTTTTGCTCATTCTAGCATTTCCAGATTTGCTGTGAGGATGATTTTTCTTGTGATTTAAAAGCATTAAAAATATCCCGATTATTGCTGTAATTAAAACTGGAATAAACATTTTATTCATGAGACTGTAAAGCAGCACGACAATGAAAATTACAACGATTAAAGAGTGAAAGGCATAATACTTTTTCAATTTAGTTACTCCTCTACTTCGTTTTTATCTGGCCCTTTAACGGCACAATCCTTATTCCAGAATTGCCCCCGTTAGTTTAACTAAAGCCCATGGACGCAGTAGTCCACATAATAATCGTAAACGATATAATAAGCCAAACTGTATTTGCTGTCGTTTTTTCTTCATGTTTTACCTTTTTTAATATAGAAACCAAATTCAAACAGAATATAATGCACCAAATAGGCATCAACCACCATCCTATCCAATACAAGAAAGCGTATAATATTTCCATATTTTATCTCCTTGAAGTTATTTGCCATTACTTAGCTAACTGGCCCGTTTGTGGAAGAGTCGACGCTCTCTGACTCCTCCTCAAAACCTGGTACTCTGCTTCCATTCTATCATACCGACTATTCAAAAATCTCATTTCCTCCAAATTTTCATGGAAAATATCGGTTGTACAGATCATAGCGCAGTTTTCCGCTCAGTTGTGCATAGATCTTGGTGGTTTCACTCTTTTCATGACCCAGGAGGCTTTGGATCACTTCGAGCGGTGCGCCGTTGTCGATCATGTGCGTCGCATAACTATGACGCAGCTGATGTGGATGGATGGTTTTCGTCAATACGGACCGCTCGGAAATCTGCCGGATGACATACCGCAGGGAGTCGATGCTCATCCGTCTGATCGGTTTCCGGGTTGTCGTGAACAGGCACGGTTCGCTGTCTGATCGTTCCTGCAGGCTGCGTTTCAGCCAGATTGCGCAGCGGATGCTGAAATAGACTTCCCGTTCCCTGTCCCCTTTCCCGCGGACGATGACCGAGTTCGTGCCGAAGTCAATATCCAGCCGATCCAGCGCCGCCACTTCGCCGATCCGGCAGCCGGTCGAGTAGAAGAATTCGAAGATCGCCTTTTCTTTTGCTGTCCGGCACGCTTCCCGTAAGTATTCGATGTCCTGCTTGGTCAGGAACTTTGGCACCCGTTTCCCGGCTTTCGGCTCCTTCAGCTTGGCCGCCGGGTTTTTCCGGATGATGCCTTCTTCGTGCGCCCATCTGAAAAGTGAGCGGACGAACCGGACCCGGTGGCCGAGACTGGATGGCTTCAGGTACTCTGCCGCTTCGGCCAAATAAGATTTCAATTCGTCCGCTGTCACCTCCTCCGCCTGCAGGTCCCCCAAGTACCGCTGCAGCAGATTGTGCTGGTAGCCGTACATTTTCAGCGTCGCTGAAGAGAACCCCTCGATCTTCTTGTCGGTGCAGTAGTTTTCCCACACCTCGGACAGCTTCATGAAGTCCACACTCCTCTTCTTCGTATTGGTATACTTTCGGGTTCCGGGTCGTGACTTGTCATCCCTTCTAGGCATGCACCTGCATTGTAGGCTATTTTAATCATTCTAGAAATCAAAGAGACTTATATTTATTATTTTCTCATCACTCACTAAAGAAGCTGCCCATGAACGATGCATAGACCACGCACAAAACCGCCCGGGACAGCGGACTGTCCCGGGCGGCATGCGGAGGTTGTTTCATAATTTGAGTTGATTATAGATAAATATCCGAGAACTCGTACTTGATGAGCTGATCTCGATCCATGTCACGGTTGCTCATTGGCGGCTGGCCGCTGCGGGTGCCTCCCGTTCCGATCGGAAGTTCGATCGTGAACGTGCTGCCTCTGCCAAGGGTGCTTTCCGCCCGGATCGTGCCGCCATGCAGCTCGGCCAGTGACTTTGCAATCGGTAGGCCCAGCCCGGTGCCTTCGGCGGTGCGGTTCAGGTTCCGGTTGACCTGCACAAATTTATTGAAAATCGATTCCAGATTGTCCGGATCGATTCCGATCCCTTCATCCCGGACCGAAATGCAGACGGTCTGTGCATTTTTCCGTTCGAGACGGATGAAGATCTCCTCACCCGGTACGGAGAACTTGATGGCATTCGAGATGAGGTTGAGCAGCATGCGGTCGAATTTGACGATGTCGACCGGCAAGATCAGTTCCTCCACTTCCGGGTCGAAGACGATGCGGATCCCTTCGGATTTGGTGTATTCCGTGACGGAGTCCACAATCCGGTCGATCATGTCGACGATGTTGTAGTCGGCCGTCTGCAATTCCGACAGTCCCGATTCGATCTTGGAGATATCGAGGATGTTGTTGATGAGCCGGTTCAGGCGGTAGCAGTTGCCGACCGTCCGTTTGTTGACGTCCCGGATCTCCTCCCGTACCTCGTTCAGGCAGTCCTTCTCCACGTACAGATCCAGCAATTGCGCTCCGCTCATGATGACGGTCAGCGGTGTCTTTAGCTCATGGGACGTGTTGATGAACAGGTCCTCCTGATCTTTCAGCAGTTTTTCCATGGATCGGTTCGCCATCTCTTCGTCGGAGATATCGATGCCGAGCGCGATGATCTTCTCCACCTCTCCCTGTCCGTTCATGACCGGCTGGAAAATCGTTTTCGTATGGTAGGTGACCCCGTCCTTCGTGAACTCCAGCTTGTGGAGGTAGGACTCCCCGTTTGCGACCGCTTCGTCGATATCCTGAAGCAGCGTCTCCAGGTCCTCCGCCCGGTAATAGTTGAAAAAGTTCTTGCCGATGACATCCGCTTCCGTCCGGATCTCCGGCCATTCTTCCGAAAAGGCCTGGAACGAGAACCGGTTCAAGAAGATGATCGCTTTCGTTTTGTAATCGAATGACGCGTAATACAGGGAAATTTCATCGACACTTTCCTGCAGCGCGGTGAATTCCCTGCTTTCTTCATCCGACTCCGACCGGCCGCTGTTCAGCAGGCTGCGCATGTCACGGGTCTCCCCGATGAGCCTGTCCCGTTCTTCTTCTCTGGCGGTCGCATCGAAGAAGGTGACAACCAGATACTCCGGTCCCTCTTGCTCCAGGAAGCGTTTCAGCGTCACATCCCAGTAGGTGATGGTTCCTTCAGGGCCGGGCGCGGCAAGGCCGGTTTCATGGACCGAGGCACCGCGTTCCAGCAGGCCTGCAATCTCCGGAGGAAACTCCAGGCAGGTGCCGACCGACGCATCGGTCTCCATTCCAAGCAGTTGCAGCGTGTTCCGGAAATGGCTGTCATGTCCCCACAGACGACAATCCGGGTACTCGACGATCGCTGTGGAGCCGTTATCGATCGTGTCGGCTCCGCAGTAATTCCTCAGCAGGAATTCAAGCAGCGGGGTGTTCAGTTCTTCCATTTGTACATGATCTCTCCTGCGACGACCGTCATGACCGTCTTCGCGGCTAGAATATCTTCGCCCTCCACGGTCAGCAGATCACGGTCGAGTATAGTAAAGTCGGCATCAAAGCCCGCGACGATCTTGCCGCGGGTGCCCGATTTGCCGATTGTGGCGGCACTGCCCGATGTGAAAAGGGCGACGGACTCAAAGCGGGTCAGTTTCTCTTCCGGCAGGTAGCCGTCGTGCGCTTCGCCCGGCTTCCGCCGGTAGGCGGCGGCAAAGATTCCGAGCAGCGGATCGACTTCTTCAACGGGTGCATCAGACCCACCGCCGCAGATGAAGCCGCGGTCGAGCAGCCGCTTCCAGGCATACGCCCAGTCCATCCGGTCTCCGCCGAGCCGGTCTTTCGCCCACGGGAAGTCGGACGGCACGAAGACGGGCTGGATGTCGAGAATAACCGGGAGCCGCGCGAGCCGGTCCACCAGGTCGTCGCGCAGCACGTTGACGTGGATGATACGGTCCCGTTTGCCTTCTGCAGGCGGGGCGGCTTCGATGGCGTCGAGCACTTTCTCGACCGCTTTGTCGCCGATCGTATGGACGGCGACCGCTTCGCCGTACTTGCGGGCGAGTGCGACGTGGTTCCGGATTTCATCGTCCGTCAAGACTGCCATCCCCGAATTTCCCGGATCATCCGCATACGGTTCACTCAGCAGCGCGGTGCGGCCGCCGAGTGCCCCGTCGATGAAGAACTTCATCTCCCCGCCGTGGATCCACGGTTCGTCGTACGCTGCCCCGTCTTCCATGAGCTGTTCGAATACGGTGGCCCGGCGCAGCAGGTGCGCCCGGAATTTCAGCTTATCCGCCCCGATCACGTTGCGGAATGCCTGCAGCGGATTGCGGTAATCGGCGTAGTAGCCGAGGTCGTCGGTGACCGCCCCGGTGATGCCGCGGGCGAGCAGGTCCTCGACGGATGCCTGCAGCGCGCGGGTGAGTGCCGCTTCGTCCGGCACCGGGATGACCGCTTCGACGAGATCGGCCGCCCCTTCGAGCAGGAGCCCTGTCGCTTTGCCGTCGCTGTCACGGACGATCGTGCCGTTGCCGGGATCGGGAGTTGCATCCGTGATGCCGGCCAGTTCCAGCGCTTTCGAATTCGCAAGCGCGGCATGGCGGCATGTCCGTTTCAGGAGCATCGGCGCGGTACAGACCGCATCCAGCTCCTCTTTCGTGACGATCCGCCGATCTTCGAAGTTGTTTTCATTCCAGCCGTCCGCAGTGAACCATTCCTCTGCCGGATGGTCGTTTGCAGCTGCTGCCAGCATCCCGAGCATGTCCTCCGCCGACTTCGCATATGAGAGATCGAGCTGCAGCGTACGGGCACCGTGACCGATCATATGCATGTGACTGTCGATGAAGCCGGGGTACATGACTGCGCCAGCGAGGTCGACCTCATTGTCCGCCTGCGGCCGTAAATCCTCCGCTGTTCCCACGGCAATCACTTTCTCATCCTCGACCAAGACAGCCCCGACCGTTTCGCCTTCCTTTGTCATCGTATAGATGGTGCCGTTATGCCAGACTGTCTTCATATCCCCCATCGACTCCTTTTTTCTTTCCAGTGTACTCCTGTCGGGAAGTTGAAGCAATATTCTGCTACACTGATAGTACAAGAACGAAGGAGGAGATCGGAATGGAGTTGGCGGTTTACTTAGCAGGGGAGATCCACAGTTCATGGCGCGAGGAGATCAAACAGAAAGCGGAGGCGCTCCGGCTTCCTGTCGTGTTCTATGGACCGATGGAAGATCATGACCGGTCGGACAATATTGGCGAAGAGATTCTCGGTGCGCAGCCCGATGCCATCGCAAAAGATGCCGCCGCCTCGAGCGTTAACAACTTGCGGACGAAGCTTCTGCTGTCGAAGAGCGATCTCGTCATCGCCCTGTTCGGCGAGAAGTACAAGCAGTGGAATACGGCGATGGATGCGAGTGCTGCCGTTACGATGGGCAAGCCGCTCATCCTGATCCGTCCCGAGGCGCATCATCACGCACTGAAGGAATTGTCGCGCAAAGCGGATGTAACCGTGGAGACGCCCGACCAGGCGCTGAAAGCCCTGAAGTATATTTTCGAATAATACGTGAATCGCCTTTCCGGCACTGTCCGGAAAGGTTTTTTCATCCGCCGGCTTCACGGCGGCTGGCAGGCAGCCGATACAATACATAAC
Organism: Sporosarcina trichiuri; assembly: GCF_030406775.1. Classification (NCBI taxonomy): domain Bacteria; kingdom Bacillati; phylum Bacillota; class Bacilli; order Caryophanales; family Caryophanaceae; genus Sporosarcina; species Sporosarcina trichiuri. Next base: position 2,691,356 of record NZ_CP129119.1, on the reverse strand, counting down.
TTAGTCGTAACGATCCATCATCATCTATGAAGCGGGGTGCCCTGTGCGCAAGAGAACAATCCGGACGACCTATATCAATATCATACTCGCCCTCTGCGGGGCCATGCTGATCCTGCTCGGTGCCGCTTATCTGTACAGCACGTCCGTGTTCAAGAAGAACAGCGAAGCGATGGAGCAGCAATCGGAAAAAGCTGAAGTGATCGGGGAATTGTCGGACAGCATTTCCAATGTCTTTTTCCGGGCGCGCGGATTTTACGCATTCAAGATGGACAGTGAACTGGATTTGGCACACGAAGAATTGACCCATATCCGCAAAGTGAATGAGCGGCTGCTGGCATTGCCGCTGTCTGCAAAAGAACAGCAATTCGCACAGGAAATTACTGTGTTCATCGACCATTATGAAAACGCTGTCCTCCCGGCTGCCGTCAACTTGGTGGAAGAGGATGACTATGAAGGCTTGCGGGAGCTGTCCAGCAGCGGCGCCAACCTGTCCGTCAACCAATTCATCAAATACGCCGACCGCTACGGACAGCAGGCGGGACAGATGCGGGATGAGTTCTACAGGCAATCCGAGAAGCAGGTGAACCAGCTGTATCTGGCAATGGCTCTTCTCGGTGTATGCGGCCTGCTGTTCCTGATCCTGCTCAGCTGGCGGGTCGTCCGTCAGCTCATCGCCCCGATCGAGTCGATGACTGCTGCAGCCGAACGGTATGTCGATGCACAAGATGTCAATTACACACCGGAAACACGGCCGGATGAACTTGGCTCACTGTCCCGGTCATTTGCCGGCATGATGGCGACCATCCAGACGAAGGAGCAGGAGCTTGTTGCTCAGAATGAAGAGCTGCTGTCGCAGCAGGATGAGCTCCTCTCCCAGCAGGATGAATTGTTCAGCCACCAGCGGCAGCTCGAGGATGCGCTGTCGGAAGCCCGGTATGCGAATATCCGTGTGGAACGGTACAGCGGTCTGAGCCATGAGATCTCCTTCTCGGATAATGTCCGGGAAATCGCTGAAGCGACCCTGCAATATCTGGATACGCTGTTTGGTGTCGATAAGGGGATCATCCACGTGCCCTCCAATGATGTGCATGTCCTGCGGGGGATTTCCGAAGAGAGGTACAAAGCGTATGATGACGCACATACAGGCTCCCTGGCGCGACTGAAGCAGGAGCCGTGTTTCCAAACCGAGCGGTCATTGGCGGACGGCACGAAGGTCTTTGACCTGTTTGCCGCCCCTGTCGTATCAGGAGATGACTACAAAGCGCTGTTTGTCCTGTCGCGAAGCAGACGCCCGTTCACGGAAGAGGATCAGGAAGACCTGTTCAATCTGGCCAAACGGGTAGCGCTTGCGGTTGACCGGGTCGATCAGCGGACGACGATCAGCCGCGAACGCCAGCTGAACCAGACGATCCTGGATAATCTGGCGGAGGGGATCCAGTTCGTCTCCGCCGACGAAGCCGACGTGCAGGTGAACGATGGGCTCGCCTATCTGCTGAATGTTCCGGCGTCCGACCTGTCAGGAGCCGGCTGGTCCGCCGAACTCGCGCAACGAAGTGAAGACCCTGCCGCACTGCTGGTATTCATCCGCCAGGCGCTCACCGGTGAGACCGGCGGCCTGGCCGAGACCGTCTACACACTGACCGGGGAGACGCCGGTCGTCGTCGCGCTGTACAGTTCTCCAGTGCACCATGACGGCAGGCGGATCGGCACGCTGTTCGTCCACCGGGATATCACGCAGGCATTCGAGGTCGATAAAATGAAGACCGAACTCGTGTCAACGGTTAGCCACGAACTGCGGACCCCGTTGTCGAGCATCCTCGGATTCACCGAGCTGCTGATCGGAAAAGAGATGGATACTGCCCGGCAGGCACGATATCTGCAGGCGATCTATAAGGAGGCGAAGCGTCTGACGTCGCTCATCAACGACTTCCTCGATGTCCAGCGGATGGAATCCGGCAGCCAGGAGTATTCCATGCAGGATGTCAATGTGGCGTCCATCGCTGACCAGACGATCCAAAACTTCTCCGTTCCCGCCTCCCACACGATCCGGCTCGAACGCCTGACAGACCAGGTCTGCTGCATCGGTGATGAGGACCGGCTGATCCAAGTGTTCACAAACCTGCTGAGCAATGCTGTGAAATTCTCGCCGGACGGCGGCACTGTGACAATTACTCTGGCTGCTGCTGGCAGTGATCTTCAGGTGACCGTCCGGGACGAAGGGATCGGCATTCCGGCTGACCAGCTGAAGCATATGTTCGAGAAATTCTATCGGTTCGACAATTCATACAGCCGGAAAATCGGAGGCACTGGACTTGGCCTGGCGATCTGCCGCAAGATTATCGAGAAGCACGGCGGGGAAATTTCCGTGGAATCCGAAGAGAATGCCGGCACCTCCGTCCGGTTCACTCTCCCGCTGCAAGGGAGGGCCGCCGAACAGTCCGCCGAACGGAGCGGGCAGCCGGAGATTGTTGTTGTAGAAGATGATGCGAGCATCGCCCTCTTGCTGGAAGAGGAATTGAGCCAGCATCAGTACGAAGTGATCCGCTTCAGCGACGTTGCACACTCGTTCGCCTACGCGAAGGAGCACACACCGGCGTGCATGGTCATCGATCTGATGCTGCAGGAACAAGAAACAGGCTGGGACCTGATCGGAAGATTGAAGGAGGATCCGGTGACATGCCACATCCCGATCATCATCTCATCGGCTCTGGAACAGGAAGAAGAATTGACGCGTAAGTTCAATATCCGCCATTACATGACGAAACCGTACCCGCTGCGCACACTGTCGGAGACCGTCGCAGAAGCGATCCGGAAAGAAGACGGACGCATTTTGTATCCGTTACGAGAATAGGGAGGATGAAGAAGGCAGCCGGACAGGATCCGGCTGCTCTTTTTGGTTGGGATGATGTCTTTGAGATTGGAGCGGTCTGCTGCCGGTATCGTGCACTCGGCATGCGGAGGGACCCCGTGTCCGCCGTCACTCCACAGAAAGTGCGCAGCGCAGCGGAGCCGGCAAGCCGGTCTTTTGACTTGCTGGCTGTTCGCGCGGCCCGGCGGGGTGCCGGAAGCGGGGCGGGCGCCGCGAAATTGATGCCGTGCGGGGAGCCATTTGTGAAGTTATGAGCGCTGCGGACCAGTTTATGAGCGGAATTTTGCGTTTATGATCACTTTGGCCAGTTTATGAGCGGTTCGTTGCGTTTATGATCACTTCCTGCGTTTTATGAGCGGTATGGCTTTGTTTATGAGCACTTTTCCTCACACTGCACGGTCCAGTGAAAAAATCCCACGCGCGCAGTTGCGGGCGTGGGATTCTCAGGGTCATCATTCATCCACTTGCAGCACTTGGCGGACGAGCGCCACCAGTTCGGCCGGGCTGAATGGTTTTGGCATGAAATAAGCGGCGCCGAGTTCCGCGGCAAGGTCACGGTCCGATTGCTGGGCTTTGGCCGTCAGCATGATGACCGGGATACCGAGTCCGAGCGGCCGCAGTTTTTCGAGCACTTCCGGTCCTGTCAGGCGTGGCATCATATAGTCGAGCAGGATCACATCATAACCGCCGGCTGATGCCTTCTCAAACCCTTCCTGGCCGTCCGCGGCTTCCTCGACCTCGAATCCTTCGAAAGAAAGCGTGTCTGCGATCAGCATGCGCAGAATCTCTTCATCGTCCACTACGAGAATCTTTTTGCTTTCTTTCATTCTTCCTGCCTCCTCTTTCTGTTAAAACATCCGGGACGCCAAATTCTGGATACGCGCCAGCATATCTTTATTCCGGAATGGCTTCGTCAAGTAATCGTCTGCGCCGAGTGCAAGGGCTTCCTTTATGTCTTCTTCGCTGGCCCTCGCTGTCATCATCGAGACAAGGACGTTGTTCAGCTCCGAGCGTTTCTTGAGCTGCTCGAGCACCTCCAGTCCATCCATTCCCGGCATGACACCATCCAGCAGGATGATGAAATTCGTATCTTCATCATACCAATCCGTCCTAAGGAAGGTGACGCCGTCTTCGAACAGGCGTACCGACAGCTCGATGTCCGGCAGACGCCACTGGGCCAGCTGCTCTTCCAGCATGGTACGGATCAGCAAGTCATCATCGATAATGATGACCTGCAGTTTCCGTTTCACTTGTGCCGTTCCGCTTTCATAAACAGCCGTCCGGTTGCGGCCCGACCGCTTCGCTTCATACAGTGCCTGGTCCGCTTCAATCAGAAGGGTCTCGAGCTCGTGTGTATATTCGGCGATGCCCGCAGAGAACGTCACCGAGAAGGAGCCGCCCGCTGCTTCGAATTCCTGTTCGTTGAACGCCGTATGCAGCCGCTCCGCGAAGGTGTAAGCTTCGCCTTTGTGACCGTTGACCAGGATGACGAATTCCTCACCGCCAAACCGGAAGATGCTGTCGGTCTCCCGCTTTTCCGTTTTCGCGATATCGCTGAACCGCCGGAGCACCTCATCCCCCGTATGATGGCCGTATGTATCATTGACGTGCTTGAAGTGATCGAGATCCACCATGACGACGGAAAATGGATCCCCTGTCCGTTCATGTACGCGGAGTGCATGGTCCAGCATCTCCGTCAGCCGCTTCCGGTTCCCTGCGCCAGTCAGGCCGTCCGTCGTGATGGACTGACTGATTTTTTTCCGCAGCATATCCCGGTTGAACAAGTATGGCAGGAACAGTGTCAGATCGAGCGGCTTCTGGATGAAATCCATCATTCCGGATCTGTATGCTTCTATCATGATCTTATTTGTCTGCTCACTGCTCATGAGCATCGAGATGACATGCCGGTCGTTCGCTGTATCGCGGATTTTTCCGAATAGCTCGGTACCTGTCATATCAGGCAGCTGCATATCAATCATAAGCATATTCGGTTTCATGTCGTAAAATTGCTGAATACCGCGCATACCGTTCATGGCCACCAGGACCTGGGCGCCCAGCTGTTCGAGCAGGTCTTTGACAAACGAGACGAACTCCAGATCATCGTCGATCACCAGGACGAATGTATTGCGGTCGAACCGTTCGGAATAGACTGCCGGTATCAGACTGCCCCGGTCCTTTTTTTCATTGCCCGCTGCCAGCAGCCTGATATTCTTCTTGAAGTTTTTCAGAGAGGACACGGGTATGCTCGCGTCATCATCTTTTGACAGGATCTCCAGGTGCGCGCTGCAGAACTCCGCCAGATCCGTCAGACCGATCGTTCCTGATGTACCTTTCAATGTGTGCAGGAATGCATACAATTCAGATTCGCTGACTGTTTTTTGCACACTCCATTTCGTGAAGGCCGTCTCTATTTTTTCAGTTAGCAGTTTTTGATACTTCCCATAGTCCATGCAAACACCCCCCATCCCCGACAAGCACCTGGACGACTCTGTCTGTATAGAAGAAAACTGAAGTCCTGTATGATTCCCCCGGACTTCAGTTCAAGCCTTGCTGTATTACTCCGTACCCATTTCCTGCTTCACGACATTGACGATCCGGTTGCTGTAGCTCTCGCATGCATCTTCTGTCGGCGCTTCCACCATGACCCGGACGAGCGGCTCCGTTCCGGACGGACGGACGAGCACGCGTCCCTCGCCGGACATTTCCCGTTCAACTTCCGTGATGATCGCAGCGACTTTTGCATTGTCCGTCACGCGGTGTTTATCGGTGACACGGACGTTGACGAGTTTCTGAGGGAAGATGGTCATCCCTTTCGTCAATTCGGACAGTTTCTTGCCGGTCCGTTTCATGATGCTGACGAGCTGCAGTCCTGTGATCAGGCCGTCTCCGGTCGTGTTGTAGTCCAGCAGGACAATATGGCCGGACTGTTCGCCGCCGAAATTGTAGTTGTTCTTCCGCATCTCTTCCACGACATAACGGTCGCCGACAGCCGTCTGGGCGCTGTGCATGCCGTTGTCTTCGAGTGCTTTGTAGAAGCCGAGGTTGCTCATCACGGTCGAGACGATCGTGTCTGAATTCAGTGCACCTTTCGAACGGAGGTAGCTGCCGATCACATACATGATCTGGTCACCGTCGACAATTTCCCCGGTCTCATCGATTGCGATGACCCGGTCCCCGTCACCGTCGAATGCAAGGCCGATCTGCGCCCCTTTTTCCACGACCAGTCTGGCGAGCTGCTCAGGATGTGTTGAGCCGACTTCATCATTAATGTTGAGACCATTCGGGGAAGTCCCCATCGTCGTGAGATCTGCTTCCAGATCAGCAAAGACATGCGTGGCGATCGTCGATGTCGCACCGTGTGCACAGTCAAGAGCGATATGCATATCTTCGAAATCACCGTCAATCGTCTGCTTCAAGTATTGGATGTATTTCTGGCAGCCTTCAAAGTATTCCGTGATTGTTCCGACTTCTCCGCCAACCGGACGCGGCAGTGTATCCTCTTCGGCATTCAGCAGCTCTTCGATTTCAGATTCCAGCTGATCGGACAGTTTGAAGCCGTCTGAACCGAAGAACTTGATGCCGTTATCTTCAACAGGGTTGTGGGACGCGGAAATCATGACGCCGGCCTGCGCATTCATGGCTCTTGTCAGATACGCGACACCCGGTGTGCTGATAACGCCAAGGGTCATCACTTCGACGCCTGTTGACAGCAGACCTGCGGTAAGCGCGCTTTCGAGCATCTGTCCGGAAATACGGGTGTCTTTTCCGACGAGCACACGGGCTCCGTCCGAAGAATGCTGTGTCAGGACGTATCCGCCGAACCGCCCCAGTCTGAAAGCAAGTTCAGGTGTCAATTCCTTGTTCGCGACGCCTCGTACACCGTCCGTACCAAAATACTTAGTCATTTTCATTCTCCCTTTCGATCCTATCCTTTGTTCGTTCTATTATACTTGCTCAATCCGTATGGTGACTTCTTTGAAACCGACCTCAACCTGTATACCCGGAGGGACCTGTATCGTAATCCCCGCAGTGTGTTCACCTGCTGTTGTTATGGAACTGGCATCTGCTGTGATGCTGATGTCCGTTTCCTCCAAGGCAGCGATTGCCTGTTCTTCCCCTGTCAGCGTCACGGCAGCTGCACCGTCTGCTGGCTTGCTGATGGTACCGCTGAACTGTTTATCCAATCCTTGTATGCCAATAGGGATATTGGTGAATTTTTTCGTTTTTTTTTGTGAGGCGGCTTCCTGCTCTGCAGCAGAACCGGCTCCTGCAGGTTCTTCGCCTGCAGCTAAATCCGAGCTGTTTTCTTCCTGATTGGAAACGGCAGCGGCCTCTTCATCGGCCTGCCCCGGTTCGTCCTCGGTGTCTGCGGCGTCTCCATCCACCTGGACGTCAATGGTAATATCGACTTTGTCCTTCGACAGCTTGGAGATCCCTTTCGGCTTTTCCAGTCCGACCGTCTGTTTGCCGTTTCCTGAAATCTTGCTGAGGTCCACGCTCGCCGTCACCTGCTCGACGGCATCAACCGCTTTTCGGGGTCCATAGACGCTGACCGTCTTTTCGTCGGAGGTCAGTGAGTTGACCGTAATTCCCTTCTTAGGCTCCCCGGTCTGTTTTACAACAACAGGAACTTCCTTATGATACGCTTCCACGTCGACCTTCACGGTCACTTCCTCCGGTTCGATCGTGACATTCAGTTTGTTGAGATCCCTGTCCAAGACCCGGACCCGTCCGACCTGCTCGAACGACTTGCTGATCTCCTCTTCCCCCGTGACGGATACTTTGACAAAGCTGATCGCTTCCACCGCACTTTTCGCACCTGTCACTTCAATTGTCGACGGTTCCACTTCCATGTTCACCAGCGTGTAGTCTTCCGCGAGCATTTTGTCATTCAATTCGGGGTCCACCCGGAAGGACTTCGATATCTTCTCTTCAATATTGACGTTGATGGTGGCGGGCTCCAAGTGTACTTCCAGCTTATCCGACAGGTTTTCGTGCTGGATCTGGACCGTGTGGCTGCCCAGCGTCATGCTCCGCAAGTCGACTTTCAGTGCGAAGTCCTTCATCAGTTTCGTGGACTGCACGAGACTCGCCGGCCCTTTGATGGTCATGTTGACTGTTTCAGGCACACCGGTGACGACATAGTTTTCGTTATCGTAATAGACTTCCACAGGGACGTCGCGGATCATGTCCACCGAATCCCCTGTGCTCGCAAGCGAAGAGCTCTCCATCTCGGCACGGACGGAAAAAAACAGGAAGAGCGCCAGGGCGAGTGCCGTAAGCCGTAAAAACCAGGGACTGTCCATGAATTTATCCATTTTTCCGTTTCCCCCATTTCCAGATGGAGTTGACGCCGAGTGCTGACGCCGTATCACCGAACCACGCGAGACGGACGATCCGTTCAAATTCCTCCATCGTCACATTCCGGTTGATCTCCCCGTCGATCGTGACGCTGACGGCTCCCGTCTCTTCCGACACGACGATCGTGAAGGCATCCGTCACTTCGCTGATCCCAAGTGCCGCCCGGTGCCGTGTCCCGAGTTCTTTTGAAATGAACGGGCTTTCGGACAACGGCAGGTAACAGGCAGCAGCAGCTATCTTGTTTTTCTGCACGATGACAGCGCCATCATGCAAAGGCGTGTTCGGAATGAAGATATTGATGATCAGCTCGGATGAAATATCCGAGTTCATCGATATGCCTGTCTCGATATATTCACTGAGACCCGTTTCCTTCTCAACGGAGATCAGCGCTCCGATCCGGCGTTTCGCCATGTAGCTGACCGACTTGGTGAACGCATCGATCAGACGGTCGCGTTCCTCTTCCTCCTGCATCTGCGTGCGCGCAAACAGACGGCCGCGTCCCAGCTGTTCGAGCGCGCGCCGGAGTTCCGGCTGGAAGATGATGATGATTGCGAGGAATCCCCATGTCAGCACCTGTTCGACCATCCACTTCAGCGTATCGAGACCGAGGAGATCGGTCAGGATCCTGACGATCAGGATGACGAAGATCCCTTTCAGGAGCTGGACCGCTTTCGTTCCTTTGATGATTGTGATGAGCTTATAAACCACAAACCAGACGAGAAGCACATCCAAAATGGATTTCAATACTTCCACTGCGTTCATATCTGTGATCATTCCCCAATCCGGCATGCGCTTCCCCTACCTTTACAGACAAATTTCCAATGTATGTTCAGTATACCATACAGCTCTTGCGGTATTGTATTCAGACGGTGCAGTCCCAATGTAAGTTCCGCGAAAAAACCGACAGGCCCATGCCCGTCGGTCAGTCTGAATCCGGTTGTTCCGTCTCCTCAGGAACAAGCCCTTTGAATGCGGTTTTGATTTTGTACCAGAGCCAGTCGAACAGCTTATCGATTTCCTCAATATTGCCAGTCACGACTGCTGTCGATGCCATATACTTCTCTCCGCGGATAACGGTGACATTCCCGTCGACTTCCCCTTCGATCCGCAGGTCGCCGTTCTTGACGACCACATCCCCTTTGACAACCTCTCCTGCCGGTACGACGACAGTGTCGCCCTCAATGACAAGATTCGGCTGCATAGTGACGACTAGCTGCTCACTTGTATTATAACTGGAGAAGAGGGCTGCACTCATCAGGATCAGGAACAGTGCGGCAGCCGAGAGCATCGGATGCTTGCGGAGCCAGCGGCTGGCAGCGGACCTCTTCTTAGCTGTGGTCTCCGGCAGGCGGGCCATAACCCCTTCGGCAAACCCTGCTGGTGCCTTGATCGGCTCAGCCAGCCCGAGAAAAGCTGCAGTGCCGCTCAGTTCATCGAAAAGCCGGCTGCATTCTTCGCAGTCTTCCAGATGTTCATGCAGTTCTCGTTCATGCTCAGGTGCAATCTCTCCATCCAGGTACTCGTGCATGTACTGGACAACTTCTATTGGACATTTAGTCATCCTTACCCCTCCTACATTGTACCCATCTGTTTTCGTAAAGCTTCCCGTCCTCGGTGCACGCGTGTTTTTACGGTGCCGAGCGGGATATCCAGTATGTCCGCAATCTCCTGAAGCGGCAGTTCCTCCATATAGCGGAGCGTGATGACGGACCGGTATTTTTCCGGCAGCCGGCCGATTTCATACTGGACCCGCTCCTGGGTTTCCATCCGTTCCACTTCCTCATCGGGAAGCTCCTCGGATGCCGCAATCTGGGAGTACATATCCAGCCCTTCCGTTCCCGGGACCTGCGCATCCAGTGAATAATCCGGTTTCTTCTTCCGGATGCGGTCAATGCAGAGATTGGTCGCAATCCGGAAAATCCATGTGGAGAATTTCCGTTTTTGGTCGAACGTATGCAAATTGGAGTACGCGCGGACGAACGCTTCCTGCGCGATGTCCTGTGCCTCTTCCCGGCTGCCGAGCATCCGGTAGCAGACGTGGTACAGACGGTGCTGGAACAGCAGTACTATTTCTTCAAAGGCATCCTGGTTTCCTTTCAGCACTTCATTTATCCGTTTATTGATCAATTCATCCAACGACTCTCATCCTCCGCTTCTTCTGCGGCTGTCCCTTCCTATACGGGCGAAGGGGTCAACAGGTTTCATTCATGTTGAATTTAGTTTACCAAATTTCCTGCTGGATTTCTCTGTTATTTCTAAAGCTCGTTGAAATAGAAAAAAGGCTGCCCGCTGACGTCACATTTTTGTGACGCCGGGCAGCCTGTATTTATAAGGATCCGTCTAGCCTGCTTATAGAAGCTTTTCACCGAACAGTGAGCCGATGAGTCCGACGGCCACGTCCGCTGTCGCATTTTTGTCATCCAGGATCGGGTTCACTTCCACGAATTCCGCTGACGTCAGCAGGCCCGAGTCCTGAAGCATCTCCATCGCCAGATGACTTTCACGGTAGCTGATACCGCCCGGCACCGGCGTTCCGACACCCGGTGTGTACAGTGGGTCCAGGCCGTCGAGATCCAATGACAGATGCAGTCCGTCAACGCTGCGGGATTTCAAGTAGTCGATCGCTTCGTTCATGATCGCTGTCATCCCATCCCGATCGATTTCATGCATCGTGAAGACTTTGATGCCCAGTTCTTTGATGAGCGCCCGTTCCCCCGGATCCACCGACCGTGCACCGATGATGACGACGTTTTCAGGCTTTATCTTCTGACCGTCTTGGTACAGGTTGACGAGACGCTCGTGACCGATCCCGAGACTTGCCGCGAGCGGCATGCCGTGGATGTTGCCGGATGGCGATGTCTCACTTGTGTTGATGTCCGCATGGGCGTCATACCAGATGACACCTAGATTGCTATAGTGATCGGCCAGACCGGCAAGCGTACCGATCGCCATGCTGTGGTCGCCTCCGAACACGAGCGGGAACCGCTTTGACGACACGATCGCCGCCACCCGTTCCGCCAGTTCAGTACAGGCAGCCGTGACTTCCTCCAGATTCTTCAGACCGCTCGTCTCCTGTCCGACGCGTTCGCCGACTGGGACATTGACGTCTCCTGTGTCTGTCACATCATGCCCGATCGCTTCCAATCGCTGTTGGGCACCTGCATAGCGGATGGCACTCGGCCCCATATCCACGCCTCTTCGGCTCTGACCGTAATCAAGCGGCATGCCGAGCAGTGAAATGTTCAGTTGCTGTTCCATAATTCGTTCCCCCCGGAATATTCTTTGTCTGTCGCTTTCATTGTAGCGTCTTCAGACAAATGGCTCAACCGCGCATTTTCAAGCATATTTATTCACTTAGCGGTGTCCGGTTTCCGTACGAGCCCGAATGCTTCCGTCTCCGGCAGCGGCCGGCTGTAATAATAGCCCTGCCCTTCCCGGCAGCCGAGCCGCTTCAGGATGGCTGCCTGTTCTGCCGTTTCGACGCCTTCAGCGATGACGTTCAGTCCCGCCGTATCCGCCATGGTGACGATCGCCTGGATGATGGCACGGCTGTTCTCACTTGTCTCGACGTCCCGCACGAACGACATATCAATTTTCAGGGTTTCTGCAGGGAATTCACGAATATAACTGAAAGAGCTGAATCCCGTCCCGAAATCATCGATGGATACGCCAAATCCCAGGCTCCTTAGCTGCCGCAGCGAAGATCCCATCTCCAGCCGATCCGCGAACGCACTTTCCGTCACTTCCATTTCGATCAGATGCGGGTCGATCCCGGTCCGCTTCGCCAGCTTCTCCACGAAAGCGATGAGCCCCGGACTTTCCAGATGAACGGCCGAAAGGTTGACTGCCAGCGTGACAGGCCGGACGGTTTGACCCTGCAATGTCTTAGCTTTCATGAACACTTCTTCGAGAATCCATTCACCGAGGGGGATGATCACTTTCGTCTCTTCGGCAATTCCGATAAATTTGCCGGGCGGAATTCTCCCGAGATCCGGGTGCTCCCACCTGACCAGCGCTTCGAATCCGACAATATATCCGTTCGTCAAGTCGACCTTCGGCTGGTATTCCAAGACGAAGTGCTTTTCTTTCACACTTTTCCTCAATTCGTTCTCGAGAATGATCCGGTCCAGGGACTGGGTGTACATATCCGCCGTGAAGATTGCGAATCCGGAGCCGCCCTGGATTTTAACGGACTGCATGGCCTGCTCGGTCGTCGTCATCAGACCGGGGACTTCCACAGCATGTTCAGGAAACATGGACAGCCCGCAGCTGACGGATGGATTGTACAAATTCCCGGCTACTTCCACCGGCTCTTCCAGCAGCTGATGAATGGCCTCTGCCTGTGCGTACAGCCCTTCTTCCGACTCTCGGCTGTTCAGGACAAACGCGAATTCATCGCCCGCTGTCCTGCCGCAGATCGAACCCTGCAAATGTCCCGTAAGCCGTTCCGCCATTATCTTCAGTATGTCATCGCCCGTATCATGACCGAACGTTTCATTGGCATACCGCAGTTTATCGATATTCACATAGACAAGACCTAAACTCCGGCCTGAGTGCTTCGCCTGTTCCAGCTCCCTGAACAGCTCTTTCAGGAAGGCCCGCCTGTTCAGCAGACCAGTGAGCTGATCTGTCGATGCCAGATCATGGATCAGGAGCTCCTGTTCACGCTCCGCGGTCACGTCATGGAACGACAGCACGCTGCAGTCCTTGAACTGCCCTTCCGTCTGGACGCGGGCCAGTTTTCCGCTCATCTGAAGAATTTCCTGGCCGGCGGAACGGAGCCGGAATTCCGCATCCTGCCGGTATCCTGCTTCAGCAGATGAATGAGCTGCCGCAGCCTTCAGGAACCGTGCTTCTTCCGTCGGCATATGATCTAGCAATTCGGGAGTGTTTGAACCAAGCAGCTTCTCAAGTGACGGGGAACAATACTGGGTGCATCCATGCCGGTCGAGCACAGCGACAAAGTCTCCGGCATCCTGTGTGATCAGCTTGTACAGTTCCAATTGTTTCTGCAGTGCCGCCTCATTGTTTTTCTTATCGGTTATATTGTGCCGGATGGAGATGTATTGAACAGGGATGCCCCGCTCATTCAAGAACGGGACGATCGTTGTATCCACCCAATACAGCGCACCACCCTTGGCCCGGTTGCAGATCTCACCGCGCCAGATCCGGCCGCTGCCGATTGTCCGCCACATGTCCTTGAAGAAGTCGGGCGGATGATAACCGGAATTGACAATCGACTGGTTGGCACCGAGCAGCTCGTCCACTGGATACTTCGAAAGTCTTGAGAAAAAGTCATTCGCATACAGAATCGTCCCCGTCCGGTCCGTGACAGCGACTATCGCTGAATTGTCGAGGGAATAGACGATGTCATTCAGCAGCTGTTCGGTTGAACCGTGCTGCAGAGACTCGCTGATGTTTCGGATCATATCATGGTGTCTGGTCATACAGCGCCTCTTTCATCCAGAATACCTGGTGTTTTTATGAGTAATCCATTAATCCGGAAAGACAAAAAATCCTTTCTCCCTGTATGGAGAAGGATAGTTACTATACAGTATAGATATCGGCATCTCAGCTATACATTCCATTGCTGAGCAGCTGAAAGTCTCTTCAGAAGCATGTATTTTTACATCTCATCAGGTGTGCCATGCAAGTAAAAGTGGCTGGGGTAGCTGGATTCGAACCAACGAGTGACGGAGTCAAAGTCCGTTGCCTTACCGCTTGGCTATACCCCAGTAATCAAAAAAAGCGGCTGTTCCCTGCACCTTTGTCCGGCACATTTAGAGAATACCCTTTTCTGCAGTTTTTATTCAAGTAAAATGGTGGTGGGGGACGGATTCGAACCGCCGAACCCGGAGGGAGCGGATTTACAGTCCGCCGCGTTTAGCCACTTCGCTACCCCACCATCTGAGTCGTCCTGAGCTGATAAGCGTGCATGGCAACATCGCTTATCGGTATGTAAAGGAACAAACATGGTGACCCCTACGGGATTCGAACCCGTGTTACCGCCGTGAAAGGGCGGTGTCTTAACCGCTTGACCAAGGGGCCGTTCTGGTATGTATACAGTCTGATTGCATTCTGGAGCTTCCAACCGGATTCGAACCGGTGACCTCTTCCTTACCATGGAAGCACTCTACCTGCTGAGCTATGGAAGCATGCGCATGGAAATGGCTCCGCAGGTAGGACTCGAACCTACGACCGATCGGTTAACAGCCGATTGCTCTACCACTGAGCTACTGCGGAATCATATGAATGTTATTTCAAAGACAAGAAAAATTATAACACAGTCGGACAGGAAAGCAAGCCTTTTCTGTACACACTGTCTTTTCCTCTTCAGGACTTTTACATAATAGCATGGGCCGCGCATACTGGTCAAGCCTTTCTCATACAGTACAGTAACCGAGTTGAAAGGAGCCCGCCGCGCTGAAAAGAATAGGTATCGCCATACTGGTCTGCATACTTCTTGTCATCCTCCTGCCTGCTGCAAACACTGCACCGAAAATGATTGATGTATTCCGCGCCGCGAGCGGACCGGATGTCATTGTCAAAGGAACAAAAGGCACCTCACTGACGATTGATCTGTCGTTCGGCGACGAGCCGGTCGAGGAATGGATCGCCGGGCTCTCGGCACCCTATCCGCTGCTGATGATCGATCCGGCCTGGGCAGAACGATTCCCCGATTCCGCACAGCTTATCAAGGAAAAAAACATACCGATCTCCCTTCTCGGTGAGCCCGGCGCCTCATATGAGGAAGACCCTGCCCGGTTCAACCGCCAGCTGGAACACTTCACCGGGATTTTCGAGAAGAAACCGCTCTGGTTCCGAACACAGGATGAGTACTTTCCGAAAGTCCTGAGAGATGTGCTGTGGGAAAAAGAGATCAACGCGTTAGGATCCTCCACCCGCTGGAGAGGCGGCGTCCTTCCTAAAGTGAAGGAAGGAGATATCATCGCCGTGTCACTCGACCGTCGTCAGCTGGTGTCCCTTGATGAAGTGAATGAGCTGCTCGCAAGCCGTCAGTTCCAATCCGTCGAAGACGTCCTGTTTACGGTGGACATCAAGACCAAAAAAATACCGGAATGAATAAAAGCGCACAATCCGCTGTGGATGTGCGCCTCTTGTCATTTCACTTTTACCGCTTTCTGTTTCCGACGCTCCGCTTTCCGGGCGTCGAGTTTCGCCTTATCTTCATCCGACTTCCGATTGTACTTCGGAAGCGCGAGAAGCTGATAGGCATTCACCGCCACGAGCGGGAACAGCATGATCGTCACCCATGTATCGACTTCGCCTTTACGCACCATCAGTGCAGGCAGCCATTCGAGCGTCGTGATGACGATCATGAAGAACAGCGCCGATATGAGGATATGTTTTTTCGTCCATTTCGCCTTGAACCACGCCGTCACTGCTGCAGTCCCGACAAGTACGAACAGAAGCACCATATAGAGCACAGTACGCCCGGTATCATCCGCAGTCAGACGGAAACGGAAAAAGACCAGGTCGAACAAAACGACAACAATCAGCAGCAGCTGCACCCAGTTCCACAATGTCAATGTCCGGAACAGGTTAACTCCGAATTGATGTACTGACAGATAGGCAAAAAAGCCCATCTGGGCAATGACACTCATCGTGAAGCCCAGGAAGATCATCCACAACAGTGCCCCGATGAATTGAAAAATCTCACCCGATGATAAGTATGAGTAGAAGAAATCCCAGCGTACGATCAAACCGACCAGACCGGTGATCCCGCCGCCGAGCAGCAGCGCGCGTAAAAAGAATTTTATCCAATTTCGTATAGTCACAACAGCGTTCCCCCGTTTTCCTTACTGTACCCAGTGTACCAGCGATTTCCCGAAAAATCTATTTCATTACACAGCGTTTGCATAATCGGCAGGAAGATGTGAACAATAATTGAAAAGCCTGCGGAGGGATCTTGCACTCATGAAAAAATTCACAGTATCTCTGCTTCCCGTCCTTCTGTTGACCGCCGCCTGCACGCAGCAGGCCAATCCCCCCTCGTACGATGAAACGAAAAAGATGATGACGGACGCCATCCAGACCGAAGAAGGGAAAAAAGCGATCCGTCAGCTTCTGACGGAAGAAGAATTCAGGAAACAGCTCGTACTGGAGCAGCCCGAAGTGACCGCCGCCATCGAAACCACCCTGCTGTCCGACGACGGAAAAACGTTCTGGAAACAGACGTTCGAGGATCCGAAATTCCAGAAAACCGTCGCAGAAAGCATGAAAGACCAGCAACAGGAGATCATGAAAGCACTCATGGACGATGCGTCTTTCCAGAAAGAACTGGAGGAGTTCTTCGGCACCCCGGATATGCAGAAGCAGCTTGAAAACATCCTGCATTCCGGTTCCTTGAAGAAAGAGTTCCAGAAAGCGATCGAGGAAACGATCCAGAGTCCGCTGCTCCAGGCCAAGTGGCAGGAACTCATCCTGCAGGCCGGCGAAGTGAAACCGACGGAAAAGGATAAAGGAAAAGACAAACAGGAAGGCCAGGACAAAGAAGAAAGCGGAGGGGGTCAGTAACCCGCTCCGCTTTTCCGTCATTTCTTCGTTTCACCGATCACTTTAGCAGCGATATCCAAGTATGTCTTTCCGATCGGGTGGTCCTCCGCATAGACGGAAGGGGCGAAGTCCTCTTCGTCCCAATCCGGCTGACCGAGCGGAATCTGGCCGAGCAATTCCGTACGGAGTTCTTCCGCCAGGCGCTTCCCTCCGCCCGAACCGAATACATATTCCTTTTCACCGGTCGTTTTCGATTCGAACCAGGCCATATTTTCGATGACACCGAGCAGGGCATGATCTGTCTGCAAGGCCATCGCTCCGGCCCGTGCGGCAACGAATGCAGCCGTCGGATGAGGGGTGGTCACGACGATTTCCTTGGATGCCGGAATCATCTGGTGGATATCGAGGGCGACATCCCCTGTGCCAGGCGGCAGGTCGAGGATCATGTAATCGAGATCCCCCCACTCGACGTCACGGAAAAACTGATCAAGCACTTTCCCGAGCATCGGTCCCCGCCAGACGACAGGGGCATTGTCTTCCACAAAGAAGCCCATCGAGATCATCTTGACGCCTTTCCGGTCCACCGGGATGATCCGGTCTCCGCGGATGACTGGGGATTCCGTGACGCCCATCATATCCGGTACACTGAATCCGTAGATGTCGGCGTCGATCAGGCCGACCTTCTTGCCTTGACGCGCAAGCGCGACTGCCAGGTTGACGGATACCGTCGACTTGCCGACGCCGCCTTTCCCGGATGCGATGGAGATGAACGTCACATCATTCAGCGGTGACAGCAGATCCTGCGCTTCCGCCGCGGTGGCTGTACCGCGGAACTTCTCGATCGCTTCCTGCGGGAGTTCCTCAAACCGGATGCCGACGGAATCGGCACCCGCTGCTTTCAACACTTCCACGACTTTCGACTGCAATGCCATCTGTTCGGCGGTGTTGATCTTTGCAATGGCCAATTTTACACTCACATGTTTTTTCTCGGACTTCAGCGACACACTGATGATGCCGCCTGTTTCCGCCAACGGTTTATGTAAAAAAGGATCGCTCAGTTTCCCGACGACTTCACGCATGTTCTCTTCTTTCATCAAAACGGAACACTCCTTAGAGGTTTAGTACATTCACCCCCAAGTATAGCACAATCGTCCGGATGCGTAAGGCGTTCGGCTCTTCAGTTCACTTCCATCGACTGATGCCGGACAATCCCGTCGACAATCGCATCCGCCACCTTTTTACGGTACGCCGGATCCGCGAGAAGCTTGTGCTCTTCCGGATTGGAGATGAAGCCCGTTTCCACGATGACCGAAGGGGTCTGGATATTCTTCAGTAAATAGATACCTTTGATTTTCATGGCTTCACGATCCGTGTTCTTCAGGCCATCCCGGAATGCGCCCTGGATCGACTTGGCAAGCGCCTCTCCGCCTTCATGGCCTTCCGGATGGTAGAACACCTGCGCGCCCCGCCACTGGGTCTGCGGGATGGCATTGACGTGGATGCTGACGAACACATCCGGCTCTTCCGTCTCCGCCAGTTTGACACGCATCTTCAAATCTTCGAACTTCCGGTCACGCAGAGAACTGAATTTCCGGTCCGGCGCATGCTCACCGATCGCGTCGCCCGCTTTCGTACGCGTCATGACGACTGTTGCGCCTTTCTGCTTCAGCCGTTTCTCGACCTCTTTCGAAATGGTCAGGGTAATATCGCTTTCGATCAGTTCGTCTGTCGAGGCGCCGCCATCCTCCCCGCCATGACCCGCATCCAGCAGCACCTTCACCCCTGCAAGTTCCGCAGGCATGAAGAACGCCCGGTCTGATGCTCTGACGCCCATCCATACCACACCCAGTGAACAGAACAACAATAAGCCGATAATGAGAATACGTTTCATAGGACACCGCCTTTTTCATCCACTATACGCAGGGGACGTCCGCGGTATGACCAAGCAAAAAGACGTCTCCCTGTTACGGGAAACGTCTTCTCCTGACTTATTCGATCGGCCCCTGCCAGCTCAGCATGCCGCCTGTCATGTTGGTGACATCGTAGCCCTGTTCTTCCAGAAACTCAGCTGCCCGGCCGCTGCGTCCGCCTGACCGGCAGATGATCGTATACGGCTTCGACTTATCGAGCTCCTCCATCCGGGCAGGGATCTCCCCGAGCGGGATATGGACAGCACCGGTGATTTTGCCGGTTGCGATTTCGTCAGCTTCCCGCACGTCGATCATGTTGACCTGCTGTCCTTCTTCCAATTTCGTTTCAAGCTCGCCAGCTGTGATTTCCTTCATGTACATACGCCTCCTGTACGTCAATATCCGTATTCTATCCGGAAACGGCGGATCCGTCCATGCATCAGCCCAGTTCCTCTGATTTGTGGATGACCTGATAGTTGAGCGGCAGTTCGATGCCGGCTTCGTCGAATGCGATCTTCATGGCTTTCAGCAGGTCGCGCTCACACTCCCACTGCAGACCGTTTTCGACCTGCCCGATGACACGCAGGACGACGTCGGTCCCCTGTATCGTCTGGACACCGATTGCGTTCGGGCCGTCTTTGAAGCGTTCGTCCTTCTGGAATTCATCACAGAGCTGTTCCAGGACGCCAATCGCCCGATCCACATCGTTGTAGTAACTGATCCCGATATCGACGAGCGCCCGCATGTGACCGCGCGAATGATTGGCGACGTTCTCGATGATCCGGTTCGGCAGGTAGTTCAGTGTCCCGTCGAAGGAACGGACTTTCGTCGTGCGAAGTCCGATCTCCTCGACAACGCCGTCGATCCCCGCCACTGTGACGTATTCATCCACCTCCATCTGCTGTTCCAGCAGGATGAAGAACCCGGTGACAACGTCGCTGACAAGCCCCTGCGCCCCGAACCCGATAGCCAGGCCGACGACACCGGCGCCGGCGATCAGCGGTCCGATATTAACACCGAGTATGGACAGCAGCGTGCCGATGAAGATGAAGATCGCCACGTAGGAGAAGATGTTGACGAGCAGCTTATCGAGTGTTTTCACGCGACCCGGTTTCGTTTTCCGGGACAGCGACATTTTCTGTATGGTCGCGCTGAGGATTTTCTTGCCGAGCGGCACGGCGATGGCGAAGACGACGATCAGGATGCCGACCTTGCCTGCTGTTTGCAGCAGCTTTTC
Organism: Sporosarcina trichiuri; assembly: GCF_030406775.1. Lineage (NCBI taxonomy): Bacteria > Bacillati > Bacillota > Bacilli > Caryophanales > Caryophanaceae > Sporosarcina > Sporosarcina trichiuri. The sequence continues at coordinate 2,671,462 of NZ_CP129119.1, read as the reverse complement.
CATATTAATGGGGATTTCATATCCGAATAGTTCCATTTGTTTCAGGTACCTCCCATGCTGGTGAGTGCATTTTATCAGCATAACGCACGGAGGCATGCCGTTTCAAGTGATAGGCCGCAGCGGTGCTTCCCGTCAAGCCGCCTTTATTCCATGTCCGTCGCAGACGGGCTAATCTGTTTCAGATCGCGGCCGGTTGGGCTCTGGAACAGCTCCAGGCCGAAATCGCCGATGACTGCAAAGAGATGATCGAAAATATCTGCCTGGATCGTCTCATAGACGGCAAACTCCGTCGTCTTGGCGAATGCATAAATTTCGATCGGCAGCCCGTCTTTGCCCGATGCGAGCTGACGCGCGATGAGGGGTGCCTCCTGGTCAATGTCCGGATGGTTGCGCAAGTACTGGATGATGTAGACACGGAACACGCCGATATTGGTCAGGGCACGTCCGTTGATGCTCGTGCCGTCCTGGATGCCGTGTGCGTCGTTGTACGCGGTGATTTCCTTCTCCCGGCTCTCGATATAGTCGGTCAGGATATCAATCTTCCGGAACCGATCGATCATAGCAGGCGTACAGAACCGGATGCTCGTCATGTCGATCGACAACGAACGCATCAAACGGCGGCCGCCGGACTCCAGCATTCCGCGCCAGTTCTTGAAGGAGCTGGAGATCAGCGCGTAACTTGGGATCATCGTCACCGTGCGGTCGAAATTCTGCACCATGACGGTGTTCAGCGAAATATCGATCACTTCCCCGTTCGCCTCGTAATTCGGCATCTCGATCCAGTCTCCTACACGCACCATGTCGTTTGCGGACAGCTGGATACCGGCAACAAGGCCGAGCAGCGAGTCCCGGAACACGAGCAGGAACACGGCGGACAGCCCGGCGATCCCGCTCAGCAGGATTGCCGGACTCTCCCCCATCCACCGGGCGATGACCGTGATGATGCCGACGATGATGACGACAAGTTTTGCGACTTGGATATAGCCTTTGATCGGCTTCGTCTTGGAGATGTCATACGTCTGGTATATATCATTCAGGACGCTGAGCAGGCGGCTGATCGCCACGAGTGTCACTGCGACGAGATACGTCAGCGCTGCCGTCTCGATCGCCTTCCGGTACGTCGGGAAGGCTGCGGCTGACCAATAGATGATCATCGCCGGCACCAGATGCGACAGCACGCGGAACACTTTGCGCCGAAGCAGGTATTCATCCCACCGGTAACGGTGCTTGCGCAAAATATGGGTCACCAGGCGGACCAGTATTTTCTGTGTGATGAAATTTGCAATCAGGCAGACGAGTGCAATGCTGCCGATCAGGATGACGAACGCCAGGAGCTCTGCCCAGGCTGCGTCGACCCCGTAGGCGAGCAGGCGGCTGCGGATAATGGTCATGGTGGTTCCTCCTGTTGCAGTAATTGTTCAGTCAGGGGTTGTCTTCCCTGTTTGGTGACGCCCTATGTCTGGAAAGCGGTCTCTCCTGTAAGGGACGTTCGGGAGGCGGTACGGTTTCCTGCCCGTGGTAGTGCGCAGGCAGGACTATTGCGCGTCGCTGTCGAACTCAGGGAGCAGGAACCTCTTCCCCTGGTTCCGTCCCCGGCGGCTCTGCCGCGGAAGTTCCCCCTCAACATTCTCTTCTCTCTCGTCCGTATTGCATCATAGGCTGTTCCGCCAGCTCTTTAGCGCGGATGATGCCAGCCGGCTATACTATCTGATGGAAAAGGAGTCTATCAAAGTTGATAAAACCAATTGAACGCAGCGGCGCCGCGACAGAATTGCGGTTGCTGGAACAGCTGCGGATCCGCGGGGTGCTCCCGGAGGACGGACTGCGGCGTGCAGCCCGCCTGTCGAAAGGGAACGCCGGCGAAGAGATGTTCGGGCGGCTGACCGCAAAGCTTCGCGGCGATGTCATCGTGCAGCATGATCTGTATCTGGAGCATGCCCAGTCCGCATTCCAGATCGATTCATTATTGATTTTAGAAAAAGGGATCCTGCTGTTCGAAGTGAAGAACTATGAAGGCGACTACGTGTATGAGGACGGAGCATTCCGGCTGCTCACCACCGGTCAGGAAATCCTCAATCCGCTGCACCAGCTGAGCCGCAGCAGGACTTTGCTGCAAGGCCTGATGAAAACCTGGAAGGCCGGGTTGCCCGTGACAGGATATATTGTCTTCGTTCATCCGCATTTCGCACTGTACCACGCGCCCACGGACTCTCCGATCGTACTGCCCGGCCAGCTGGAACGGTTCCTCGCCCGGCTTGACCTGGCGCCTTCCGTCCTCGGCCGAGCGCACCAGGAGCTGGCCGGACGGCTGCGGGCGCTCAGCCGGACCGACCGGCCGATGCCCCGGCTGCCCGCCTATACGCGGGACAAATGCCGGAAAGGAATTGCGTGTCCGCGCTGCTCCGCTTTCATGATCAGGGTCGGCCAGCGCACGCTGAGCTGCCCGGGTTGTACCTGGGGAGAGCCCGCCGAACACGGCATCCTGCGGAGTGTCCGCGAGCTGGCCCTGCTGTTCCCGGAAGACCGGATCACCACGGCGCGCGTGCATGAATGGTGTGCGGTGTTTGAATCGCCAAGCATCATCCGGCAAACATTGAAACGAAATTTCACTCCTTGCGGCGGCCGCAAGCACCGGTATTACGAAGTCAGAGACGACTCATAAGGACGTTCCTATTAGGCATGCGACCAGTTTTATTAACTGGTCGCATGCTATTTATATGTCATGATATCTCATGTGAAAGTAAACATACAACTACCTGTCTTCTTTTTGTATGAAGCTACCAGTAATCTACCCCTTCGTGCAATTAAGCGCACTCTTTCTGCATGAAGCCTTCGATGACCAGTGCCTTCGTGCAATTAAGCACTCTCTTTCTGCATGAAGCCTCCGGCGACCAGCGCCTTCGTGCAATTAAGCACTCTCTTTCTGCACGAAGCCTCCGGCAACCAGCGCCTTCGTGCAATTAAGCACCCTCTTTCTGCACGAATCAACCAGCGACCAACGCCTTCATGCAATTAAGCGCCCTCTCCCTGCACACTTTATCGATACAAAAAAACCCCCTCCCCGGCTCTGCCGGGGAGGGGGCTGCATATGCATATGATTAACGCTTCGAGAATTGTGGTGCGCGACGTGCGCCTTTGAGACCGTATTTCTTACGTTCCTTCATACGTGGGTCACGTGTGAGGAGACCGGCTGATTTCAAGGCCGGACGGAAGTCAGGGTCTACTGTGAGCAATGCACGGGCAACGCCGTGACGGATTGCGCCGGCTTGTCCTGTGTATCCGCCGCCACTTACGTTAACGTGGATGTCGTAGCTTCCCAATGTGTTTGTCGCAACAAGCGGCTGCTTGATGACATTGCGAAGTGTTTCGAATGGTACGTAGTCTTCTGCGTCACGCTTGTTGATGATGATCTTGCCTTCACCAGGTACCAAACGTACACGTGCTGTTGAACTTTTACGTCGGCCAGTGCCGATATATTGTACTTGTGCCAAAAGTGTTTCCTCCTCTTTAATTACCCGCGAAGCTCGTATGCTTCAGGTTTTTGTGCTGCATGAGTATGCTCCGCGCCTGCGAATACATGAAGTTTCTTCGCTGTCTGACGGCCAAGCGGTCCTTTTGGAAGCATGCCTTTGATAGCCAGTTCGAGCATCTTAGTCGGATAGTTCGTGCGCATTTCAAGTGCTGTACGCGACTTGATGCTGCCTGTGTATCCTGAGTGACGGTAGTATTTCTTGTCTTTCAGTTTGTTTCCTGTCAGCTGGATCTTTTCAGCGTTGATGATGATCACGTGATCACCAGTGTCCACGTGTGGTGTGAAAGTCGGTTTATGTTTACCGCGAAGCAGTGAAGCGACTTCTGAAGCAAGACGGCCAAGCGTCTGTCCTTCAGCATCGACAACGAGCCATTTACGCTCTACTTCGTGGCCTTTAGCCATGAATGTTGTACGCATAGTTTCAGTTCCTCCTAAATTAGGTTTCAGTCTGTTCCGTTTTCTCTATCCCTTGAACACAAATAAAGTTTCGGGGCTTTTTTGTGGGGTTATTGAAATACCATTGATTATCTTACCGGTTATCCCCAGCGAAGTCAAGAGAATTTGCATAAAACACCTGGAAAAGTTGCTTATTCCCCGTACGTTACGTTCATCAGATACAAACCGTGTGCCGGTGCAGTTTTGCCCGCCTGTTTCCGGTCGCGCGCCTCGAGGATCTCAGTGACGTGATGGGGCTCGTCCCAGCCGATCCCGACTGCATATAGCACGCCCGCAATCGTCCGGACCATGTTGTACAGGAACCCGTCTCCCTCAACCGTCATGAGCAGTTGGTCGCCCTGCTCCTCGATCTCAAGTTTCCGGATGGTCCTCACTTTCGAAGACGTCGCGGTCTTGGATGAACAGAAGCTCGTGAAATCATGCGTGCCAAGAAGACGGGCAGCCCCTTCGCGCATCCGCGCCGCGTCGGGATTCCACTTGCCGAGATGGACGGCATAGTTCCGCTCGAACGGACTCTGGATCGCCGTCCGCGTCCAGCGGTACTGATACGTCTTGCCTGTTGCGGAATAGCGCGCGTGGAACTCTTCTGGCACCACGGCGGCATCAATGACACGGATGTCTTTCGGCAGCAGTACGTTCAATGCCATCACCCACCGGTCATCCTCGAGGGACAGCGGTGTATCGAAGTGGATCACCTGCCCCCATGCATGGACGCCGGCATCCGTCCGGCCGCTTGCGACACTGTACACCGAATCGTCCTTATGCAGTTTGCGCAGGGCCTTATCGATATCCGACTGGACGGTCCGCTTGCCCGGCTGCGACTGATACCCCGAGAACAGGGTGCCGTCGTACGCGACAGTCGCCTTGATACGATTCATATGTTCCTCCTCCTCATGCTCTGAAATACACCAATACGGCGCATAGCAGGGCAAAAACGATCATGACGGCCGTATCGCCTGCCTGCCAGTGCAGTTTGCGGAACCGGGTGCGTCCTTCGCCACCACGGTACCCTCTTACTTCCATCGCCACCGCCAGGTCCTCCGCCCGCTTGAATGCACTGACGAACAGGGGCACGAGGAGCGGGATGACAGCTTTGATGCGCTGCTGGATGGTTCCCGAACTGATATCCGAGCCCCGGGCGAGCTGCGCTTTCAGGATCTTGTCTGTTTCGTCCATCAAGGTCGGGATGAACCGGAGGGCGATCGACATCATCATGGCGAGCTCATGGACAGGCAGTTTTACGGCTTTCAGCGGATTCAGCAGTGTCTCCACCCCATCCGTGATGGAGATCGGTGACGTCGTCAGTGTCAGCACGGTCGTCATCAGGACGAGAATCAGGAACCTCAGCGATATGTAGATCCCCTGCCGCAGCCCCTCTTCGTAGATCTTGATGAATTTCCACTCGACCAGGACAGCCCCTTCCCTTGTCAGAAACAGGTGCATGAACAGAGTGAACACCACAAGGAACAGAATCGGCTTCAGCCCGCCGAGCAGGAAGGGCAGGCGGATCTTTGAGACTGCAATCACCAGCATCGTGAAGACCAGCAGGATGGCATACGTCACTGTGTTGTTCGCCAGGAACACCGCTACGATGAACAGGAAGACGAAGACCAGCTTGGAACGGGGATCCAGCCGATGGGTGAAGGAGTTGCCCGGCAGATATCGGCCGAAGATCATTTTCTGCATCATCGGGAATCACCTGATTTCCGCGCCCGCTGTGCGATCAGTTCGGCCAGTCTCTCTTCCGTCAGCGCCTTCGCGGGCAGCGGTTCGCCGATCAGCCGTTCGAAATCCTGCTGGAATCGGACGGTCCGGGGCAATTCCAGCCGGAAGGTCTCCAGCCGCTGCCTATTTGTCAGGACATCCGCGGGCGTCCCGGTCAGCACAGCATGTCCTTCATGCATGACAATGACATGCTCTGCATAGCGTGCGGCATCTTCCATGCTGTGGGTGACGAGGATGGTCGTCAGCCCCTCCTCCCGGTGGAATCTCTCGAACAGCGCCATGATTTCGCGGCGCCCTTGCGGATCGAGACCCGCTGTCGGCTCGTCCAGGATGAGCACGGACGGCTTGAACGCCAGCACGCCCGCAATCGCCACCCGTCTCATCTGGCCGCCCGACAATTCGAACGGGGATTTGTCAGCCACATCTGCAGGCAGACCGAGCAGTTCGATCAGCTCCAAAGCCCGCGTCCGTGCTTCTTCCTCCGGCATGCCGAAGTTGAGCGGACCGAACATGATATCTTTCAGGACCGTTTCCTCGAACAGCTGATGTTCGGGAAATTGGAACACGATGCCGACGTTCCGGCGCACGTCACGCAGCGTCTTCCCTTTCGTCTCGGCTGTGATGAGCGTATCCCCGACACGGACAGTCCCTTCCGTCGGTTTCAGCAGCCCGTTCAAGTGCAGCAGCAGTGTCGACTTGCCCGATCCTGTATGGCCGATCACCGCAGTATAGGAACCGGATGGAATCGACAGATCGATTCCGTGCAATGCCTTCTTCTCGAATGGCGTGCCGGGGGAATAGGCGAAATTCACTTGCTGAAATGAGATGTCCATAACTCGTTCACCAACTCTTCTTCTGACATATAGTCGCCGGCAAGCGGGAGTCCGGCCTTCCGAAGCAGCACGGACATGCGCAGTGCAAACGGCAGATCGAGCCCGTGGGCCTGCAGCTTGGCTCCTTCTTCAAAAACTTCTTCAGGCGTACCCGTGTCGACGAGACGGCCGCCGTTCATGACGAGCACACGGTCCGCGAGCAGCACTTCCTCCAGGTCATGTGTGATGGAGATGACCGTGAGTCCCGACGTTTTACGGAGTTCCGTGATAAGATCGATCACTTCCTGACGTCCCTGCGGATCCAGCATGGACGTCGCCTCATCGAGGATCAGGATATCGGGCTCCATGGCGAGGGCACCGGCAATCGCCACCCGCTGTTTCTGGCCGCCCGACAGATGATGCGGTTCGTGCAGATGATACTCGGACATGCCGACTTGCGCGAGCGCCTCTTTGACCCGCGTTTGCATAGCCTCATACGGCACACCGTTGTTCTCCAGGGCGAATGCCACATCATCCTGGACCGTTGCGCCGACGAATTGGTTATCGGGGTTCTGGAAGACGACGCCGAGGCGCGAGCGGACGTCCCAGAGATTCTGTTCATTCAGCGGCTCCAGAAACACATTGACGGTTCCGGATGCTGGGAACAGCAGGCCGATCATCAGTTTCGCCAGCGTCGATTTGCCCGAGCCGTTATGTCCGACAATCGAGACCCACTCACCCTCCCGGATCGAGAACGACACGTCCCGGACCGCTTGTACAAAGACATCCTCTTCGGTTTCGTAGGCATATGAAACAGCATCCAGGGACAGCACTTCCCGCATGGCGGCCCGCCTCGCTTTCTGTTATGTATGGTAAGTAGCTTGAAAATTCAATAATGGATTTCCGATAAATAAAAAAAGCGCGCATCTCATCCGAAGAATGCGCAGCAAAATGGGTCGATGCCGGGTGCTCACGCCGACATCGCGGATGAGATGCGTAGAGCTAGACCGATCAGGAAACCTGTCGATCGTAACACTCAGCTTTTCATATTGTCGTATAAATCAGTATGTGGAAAGAGGGTGTGGCTGTCGCGAGTCACACCCCCAAGTTTGTTACACGAGTTCGATGATAACGACAGGTGCTCCGTCGCCGCGGCGCGGTCCCATCTTCATGATGCGTGTATAGCCGCCCTGACGCTCTGCATAGCGCGGTGCCACATCATCAAATAGCTTCTGGATCGCAAACGTCTTCGTTTCCTTGCCTTCTTCATCTTCCCCAAGAATAACTTCCCGGCGGATGAATTCAGCAACCTGACGACGTGCGTGCAGGTCTCCCCGCTTACCAAGAGTGATCATTTTTTCAACAACTGAACGAAGCTCTTTCGCACGTGCTTCTGTTGTCTGGATGCGTTCGTGGATGATCAGGTCTGTTGCAAGATCCCGGAGCATCGCTTTACGCTGTGAACTTGTGCGTCCAAGTTTTCTGTAACCCATAGAAGATTCCCTCCTTCATCTGATTCTGCGTCAATCTTCAGAGCGTAACCCAAGATTCAGCTCGTCTAACTTCAGCTTTACTTCTTCAAGTGATTTGCGGCCAAGATTGCGCACTTTCATCATCTCGTCTTCGGACTTGTTTGCAAGCTCCATGACGGTGTTGATGCCTGCACGTTTCAGGCAGTTGTAAGAACGAACCGAAAGATCGAGTTCTTCAATCGTCATTTCCAGAACTTTTTCCTTTTGGTCTTCTTCTTTTTCCACCATGATCTCTGCAGTTTGTGCTTCGTCTGTCATGCCGACAAAGATATTTAAATGTTCCGTCAGGATTTTCGCTCCGAGCGAAACAGATTCTTTAGGACCGATACTGCCATCTGTCCAAACATCCAATGTCAGTTTGTCAAAGTTCGTACTTTGACCGACACGTGTATTCTCCACTTGGAAGTTCACACGGGACACTGGTGTGTAGATCGAGTCAATCGGAATCACGCCGATCGCCAGGTCATCACGTTTGTTATGATCAGAAGGTGCATAGCCTCTTCCGCGCGACGCATACATCCGCATACGCAGGTGGCCATTCTTGCCAAGTGTTGCAATATGAAGATCCGGATTCAGCACTTCCACATCACTGTCGTGTGTGATGTCGGCAGCGGTGACCGTTCCTTCGCCTTTCACGTCAATCTCGATGACTTTCTCGTCATCCGAATAGATTTTCAGTGCCAACTGCTTCACGTTGAGAATAATAGTGGCTACATCCTCGACAATGCCTTCTACAGTTGAAAACTCATGAAGGACACCATCGATCTGAATCGATGTTACGGCTGCTCCAGGCAGAGAAGACAGCAGGACGCGGCGCAAGGAATTCCCTAATGTATTCCCGTATCCCCGTTCCAGCGGTTCAATAACAAACTTACCGAACCTTGAATCTTCTGCGACCATAACGGTTTCAATCTTCGGTTTCTCAATCTCGATCATTCATGTACCCTCCTTCAAAACGTCTGTGTGGCCGTTCCGCATTGAAATCGATTAGTAGACGGCAAAATGCAATCGCACAATTCATTCTTACCAAAAATTGTGATTCTCAATCAATTGGAATAGAAACCATTATACACGACGACGTTTTGGAGGACGGCATCCGTTGTGCGGAACAGGCGTTACGTCACGGATCGCTGTTACTTCAAGACCAGCTGCCTGCAATGAACGGATTGCTGCTTCACGTCCTGCACCAGGTCCTTTTACAGTAACTTCCAACGTTTTCAAACCGTGTTCCATAGAAGCTTTTGCAGCAGTTTCTGCAGCCATCTGAGCCGCAAAAGGAGTCGATTTACGGGATCCGCGGAAACCGAGTGCACCGGCGCTTGACCAAGAAAGTGCGTTTCCGTGAGTATCCGTGATCGTTACGATTGTATTGTTGAATGTTGAACGGATATGTGCAATTCCGGATTCAATATTCTTTTTTACACGACGCTTACGTGTTTGTTGTTTACGTGCCATGTTCGAAAAACCCTCCTTTACCTATTATTTCTTTTTGTTAGCGACTGTCCGTTTAGGACCTTTGCGTGTACGTGCGTTGTTCTTCGTGTTCTGTCCGCGTACAGGCAGACCGCGACGGTGGCGGATTCCACGGAAGCTTCCGATTTCCATCAGGCGCTTGATGTTCAATGAAGTCTCACGGCGAAGGTCACCTTCGACTTTCATAGAATCCAGTTGTTCACGGATTTTGTCGAGTTCAGCATCAGTCAGATCGCGAACGCGTGTATCTTCAGATACGCCTGCAGCTGCGAGGACTTTCTGTGCTGTCGTCTTGCCAACTCCGAAGATGTAAGTCAATGAAATTACAACGCGCTTATCGCGCGGTACGTCTACACCAGCAATACGTGCCATATAAGTTGCGCACCTCCTTTAAATTATCCTTGACGTTGTTTGTGCTTAGGATTTTCACAGATTACCATTACTCGGCCGCGTCTGCGAATAACTTTGCATTTTTCGCAGATCGGTTTTACAGATGGCCTTACTTTCATCTTACCCAACCTCCTTCATTAGTCCGGAGTTGCAAAAGTTTTATTTGAAACGGTACGTGATTCGACCGCGTGTCAAGTCATACGGTGACAATTCGATTGTCACTCTGTCGCCTGGCAGAATACGGATGAAGTGCATACGGATTTTACCGGATACATGTGCAAGCACTGTATGTCCGTTTTCCAGTTCCACTTTGAACATCGCATTCGGCAGCGTGTCGACAACAGTACCTTCAATTTCAATTACGTCATCTTTCGCCATCAGCTCAGTCTCCCTTCTATATCCAATAAAGGCCCTCACCTTCAAGCGCCATCAGTCGCTCTACAAGCTCCTTCAACATATGTCCGGTATGCGCGAGTGATGTTCGAAAAGACGCAAATCACAATTCATGCCGATTAGCCGATCCCGAACTAGTGACTGGAACTTCAAATCGGTTCGCACATGACCACAGTCTGGCATCCGGCCTGCTGATGTAAATCAGCGAAGCGGCACACCACAACACATTATACTCGAAAAAGCAAGGAAATGCATGCATGGAGTATTGAGCCTTCAACTGTCGACTGATCCCGATTTCCAGCTGAGCATCAACTGCTTTTGCAGCCCACTCTGATCAAATGATCTTTCCGTACAGCAGGACGCTGCCGGACGAGATGCCCTGACGTCTGCCTGCTTCGGAATGCTTAGAGGACGTGTGCGGTCAGCACAGCATCCACGTCGCGGAATACGTCATCGATGTCCTGTTGACCATTGATGTTCGTCAGCACACCTTTTTCGTCATAGAACGACAGAAGCGGTGCCGACTGTTTCATATTTACTTCCAGACGGTTTGTAACAGTTTCCGGATTATCGTCAGCCCGCTGATAAAGTTCGCCGCCGTCTTTGTCACACACGCCTTCCACCTTAGGCGGGTTGAATTCGAGGTGATACGACGCACCGCAGACTTTGCAGATCCGACGTCCTGTCAAACGGGCAACCAGCAGGTCCTTGTCGACTTCGATATTCAATACGGGGTCGATTTTCCGGTTCATCCCAGCCATGATGCCGTCAAGCGCTTCCGCCTGGGCAACTGTGCGGGGAAAACCGTCCAACAGAAAACCGTTATCGCAGTCAGGCTTGCGAAGCCGCTCGCTGACAATACCAATCGTCACTTCATCAGGAACGAGAGCGCCCTGGTCCATATACGATTTGGCTTTGACTCCAAGTTCCGTGCCTTCTTGAATGGCAGCACGGAACATATCGCCTGTAGAAATATGAGGGATCCCGTACTTTTCGACAATTTTATCTGCCTGAGTTCCTTTACCGGCACCCGGCAGACCCATTAATACGATATTCATACGTCGTGCCCTCCGTTGGTATCCATCAGGAAAGGGACCTTTCCGTATGGAGTTATTTCATGAATCCTCGGTAATGCCGTTTCACGAGCTGGGATTCGAGCTGTTTCATCGTTTCGAGGGCAACCCCGACAACGATCAGAAGGCTCGTACCGCCGATCTGGGCAGATTGAGGAAGATTTGCGATTTTGATGATGATAATCGGCAGAACCGCGACAGCAGCAAGGAAGATCGAACCGACAAATGTCAGACGATACAGCGTGCTTGTCAAGTAGTCCTGAGTGTTCTGACCCGGGCGGATTCCTGGGATATACGCCCCTTGCTTCTTCAGGTTGTCTGCCACATTCTCAGGATTGACCTGGACAAATGCGTAGAAATACGTGAAGGCGATGATCAGACCGATATAGAGTGCCATACCGACAGGATGCGAGTAGTTCAATACTCTCGAAATCGCTGCCATGGTATTGTTATCGCTGAAAAACGTACCCAGCAGCTGCGGTGTTGTGAAGAACGCGACCGCGAAGATGACCGGGATGACCCCTGCAGCGTTCAGTTTCAGCGGAAGGTGCGTCTGCTGCCCGGCAGAAGTCTGCTGGCGGCCAGTGACACGCTTCGCGTACTGAATCGGAATCTTCCGGAGCGCTTCCTGGAAGTAGATGACGCCGACTGTGATTGCAATGACAGCGATCAGCAGCAGGACCATCGTCGCGATGCGGATGAACAATGCATCACCAGCGTCCTGGATCTGGGATACATACAACTGGTTGACGGCATTCGGGATTGCAGCAACGATACCGGCGAAGATGATGATGGAAATTCCATTCCCTACGCCTTTCGCTGTAATCTGCTCACCGAGCCAGAGAAGGAAAGCAGTTCCTGCTGTCAGTACAAGAGCGATGACGATATATGTCGAAATGCCGTTGTCTGCAACAAGCGTCCCTTGAAACATCTGGTTGAATCCGAACGACATTGCAATCGCCTGGATGAACGCAAGAACCATGGTGAAGTAGCGGGTGAACTGTGCAAGTTTACGACGTCCGACGTCTCCTTGTTTCGCCCACTCGGCAAACTTCGGCACAACATCCATCTGCAGGAGCTGCATGATGATCGATGCTGTGATATACGGCATGATTCCCATGGCAAAAATGGAGAACTTCGAAAGTGCTCCCCCGCCAAAGATGTTCAAGAATCCGATGAACTGGTTACTCGATTGCTGAAGCGCAGTCGCGTCCACGTTCGGAACAGTGATGAACGTCCCGATACGGAACACGATGAGCAATAGCAGTGTGAAAAGTATTTTAGACCGTATCTCTTTCACTTTCATGAAGTTGGAGATTGTCTGAAACATTAAACCACCTCGACTTGCCCGCCCGCTTTCTCAATCGCTTCTTTCGCAGAAGCAGAGAATTTGTGAGCTCTGACTGTAATCTTCTTCTCAAGAGTCCCATTGCCAAGAATCTTAATACCAGATTTTTCTTTGCTCACGATCCCTGTTTCAATCAACAGTTCAGGTGTTACTTCTGTGCCTTCGTCGAAACGATTCAATGTATCGATGTTGACGATTGCGTATTCTTTACGGTTGATGTTCGTGAATCCGCGTTTCGGCAGACGCTGGAAGAGTGGAAGCTGTCCACCTTCGAATCCAAGACGCACACCGCCGCCTGAACGTGAGTTCTGACCGTCATGACCTCTACCGGATGTTTTACCATTCCCTGATGCCATACCACGACCAACGCGGTTGCGTTTTTTACGAGAGCCTTCTGCAGGTTTCATTTCGTGTAATTTCATCTTCGGCACCTCCTTGTTCAAAAATACGAATTATTGTTCGCTGACAGTTACCAAATGGCTGACTTTGTTGATCATGCCGCGGATTGCAACATTATCCTGATGCTCAACTGTTTGGTTCATCTTGCGAAGTCCAAGAGCCTCTACTGTTTTACGTTGTGCTGGCTTAGCGCCAATCACGCTTTTTGTAAGGGTGATTTCAAGTTTGTTCGCCATTGTGTTTCCCCCCTTAACCTAACAGTTCTTCTACGGATTTACCACGCAGCTGCGCTACATCTTCAGCACGCTTCAAGTTCGTCAATCCTTCGATCGTTGCACGGACCATGTTGATCGGTGTGTTAGAACCAAGAGATTTTGAAAGGATATCCGTGATTCCTGCAAGTTCAAGTACCGCACGGACAGGTCCGCCGGCGATAACTCCTGTACCAGGTGCAGCCGGTTTGATGAGAATCTGGCCTGCTCCGAAGCGTCCGATGATCTCGTGAGGCGTTGTGCCTTTGACCATTGGTACTTCAACAAGGTTTTTCTTCGCATCTTCGATTGCTTTACGGATTGCATCAGGAACTTCCTGTGCTTTTCCTGTACCGAAACCGACGCGACCGTTCTTATCACCAACGACGACCAAAGCAGTAAAACGGAAACGACGTCCGCCTTTTACGACTTTCGCTACACGGTTGATGGTAACTACGCGCTCTTCGAATTCACTTTTGTTTTGTTCATTACGACGCATGGAATATGTCCCTCCTTCTTAATTAAAATTCAAGTCCATTTTCGCGTGCAGCGTCAGCAAGTGCTTTTACGCGGCCGTGGTATAGGTAACCGCCACGGTCAAATACGACAGCTTTCAGGTTCTTTTCCAAACCTTTTTTCGCAATCAGTTCGCCGACTTTGCTAGCAGCGTCTGCGTTGGAAGAAGAATCCGCTGAGAATTCTTTGTCCATTGTAGATGCACTCGCAAGAGTTACGCCGTTTGCATCATCGATCAGCTGTGCATAGATATGTTTGTTGGAACGGTATACATTCAAGCGCGGACGCTCAGCAGTACCGTTGATCTTTGTACGGACACGCGCGTGCCGTTTTTTACGGACAACGTTCTTGTCTTGTTTTGTGATCACTCAAGGTCACTCCTTCCGAATGCCTATGGGGCATTATTTACCTGTTTTACCTTCTTTGCGGCGTACAACTTCGCCTTCGTACTTAATACCTTTACCTTTGTAAGGCTCTGGCGGACGCACTTTGCGGATGTTGGAAGCAAGTGCACCGACGCGCTCTTTGTTAATGCCGCGCACGATGACTTTCGTGTTCGCAGGCACTTCCACTTCAAGGCCTTCTTCAGGTGTGAACTCGACTGGCTGTGAGTAGCCGACGTTCAAGATCAGTTTCTTACCTTGCATCTGGGCACGATACCCGACACCGACCAGTTCAAGCGAGCGCTCGAAACCAGCAGATACACCAGTGATCATGTTCGCAAGAAGCGAACGTGTCGTACCGTGCATCGAACGGTGTTCTTTCGATTCAGTCGGACGTGTCAATGTGATGACATTGCCTTCCTGCTCGATTTTCATATCTTTGTTCAAATGATTTGTAAGTTCGCCTTTCGGTCCTTTAACTGTAACGAAGTTATTCTCATCGATCGTAACTGTTACGTTTTCAGGCACCTCAATCGGACGTTTACCAATACGGGACATTTATGTGCACCTCCATTCTTATGTTACTGATTACCAAACGTAAGCGACGACTTCTCCGCCAACTTGTTTAGCACGCGCTTCTTTATCTGTCAAAACACCGTTGGAAGTTGAAACGAGGGCAATACCCAGTCCGTTCAACACTTTCGGCACCTCATTGGATTTAGCATAGACACGAAGACCAGGCTTTGAAATACGCTTGAGTCCAGTGATTACGCGTTCTTCATTCTTGCCATATTTCAAGAAGATGCGGATGATCCCTTGTTTGTTATCTTCCACGTATTCAACGTCGCGGATGAAACCTTCACGTTTGAGGATTTCTGCGATCTCTTTTTTAAGGTTTGAAGCAGGTACTTCAAGCTTCTCGTGGCGAACCATGTTCGCGTTACGGATGCGAGTAAGCATATCTGCGATCGGATCACTCATTGTCATTACATTAACCTCCTTCCCAGAATGGGGTTTACCAGCTTGCTTTTTTGACGCCAGGAATTTGTCCTTTGTATGCGAGTTCGCGGAAACAAATACGGCAAAGTTTGAACTTCCGATATACCGAGTGCGGACGACCACAGCGTTCACAGCGTGTATATTCTTGAACTTGGAACTTTGGCGTACGTTTCTGTTTTGCGATCATTGATTTTTTAGCCACGTTTTCGCCTCCCTTATGTTTACTTTTGGAACGGCATGCCGCACTGCTTGAGCAACTCGTGAGCTTCTTCATCCGAGTTGGCAGTCGTAACGATGACGATATCCATTCCGCGTACTTTAGACACTTTATCAAAGTCGATTTCCGGGAAGATGAGCTGTTCTTTTACGCCCAATGTGTAGTTGCCGCGTCCGTCGAACGATTTATTCGAGACACCGCGGAAGTCACGTACACGTGGCAATGATACAGCAATCAGCTTATCCAGGAATTCATACATGCGTTCTCCGCGCAATGTAACTTTCGTTCCGATCGGCATTCCTTCACGAAGACGGAAACCTGCGATTGACTTCTTCGCTTTGGTTACGACTGGTTTCTGACCAGAAATAGTTGCCAGGTCTTCTACAGCAGCGTCAAGCGCTTTTGTATTTTGAACCGCGTCACCAACACCCATGTTGATAACGATCTTTTCAACTTTAGGTACTTGCATAACAGATGTATAGTTAAACTTGCTCATCAGAGCAGGAGTAATTTCGCTTTTGTACTTCTCTTTTAATCGGCTCATTCAGAAGAACCTCCCTTCTTAGAGAGTTATTTTTTGAGTTCTTTTTTGCTTAGCTGGTCGATCACTTCTCCGGACTTCTTCGCAACACGGTACTTGTAGCGGAAAGTTTTGTCGCCTTCCGTTTTTTCCTCATACTTGTAACCGATACGAGTTGGCTCTCCGGATTTCGGGTCAACGAGCATGACGTTTGATACGTGGATTGCCGCTTCCTGGCTTACGATACCGCCCTGTGGGTTCACTTGGTTCGGTTTCGTATGCTTTTTAACGATGTTCACGCCCTCAACGAGGATTCGCTCTTTGTTCGGGAATACGGAAAGGATGACGCCTGTCTTCCCTTTGTCTTTCCCGGAAATCACTTTTACTTTATCGCCTTTTTTAATGTGCATTCTGTCGCACCTCCTTGATTGGCAATGCTCTATTATTAAAGTACTTCTGGAGCAAGGGAAACGATTTTCATGAAGTTGTTATCGCGGAGTTCACGAGCAACTGGTCCGAAAATACGAGTTCCGCGAGGGCTCTTATCATCACGGATGATGACACAAGCATTCTCGTCGAATGTGATGTATGATCCGTCTTTACGGCGCATACCGCTCTTAGTACGAACGATAACCGCTTTTACGACTTCACCCTTCTTAACAACGCCACCTGGTGTTGCTTTCTTAACGGTAACAACGACGATATCGCCGATGTTAGCAGTCTTACGGCCTGAACCGCCAAGAACTTTAATTGTCAGCACTTCACGTGCGCCAGAGTTATCTGCGACTTTCATGCGGGATTCCTGTTGAATCAATTTGGTTACCTCCCCTCGGATGCTAGGTTCCGAACGTTATTAGATGATGACCGCTTTCTCGATGATTTCAACGAGACGGAAACGTTTTGTTGCGGACAATGGACGAGTTTCCATGATACGGACCACATCGCCGATCTTCGCTTCGTTCAGCTCATCATGTGCTTTGTATTTCTTCGAGTATTTTACACGCTTGCCATACAAAGAATGCTTTTTGTGAGTCTCTACCATTACCGTTACTGTCTTATCCATTTTGTCGGAAACGACACGGCCTGTGTATACTTTGCGCTGGTTACGCTCAGTCATGGGTGCAACCTCCTTCATCAGTTATTTGCACTGATTTCTCTTTGACGTATTACAGTTTTCATGCGCGCAATCGATTTGCGTACTTCACGGATGCGTGCAGTGTTTTCTAATTGTCCTGTCGCTAACTGGAAGCGAAGGTTGAAAAGCTCTTCTTTCAGTGATTTCACTTTTTGCTCGATCTCTGCAGTTGTCAAGTCACGGATTTCATTAGCTTTCATTAGATTCACCACCAATTTCTTCACGTTTTACAAACTTACTTTTTACAGGAAGTTTGTGCGCTGCCAGGCGGAGTGCTTCACGTGCGACCTCTTCAGAGACGCCAGCGATTTCGAACATCACCCGGCCGGGTTTTACAACTGCTACCCATCCTTCTACAGCACCTTTACCAGAACCCATCCGGACTTCCAGAGGCTTCTTTGTATAAGATTTGTGAGGGAAGATGTTGATCCATACTTTACCGCCACGTTTCATGTAACGTGTCATTGCGATACGTGCTGATTCGATCTGACGGTTTGTGATCCATGCAGCATCAAGGGACTGAAGGCCATACTCACCGAAATTAACCGTTGCGCCGCCTTTAGTCTGTCCGCGCATTTTGCCGCGAAATACACGACGATGTTTTACTCGCTTTGGTACTAACATGATTATTTGCCTCCTTCCTCAGAGTTCTTCTTCACTGGAAGGACTTCTCCCCGATAGATCCATACTTTAACGCCGAGTTTGCCGTATGTTGTATCAGCTTCAGCATGTGCATAGTCGATATCTGCACGAAGTGTATGAAGCGGGACAGTTCCTTCGCTATAGTGTTCTGCACGCGCGATGTCAGCTCCGCCAAGACGTCCGGATACTTGAGTTTTGATACCCTTCGCTCCAGAACGGATTGTGCGTTGAATTGCCTGCTTTTGTGCGCGGCGGAATGATGCACGGCTTTCCAATTGACGGGCGATCGACTCTGCAACGAGTTTCGCGTCAAGGTCAGCGCGCTTGATTTCTACGATGTTGATGTGTACACGCTTGCCGGAGATTTCGTTAAGCTGTTTACGAAGTGCTTCGACTTCAGTACCACCTTTACCGATAACCATACCAGGCTTAGCTGTGTGGATTGTGATGTTGACACGTTTCGCTGCGCGTTCGATTTCCACTTTGGAAACTGATGCGTCAACCAGACGCTTTTCGATGTATTTGCGGATTTTCAGGTCTTCGTGCAAGAGAGTCGCATAGTCTTTTTCTGCGTACCATTTCGAATCCCAGTCACGAATAATACCGACCCGCAGACCATTAGGATGTACTTTTTGACCCACGAATTATCCCTCCTTCTTTTCAGATACCACTACTGTGATGTGGCTTGTGCGTTTGTTGATTGCGCTCGCACGGCCTTGTGCACGCGGACGGAAACGTTTCATTGTCGGACCTTCGTCAACGAATACTTCACTGACAATCAGGTTCTCAAGATCCATTTCAAAGTTGTGCTCAGCGTTAGCGATAGCTGAATTCAATACTTTTTCCACGACTGGAGATGCCGCTTTTGGCGTCAAACGCAGAATAGCGACCGCTTCACCGATTTTCTTGCCCCGGATAAGATCAACGACTAATCGTACTTTACGAGGAGCAATGCGGACTGTGCGGACAGATGCTTTAGCTTGTTGCATCAGAATTTCCTCCTCTCAATTAGCGTTTCGTTTTCTTGTCGTCAGCACCGTGACCTTTATAAGTGCGGGTAGGTGCGAATTCACCCAATTTGTGGCCGACCATGTCTTCAGTGATGTAGACAGGTACGTGTTTGCGTCCGTCGTAAACAGCGATTGTCAATCCGATGAAGGAAGGGAATACTGTTGAACGGCGTGACCAAGTCTTGATGACTTGTTTCTTCTGTGCATCTTTTTGAGCATCGACCTTCTTCAGCAGATGATCGTCTGCGAAAGGTCCTTTTTTCAAGCTGCGGCCCATTTTGTTACCTCCCTTTGTGTTTGTACTACGGTCCAGTCATTGAACCGCAGTGCAATCACATTATTTTTTGCGGCGACGAACGATGAGTTTGTCGGATTTGTTACGCTTCGAGCGTGTCTTGTAACCAAGAGCAGGCTTGCCCCAAGGTGTAACTGGGCTTGGACGGCCGATCGGCGTACGTCCTTCACCACCACCATGCGGGTGATCGTTCGGGTTCATGACAGATCCGCGGACAGTCGGGCGTTTGCCCATCCAGCGTGAACGTCCTGCTTTACCGATGTTGATGAGTTCGTGCTGCTCGTTGCCGACTTGGCCGATTGTTGCGCGGCAAGCTGCAAGGATCATACGGACTTCACCAGATTGCAGACGGATGATGACATATTTGCCTTCACGTCCGAGCAATTGTGCGGATGTACCAGCGGAACGGACAAGCTGTCCGCCTTTGCCAGGCTTCATCTCGATGTTGTGGATTGTTGAACCCATTGGGATGTTTTCCAATGGAAGAGTGTTACCTACGCGGATGTCCGCATCAGGTCCTGACATGACAGTCATGTCCACTTTCAATCCTTTTGGAGCTAGGATGTAACGTTTTTCCCCATCCGCATAGTTGATCAATGCGATGTTGGCAGAACGGTTCGGATCATATTCGATCGTAGCAACGCGTCCTGGTATGCCATCTTTCCGGCGCTGGAAGTCGATGACACGGTATTGGCGCTTGTGACCGCCACCTTGGTGACGAACTGTAATCCTACCTTGGTTGTTACGTCCGCCTTTACGCTTGATCGGCTCAAGCAATGATTTTTCCGGCTTGCTTGCTGTGATTTCAGCAAAATCCGAAGTCGTCATGTTACGGCGTCCGTTGGAGGTAGGTTTGTATTTCTTAATCGCCATTGGTATTCCCTCCTTCGTTTATTGTGATCAGATGTCGAAGAGTTCGATATCTTTAGAGTCAGCAGTCAATGTAACAATCGCTTTGCGGCGCTTGTTTGTGTAGCCTGCATGTTTACCCATACGCTTGAATTTACCTTTGTAATTCTGGACATTCACTTTTTCCACTGTTACTCCGAAGATTTCTTCGACTGCTTGTTTGATGTGCGTTTTGTTTGCACGAGTGTCGACTTCGAATGTGTACTTGTTGAACTCCATCGCTTCAGAAGATCGCTCGGTAATGACCGGACGCTTCAATACATCACGTGCTTCCATTAACCAAGCACCTCCTCGATTTTTTTAACAGCGTCTTTTGTGATGACGAGCTGATCATGTGCAGCCAAGTCAAGCACGCTGATGCCGTTTGCAGTCACAACGCTGATTCCGGGGATGTTACGAGCAGACAATGCTACGTTCTCATCAAGGTCAGCAGTGACGAACAATGCTTTTTTGCCGATTGAAAGATCAGCAAGCACTTTTGTGAATTCCTTTGTCTTCGGTGCATCGAAAGTCAAACCTTCCAATACGACCAGTTCCTCTTCACGCACTTTGCTGGACAAAGCGGAACGAAGGGCAAGACGACGGACTTTTTTAGGCAGTTTGTAGCTGTAGCTGCGTGGTGTCGGTCCGAAGACGATACCGCCTCCGCGCCATTGCGGGGATCGGATCGAGCCTTGACGGGCACGGCCAGTACCTTTCTGGCGCCACGGCTTGCGGCCGCCGCCTGCTACTTCTGCACGTGTTTTTACTTTGTGGTTCCCTTGGCGCATTGCTGCACGCTGCTGAACCAATGCTTCGAATAGGACTGCCTGGTTTGGCTCAATTCCGAATATGGAGTCGTTCAGTTCGATTTCGCCTGCTGCAGATCCAGTTTGATTCACTACGGATACTTTTGGCATTAGTGTTTCCTCCTTCCTTCGTTAATTAGTTCCCTTTGATTGCGCTTTTCACGATGACAAGTGATTTCTTAGCGCCTGGAACGTTACCTTTTACAAGCAGCAAGTTGCGTTCTGTATCAACCCGCACGACTTCAAGGTTTTGGATAGTAACGGTTTTGCCGCCTGTACGACCCGGCATTTTCTTCCCTTTGAATACGCGCTGTGCGTCAACAGATCCGATTGAACCTGGTGCGCGGTGATGGCGTGAACCGTGGCTCATAGGCCCGCGTGAGAATCCGTGACGTTTGATAACACCTTGGAACCCTTTACCTTTAGATACTCCTGTAATGTCGATGACATCGCCTTCTGCGAATGTATCAACTTTGACTTCCTGACCAACTTCGTACTCAGCTGCATCGATTCCGCGAATTTCGCGAATGAAGCGCTTAGGTGCCGTTTCAGCTTTTGCAACATGTCCCATAGCTGGTTTGTTGGAAAGCTTTTCACGTTTGTCCTCGAATCCGAGCTGGATTGCTTCGTAGCCGTCTGTTTCGTCTGTCTTCTTCTGAAGAACAACGTTTGGAGCAGCCGCAATTACAGTTACGGGGATCAAGTCGCCGTTTTCAGCAAATACTTGCGTCATACCGACTTTTCTTCCTAAGATTCCTTTGGTCATTTGTCACACCTCCTGAATGTTTTAGTTATAGTATTATTGTTTGCCATTAGAGTTTGATTTCAATGTCTACGCCAGACGGTAAGTCAAGCTTCATCAAAGCGTCGACAGTTTGTGGTGTCGGATTGACGATATCGATCAGACGTTTGTGCGTACGCATTTCGAACTGCTCACGTGAGTCCTTGTATTTGTGGACCGCACGAAGAACTGTGTAGACCGAACGCTCTGTCGGCAATGGAATCGGACCTGATACACTAGCTCCTGAACGCTTTGCAGTTTCAACGATCTTCTCAGCCGATTGATCAAGCACACGGTGGTCATACGCTTTCAAACGGATACGAATCTTTTGTTTTGCCATTATTTTCCCTCCCTCTCGCCTATTTTCTAGACATTCTCCACGGAAATTTTCCCACACACATGCCATGGCAAAGCGGCCGGGTGTGTCGGTAACCTCCCGCTTCATCGCAGTCAAAGACCAACACTAAACATTATACACATAAAAAAAGAATGTCGCAATAGGTTTAGCGATATTCTTTAACAACTTTTATAGTATAGAACGAAATGGCATGAGATGCAATTGTTATGTTGCTGTGCAGAGCGGTGTGAGTTGTATTTTATCAGATTTGAGGAGGGATGTTTGTGCTGTGGGGATTGCTTTCGGAGGTGGTCGTGTGATTTTTGACAGAGCGCTTGGCTGGCTACCAGATTGTTTGAGCGTTTGTCCTGGTTGCTTGAGCGTTTCTTGCAGATACCTGAGCGTTTCCCATACTCACTTGAGCGTTTCTCTGGTTGCTTGAGCGTTCCTTCTTCTGCTTGAGCGTTTGTCCTAGTTGCATGAGCGTTTCTCAGGCTGCTTGAGTGTATCCTCTAGTTGTTTGAGCGTATCCCCTGCCCGCTTGAGTGTTCCTCACGGCTGCTTGGGCGGCTTAGGGATGGTAGGTCTGGTTCTATGCGCGTAGCGCTGATCGGCAGCCGTTACATGCTTGCTGAGCAAGCAGGCATAGAAAAAAGCCCGTCGGCGCCGACGGGCTTTTCAAGGTGATTACTTTTCGATAGAAGCTACAACGCCAGCGCCGACAGTACGGCCGCCTTCACGGATTGAGAACTTAGTTCCTTCTTCAATCGCGATTGGAGAGATCAGTTCGATCGTCATTTCAACGTTGTCGCCAGGCATAACCATTTCTACGCCTTCTGGAAGTGTGATGATTCCAGTTACGTCAGTTGTACGGAAGTAGAACTGCGGGCGGTAGTTCGAGAAGAATGGAGTGTGACGTCCGCCTTCTTCTTTTGACAAAACGTATACTTCAGATTTGAAGTTAGTGTGCGGTGTGATTGAACCCGGCTTTGCAAGTACTTGTCCGCGTTCGATATCTTCACGAGCTACCCCGCGAAGAAGTGCCCCGATGTTGTCGCCAGCTTCTGCATAGTCAAGAAGCTTACGGAACATTTCAACACCTGTAACAGTTGTTGATTTTGGTTCGTCAGCCAATCCGATGATGTCAACAGTGTCGCCGACTTTAACTTGTCCACGCTCAACACGGCCAGTTGCTACTGTACCACGGCCAGTGATCGAGAATACGTCCTCGACAGGCATCATGAATGGCTTGTCAGTATCGCGCTCTGGAGTTGGGATATACTCGTCAACTGCGTCCATAAGTTCAACGATCTTCTCTTCCCACTCTTCTTCGCCTTCAAGTGCTTTAAGAGCAGAACCTTTGATAACTGGAAGGTCATCGCCAGGGAAGTCATATTCAGAAAGAAGATCACGGATCTCCATTTCTACGAGTTCAAGAAGTTCTTCGTCGTCCACCATGTCACATTTGTTCATGAACACTACCAAGTAAGGTACGCCTACTTGACGTGAAAGAAGGATGTGCTCACGTGTTTGCGGCATTGGGCCGTCAGCTGCAGATACAACCAAGATTCCGCCGTCCATTTGAGCAGCGCCTGTGATCATGTTCTTAACATAGTCGGCGTGTCCTGGGCAGTCTACGTGTGCGTAGTGGCGAGTTGCTGTTTCATACTCGATGTGTGAAGTATTGATTGTGATACCGCGCTCTTTTTCTTCAGGTGCGTTATCAACGTCAGCGTAAGAACGTGCTTCACCGCCGCCTTTTTTTGCAAGAACTGTTGCAATTGCAGCAGTCAAAGTTGTTTTACCATGGTCAACGTGGCCGATTGTACCGACGTTAGCATGCGTTTTGGACCGATCGAATTTTTCTTTAGCCATTTTGGAGTTCCTCCTCTAAATTGAGTGTGATTTTAGTTTTATAGATATGGACCGGAGCCGTATGACTCCGGAATCATAACTTACAAAGTAGTTATACTTGAATCGGAGACGAATTTCAATTATTCGCCTTTATTCTTTTTGATAACATCTTCTGCAATGGATTTCGGCACTTCTTCGTAGTGGTCGAATACCATCGAGAATACACCGCGTCCCTGGGTGTTCGAGCGGAGTGCTGTCGCATAACCGAACATTTCCGCAAGTGGAACCATTGCACGGACGACTTGTGCGTTACCGCGTGCTTCCATACCTTCTACGCGGCCGCGGCGTGAAGTGATGTCACCCATGATGTCTCCCATATATTCTTCAGGGATGATGACTTCGACTTTCATCGTCGGCTCGAGAAGTACTGGTTTACACTTGTTGACAGCGTTTTTCAAGGCCATGGATGCAGCGACTTTGAAGGCCATTTCGTTGGAGTCGACGTCATGGTACGAACCATCGAAGAGACGGGCCTTGATGTCGATCAGCGGGTAGCCTGCGAGTACACCGTTAGCCAGTGAGTCGCGTACGCCTGCCTCGATTGCCGGGATGTATTCACGAGGAACGACACCACCGACGATCGCGTTCTTGAATTCGAATCCTGCACCTTCTTCGTTCGGTTCGAACTCGATCCAAACGTGACCGTATTGTCCGCGTCCGCCTGACTGACGTACGAATTTACCTTCGACCTCAGCGCCTTGACGGAATGTTTCACGGTACGATACTTGAGGAGCACCAACATTCGCTTCCACTTTGAATTCGCGCTTCAAGCGGTCAACGATGATGTCGAGGTGGAGCTCACCCATTCCGGCGATGATGACTTCACCAGTTTCCTGGTCAGTGTGTGCACGGAATGTCGGGTCTTCTTCCTGCAGCTTGCCAAGCGCCTGACCCATTTTGTCTTGGTCGGCCTTTGTTTTCGGCTCGATCGCAACAGAGATAACCGGTTCAGGGAATTCCATGGACTCAAGGATGACTGGAGCTTTGTCGTCACAAAGCGTATCGCCTGTCCCTGTGTCTTTCAGTCCGACTGCAGCAGCGATTTCGCCGGCATGGACTTCTGAAATCTCTTCACGGTGGTTTGCGTGCATTTGCAGGATACGTCCTACACGCTCACGCTTGTCCTTCGTCGAGTTCTTGATGTACGAACCGGATTGCAGGACGCCTGAGTAGACACGGAAGAATGTCAGTTTACCGACGTAAGGGTCAGTCATGACTTTGAACGCAAGCGCAGAGAATGGAGCATCGTCGCTGGCTTTACGCTCTTCTTCTTCTTCTGTTTCAGGGTTGATCCCCATCATTGGAGGAAGATCGGTAGGAGCCGGCAGGTAGTCGATGACTGCATCCAATACGAGCTGGACCCCTTTGTTTTTGAATGCTGTACCGCAAACGACCGGGTAGAATTCTACAGCCAGTGTCGCTTTACGGATAGCCGCTTTCAGTTCTTCAACTGTCAGCTCTTCGCCGCCCAGATATTTTTCCATGAGGTTTTCGTCGAAGTCTACGATCGCTTCCACTAAACTTTCACGGGCTTTTTCAGCATCTGCACGGTATTCTTCCGGAATTTCACCGACTTCTACGTTCATGCCAGTGTCATCAGGATAGAAGTTCGCTTTCATTTCAACCAGGTCGATGATCGCTTCGAAAGCATCCTCTGCACCGATCGGCATTTGGATCGGGTGAGCATTTGCCTGAAGACGGTCATGGAGTGTTCCTACAGAGTACATGAAGTCTGCACCTGTTTTGTCCATCTTGTTGACGAATACGATACGAGGCACGCCGTAAGTCGTTGCCTGGCGCCATACTGTTTCAGTCTGCGGTTCAACACCGGACTGTGCGTCAAGGACCGTTACAGCACCATCGAGTACACGGAGTGAACGTTCAACTTCAACTGTGAAGTCTACGTGTCCCGGTGTATCAATGATGTTTACGCGGTGACCTTTCCAGCTTGCTGTTGTCGCAGCCGATGTGATCGTGATTCCGCGTTCCTGTTCCTGCTCCATCCAGTCCATCTGTGATGCACCTTCGTGCGTTTCACCGATTTTGTGGATTCGGCCTGTGTAATAAAGGATCCGCTCAGTCGTTGTTGTTTTACCAGCATCGATGTGAGCCATGATACCAATGTTACGAGTATTCTCTAAGGAGAACTCTCTACCCATTTTGTATTGCTCCTTCCATATCGGAATAACGATTTAGTGAACGAATGGATCTTACCAGCGGTAGTGAGCGAATGCTTTGTTCGCTTCTGCCATCTTGTGCATTTCTTCACGGCGTTTTACAGATGCGCCTGTGTTGTTCGATGCATCAAGAATTTCGTTCGCAAGACGTTCTTCCATCGTCTTTTCACCACGTGTGCGTGAATAGTTCACGAGGTAGCGGAGACCAAGAGTCGTACGGCGCTCCGGACGGACTTCCACCGGTACTTGGTAGTTCGCTCCGCCGACACGGCGTGCACGCACTTCAAGAACTGGCATTACGTTGTTAAGCGCTGCTTCGAACACTTCGATCGGATCGTTTCCTGAACGCTCCTTCACAAGTTCAAACGCACCGTATAAAATTTTCTGAGAAGTACCTTTTTTACCGTCTACCATCATTTTGTT
This sequence comes from Sporosarcina trichiuri, assembly GCF_030406775.1. Lineage (NCBI taxonomy): Bacteria > Bacillati > Bacillota > Bacilli > Caryophanales > Caryophanaceae > Sporosarcina > Sporosarcina trichiuri. Next base: position 2,645,032 of record NZ_CP129119.1, on the reverse strand, counting down.
GATAAGACGAGTAACTAGCTTCGAGTTATAAATCGGATCTGGCAAAACATCACGTTTTGCAACTGGACCTTTACGAGGCATGTTGTGTTCCTCCTTTCAAAATAGTTGCTGCTTTATTATTTTTTCTCTTTAGGCTTTTTCGCACCGTAGTGTGAACGGCTTTGCATACGGCCAGTTACACCGGCAGTATCAAGCGCACCACGAACGATATGGTAACGGACACCCGGTAAGTCTTTTACGCGTCCTCCGCGGATCAGAACAACACTGTGCTCTTGAAGGTTGTGGCCTTCACCAGGGATATATGCGTTGACTTCCAGAGTGTTTGTCAAACGTACACGAGCATATTTACGAAGGGCCGAGTTCGGCTTCTTCGGTGTCATTGTGCCCACACGTGTGCAGACACCTCGTTTTTGTGGCGAGTTGACGTTAGTCATCGACTTTTTGAAACTGTTATACGTTTTTCCAAGTGCCGGAGCTTTCGAGCCGCTAGTATTCGATTTACGTGGTTTGCGGACCAATTGGTTAATTGTAGGCATCGGTTTTTTTCCTCCTTCCAACTTCTTTTAAGACCACACATCCAGGTGGTTCATTTTTGGGTAAAAACAAAGGTTTTGCACTTTTATGCGTGCAAAAACCGTTAATCAGTGATGACGACCACTGATGCAGCCACTTGAATTCCGCATGCTTTCCCAAGCTCAGTCCGCGATTCGACATATGTCAGCGGAATGTCCTGTCTGGCAGCTTCTTCAATTACCGGACCAGTCACCCGATCCTCTGCATCCTGTGCAATGAAGACTTCATGCGCCTTATTCCGGCGAATCGTTTTCACTGCTTGCTTTGTACCGATGATCAGCTTCTCTGCCTGTGAGACTTTATCATAAGACATGATGATATCCTCCAAAGTACAGACATTCAACTATCAACCTTTTGTATAGTACCATCTGCGCGGAGCCGTGTCAACAATAAAAATGTAAAACGGAAGGAGGCTGGCTCCTCCCGTTTGCATTGATCATTACTCTGCAGATACTGCGTCTTCTTCAAGTTCTTCTTCGCGGTCAAGTTCAATGCCGCGGTAGCGCTGCATGCCTGTTCCCGCCGGTACGAGTTTACCGATGATGACGTTCTCTTTCAAGCCGAGCAGTTCATCAGTTTTGCCTTTGATGGCTGCGTCGGTGAGGACTCGTGTCGTTTCCTGGAAGGACGCGGCCGAAAGGAAGGATTCCGTTTCAAGCGACGCTTTCGTGATTCCGAGGATGACAGGACGTGCTGTTGCCGGCAGTTTGCCCGTTTTCAGGACTTCTGTGTTGGCATCCGAGAATTGGTGGATGTCCAGAAGTGATCCCGGCAGCAGTTCCGTATCGCCCGCTTCGATGACACGCACTTTCCGCATCATTTGACGGACCATGACTTCAACGTGTTTGTCGCCGATTTCAACACCCTGCATCCGGTATACTTTCTGTACTTCTTTCAGTAAGTATTCCTGTACAGTCGAAACGTCTTTGACGACAATCAGTTCTTTTGGATCGACGGAGCCTTCCGTCAGTGCCTGACCGCGTTCGACCGTATCTTCCACAGCCACTTTCAGACGGCCGTTATACGGCGCGAGGTACTTGCGCGTCTCGACGTCGCCTTTGATAGTGATTTCTTTCTGTCCTTCGCGGATTTCGTCGATATCCGTAACGATACCTTTGATTTCCGAGATGACAGCCTGACCTTTCGGGTTCCGCGATTCGAAGATCTCCTGGATACGCGGAAGACCTGATGTGATGTCATCTCCTGCAACACCGCCTGTGTGGAATGTACGCATCGTCAGCTGGGTTCCCGGCTCACCGATCGACTGGGCAGCGATAATACCGACCGCTTCTCCCACTTCAACCGTTTCGCCTGTCGCCAGGTTGATGCCGTAGCATTTCTTACACACACCGTGCTTCGTGTTACATGTGAATGCCGAACGGATCGACATCGATGTAATACCGGCATTGACGATAGTCTGTGCAACGTCGGCTGTGATGAGCTGATCTTTTTCCGCAAGCACTTCACCTGTTTCAGGATGGAGCACTCTCTTCTTCGCGTGCCGGCCTTCGATCCGTTCCTCAAGGGATTCGATCAGTTCCACACCTTCTGTCAGCGCGGTAATCTCAAGTCCCCGGTCGGTTCCGCAGTCGTCTTCGCGGACGATGACATCCTGTGCAACATCTACGAGGCGGCGTGTCAGGTAACCGGAGTCGGCTGTCTTCAGAGCTGTATCCGCAAGACCTTTACGTGCACCGTGTGTAGAGATGAAGTACTCGAGTACTGTCAGACCTTCACGGAACGATGACTTGATCGGCAGTTCGATAATACGTCCAGCCGGGTTGGCCATCAGTCCACGCATTCCTGCGAGCTGCGTGAAGTTCGACGCGTTACCACGTGCCCCCGAGTCACTCATCATGAAGATCGGGTTTGTGTTTTCAAGGGAGCCCATCAGTTTGTCCTGGATGACATCCTTCGCGTGGCTCCAATACGAGATGACGCGGTCATACCGCTCTTCTTCCGTCACGAGTCCGCGGCGGAACTGCTGTGTCACTTTGTCCACTTTCTCCTGTGCATCCTGCAGTATATCGTGTTTGTCCGGAAGAACGACGATATCGGAGATACCTACCGTGATGCCGGCACGTGTGGAATATTTGAATCCCAGGTTTTTCATGCGGTCGAGCATCTTCGACGTTTCGGTGATGTGGAAACGGCGGAAGATCTCCGCAATGATATTTCCAAGATATTTTTTCACGAACGGCGAAACGACTTCAGCATTTTTAATATGTTCCCGTACATCAGTTGTCCCCGGGACGAAATACATATCCGGCGTTTCCACCTGGAGGTTCTGCTGGGTCGGCTCGTTGATATACGGGAATGATTCCGGCAGAATTTCATTGAATACCAGCTTACCGACAGTTGTGATCAGCAGTTTGCGGTTCTGCTCTTCCGTGAATGTCGGGTTTTTCAGCGAGCCTGCCTGGATGGCGATACGGGAGTGGAGATGGACATGACCGTTCTGATAGGCGATCAGCGCCTCATTCACATTGCTGAATGTTTTCCCTTCTCCTACTGCACCTTCACGCTCCAGTGTCAGGTAATAGTTACCGAGAACCATATCCTGGGACGGTGTAACTACAGGTTTTCCGTCTTTCGGGTTCAAGATGTTCTGCGCGGCAAGCATCAGGAGCCGTGCTTCCGCCTGCGCTTCCGCGGAAAGCGGCACGTGGACAGCCATCTGGTCACCGTCGAAGTCGGCGTTGTATGCCGTACAGACGAGCGGGTGCAGCTGAATGGCGCGCCCTTCAACGAGCATCGGCTCGAATGCCTGGATGCCGAGACGGTGCAGCGTAGGGGCCCGGTTCAGAAGAACTGGGTGTTCCTTGATGACCTCTTCCAGCACATCCCATACTTCGGAATGGAGGCGTTCGATCTTACGCTTCGCACTCTTGATGTTATGTGCAAGTCCGCGTTCGACAAGCTCTTTCATGACGAACGGTTTGAACAGTTCGATCGCCATTTCTTTCGGCAGACCGCACTGATACATCTTCAGGTTCGGTCCGACGACGATAACGGAACGGCCGGAGTAGTCGACACGCTTACCGAGAAGGTTCTGACGGAAACGCCCCTGCTTCCCTTTCAGCATGTGCGAGAGGGATTTCAGCGGACGGTTGCCCGGACCGGTTACCGGACGGCCGCGGCGGCCATTGTCGACAAGAGCATCAACGGCCTCCTGCAGCATCCGCTTCTCATTCTGCACGATGATGCCAGGTGCCCCCAGGTCCAGAAGACGCTTCAGGCGGTTGTTCCGGTTGATGACGCGGCGGTACAAGTCGTTCAGGTCGGACGTTGCAAAACGGCCGCCATCCAGCTGTACCATCGGACGGAGTTCCGGCGGGATGACCGGCAGCACTTCGAGAACCATCCATTCCGGACGGTTTCCTGAGTTACGGAAGGACTCGACAACTTCCAGGCGGCGGATCGCACGTGTGCGGCGCTGTCCCTGGACTGTTTTCAGTTCTTCTTTCAGACTCTCCGTCTCTTTATCGAGATCGATTGCGGACAGAAGCTGTTCGATCGCTTCCGCTCCCATGAGCGCCGTGAATTTCGTGCCGTACTTCTCACGGTACAGACGATATTCCTTCTCGGACAGCAGCTGTTTCCGCTCAAGCGGCGTATCAGCCGGATCGACGACAACATACGAAGCGAAGTAGATGACTTCCTCCAACGCACGCGGTGTCATATCCAGGATCAGACCCATCCGGCTCGGGATCCCTTTGAAATACCAGATGTGTGTGACAGGCGCTGCAAGTTCGATGTGGCCCATCCGTTCCCGGCGCACTTTCTGGCGGGTGACTTCCACGCCGCACCGGTCACAGACAACGCCTTTGTAACGAACGCGCTTATACTTGCCGCAATGGCACTCCCAGTCCTTTGTCGGTCCGAAAATACGCTCGCAGAACAACCCATCTTTTTCAGGCTTCAATGTGCGGTAATTGATCGTTTCGGGTTTTTTGACTTCCCCGTAAGACCACGAACGGATCTTATCCGGTGAAGCGAGCCCGATTTTCATATACTCAAAATTATTAACATCTACCAAGGAGCCTACCTCCCTCTAGTCTAGTCGCTGCCTTGCTGGCCCTGTGTTCATCACAAAAAGGGGGACAGTGCCCCCGTTTTTTTATTGGTTACGCCTGACGGTTTCAGACAGGCTGGTCTTCTTTCATGAGGTTCAATGCGTCTGTCGGCTGCATATCGTCATCGTCTTCCAGATCTCGCAATTCGATTTCCTGGAAGTCTTCCGAAAGCATTTTGACATCCAATCCAAGGCTCTGCAGTTCTTTGATGAGAACTTTAAAGGATTCCGGTACGCCCGGCTGCGGCACGCTGTCACCCTTGACGATCGCTTCGTATGTTTTCACACGTCCGACGACGTCATCCGACTTCACTGTCAGGATTTCCTGGAGTGTATAAGCAGCACCATAGGCTTCAAGCGCCCACACTTCCATCTCCCCGAAACGCTGTCCGCCGAACTGCGCTTTCCCGCCGAGCGGCTGCTGTGTGACGAGTGAGTATGGCCCTGTGGAACGGGCATGGAGCTTATCATCGACCATGTGTGCGAGTTTGATCATATACATGATACCGACAGACACACGGTTGTCGAATGCTTCTCCGGAACGGCCGTCATAGAGAACGGTTTTCCCGTCACGGTCCATACCTGCCTCTTCCATCGTATCCCAGACATCTTCCTCGTTCGCACCGTCGAATACCGGCGAAGCCATATGCACACCAAGTGAACGGCTCGCCATACCAAGGTGCATTTCCAGAACCTGTCCGATGTTCATCCGTGATGGCACGCCGAGCGGGTTAAGCATGACATCCACCGGAGTACCATCCGGCATGAACGGCATATCCGATTCAGGGAGGATGCGGGAGATGACACCTTTGTTACCGTGACGTCCCGCCATCTTATCTCCGACCGAGATCTTCCGCTTCTGCACGATATAGACGCGCACCAGCTGGTTGACGCCCGGTGCAAGCTCGTCGCCGTCTTCGCGGTTGAACACCTTTACGTCAAGGACAATTCCGCCTGCGCCGTGCGGTACGCGTAACGACGTATCACGCACTTCACGGGCTTTTTCCCCGAAGATCGCATGCAGGAGCCGTTCTTCGGCTGTCAGTTCAGTAACCCCTTTCGGTGTCACTTTCCCGACAAGGATGTCGCCGTCGTGCACTTCTGCACCGATACGGATAATTCCGCGGTCATCCAGGTTGCGCAGTGCATCTTCACCGATATTCGGAATGTCGCGGGTGATCTCTTCCGGTCCGAGTTTCGTATCACGTGCATCCGATTCGTATTCCTCGATATGGACGGATGTGAATACATCGTCTTTCACAAGACGTTCGCTCATGATGATCGCATCCTCGTAGTTATAGCCGTCCCAAGTCATGAAGGCGATCAGGATATTCTGACCGAGTGCCATTTCACCATTCTCCATGGATGGTCCGTCTGCGAGGATATCCTTTTTGGATACACGGTCGCCGACACGGACGATCGGGCGCTGATTGTAGCATGTCCCCTGGTTCGAACGGATGAAGTTGGACAGACGGTAGACATCAAGGTCACCCTTGACTTCCTTGCCTTCCACGACACTGATGCGGCGGACGCGGATCTCTTTCGCTTCCACGTGCTCGACGACCCCTTCATAGCGGGATACGACGGCTGCACCTGAGTCACGTGCAGATACGTGCTCCATACCAGTTCCGACGAACGGTGCTTTCGGGTTAAGGAGAGGCACCGCCTGCCGCTGCATGTTCGCTCCCATGAGGGCACGGTTGGAGTCATCGTTTTCAAGGAACGGAATACATGCTGTCGCTGCGGAAACAACTTGTTTCGGCGATACGTCCATGTAGTCGATCTGTTCGCGTTTGAACACCGTGTTGTCCCCTTGGAAACGGCCGACAACTTCTTCGTTCACGAAGGTGCCGTCATCGTTGAGCGGCGCATTTGCCTGCGCAACTACGTAGTTGTCCTCGAGATCTGCAGTCAGATAGTCGATGCGTTCCGTGACACGTCCTGTATCCGGGTCGACTTTCCGGTAAGGTGTTTCGATGAAGCCGAACTTGTTGACCTTCGCAAAGGTGGACAAGGAGTTGATCAGCCCGATGTTCGGACCTTCCGGCGTTTCGATCGGACACATGCGGCCGTAGTGCGAGTAGTGGACGTCCCGGACTTCCATGCCCGCACGTTCACGTGTCAGTCCGCCCGGTCCGAGTGCTGACAGACGGCGCTTATGCGTAAGTTCCGCAAGCGGGTTCGTCTGGTCCATGAACTGGGACAGCTGGGAACTGCCGAAGAACTCTTTGATGGACGCGATGACCGGTCTGATATTGATGAGCTGCTGAGGGACGATCGACTGGGTGTCGTTGATCGACATCCGTTCTTTGACGACACGTTCCATCCGCGACAAACCGATGCGGAATTGGTTCTGCAGCAGTTCACCGACTGAACGGAGGCGGCGGTTCCCCAAATGGTCGATATCATCTGTTGTACCGACACCATGGAGCAAGTTGAAGAAGAAGCTGACAGAAGCGATAATATCCGCCGGTGTGACATGTTTGATGGAATCATCGATGGACCCGTTGGAAATTACGTTGATGATCTGGCCTTCTTCACCTTTTGGTGCATAGATCTTGACGGACTGGATCCGGATTGGCTCATCCAGTACACCGCCTGCCTGTGACAGTTCCACCATGCCCAAACCGTTTTCGAAATGAGGGAGCAGCTTATCAAGCGTACGGCGGTCGATCAGCTGGCCTTTTTCGATCAGGATCTCGCCGGTTTCAGGGTCGACCAGCGTTTCTGCGATCGTCTGATTGAACAGACGGTTCTGCAGGTGGAGTTTCTTGTTCATCTTGTAACGTCCGACATTCGCCAGGTCATATCGCTTCGCATCGAAGAAGCGTGAGAAGAGGAGATTCTTCGCGCTTTCCAATGTCGGCGGTTCTCCTGGACGGAGGCGTTCGTAAATTTCGAGCAATGCTTTTTCGGAGTTTTCCGTGTTATCTTTTTCAAGAGAGTTTCGGAGGTATTCGTTGTCACCGATCAGGTCGATGATTTCCTGGTCACTTGAGAAACCAAGCGCTCTCATCAAAACAGTGATCGGCAATTTCCGCGTACGGTCGATCCGCACGTGAACGATGTCTTTTGCGTCTGTTTCGTATTCAAGCCATGCACCGCGGTTCGGAATGACAGTCGCCCCGAATCCGCGCTTGCCGTTCTTATCTGTCTTGTCATTGAAATATACACTCGGTGAGCGGACGAGCTGGGAAACGATGACGCGCTCGGCACCATTGATGACGAACGTTCCGTTTTCGGTCATGAGCGGGAAGTCTCCCATGAAGACATCCTGTTCTTTCACATCTTCCGTCTCTTTATTGTGCAGCCGCACTTTTACACGAAGCGGCGCGGCGAATGTCACATCGCGCTCTTTCGATTCGTCCACAGGATATTTAGGCTCGCCTAGCTGATAATCGACGAATTCCAATGAAAGATTTCCGGTGAAGTCCTGGATCGGGGAGATGTCGTGGAACATTTCCCTGAGGCCCTCTTCCAAAAACCATTCATAAGATGCCGTCTGGATTTCAATCAAATTCGGCAGATCGAGTACTTCGCTGATTCTCGCGAAACTTCTGCGCTGACGGTGTTGACCGTACTGAACTAAGTGACCTGTCAACTCTTTCACCCCTCATAAGACAATAATAGAGCCCATTTCGGCATGCATGATCCTTCCGAGCCGGCACAAAAATCACGCCATGCTGCCCAAACAGCCCATAATAAGTCTTTCCGAAATCACAAAAATAGTGTATGATATCGAAAAAACAAAAAGAAAACGAGTTCCGGCTAGAGCTCATTTTCGATTTACCAATCTTTTATCCAACGTCAGTATACCTAAGATTTCCATTGCTTATGCAATGTGTATAAATAGGCATACGAATGCAGTATATTTATTGTTGCATTTTATAATGCTACCACAAGGTCCATCCACCGTCAATGTTTTTTCGACTTGAAAATGTAATACCCCTTGCTTTTTGCCGCAATCTCTGCATTGCCAAACAGTTTCTTGAGTTCCGCTTCCGTGGAAGGCGCCCCCTGTTTCTTCTGAATGACAACCCACAGTTCCCCTCCTGATGCCAAACGGTCATATGCCTGCCGATAAATTTTGAAGACCGTCTCTTTTCCAGCCCGTATCGGCGGATTGGTCAATACTGCCGCAAATCCTCCGGCAGTCACTTGGTCAAGCGCATCGCTCGAAAAGATTTCCACATTTCCGATCGCATTCTTTTCCGCATTAGTCTCGGCCAGTCTCAAAGCCCGCTCATTCACATCGACCATTTGCACCGTCCGCTCGGGAAGCAGTGACGCGACCGCCAGCCCTACAGGCCCGTACCCGCATCCGACATCGAGCACATCCCCATCTGTTCCGGGCACCTGAAACGTTTCGATCAGCAGCTTGGAACCGAAGTCGATATCTCCCTTACTGAATACCCCTGCATCTGTCGCGAACGCGAAGTTCCGCCCTCGCAGTACGGTGCTCCAGTGACGGGGCTGGCTTTTGACATCGGGATTTTTTGTATAGTAGTGATCCGCCATCTTCCGCCCAGACCTCCTCCGCCTGATTTATTGTATAAAAAAACGGAGAAAAGCCCGTCAAAAAGACGAGCCTTTCTCCGCAATCCGGCTATTACTTAACTTCTACAGAAGCACCGACTTCTTCAAGTTTAGCTTTGAGTTCGTCAGCTTCTGCCTGGTCAACGCCTTCTTTGATCGGCTTCGGAGCGTTATCAACAACTTCTTTCGCTTCTTTCAAGCCAAGGCCTGTAATTTCGCGAACGACTTTGATGACTTTGATTTTCTGGTCTCCAGCGCCAGCAAGAATTACGTCGAATTCAGTCTGCTCAGCAGCTGCTTCTCCAGCACCAGCGCCTGCGCCAGCAGCAACAGGAGCTGCAGCAGTTACGCCGAATTCTTCTTCGATTGCTTTTACAAGGTCGTTAAGTTCAAGAACAGACATTTCTTTGATAGCGTCTAAGATTTGCGCGTTAGTCATTATAGTTCCTCCTAATGGATGTGTTTTTACGGGCTATCCCGTGATTTTGTCAGGCCGCAGAATTATGCGCCTTGTTCTTCTTTCGATTCGGCAACCGCTTTGGTAACCAATGCGAAGTTGCGCATCGGTGCCTGCAGTACGCTGAGGAGCATGGAGAGAAGTCCTTCGCGTGAAGGAAGAGTCGCCAATGCTTTCACTTCTTCAACAGAAGCGATCGAGCCTTCGATGACACCTGCTTTGATCTCCAGAGCTTCGTTATCTTTTGCGAAGTTGTTGAGTACGCGTGCTGGCGCGATGACATCTTCAGTCGAGAACGCGATTGCGTTCGGGCCTGTAAGATGTTCGTTCAGACCTTCAAGGCCTGACTCTTCAGCAGCGCGGCGGGCCATTGAGTTTTTGTAGACTTTGAACTCCACGCCTGCTTCACGAAGTTGCTTACGCAGTTCAGTTGCCTGCGCAACGTTAAGACCGCGGTAGTCAACGACGACCATGGAAGCAGAAGCTTTCATTTTGTCCGCGATTTCACTTACAACCGCTTTTTTTGCTTCTAATACTGTGCTCATCTTGACACCTCCTGTTTAGTATAGGGGCATTCATACCATATGCATAAAAAGCCCTCCGATCTGTTAAACAGACGGAGGGCTGGAAAGTCGTCATCTTTTCATTTCGAAAAAGAGCGTCTTGTCCCTCGGCAGGATGATTAAGCGCTGGCGCCCCTGCTGTCTGCGGTACAAATCGTATATTGTAACAAACGTTATCCTACCAAACGGCAGGGCATCTGTCAACTGATTATTTTACAGTTACTGAAGAAGTATCGATCTTTACAGCAGGTCCCATAGTCGTTGTCACAACAACAGACTTCATGTACGTACCTTTTGCTGCAGCCGGCTTCGCCTTCTGGATCACTTCGAAGACAGCGTTGAAGTTCTCTGTAAGCTTCTCGTTATCGAACGAAACTTTACCGATCGGCGCGTGGATGATCCCAGCTTTGTCCGCACGGTATTCAACTTTACCTGCTTTGATCTCTTCGACAGCTTTCGTTACATCGAATGTAACTGTGCCGGTTTTCGGGTTCGGCATGAGACCTTTTGGTCCGAGCACGCGTCCGATTTTACCGACTTCACCCATCATGTCAGGTGTCGCAACGATCACGTCGAAGTCGAACCATCCTTGCTGGATTTTCGCGATATATTCAGCATCGCCGACATAGTCAGCACCTGCTGCTTCCGCTTCCTTCAGTTTTTCGCCTTTTGCGAAAACGAGTACGCGCTGTGTTTTACCAGTGCCGTTCGGCAGTACGACTGCTCCGCGGATCTGCTGGTCGTTTTTACGTGTGTCGATTCCGAGACGGAAAGCCACTTCAACTGTAGCATCGAAGTTTGTCGTGCTTGTTTTCTTAGCGAGTTCAATCGCTTCAGTCAGGTCGTATGCCGCTGTGCGGTCTACAAGCTTCGCAGCTTCTACGAACTTTTTACCTCTTTTAGCCATCTGATAGTTCCTCCTCGATTGTGGTTTTAGCGGAATGGTCCTCCCACGAGTAAGGGTTGCGTGTTCTTACGAACGACCGCAACCCCCGTAACAATGTTCAATGGATGCGCAAAAACGATCAGTCTTCGATCGTGATTCCCATACTGCGAGCAGTACCTTCAACCATTGCCATCGCCGCTTCAACAGACGCAGCGTTCAAATCCTGCATTTTCTGTTCAGCAATTTCTTTAACCTGATCACGCTTCACGCTTGCAACTTTCGATTTGTTCGGTTCGCCTGATCCTTTTTGGATGTTAGCTGCAACCTTCAGCAAAACTGCTGCCGGCGGAGTTTTTGTGATGAATGTAAATGAACGATCTTCGAATACAGTGATTTCAACAGGAATGATCAAACCTGCCTGGTCAGATGTACGCGCATTGAATTCTTTACAGAATCCCATGATGTTCACACCCGCTTGACCGAGCGCCGGTCCAACTGGCGGTGCTGGGTTTGCTTTCCCTGCAGGAATCTGCAGTTTCACAAGTTTAATTACTTTTTTAGCCACGAGACACACCTCCTTAAGTCCGTGATGTGGTATTTGGGTTGCCCCTCCCACTCAATATGTGCCTGCCGGCGGCTGCCGGTAGAATTTTGTTAATACGTCCAGACAAAACGACGTCTGACCTTTGAAATAATACCATCATTTTCTCAGGTTTGCAAGAGGGAACGCACGATTTTTTTCAATCGGTGCGTTCAACCTGCCCGAAGTCCAGCTCCATGTTCGTCTCACGTCCGAACATGTCGACGGATACTTTGACCTTCCCTTTGTCCAGTTCGATTTCCTCGACTTTGCCCTGGAAGCCCGCGAACGGTCCTTCCAGCACTTCCACCATCTCGCCGATCTCGAAATCGACGTCCATCTTCTTGTCTTTCACCCCCATCTGCTTGAGGATGAATTCCACTTCCTCCGGCAGCAGCGGCGTCGGCTTCGCGCCGCCGCCTGATGAACCGATGAACCCCGTGACGCCCGGTGTATTCCGGACGACATACCAGGAATCATCCGTCATGATGACTTCAACCAGTACGTAACCCGGGAAGGTTTTGCGCATGACCGTCCGCTTCTTGCCTTCTTTGAAATCCGTTTCTTCTTCTTCAGGAACGATGACCCGGAAGATCTTATCCTGCATGCCCATCGTCTCGACACGCTTCTCCAAATTCTCTTTCACTTTGTTTTCGTAACCTGAGTACGTATGGACGACGTACCAATTTTTCTCCATTTCCATAGCGCTGAGGACTGTGCGTCCGTCCCTCCTTTTTGGTCAAAATGAAAAAACCCGTGCTTTCAGTCAGACGGGATATTTTCAAGATGCTATTTAACATGCCCTATTATAACGCAACATACCATTCCATGACCCGTGATAAGATAAGATCCACAAGACCGAAATAGACAGCCATGAAGACGACTGTGCTGAGTACGACGATCGTATAGCGTGTCAGGTCTTTCCGTTTCGGCCAGCTGACTTTCCGCATTTCCGTGACAACATTTTTGAAGAAACTTGTTATCTTGCCCATTCTTTTGCAAACCTCCGAATAGTAGATATGACGGCCTTCAGTCAAGCCAGACCCTCACGCTGTTTGTCTGTGTAATGTGTGCGTATTGCAATGGCTGCAGTATTTTTTCAGCTCCAGGCGTTCTGCGGATCGGCCGCTTGCTGCCGGGAGCGAATAGTTTCTGGAACCGCATTTCTCACAGCTAACTACAATTTTATTTGACATTTCTAGTGAACACCTAGTCTTTCCATAGTCTTGATAAAGAGTACCACCTAACCTATTCTCTGTCAACGCGATGTTAGTCAGAAAATTGGCGATGTTTCACGTCGGCGCGCCGGCTGTCATGAAGCGCTCAAGTTTCCGCTTGATGCGCTGGAGCGCGTTATCGACAGATTTCACCTGGCGATTCAGCTCCTGCGAGATTTCCTGGTAGGACTGTCCGTCCAGATAGAGGCCGAGCACCTCTTTTTCAAGGCCGCTGAGCACTTTGTTCATCTCGAGTTCCATCTGGACGAACTCCTCTTTGTAGATCATCAGGTTTTCCGGATCGTCGTTTTCTGCATTCGTCAGCACATCCAGCAAGGTCCGGTCGGATTCTTCATCGAACACCGGCTTGTCCAGCGAGACGGATGAATTCAGCGGGATATGCTTCTGACGGGTAGCGGTCTTGATGGCTGTGATGATCTGCCGTTTGATGCACAGTTCGGCAAACCCTTTGAACGAACTGAGGCGGTCCGGCCGGAAGTCGCGGATCGCTTTGTACAGACCGATCATGCCTTCCTGGATGATATCCTCCCTGTCGCCGCCCATCATGAAATAGGATCTCGCTTTCATGCGGACGAAGGATTGGTATTTTGTAATCAGGAAATCGAGGGCATCCGTGTTCCCCTGCTGGATGATTCCGATCATCTGTTCATCGGAAAAAGTGCTGAAGTCTGCTGGTCTCGGTGCAGGTACTGTCTTCTCCGCCATTCCCATCACTCCGGTCTGTCATACTAGTATGTCAATTATAGCGCAGTAGATTTTTTTGCGTCAACCGGTCATCTGTTCCCCCGTCGCCACTTTTCGAAGATTTCCGCCACTTCCTGCGACAGCTGGATCTTGGAGAAGGACCGGTCCTCCTGGATCTTTTTCACTTTCTCCGTGATGATCCGGTCGATGTCCTGCAGTTCGATTTCCAGCTCACGAGCCGAGATCCGCAGGGCTCCCTGCCCGAAGATCATCCACTGCTCCGTACGATCGGATGTTGCAACGTGCAGCTGGACACGCCGGCCGGAGAGTTCCGCCACGAATTTCTCGATCCTCTCGTCGGCGGTCTCATTTTCCCTTGTGAACACCACTTCCACATTCGATTGTTTCTGTTTGTTCTCGATACCGGGGACCAGGTAGGCATCGAACACGATAATGACACGCCACCCTTTGAACGCCTGATACTCGGCCAGCCGATCGATCAGCCGGTCTCTTGCTTCCGCGAGCTTCACCCGTTTCAGTTCCTGCAGTTCCGGCCAGGCACCGATGATGTTATAGCCATCGACCAGCAGAATATCTTTCTTCACGGCGCCGGTGTGAGCGGCAGCCGTTTGCGCATGACTTCATACATGAGGAGTGATGCAGCCACAGAGGCATTGAGGGATGTGACATGCCCGCGCATCGGCAGATGATACAGGAAATCACACTTCTCTTTCAGCAGGCGGGACATCCCTTTCCCCTCGCTGCCGATGATGATGGCAAGAGGCAGCGTCGCATCCATCGTCCGGTAGTCGGCCGAACCGCGTGCATCCGTCCCTGCTATCCAGACACCCCGTTTCTTCAGTTCATCGGCGGTCTGGCCGAGATTCACAACACGGACAACCGGGATGTGCTCGATGGCCCCCGTGGAGGCTTTCGCCACAACGCCCGTCAGTCCGACAGAACGCCGTTTCGGGATCACGATGCCGTGGACGCCCGCAGCATCCGCCGTCCTGAGAATGGACCCCAGGTTATGGGGATCCTCCAGCTCGTCAAGCATCAGGATGAACGGGTCTTCACCCCGCTGCTCGGCGATTGCAAAGACGTCATCCAGTTCCGCATAGCTGTAGGCCGCGACTGAGGCAATGACTCCCTGGTGATTCACATCGAGCAGCTGATCCAGCTTCTTTTTCGGAACAGCCTGCACGACGACCCCCGCCTTTTTGGCGAGTGTCGTGATTTCACCGATACTCTGCTTGTTCAGCCCTTCCGCAACCCAGATTTTATTGAGTTCCCGTCCTGATCGCAGGGCCTCTGCAACAGGATTCTTGCCGCCGATCAGTTCGGCACCATCAATTTCCGGCATTCCGCTCTCCTCCTTCTGCAATTTCGATCGCTTTTCGGATGAACTCCCCAGTCCTTTCGCTGTCCCCGAGCAAATACAGGAAACCGACGACCGCTTCGAACGCGGAACTGTGGTTGTACGTCACAACATCCGTGTTTTTCGGGACGGATCCCGACTTGGCATTGCGGCCCCTCTTCATGACAGCGAACTCTTCCTCTGTCAGGAAGTCTTCCTCCACCATGGTCCGCAAGATGGCGGCCTGCGCTTTGGCCGAGACATAGGTCGTCGCTTCTTTGTGCAGCACATTGGGTTTAACGCGTCCCGAGCGGAGAAGGTGCTCACGCACGGCCTGCTCGAAGACGGCATCCCCCATGTAGGCCAGCGAGAGGGCTTTCAGCTGGCGCACATCCTGCGTGCGCAATGTATAGTCCTTCATGCGCGTTTCCACCGGACTCCCTGGGCCGTGTCTTCCAAAAGGATCCCTTGCGCCTTCAGTGTGTCGCGGATTTCATCCGCACGGGCGAAGTCCTTGTTTTTGCGGGCCGTCTGACGGTCTTCGATCAGCTGTTCCACCGCATCATCATGCAGCTCTTCCTTGTCGCGGAATGGGAGGCCGAGGACGGACATCAGCCTGCGGAACGTCTCCTGGAACGCTTCCAGCACTGCCGTTTCCGTATTCTTCTCACGCAGATACACATTGGCGAGACTGGCGAGTTCGAAAATCGCGGCAATGGCGTTTGCTGTGTTGAAGTCATCGTCCATCGCTTCTTCGAACAGTATCTGCTGCTGCCGGATCTTATGCAGCCAGATATCATGCTGGTCGCCATTATCCGCCGAGACCGCAAGACGGTGACCGATGTTTTCGTAGGCTGTCCGGATCCGGCCGAGTCCGTTCGCTGCGCTCTCCACAAGATCCTGAGCAAAGTTCACCGGAGACCGGTAATGGACGGACAGGATGAAGAACCGCAGCACTTGCGGATCGATCTGCTGGATGATGTCATGCACCAGAACAAAGTTCCCGAGGGATTTCGACATTTTTTCATTATCAATATTGATATATCCGTTGTGCATCCAGTAGCGCGCAAACGGCTCGCCTGTCAGCGCTTCGGACTGGGCGATTTCATTCTCGTGATGCGGGAAGGTCAAGTCCTGGCCGCCGGCGTGGATGTCGATTGTGTCGCCGAGCAGCTGCCGGGCCATGACAGAGCATTCGATATGCCAGCCGGGACGGCCTTCCCCCCACGGACTCGTCCAGGAGATCTCGCCTTCTTTCGCTGCTTTCCAAAGGACGAAGTCGAGCGCACCGTCTTTCCGTTCGCTCGCTTCGATGCGTGCTCCGACTTTCAGTTCATCGATGGACTGGTGAGACAATTTACCGTATCCATCAAATTTCCGTGTCCGGAAATAGACGTCTCCTTCCGCTTCGTATGCATAGCCCTTTTCAATGAGCAGGGCAATGAAGTCGATGACATCCTGGATATGATCGGTGACACGGGGATGCATATCCGCCTTTCCGCATCCGAGCGCGCCGACATCTTCAAAGTATGCCTGGATGAAACGCTCCGTCAGCTCCGGCACTTCTTCGCCGAGCTCATTTGCAGTTTTGATGATCTTGTCGTCGACATCCGTGAAATTCGAGACATAGGTGACATCGAATCCCCGGTATTCCAAGTAGCGGCGGACCGTATCGAATGCGATGACCGGACGCGCATTCCCGATATGGATGTAGTTGTAGACGGTCGGTCCGCATACGTACATTTTCACTTTACCTTCTTCGAGCGGAACGAATGGTTCTTTCTTCCGCGTCAGCGTGTTATAAATCTGGATTGTCATCACACATCATCCTTTTCTGAAGTAGTGGGCAGTTCCTTCCGTACAGCAGCAAGCTCGGCTTCCAAGCGGGCGATCCGGTCCTCGAGGATCTGGCACCGGTCGGATACAGGATCGGGAAATGAATGGCTCAGGCGGTCTTTGACCCGGACACCGTTCGCGATGACCACTTTGCCGGGGATGCCGACAACTGTGGAATCGGCAGGCACGTCTTTCAGGACGACCGATCCTGCACCGACTTTGCTGTTCTCTCCAATGATGATATTGCCAAGTACTTTCGCCCCCGTTGCGACGAGGACACCGTCGTGCAGTGTCGGGTGGCGCTTGCCTTTCTCTTTTCCGGTGCCGCCGAGGGTCACCCCCTGGTAGATGGTTACGTCATCACCGATTTCACACGTCTCTCCGATGACCACGCCCATCCCATGGTCGATGAACAGCCTGCGTCCGATGACTGCGCCGGGATGGATTTCGATCCCTGTGAAAAAACGTCCCACCTGGGAGAGGACACGGGCTGCAAAACGCAAGTCTCTCTTGTAGAATGCATGCGCCAGCCGGTGTGTCCAGATCGCATGCAGGCCTGAGTAAGTGAGGACGACTTCCCAAGTGCTCCGGGCAGCAGGATCCTGGTCGAAAATGCAGTGGATGTCTTCTTTCATTCGAGAAAACATGTCGTTCCCCTTTCTGAGTTTGGTGAACAGCATCCGGCCGGACCGAAGCCGTTTGGCGGTCTTGGCTGCGCCAACAAAAAACACGCCCCTGTCTGACGACAGAGACGCGTTTGCGTGGTTCCACTCTTGTTTCGGCAAGGACAGGGATATCCTGTCTTGCCGCTCAATGTCTATAACGCAGACAAGACGTCCGGCCTACTTCACTGTTCAGCCCGGCGCTCCGAGGTGCATTTCCGCAAAACGGCCGGTCCGGCTCCCTTTCAGCCAAGGGGGAGCCTCTCTGTCGGACCCGTTTTTTGCGTACTTCTCCTCTTCAATGCTTACCTATTCAATTCGTGCTGTTGTATCTCTCATTGTACACAGCGTCCGCGCCTTGTCAACAGACGCTCACTGTGCATACTTTTCGACACGGGAAATGGTTTTGTCACGTCCGAGCAGCGCAATCGACTCGGGCAGTTCAGGGCCGTGCGCCTGGCCTGTCGCCACGACACGGATCGGCATGAACAGGTTCTTCCCTTTGTGGCCGGTTTCCTTCTGCACGGCTTTGATGGCCGCTTTGATGGACGGTGCGTCGAACGTTTCCAGACTTTCGAGCTGCTTCTTGAACGAAGCCATCACTTCCGGGACCTGCTCGCCTGCCAGAATCTCTTTCGATTGCTCATCATATTCAATCGTATTGCTGAAGAACTGGGCGGACAGCTCGACAATTTCAGCACCAAAGCTCAATTGGCCATGATAGAGGGCGATCAGATCACGAACCCAGCTGCGTTCCTCCGCAGACATGTCTTCGTTTACCAGCCCTGCCTTGACGAGATGCGGAAGTGTGAGATCCATTACTTTATCCAGCGTGAGTTTCTTGATGTATTGGTTGTTCATCCATGTCAGCTTCTGCTTATCGAACATGGAAGGGGATTTCGACAGACGGCTTTCATCGAACTGTTCGATCAGTTCCTCTTTCGTGAACAGTTCCTCTTCACCGACCGGCGACCAGCCGAGCAGGGCGAAGAAATTGAACATCGCTTCCGGCAAATAGCCGAGCTCCTTATACTGGGAGATGAACTGGATGATCGACTCATCCCGCTTGGACAGTTTTTTGCGGTCTTCGTTGACGATCAGTGTCATGTGTCCGTAACGCGGCGCTTCCCAGCCCAGCGTGTCGAAGACCATGAGTTGTTTCGGTGTGTTCGTCAAATGCTCTTCTCCGCGGAATATGTGCGTCATCTCCATCAGGTGATCATCGATGACGACCGCGAAGTTATATGTCGGAATCCCGTTCGCTTTGACCAGCACCCAGTCACCGATATCATGCGATTCGAACTGGACGGCGCCCCGGACGAGATCGTCGATTGTATACGTGACATCTTCCGGCACCCGCATACGGATCGTATACGGCATGCCCGCCGCTTCTTTTTCCGCAACCTGTTCTTCCGTCAGGTGGCGGCAGGTCCCTTTGTACATCGGCGCCGCGATACCGGCCTGTTTCTGTTTTTCACGCTCTTCTTCCAGTTCTTCCGAGGTACAGAAACACTTGTAGGCTGCCCCTTTTTCAAGCATCTCCTGTGAGTATTTCTCATACGTATCGAGCCGTTCCATCTGGCGGTATGGGCTGTACGGACCGCCGATATCGACAGACTCATCATAGTCGATACCGAGCCATTTCAGGTTGTCCAGCTGTGAAAGTTCCCCGGCTTCGATATTACGGGCCGTATCGGTATCTTCGATGCGGACAATGAATTTCCCGCCGTGATGGCGGGCGAATAAGTAATTGAACAGCGCTGTCCGGGCTCCGCCGATATGCAGGTGGCCTGTCGGACTGGGTGCGTAGCGCACGCGTACTTCTGCTGACATGGTGAAACATCTCCGTTCTGTAGTTCGATTCGTATTCAAGTCTGATTTTCAGTGTACCAAAATTTTAAGCTTTCACCAATAGGATCGCAGCAAGAGCGGCGATGCCTTCTTCCCTGCCGACGAATCCGAGCCGCTCTGTGGTCGTCGCCTTCACATTCACCTGTGAGGGATCGGCATGCAGCAGCCCGGCGATCCGTTTCTGGATCGTCCCGATGTGCGGCGCCATCTTCGGCTGCTGCGCCATGATCGTACAATCCACGTTCCCGAGCGCATACCCTTCCGCTTCGACGATTTTCCAAACTTCTTCGAGCAGGACCGCCGAGTCAGCATCTTTGAATGCCGCATCCGTATCCGGAAAATGGTGTCCGATATCTCCTTTGCCGATCGCTCCGAGAGCCGCATCCGTGATTGTATGCAGCAGTACATCCGCATCCGAATGGCCGATCAGACCTTTTGTATGCGGGATTGTCACGCCGCCGATGATGAGCGGCCGTCCTTCCGCGAATTCATGTACATCAAAACCTTGTCCGATCCGTATCATTCCATCGTCTCCCCGTGCCGTTTTTTCAGTAAATACCCACCGTATTCCAAGTCTTCCGGTGTTGTCATCTTAATATTATCATAGGTGCTTTCCACAACATGCACCGGATAGCCCGCATACTCCGCGAGCATGGATTCGTCTGTGCCGAGGAACCCTTCTCCGGCCGCTTTGCGGGAGGCTTCGAGCAGAAGATCATACCGGAACGCCTGAGGGGTCTGGATGGCCCACAGCCGTTCCCGGTCCGCTGTCTCTTCGACCTGCCCGTCTGTTACGTATTTCATCGTATCCTTCGCTCTCACACCGGCGACCGCGGCTCCGCCGGCTGCTGCGCGCTCCGCCAGCTCATGGATGACGTTCTGCCTGATGAACGGCCGGGCCGCATCGTGGACGAGCACGATACCGCCGCCGCTGTGCGCTTCCAGGCAAGCCGCTACACTATTCTGCCGTTCTGCACCTCCCGCCGGCATCGCCTTCACTTTCGTAATGCCGGATTCCGCCAGGATGGCGTCGATCTGCGGCCGCTCCGATTCTTTTACCGCAAGGATGATTCCCTTACACCATGGGTCCGCCTGGAAAACTTCCAAAGTCCGACCCAATATCGTTTTTCCTGCGAGTTCGAGGAAAAGTTTGTTCTGTCCGGCACCCATCCGAGTGCCGCTGCCGGCTGCCGGCATCATCACTGTATACTCCATGCTGTCTCCCTTCCGCGCAACCCGGCCTGTTCAGGATTTCGATTGTTTGCTATGTTTCGGTTTTGCGAAGATCATCCGGCCGGCAGACGTCTGCAGAACACTCGTGACAACGACGTCGATCGATGTGCCGATGAAGCTGCGGCCCTCTTCGATGACAATCATCGTCCCGTCATCCAGGTATGCAACCCCCTGGTTATGCTCTTTTCCATCTTTGATGACCATGACGTGCATATCCTCACCCGGGATGACAACCGGCTTGACGGCATTCGCCAGGTCGTTGATGTTAAGCACTTCGACACCGTGCAGATCCGCCACTTTGTTCAAGTTGAAGTCATTTGTCACGACGAGACCTTTCATGCGTTTCGCAAGATGGACAAGCTTCAGATCCACTTCCGCCACATTCGGGAAGTCCTCGTCGGTGATAAGGATCTTTTTGCCGTCGCCTTCCTGAAGACGGCGCAGCACATCCAGCCCGCGCCGCCCTTTCGTCCGTTTCAGCGTATCCGCGGAATCCGCGATATGCTGCAGTTCTGTCAGAACGAACTGGGACACGACGAGCACTCCTTCCAAAAATCCGGTATCCACGATATCCGCAATTCGACCGTCAATGATGACACTCGTGTCGAGAATTTTATGGACCGGCTGGGAATCGGTGTTCTCCTGAGTTTCCCCGTCCTTTTTCCTTCCGACATTGCGGATCGAAAAGAGGGCATTGAGGAATTCATCCCGCTTTTTGAAGCCCACTTGGAAACCAAGGTACCCGAACAGCACCGAAAGCAGCATCGGCAGCAGCGCTGTCACAGCGGGAATCCGGATGTTATTCAGCGCCGATCCGAGCAGGAATGCAACCACCAGGCCGACAATCAGGCCGATCGAACCGAAAAACAAATCGAGGATCGGCGCTTTCAAGAGCAGATCTTCGAGCCACTTTATGAAATTGACAATCGGATCAGTGAGGAAGGTGCTGAACACAAACAGGAACAGCGCTCCTAATATTGCAGCAACATACGGATTATCGATCAGTGGAGAGGCTGTAAAATGAGATAATTGGAATAAATACGGAAGAAATAAGACACCGAGCGTCCCGCCGACTAACAGAAACATAACTTGCACAACTCGTTTCATCATACGATCCACCTCCTTTTTAATAGTCCCAGTATACAGGTATTCCCCGCCGATTGCTTTCTTGAACCGGCGAGGACGGGGAATCCTGCTTTTTTCACAGGACCCTCCGCAGTCCGCGAAAGTTCCCTCATCCCGGCAGTTACTCGGGCAGGCAGAGTTCCAGCGCTTCCCGTACAGTTTCGACACCGACGACCTGGATGCCTTCCGGGTATTCCCAGCCGCCGACATTGGAAGCCGGTATGATTGCACGTTCAAATCCGAGTTTCGCAGCTTCGCCGACCCGCTGTTCAATCCGGGAGACCCTGCGGACTTCACCGGTCAGTCCCACTTCACCTATATAGCAGTCTGTCCCGCTCGGTGCCGTGTCCCGGTAGCTTGACACGATGCTCATCAGGACGGCGAGATCGATTGCGGGCTCATCCAGCTTGACGCCGCCCGCCACTTTAATATACGCATCCTGCGCCTGTAATAGCATGCCCATCCGCTTTTCCAGGACCGCCATCAGGAGCGAGACGCGGTTCTGATCCAGCCCCGTCGCCATCCGTTTCGGATAATTGAAACTGGACGGTGTGACGAGTGCCTGGATTTCGACGAGGATCGGACGTGTCCCTTCCATCGAGGCGACAATCGTCGAACCCGCTCCGCCCTGCGACCGTTCCTGGATGAACAGTTCGGAAGGGTTCAGCACTTCTTTCAGCCCGGCCTGCACCATTTCGAAAATGGCGATTTCGTTCGTCGAGCCGAACCGGTTTTTCACACTTCGCAGAATCCGGTACGTATGGTGCCGTTCCCCTTCAAAATACAGGACCGTATCCACCATGTGCTCCAGCAGCCGGGGACCGGCAATCTGCCCTTCTTTTGTGACATGTCCGACGATGAAGATCGCAATCCCCTGGGTCTTCGCGATTTTCATCAGCTCCGCGGTACACTCCCTCACCTGCGACACACTGCCCGGAGCGGAAGACACTTCAGGATGGTGGATCGTCTGGATGGAATCGACGATGACGAACTTCGGTTTCACGCTTTCGATCGTCTCGTGGATCATCGCAAGATCCGTCTCCGCGTAGATATATAGTTCATCCGACAGGACACCGAGCCGCTCCGCCCGGAGTTTCGTCTGTCGGATCGATTCTTCCCCTGAAATGTACAGGACACGCTGCTGTCGGTTTGACAGCAGGGCGGACACCTGGAGCAGCAAAGTCGACTTCCCGATACCGGGGTCTCCGCCGATCAATACAAGCGAGCCAGGCACGATTCCGCCGCCGAGAACACGGTTGAGCTCCCCCATGTCCGTCTGGATGCGCGGTTCGTCTTCCACGGCAACAGCATTGATGGGCATCGCTTTCTGTTTGACTGCACCCGTATGCTGGAATGCGCCGCGAGGACCTTTCTGTACGATTTCCGTCTCTTCCTCCATCGTGTTCCACTCACCGCAGCCCGGACAGCGGCCCATCCATTTCGGGGATTCGTAGCCGCAGGCGCTGCACATGAATTTTGTCTTCTTTTTTGCCATGTAAGTCCTCCAAACGACGAAGAGGACAGCCCTTCCCCTTTTTTCACACCAAGGGGCGGGCCATCCTGATCATCACTTCCGTATTAGTGTTCCACCATTTCGGCTGTATCGCGGTCGGCCGTGCTGACCGTGAATTCACCGTCTGCATAGTCGACTGTCACTTTTCGGCCGGCAAAGTCCGTGCCTTTCAGCAGCTCTTCCGACAGCCGGTCTTCAACGTGTTTCTGTAAAGCCCGACGGAGCGGCCGCGCTCCATATTCCGGATCGAATCCTTCGTCCGCGATTTTCAGCTTCGCTTCATGGGTCAGTTCGAGACTGATGTCCTGCTCAGCAAGCCGGTCGCTCAGCTCTTGCGCCATGAGTGTCACGATCTCTTCCAGCTGGTCTTTTTCGAGCGAGTGGAAGACGATCATTTCGTCGATCCGGTTCAGGAATTCAGGGCGGAACGCTTTCTTCAGCTCATCCAGCATCTTTTTCTTCATATCTTCGTAGTCCTGCTCCCCATCCTGGAGATTGAATCCGACATACCGGTTCTTCTTCAGTTCCTGGGCGCCAACGTTCGATGTCATGATGATGACGGTGTTCCGGAAATCGACTGTCCGGCCTTTCGAGTCCGTCAGACGGCCGTCTTCCAGTACTTGCAGCAGGATATTGAAGACATCCGGGTGTGCTTTCTCGATTTCATCCAGCAGGACGACGGAGTACGGCTTCCTGCGCACTTTCTCAGTGAGCTGTCCGCCTTCGTCATAGCCGACGTACCCTGGAGGTGATCCGACAAGACGCGACGTCGCATGCTTCTCCATGTACTCGGACATGTCGATCCGGATCATCGAATCTTCATCTCCGAACATCGTTTCTGCAAGCGCGCGGGCAAGTTCCGTTTTCCCGACACCCGTCGGTCCGAGGAAGATGAAGGAACCGATCGGGCGTTTCGGATCTTTCAAACCGGCACGCGCTCTGCGGATCGCTCTCGAGATCGCAGTGACGGCCTCCTTCTGACCGATGACGCGTTTATGCAGTTCCTCTTCCATATTCAGCAGTTTTGCGGATTCGGTTTCGGCGATACGGGCAACCGGGATTCCGGTCCACATCGCGACAACTTCCGCGATATCGTTGACGGTCACTTCGGATTCTTTCTTCCCCTGCTTTTCTTTCCATTCGGTCTTCGTCGTCTCGAGCTCTTCTTTCATCTTCTGCTCTTTGTCGCGATAGGAAGCGGCTTTTTCGAACTCCTGGCTCTGGACCGCTGCATTCTTCTCTGAGCGGATCGCTTCCAGTTTCTTTTCGAGTTCACGCAGGTTCGGCGGTGTCGTATAGGAACGCAGGCGGACTTTCGAACCTGCCTCGTCGATCAGGTCGATCGCTTTGTCAGGCAGGAAACGGTCCGAGATGTACCGATCGGACATTTTGGCAGCGGCTTCAATCGCCTCATTCGTGATCTTGACCCGGTGATGGGCCTCATAGCGGTCACGCAGACCGTTGATGATCAATACGGTTTCCTCGACCGTCGGCTCATCGACCTGGATCGGCTGGAACCGGCGTTCGAGTGCTGCGTCTTTTTCGATATACTTCCGGTACTCATCGAGCGTTGTTGCACCGATACACTGCAGTTCACCGCGGGCGAGTGAAGGCTTCAGGATGTTGGACGCATCGATCGCCCCTTCTGCCCCTCCGGCTCCGATGAGCGTATGCAATTCGTCGATGAACAGGATGATATTGCCCGCCTGGCGGATCTCTTCCATCACTTTCTTCATACGATCCTCGAATTCACCACGGTATTTCGTGCCCGCGACGACAGTTCCCATATCAAGCGTCATGACCCGCTTATCACGCAGGATCTCCGGCACTTCGTTGCTGACGATCTGGAGCGCCAGCCCCTCGGCGATCGCCGTTTTTCCGACACCCGGCTCCCCGATGAGGACAGGGTTGTTTTTCGTGCGGCGTGCCAGCACTTCGATGACCCGTGTGATCTCCTTGCCGCGGCCGATGACCGGATCGAGCGTGCCTTCCCGTGCAATTTCGGTCAGATCGCGTGCCAGGCCGTCCAGTGTCGGTGTTGCAGCCGACGCATTCGCGTTCTGGCTGTTCGCACTTGCTGCATCATCACTGCCGAGCAGCTGGAGCACCTGCTGCCGCGCTTTGTTCAGGCTGACACCGGCATTGTTCAGGACGCGTGCCGCGACACCTTCCCCTTCACGGATCAAAGCGAGCAGGATATGTTCCGTGCCGATGTACGAGTGACCGAGCTTGCGTGATTCGTCCACCGACAGTTCAATCACTTTCTTCGCCCGGGGTGTATAATGGACAATCGGCCCGACGTCCTTGCTGCCTGTGCCGATCAGATTTTCGACCCCGGATTCGATCGTTTCGAAGCTGACACCGATCGCTTCCAGTGCTTTTGCAGCGATGCCGCCGCCTTCACGGATCAGCCCGAGCAGGATATGTTCAGTGCCTATCGCTTCATGCTTCAGTCGGATCGCCTCTTCCTGAGCGAGCTGAAGGACCTTTTGCGCACGTTGTGTGAATCGGTTAAACATCATATTTCTTCCTCTCCTTCTGCACAGACTATTTTTCTTCATCATACCTATCTATATTCAATGGGACCGCTGAACAATCGGCAGTTCCGCGAATTGACTTTGACTATCTTTGATTAGGTTATCGGATTATCGTCTTCTGCGCAAAAAAGACGCTTACGGCGACTCCGGATTCCGGCTGCTGTCCTCCGTCCTGCGCTGCAGCCGTTCCCTGAACAGCTTCGCCCGGCTGCTGTCCAATTCTTCGGACGTCAGCTCTTCCCCCTCGTAGTTCTGGAGGAAGCCGGACTGCATGAAGACCATCAGTTCGTTCAGTATATTCATATCGACATCTTCAATCAGACCGAGGTCGATGCCGAGCCTGACATCGGACAGGCACCGTGCCGCTTCCGCTGAAGGGAGCAGCCGTGCGTACGACAGCGTGCCGAGCGCGCGGAACACACGATTCTCGAGTGCCAGTCTGGACTTGCCGAGCAGCATCTCCCTGGATTTCCGCTCATGGGCGATGATCCGGCTGACGATGTTGGCGAGTTCGGCGAGTATCTCCTTTTCCGACTTGCCGAGTGTCAGCTGATTGGAGACCTGGTAGACGTTCCCCGGCGCTTCACTGCCTTCTCCGTAACTCCCCCGGACGGTCATGCCGAGCCGCGAGACAGCCGGAATGATCCGGTTGATCTGCTTGGTCATGGTCAGCGCCGGTAAATGCAGCATGACCGAGGCGCGCATGCCGGTTCCCGTATTCGACGGGCAGCTCGTCAAATAGCCGAATTGCTCATCGAATGCATACGGCAGCCGGCTCTCCAGCAGATTGTCCGTCTCGTCCGCCTTCTGATAGGCATTTTCGATCTGGAGACCCGGATAGATGCATTGTATGCGCAGGTGGTCTTCCTCATTGACCATGATGCTGACGGTCTCATCTTCCGACAGCAGGACGGCCCCGTACATCACCGCATCCGCCAGCTGAGGACTGATGAGGTGCTTTTCCACAAGCGTCTGCCTGTCGAGTTTCTTCAAATCACTCATTCTGGTATAGGAATACCCTTTTTTCTCCGGGATAAGCAGCGCATCCGCAATGAGCTCCCCGATTTTTTCCGCTTCCTCGTGGGGGAAGGAAATCGGGAACCGGAACCCGCGGAGATTGCGGGCAAGACGGATGCGGGTCGACATGACAATATCGGAATGCTCGCCATGCGGGACCATCCATCCCGTCACGGCGTTCTGCATGTACTTGTCATTCCCCATCCGAAATCCCTCCTTCAGCCGGTTCCGCAGCCAGCTTGCGCTTCCACTCGTTCACTTCATCGCGCAGGACAGCTGCCTGTTCGAATCGTTCTTCCTGGATGGCCTCCTGCATGCTGGCCCGGAGCGCTTCGATCTTTTTCCGGATTGTCATCTTCTCATTGAATGACGCCGGTATCTTTCCCGTATGTGCCGTGCTGCCATTGTGCAGTTTGCCGAATACCCGCGGCAGCCGTTCACGGAATGTGTCGTAGCAGACCGGGCAGCCGAATTTACCGATTTCCAGGAACCTGTGGAAGGTCAGACCGCATTCCGGACATTCCGGCATCCCCTGGTTCCCCCGCGTCTGCGGCTGGATCGCTTCCCCGGTCAGCCACTGAGAGAGGAACTGCTGGATCGACATCGGCTCCTGCTGGGGACTGAAAGAAAACGTCTGCAGATTGAAGGCGCACTGGTCACAAAGGTTCCGTTCCACCGGCCCATTCGGCGTCTCCTGTTTCAAAATGACCGATACCGGCCGTTCCTTGCAATTTTCGCAAAGCATGATAATACCACCTCACTGATTGGTTGGTTGTCCGCTCATTCGGACTGGTCGTAAAGGAGCGAAAACAGCATTGCCTGAAGCACCCGCGCCCGGATCACTTCCCGTTCCTGCAGGGGATAGTGTTTAGCGGCATGATCGACCGCCGCCAGCATCAGGCGTGCTTCGCGTTTCGTCACCGCCTGTTCAGCGAGGAGCCGGTAGATGATATCTTCCGTCATGACGGAAGATGCCCCTTCCTGCAGACTCTCTAAAATATGATCGACGAGCTCCTTGCGTGAATTGGTCTGTATGCGGTGGATCCGGATGTACCCCCCGCCGCCCCGCTTCGACTCGACAGCGTACCCCCGCTCGATCGTGAACCGAGTCTTGATGACGTAGTTGATCTGCGAAGGGACACATTGAAATTTCTCAGCCACTTCATTGCGCTTGATTTCCGCGATTCCATTATCTTCATGTTCGATAATCGACTTCAAATACCCTTCTATGATGTCGGAAATGTTTCGCATCGTTTTCACCTCTTTTGCCGGCAGTTTCTTCCGTTGACTTTGACTATCTTTGACTTAATTGTACCGCAACGGAGGAAGGCTGCGCAAGGATTTTGCCGCGGCGCAGCAGTATGCAGCAAGCCCGAATCAGTTGAACGCTCCCTGCATAGTATGATAAAATTGAATGCGTGAAAGATCCTGAGGATTTTTTTCTGACCTCTTTTTTCCTCTCCTTATGTTTGATCCCCAAACAAAAAGCTCCGGGTACACCCATACCGACGGAGGAGATTTACGTATGAACTGGTACGAAAAACTGAGTGAGTATTTCCCAATCGAAGAGATGAAATCAAAAGAGCATATGGACGCCCTGCTGAAAGATAAGCACAATGTCTACCATAAGGATGAAGGGCCGAAACATGTACTTATGTACGTGGAGACCGAATCATTCGTCTTTGTCGATTATCTGTTCGTGTCCGCAGCGTCCCGCGGCGAAGGACTCGGCAAGAAACTGCTGACCAAGCTGAAAGAGAAAGGGAAGCCGATCCTGCTGGAAGTGGAGCCTGTCGATTACGAAGATACCGACACAGCAAAACGGCTGAAATTCTATGCCCGCGAGTCATTCCACCACGCCCAGCGGATCGGCTACAGCAGACGTTCGCTTGCAACAGGCGAGCATACGGACCTCGAGATCCTGTACTGGTCGCCGGATGATGCGGATGAAGAAACGGTCTATGATGCGATGAAGATGACGTATGAAGAGATCCACACGTATAAAGACGATGAGTTTTACGGGGAATCATACGATCCTTGCCATCAAGTGTTAACATTTAAGACCGAAGGCAAACCTAATATCCTGAAAGAGTTCGCAACAGTCGGCGCGTAAGCCCGATGGTTCCATAGAAAAAGCAGAAGCCGTTTCCAGCGCTTCTGCTTTTTTCGTTATTCTCCGAGCGATATATTCGTCATTTCCTTCACCGGCAGGAACAGCTCGCCGGTTTCCTGATAGGTGATGGCAAGCTTATCGCCTTCCTGGATGTATACAGCTTCCGGGACGGATTCCGTTGAAATGAGGAAATTCCGGCCATCCGACGATTTCACCGATACGATCGTATAATCTCCGGCTGATTCCTTATAGACCCGCTTGACCGTGATGGCGGCTTTCGCTTCTGCAGAATTGGAACTTCCCTCCACAGAACTGCCTCCCCGCTGGAGAGCGGTCTTATACAGCTTCAGCGCATCCTTCGGAGAATTGCCGTAGACCGAGATTTCCGGGTTGGCAGCGGATACGATGAAATAATTCTGCAGGAACCCATTGGAATCGAGGACAGGCACAAGCCAGCTCGCTTCCCCGTAGAAGTTGTAGAGCACAGGCATTTCACCGGACCACTTCTTCTCGATAAATTTCTTTTCGATGATCTGGAGAGCCCCCTGGGAGTCCATATAGGATTCTTCCAGATCACCGGTATAGTACGTCCCCTTCCCTGTCCGGCCGTCTGTCAGTGAATAGCCGAGCATCGAGTCGACGCCCTCTTTCGGGCTCGTGAAATCGGTGAAATAATACATCCGCCCGTCTTCCGAGAAAATCGGACTGACATTCGCTTCCGTCCCTTCATCGGACGGCAGTTTGACATCCTTCTTACCGACGACCGAATTCCAGAAACCATGGATGTATTTGCCGAAGTAGCTGTTCTGGAGGCTGACCGCCTGCGGGGAGACCGCGCCATCGATATAGTCCGGAATCTCCGCTAGCGGGAATTTCTCCGATTCGCCCGTCATCGGATCGGTCATGATGATCCCTTTCACATCGAATCCGTTCCTGGCAGTGATGAAGTCCCCGTACGACCGGATGTAGTGCGGATTGCCGTCATCGTCGATTTCGAGCTGGACGTCCCCGTAGAAGATGAGATCCGGGAACTCCAATCTCATATGACGGCCGACCTGTTTGTTGAAATAGGACGTCTCCGTATAGGTCATCTCGGAAGCGATGAATTTCGGGTTGTCCGCAGAATCGGTCGCACTCATGCGGAAGTAGCCGGGTGTCGTCTTGCCGTTCCACCATTTGAAGAACCCTGAGAACTCGACAGGGGCGATGTAGACGAAGTCGTCCTTGACTTTCTGGATCTGCAGATGGCCCAGATCGTAATAGCTCGTGTCCGGCACCTGGCCGAATGCTTTCTTCATCTTGTTCCGTGCGAATTTCGGCGGGACACTTGCCGGGGTCTTCGTTTCGTCGAACGCCTCGATCTCCACCTGCTGGTCCATCTCCACCGCCTCATACTTGGTGTCTGCGTTGAAGAGCGGCGCGGTGAGCACGTAGATGCCCGCTCCTGCTGCGAGGACAGCAGCAATCCCTTTCAATTTACGCATCATGCCGGTGTCAGCAGCCGTCCCGATGATGGCGGCCGCCAGAATCAGTGCCCACAGGGAGGACCAGTGCTGATCCAGGCTGGTCGTGTAGTAGAAAACGGCGATCCCGGCAGTCAGCAGGACTGCAGCCGAGACAAACAGTCCAGCCCGGAGACCTGTGCCGCCTCCCTTTTCTTCCGTGCCCAGCTTCCTGGAGAACGGAACCGCAAGCAGTGCTGACAGAACGCCTGCCGCGAGAGAAAAAACTAGTAAGTGAATCATTGCTTCGCCCTTCTTTCCGAGGTAGACTTCTTTTCTGTCTTACCATACGGATGAGAGCGCAATCCGTTTCACTTCACATCCCCCATTTTTCCGAAAGACCGCAAAATCGCGGTACACATGGCGAGGAATACGACAATCCATGAACCGACTGCCAGAAAAGCCATCCCTTCCGACAGGACCGATACAAACGGCAGCTGAAGCGCTTTTGAAAACTGGAATGTTCCGGCTGTGTACATGGCCAGCGGGAACACCATACTCCAGATCTGCGGATTGTAGCGGATCGGCGGACGGTGGAATCCATAATGCCAGATCGTCAGGATCACCAGCAGAGGGATCCACCAGGTGCCTGTAATCCAGAAGAACAGCGTGAATCCTTTCAGGAATGGCGTAATCTCATTGATAAGCGGGAAATACTCGGCATGCAGGATCAGACTGGAACCGGCAAGTGTCGTGATCGCCAAGGCGCCCATGCTGATCCAGTACGGCGGCGATAATTCGCCGTAGGAAAACCGGACAAATGCAAAGCGGTAGAAGATGAGGGCCATCAGCGGGAGATAGAGCATGCTGCCCAGGAAGTACATGGATAACGATGTGAACAAAAGGATGTCCTGATGCTGATGGACAGATGGCGACAGCAGGGTTCCAAGCACAGCAATGGATTGTGTCGCGACAGAGGACAGCAGCCATGTGCCATTGAACCCTTTTTCAAGCGGCGGTTTCTCTTTCCGGATGGTCATCGCCGTGAAAAACGTATACATAATAACAGCCCAGAGGATGAGTGCGGTGAACCAGAGGACTTTCGCTATCATGATGCAGCCGCCTGTCAGCAGCAGCTGGCTCCCGAAGACAGCCGTCCCGGCAACCAGAGTGAAAAAGCCCGCTCCTTTGCTGTGGCTGACGACATCAACCCGCAGTTCACGCGGCCAGCGGAACAGACGTATCAGCGTCATCAGCCAGAGGACCGTATACAGCACTGTATTGACTGCGATCAGAATAGGCGCAAGTCCGTGGAATCCAAGCAGGTTGAGCCCGACTGCGAGAGCGCCCGTAGCCATGACGGAGGCGAAACTGCCTGGAAACAGATGCTTGGCCTGCTTCATCAGTATATCGATCATCGTTCTGTCTCCTTTTTCGTCTGAGAATAATTACACTATTCCCCACTCAGCAGCCGGCAAGCCTGAAAACGCTGAAAACCCGCCTGCGGCAATAGCAGGCGGGTGCATGGAACGCATTTACAGTGACCGGCGGATTTTGAGGATGCGCACCATCCGATGGCCGAATATGCCGGCAAGGACTGCCAAAATGACATCTTTCGGGATTGTCGGAAGCATCCAGATCCAGGCGATTTTATACGTGAATGCATCCGGCGCGGCTGCCCAGAGCTTGTACGCCGCGTACATCCAGTTCGTGCCGATCGCATAGTTGATGACGAATCCGATAAGTGCTGCAGCGATGAAGGCAGGCAGGGTGCCTTTCTTCTCGACGATTTTACCGGCAGCGTATGCCACAGCTATGAAGGAAAGGATAAAGCCGAATTGTGTACTGACGACCGTACTGAAACCTCCGCCGAATTTTGCGAAGACCGGCGCGCCGGCCAGGCCGATCGCCATATATACCGTCATGGCGGCAGCGCCGTAGCGGCTTCCGAGAAGCAGGCCGGCCAACGTCGCGAAAAACGTCTGCAGCGTGATCGGCACGCCGCTGACCGCCATCGCGGGTATGAAGTACGTAATATTCGCCCCGATCATCATCAAAGCCGCGAACATGGCGGAATAGACGAGGCCGAGTGTACCGGATATCGTTTTCGACCGGTTCGGTTTCATTGCTGCTGTTGTTCCCATCCCAGACACCCCTTAACTATTTGTATGGATTAAGAATAAGTGTCTTTTGGATTTGTGTCAACTCAATTTTAACTTAGGTTGACTCAATTTCAGTCAAAAAAAACGGACAGGCGCTTCCCCGTCCGTCAGCGGCGCTCCCCTTCGTCTTTCGGGAACAGGAAAAATGAAATGACCCCGCTGACGATCATCGCGCCTATCGTTATATACAATCTGGACATGACGGGCACATCCGTATAATTTCTGCTTAGCATCACCCAGGCGATCCCGCCGACCAGCAGCGCAATCGGGATGATGAATTTAAACGCCCGCATAGCAATCCCCTTTCCGTACTTGTCCACCAGTTTACCATATCCGGCCGGGGATGGGACAGGGCCGTATACCTCTTTCCTCCGATCACCGGCTGCCATGATGGAGACATCAATTCGTCTATTGACGGAACTCTCAAACAACGGTATGATATGTTCAATAATTATTACAACTGAATAGTCATTCTTATCAAGAGAAGCGGAGGGACTGGCCCTGTGATGCTTCAGCAACCAGCCATATGGTCAGGTGCTAATTCCAGCGGATACAGGATCCGGCAGATGAGGAGAAGACAATCATTATACAGATGACAAAGCCTTCTTCGTTTTGCGAAAAGGCTTTTTTTCTATTCACTGCTTCAGCGCACTGCCGCAAGAAAGGACGGATGATCAGATGGACTTATTGGAACGCTTGAAAAACGAAGTGCTCGTCGGCGATGGCGCAATGGGGACCTTGCTGTACGCCGAAGGGCATGATTTCTGTTACGAACAGCTGAATGTGGAGAAACCGGAACTGATCGGAGACATCCACCGGCAGTACATCGCTGCCGGCGCGGATATCATCCAGACGAACACCTACAGCGCCAATGCGGTGAAACTCGCCCGGTACGGCCTGGAGCACCGTGTCAGGGAATTCAACGAAGCGGGCATCGCCATCGCAAAGGAAGCTGCCGAAGCCGGCGGTCAGTACATACTCGGCACCATCGGCGGGCTGCGCAGTGTCGGTAAGAACGAAGTCTCTCCCGAAGAAGTGCCGGCGATCGTCCGGCAGCAGGCGGAAGTGCTGCTCGCCGGCGGTCCGGACGGCCTGCTGCTGGAAACGTACTATGATTTCGATGAACTGAGCGCGGTCGTTACCCAGTTGCGGAAGCTTACAGATATCCCGCTGATCGCGCAAGTGTCCATGCACGAACCCGGGGTGCTGCAGAACGGACTTCAGCTGAATGAGGCGCTGCACCGTCTCGAGTCTCTCGGCGCCGATGTGGTCGGTGTCAACTGCCGGCTCGGCCCGTATCACACCATCCAGGCATTCGAAGGGGTCGACCTGCCGGAGAAGGCATTCCTGTCCGCCTATCCGAATGCCAGCCTGCTCGACGTGGAGGACGGCCGGATCGTCTATGTGTCGGAGACGGATTATTACGGGAGAGCGGCAAAGATGCTGCAGGAAGAAGGCGTCCGGCTGATCGGCGGCTGCTGCGGCACGACGCCTGCACACATCTCGGCTGTTAAGACGAGGCTGGCCGGAACGGTGCCGATCTCGGAAAAGAAAACTGCAGAGCGTAAACCGGTCATCATCCGTGAACCGGAGCCGGCCCGCTATGAGCCGCTGCACGAGAAAGCGAAGCGTGAACGGACGATCCTCGTGGAGCTGGATACACCGAGGCACCTGGAGACGGAAAACTACCTGGAAGGCGCAAGACAGCTGAAAAAGGCAGGTGCGGACGCCGTAACGATGGCGGATAACTCCCTCGCCTCCCCGCGCATCAGCAATGTGGCCATGGCGTCCCTCGTGAAGCATCAGGATGATGTCCGGCCGCTCGTGCACATCACATGCCGCGACCGCAACCTGATCGGACTGCAGTCCCATCTGATGGGGCTTGATGCACTTGGTATCCACGATATTCTCGCAGTGACCGGGGATCCGACGAAAATCGGGGACTTCCCCGGGGCGACCAGTGTCTATGATGTATCGAGCATGGAGCTGTTCCAACTCATCAAACAGCTGAACAAAGGGATTTCCTTCTCCGGCAGACCGCTGCGCAAAAAAGCGAATTTCTCGGTTGCGGGCGCCTTCAATCCGAATGTCCGTGTCGTGGAGCGCGCGGTCAAGCGGCTGGAGAAGAAGATTGAGAACGGCGCGGATTATTTCATCTCCCAGCCGGTCTATACGAAAGAGAAGATCATCGAGATCCATGAAGCGGTCAGCCATCTCGAAACACCGATCTTCCTCGGAATCATGCCGCTGACGAACAGCCGCAATGCCGAGTTCCTCCATCACGAAGTGCCGGGCATCAAACTGTCCGATGACGTGCTCGCGCGCATGAAGGATTGCGGGGATGACCGGGAGGCAGCCACAGCGGAAGGGCTCCGCATCGCCAAGGAACTGATCGACACAGCGGCAGGACTCTTTAACGGGATCTATCTGATCACACCATTCCTGCGCTATGACATGACAGCTGAACTGATCCGCTATATAAAAGAAATCGACGCCGAAGCAGAAAGGGAGATGCACCATGCCGCAATCACGCATTGAGACAGAACTGAAGAAGAGGATACTGGTCATGGACGGCGCGATGGGCACGATGCTGCAGAACGCGGACCTGACTGCGGAAGATTTCGGCGGCGACGCCTTCGAAGGCTGTAACGAGTATTTGAACCTGACGAAGCCTGAAGTGCTCAGGAAGATCCACCGGGAATACCTCGAGGCAGGCGCCGATATCATTTGTACGAATACGTTCGGCGGAACACCTGTCGTCCTGGATGATTATGACCTTGGCAGTCGTGCGGAGGAGATCAACCGGAGAGGGGCGGAGCTCGCCCGCAGTGCGGCCGACAACTATTCGTCACCTGAACAGCCGAGATTCGTCGCAGGGGCGATGGGTCCGACGACAAAGACACTGTACGTGACGGGCGGTATTACGTTCGACCGGCTGGCAGATGACTTCTATGTCCAGGCGAAAGGGCTGATCGAAGGCGGCGCTGACCTGCTGCTAATGGAGACGAGCCAGGATATGCTGAACGTCAAAGCGGGAACGGTCGGCATCCGGCGGGCGTTCGAAGAGACCGGCCGTGAACTGCCGGTCATGATCTCCGGGACGATCGAACCGATGGGGACAACACTCGCAGGCCAGAGCATCGAAGCGTTCTATGTATCGATCGAACATATCCGGCCGCTGTCCGTCGGGCTGAACTGTGCGACCGGCCCGGAATTCATGACGGACCATCTGCGGTCGCTGTCGGAGCTTGCAACCGGATTCGTCAGCTGTTATCCGAACGCCGGCCTCCCCGATGAAGAAGGGCATTACCACGAATCGCCCGAGTCGTTATCGACCAAGCTGGAAGGCTTCGCCGAAAAGGGCTGGCTGAACATCGTCGGCGGCTGCTGCGGGACAACGCCTGCCCATATCCGGGCGATCCGGCAGGCCGTTGATGGCAAAACACCGCGCACACGGCCTGCCGAGGAGGATGCACACGGGCATGTGGTGTCCGGTATCGAACCGCTCCTCTATGATCCAAGCATGCGCCCGATCCTGGTCGGTGAACGGACGAACGTCATCGGTTCGCGCAAATTCAAACAGCTGATCGCCGATGGCAAGATCGAGGAGGCGGCGGAAATCGCCCGGGCCCAAGTGAAGAATGGCGCACATGTCATCGATGTCTGTCTGGCGAATCCCGATCGCGATGAACTGACGGATATGAGAGACTTCATGCGGGAAGTCGTCAAGAAGGTGAAAGTGCCGTTCGTCATCGACTCGACGGATGAACAGGTCATCGAGGAAGCATTGAAATACTCACAGGGAAAGGCGATCATCAATTCCATCAATCTGGAGGATGGCGAAGAACGCTTCGATGCCGTTCTGCCCATCGTCAAGAAGTACGGTGCCTCGGTCGTCGTCGGGACGATCGATGAAACCGGCATGGCGGTGACGCGTGAGCGGAAACTCGAGATTGCCGAGCGGTCCTATGAACTACTGACGGGTAAGTGGGGGCTCGCGCCCGAAGACATCATCTTCGACCCGCTCGTCTTCCCCGTCGGCACGGGAGACGCGCAATACATCGGATCCGCCGTGGAAACGATCGAAGGGATCCGGCTTATCAAGGAGAAGCTGCCGCGTGCGCTGACTGTACTCGGTGTCAGCAACGTATCATTCGGCCTTCCCGGCGTCGGACGCGAAGTGCTGAATGCCGTGTATCTGTACCACTGCACACAGGCCGGGCTCGATTATGCGATCGTCAACACCGAGAAACTGGAACGGTATGCATCCATCCCCGAGAAGGAGATCAAAATGGCGGATGACCTGCTGTTTTCGACGACAGACGAAACACTTGCTGCGTTCACTGAATTCTACCGGGGGAAGAAGAAGGAGAAAACCGAAGATGATATCCCGAAAACCGTCCCCGAGCGGCTCGCCTACTACGTCGTCGAAGGGACGAAGGAGGGGCTGATCCCCGACCTGGACGCAGCGCTGACCCAGTATGACGAACCTCTGGATGTCATCAACGGCCCGCTGATGACAGGGATGGCGGAAGTCGGACGTCTCTTCAACGCGAACCAGCTGATCGTTGCGGAAGTGCTGCAGAGTGCGGAAGTGATGAAAGCATCCGTTTCATATCTCGAGCAGTTCATGGAGAAGAAAGAGGACGATAACGGCAAGGGGAAGATCGTGCTCGCCACCGTCAAAGGGGATGTGCACGACATCGGCAAGAACCTGGTCGAGATCATCCTGAGCAACAACGGCTTCAAGGTCATCGATATCGGCATCAAAGTGACCCCTGCTGAACTGATTGACGTCATCCGGAAAGAGAAGCCCGATATCGTCGGCCTGTCAGGACTGCTCGTGAAGTCCGCCCAGCAGATGGTGCTGACGGCGCAGGACTTCAAGGCGGCGGGCATCGATCTGCCCGTCATGGTGGGCGGCGCGGCACTCAGCCGCCGGTTCACGGACACGAAGATCTCCCCGGAATATGACGGGCCGGTCATCTACGCGAAGGATGCCATGCAGGGACTCGACCTTGCCAACCGTCTGCAGAGCGACGGCAAGGACGCACTCCTGCTCGAACTCGATGAACAGCTCGAGAAGCGCGCGGCCAATGATGCCATCAAAGCGGCGAAAGCGGAGGCGCGTGCCGATTCCGCGGTGGCGGTCGCCATCCGGCCCGTCAAGACGGTGCGGGAAGATGCGCCGGTCTTCGTGCCCGGGGATCTGAAGAAACGCGTGCTGCGGGACTATTCAATTGCGCATCTGTCTCCGTACGTCAACATGCGGA
The DNA here is from genome assembly GCF_030406775.1 of Sporosarcina trichiuri. Classification (NCBI taxonomy): domain Bacteria; kingdom Bacillati; phylum Bacillota; class Bacilli; order Caryophanales; family Caryophanaceae; genus Sporosarcina; species Sporosarcina trichiuri. The sequence goes on along the minus strand of NZ_CP129119.1, from coordinate 2,607,319 downwards.
CGCTCATCGGGCATCATCTCGGACTCCGGGGGAACGTGGACGCCATGCTGCGGAAACAGGAACCCCGCGCCGTCGAGCTGCACGAGATGGTGACCGGGTTCCTGAACTCCGGGAAGCTCGGGGCGTCCGGTATGTATCAGTTCTTCCCGGCTCAGGCAGACGGGGACGATGTCATCATCTATGATCCGGCTGATGCGACGACGGAAATCGAGCGGTTCACGTTCCCGCGCCAGGACCAGGAACCGTTCTTATGTCTGGCGGATTATCTGAAAACCGTGCAGAGCGGTGAATTGGACTATGTCGCCTTCATGCAGGTGACAGCCGGCCATGGCGTCCGCGCAGAAGCTGAGCGCCTGAAAGCGGACGGCAAGTTCCTCGAAAGCCATGCGTTCCAGGCGACCGCGCTCGAACTCGCGGAAGGGTTTGCGGAACGCGTGCACCAGGAGATCCGCGACCAGTGGGGCTTCCCGGACGCCACCGACTTTACGATGAAAGACCGCTTCGCGGCAAAGTACCAGGGGCAGCGGTTTTCCTTCGGCTACCCCGCCTGTCCGAACCTCGAAGACCAAGCCAAGCTATTCGGCCTGCTGAAACCCGAGGAAATCGGTGTCCATTTGACGGAGGAGTTCATGATGGAACCGGAAGCGTCCGTCTCCGCCATCGTCTTTGCCCATCCGGATGCCCGCTACTTCAATGTCGAGTGAACGGAAAAAGAGAGCCTGCAGGCATCGGCCTGCAGGCTCTTTTGCGTTTATTATCGTCTGCCCCACGGCATAGGACCCGGTCCCATCTGAGGACCCCATGGACCCATCCCCGGTCCGTAACCCGGCATGGCCTGGACGGTCTGGCCCGGCATTGTTTCGTTCACTTCTGTGTAATAGTGGCGCGGCACTTGTACGGTATGCTGACGGTTGACGTTCACGAACGGGTGGACCACCGGCAGTTCCTGCGGTGTGAACGTATCGTGATAGCGGTACTGTGTCGGGCAGATGACCGGCTGTGCCGCGCTGTTGCATGGCTGCATCGGCGGCATCGGCTGCGGTCTCATTCCACAGCGGTTCTGATTGGAATGCATCATCTCATCACCTCCTCCCTCCATTACATGCAAATGAGCCGAACTGAAGCGGGCTTGCGCCTCGGAGGAAAAAAGATTCGCTAGTTATGTTTTCCGGATCCATCCATGCATCAAAAAAACCTTCCGGCTGGAAGGTTTTCTCATTGATAGTCCCTTGGGAGTTCGTGTTCATCGAACCCATACTCCGGCGGGGGTGCCGGACGGTGTGCAATCCGTCTGCTGAAATCCGGTGCTCCTTCGCCGATCATCTGCAGGCTTGCGATATAGTCAGGATCGCTGCGCAGATTCATTTCGTCTGGATGAATGTGCTGACGTTCCACTTGGATCACCTTCCCCTGATGTTTTCACATGGCAGGACAACAGTGCGTGAACAAGATCTGCGACAAAACAGACAACAGACTTCCTACCTCTTACTCTATCATATTCCGCGTCTCATTACAATACTATTCATTCTATTCAGATAGTTATACAGCTATCGCCTTGTTTCAGCTCTTTCCATTTCGGCTATAGTATAAAGACCATAAGCAGTGAGGAGGCTGTCGCATGAAACGCATTATCCTGTTTGACGGCGAATGTAATTTCTGTGATGCAAGCGTACAATTCATCATAAAACGCGACCCTTATGAATATTTCCAGTTTGCCGCGCTGGAAAGTGAGACCGGCAGGCAGCTGGCGGAGGACTATCATATTCCTGATGATGTGGACAGCATGGTCCTCATCGAAAACGGCAAGACCTATATGAAGTCAGGGGCCGCCCTGCGGATTGCGAAGAAACTGGATGGACTTTGGCATCTCGCCTTCCTGTTCATCCTCATTCCGGCGCCGATCCGGGACAGCGTCTATGATTTTGTGGCGCGCAACCGGTACAAATGGTTCGGGAAGAAAGAGGAAGCCTGCATGCTTCCATCGCCATCCGAGCGGAAACGGTTCATCTGAAAAAAAGACGGCTCCCCACTCACGGGAAGCCGTCTTTTCTCATGTCTGTAATTGGTCCGTCTCTTCTTTCGTGAACGCCCGCGACCGGGTAAGAAACCGCTTGCCTTCCACCCCTTCGAGGGAAAACATGCCGCCCCGCCCGTCAACGACGTCGATGATCAGCTGGGTATGCTTCCAGTAATCGAACTGCGACTTGAGCATATAGAACGGGACTCCTCCGATATGGCCAAGCAGGACATCCTGACTGCCGATGAGCAGGTCCCCCTCCGGGTAGCACATTGGAGAGGAACCGTCACAGCAGCCCCCTGACTGGTGGAACATGAGCGGACCGTGTTTCTGTTCCAGCAGTCGGATGAGGGCGAGTGCCTCTTCCGTCGCTGTGACTCGTTCCGTCATCTGCGGTTCACCTCTTTCCGATCAGAAGAACCCTTGTTTCTGTTCGCTGTAGCTGACGAGCATGTTCTTCGTCTGCTGGTAATGTTCGAGCATCATCAGGTGATTCTCACGGCCGATGCCAGATGCTTTATAGCCGCCGAACGCCGCATGTGCAGGATAGGCATGGTAGCAGTTCGTCCAGACCCGGCCGGCTTCAATTCCGCGGCCGAACCGGTAGGCCGTGTTCATGTCGCGTGTCCAGACGCCTGAACCGAGGCCGTACAGCGTATCGTTCGCGATCTCGAGCGCCTCTTCTTTTGTTTTGAATGTCGTCACGGCGACGACCGGTCCGAAGATCTCCTCCTGGAAGATCCTCATTTTGTTATGGCCCTTGAATACCGTCGGTTTGACATAGTAGCCGCCAGACAGATCCCCGTCGAGCTTGTTCTGCTCGCCGCCTGTCAGGCATTCGGCCCCTTCCTGCTTGCCGATGTCCAGATAGGAAAGGATCTTCTCCAGCTGCTCGTTCGAGGCCTGTGCGCCCATCATCACAGTCGGATCGAGCGGATTGCCGATCTTGATGGCTTCGACACGGGCGAGCGCACGCTCCATGAATTCGTCATAGATCGATTCCTGGATGAGCGCACGGGACGGGCATGTGCACACTTCCCCCTGATTCAGGGCAAACATGACAAACCCTTCCACCGCCTTGTCCAGGAAGTCATCGTCCTCCGCCATGACGTCTTCAAAGAAGATGTTCGGCGACTTTCCGCCAAGTTCCAATGTAACCGGGATGAGATTCTGTGACGCGTACTGCATGATCATCCGGCCGGTCGTCGTTTCGCCCGTGAATGCGACTTTACCGATCCGTGGGTTCGAAGCGAGCGGTTTGCCCGCCTCCAGCCCGAAGCCGTTCACGACGTTCAGGACACCCGGCGGCAGCAGATCTTCGATCAGTTCGACGAGCACCAGGATTGAGGCCGGTGTCTGTTCCGCCGGCTTGAGGACGACACAGTTCCCTGCCGCAAGTGCCGGCGCAAGCTTCCAGACAGCCATGAGGATCGGAAAGTTCCATGGGATGATCTGCCCGACGACGCCGATCGGCTCATGGAAGTGGTAGGCGACCGTATCGTTATCGATTTGGCTGACGCCGCCTTCCTGCGCGCGGACGGCTGAAGCGAAGTAGCGGAAATGGTCGATGGCAAGCGGCAGGTCGGCGTTCAATGTCTCACGCACCGCCTTGCCGTTCTCCCAAGTCTCCGCCACTGCGAGCATTTCCAGGTTCTGTTCCATGCGGTCGGCGATTTTCAGCAGGATATTGGCCCGTTCCGTAACGGACGTCTTCCCCCAAGCGTCTTTTGCAGCATGCGCCGCATCCAGCGCCAGCTCGATGTCCTCCTCCTTCGAGCGTGCCACCTGCGTGAACACCTTGCCTGTGACCGGTGACGGATTATCGAAGTACTCGCCGCTCAGCGGTGCCGTCCATTTCCCGTTGATGAAATTATCGTAGCGTTCCTTGAAGTTTACAAGCGCCCCTTCTGTGTTCGGATTTGCATATGCCTGATTCTCGACCTGCTGTACCATTTCCATTCCTCCCGTTTGTCAGTGTATTTGTAATTCCGGCTGTTTTGATCAGCCATCCATCCTACGCCGGCTTGTCCGGCCGCATGAAAGATGTATACGCTTTCATTCCGCAAAATAAAAAATGGTCGTTTCCCTATCACTATATCTGACTACTCAAACTATTACAACTTTATTCTGCAATAATTGCTTTCATAATTTACAACCCGGCAACAAGCCGGTAATAATTTGTTCATAACTCCCGCTTACAATGAATGTACGATAGAAAACAAAGGGAGAGATCACGTATGAATACATCGAAAACGAAATGGATCCTATCGACAGTGGGAGCCGGTGCGCTCGGTTCGGTGCTGACGCTCGGCGCCGTCCTGAATACGGACGTGCTGGCCCAGAAGACGGATGTCCAGTCCGCGGAAAAGACAGAAGCCGCACAGCCGTACAACGTAGAGCAGACAAGCACAGCGGCGCTCCCTCTATCCGACATGGTGGCCAAGGCCGGCAAAGCGATTGTCGCTATTGAAAACTATCAGACGGCAGGGAACCGGTTCGCCGGTAATGCCGAATCGCAGAAGGCTGGAACAGGGTCCGGAGTCGTCTATAAGACGGACAGCGAGCATGCATATGTCGTCACGAACAATCACGTCATCGAAAACGCTTCGAAACTCGTCATCACGACAGCGGGCGGACAAAAAGCGGACGCCGAACTTGTCGGTGCAGATCCGCTGACCGATATCGCGGTCGTGAAGATGGATAAGAACTATGCGGAAGGTATGCTGGCACTCGGGGACTCCAGCAAGCTGCGTGCCGGTGATCCGGTCGTTGCAATCGGCAATCCGCTCGGCATCGATTTTTCCGGAACTGTCACACAGGGCATCGTCAGCGCGCCTTCACGCTCCATCGCCGTGGATACCGCAGCCGGCAAGTGGGAAATGGACGTCATCCAGACAGACGCCGCCATCAACCCCGGGAACAGCGGCGGCGCTCTCGTCAATACGGCAGGCGAGCTGATCGGTATTAACAGCCTGAAGATTGAACAGAGCGGCGTCGAAGGACTTGGGTTTGCTATCCCGAGCAACGAAGTCAAAACGCTGGCGGCACAGCTTATGAAGAACGGTAAAATCGACCGTCCGTATATCGGCATCGGACTCATCGATCTTGCAGACGTACCGGAAATGTATGTCAGAGATCTGCCTGAGGAGGTCCATGGCGGTGTCATGGTCGGCAGTGTCGACGCCTCCTCCCCCGCGGGGAAAGCCGGCTTCAGAGAGCAGGATGTCATCACAGCCGTCAACGGCAAGGCGGTCGAGTCGTCCGCGGACTTGCGCAAACTGCTGTATACCGACCTGCATATCGGCGACCGGGCGAAGTTCACAATCTACCGGAACGGCGATAAGATGGAACTTACATCCCAGCTTGCCAGCAGCTCCTCCGCCACTGAATAATCGCGATCGATCCAGCCGTCCTGAAAACGGAGTATCCCTTTTCAGGACGGCTTTGCCTATGTGTGAAACAGTTGCGCAGCCGCCTTGTTTTCAGATAGGTTAAGACTATACAGGAGGCGATGGCCGTTGAAAATCCTTGTTATCGAAGATAACGAAAACGTATCGCAGATGATCGAGCTGTTCTTTGTGAAGGAAGGGATCGAGGGGCAGTTCATCACCGACGGCAGAGAGGGGCTCCGCCGGGCGCAGGAAGAGAACTGGGACTGCCTCATCGTCGACTGGATGCTGCCGTCGACGGATGGAGTCGCCATCTGCCGGTCACTCCGGTCTGACGGCAATGACGTTCCGATCATCATGCTGACGGCCAAAGACACGGAGTCGGACCAGGTGCTCGGCCTCGAGATGGGCGCCGATGATTATGTGACGAAACCGTTCAGTCCGCTCGCCCTCATGGCGCGCATCAAGGCGGTCACACGAAGGAGAGGCTCTGCTTCCGGCGGCGTACATCTCTTGCAGGCCGGCTTGTTCAAGGTGGATGAACAGGCCCGTCAAATCACGGCTGATGGGCGTCTGATCGATAATCTGACACCTAAGGAGTACGATCTGCTTGTGTTCTTCATCCGCCACCCGAAGCAGGTATTCAGCCGGGACCAGCTGCTAGAACACGTGTGGGGATTCGACTTCTACGGGGACGACAGGACGGTCGATGTGCACGTGAAACGTCTGCGGACAAAACTCGGCCGTCTCGGGGCGTCCGCCATCCAGACAGTCTGGGGTGTCGGCTACAAGTTCGACGGCTTCCCGGAGGACGTCCGATGAAAGTGAATGTGTTCACCCAGCAGCTGATCAGCCACGTCACCGTGATCCTGGCGGCCATCCTGTTGGCCGGCTTCCTGTTCTCCCATTTCTTTGAGCAATACGTATACGATACGAAAACAGAGGAGCTCACCCAGTACGGGCAGTCGCTCCTGAGCGATCTCGGCCGCAGCAGCCAGCCGGCGGATGCGGTGCTGCGCTCATTCGGCCGGGTGCTGAAGAGCCGGGAGATCGAGTACAGCCTGTTCGATGAGCAGTCGAAGATCATCTACTCGACAGGTCTCCGGACGCCGCTGATCGAGCTGGATGAATCCGAATGGACGAAACTGCAGGACGGTGAAACGATCTCCGTCAGGCAGGAACAGGAGCGGTTCAGCCAGGCTGTGACCTTCGTGCTCCTCCCTTATTTCCAGCACGGGCAGTTTGTCGGCGGCGTCCTGCTGACGTCACCGATCGGGGGTACGCAGACCGTCATCGCACAGATGAACCGGTACCTGGTCTATGCAGCAATCGCCGCACTGGCAGCCGCCGTCCTTCTCAGCGGATTGTTCGCGCTCTATTACGGCCGCCGGATCCGAAAGATACGAAGGGCGGCATCAGCCGTTTCCTCCGGGGATTACTCGATCCGGCTGGCAACTTCCGGACGGGATGAGATCGATGAGCTGGCGGCTGATTTCAATGCGATGGTCCGTGATCTGCATGCTTCCCATGAAGAGATCGAAAACCTTGAAAACCGCAGACGCCAATTCATGGCGGATGTCTCCCACGAACTGCGCACACCGCTGACGACGATCCGCGGAACGATCGAGGGCCTGCAGAACGACATGATCCCCAACCAGCAGCGCCGGAAAGCACTTGGACTTGCGGGCAGCGAAACGAAGCGGCTGCTCCGGCTCGTCAATGAAAACCTCGACTACGAAAAGATCCGCTCCAACCAGATCACGCTCGTGAAACAGGAGATCCGGATTCTGGATCTGTTCGAAATCGTCCGTGATCAGCTCGAACCGCTGGCAGAAGAACGCCGGACAGCCATAACCGTCCAAGCATCGGAATCGATGACTGTCCATGCCGACTATGACCGCCTTACACAGATCCTGCTGAACATTACGAAAAACAGCATCCAGTTCACAGAAGACGGCACCATCGCCCTGTCCGCATGTCATGAGGATGGCCTGGATATCCTCGAAATAGAGGATACAGGCATTGGCATGACGCCTGAAGAAGTCGAACGGATCTGGAGCCGTTTCTATAAAGCGGTCGACTCCCGGGCTTCGAACCCGTACGGGGAATCCGGACTCGGCCTGTCCATCGTCCGGCAGCTCGTCAGCCTGCACGGGGGGACGATTGACGCAGTGAGCCGGAAAGGTCAGGGGACTCGTTTCGTGATCCGCCTGCCGCATGCAGCAGACTGAACGGCAGCAGTATTTGCAAATCCGCTGTTTTTTCCTGCCGTCCTGCATGGTAAACTGGACAGATGCAGCCGGCAGACGGCTGAAATTCAGCAGAACGGAGCTTTTTCTTACATGACAGCTTATTTACAGCAGCATTGGTTTTCAAATATACGCGCCGATATCCTTTCCGGAATCGTCGTGGCACTCGCCCTTATTCCGGAAGCGATCGCATTCTCGATCATCGCAGGGGTCGATCCGATGGTCGGCCTGTACGCATCCTTCATCATCGCGGTCGTCATTTCCTTCACCGGCGGACGTCCGGCCATGATTTCGGCGGCGACCGGCTCGATGGCCCTCCTGATGACACCGCTGATCCGGGACTACGGTCTCGACTATCTGCTTGCCGCGACGATTCTGACAGGGGTTCTGCAAGTGATATTCGGCGTCTTCAAAGTCGCGAAACTCATGAAGTTCATACCGAATGCCGTCATGATCGGCTTCGTCAATGCACTGGCCATCCTGATCTTCATGGCGCAGGTGCCGCACTTCTTCGGGATTTCCACCATGACGTATGTATTCGTCGCCATCACTCTGCTGATCGTCTATATCCTGCCGCGCTTTTTCACAGCTGTACCGGCTCCGCTTATCGCGATCATCGTGCTTTCGGCCGCGGCGATCTATTCAGGCGCGGATCTGCGTACTGTCGGTGATCTGGGGCAGATTACACAGTCCCTGCCGAATTTCCTGCTGCCGAACGTTCCGTTCACGCTGGAGACGCTGCTCATCATTTTGCCTTATTCGCTTGCACTCGCGATTGTCGGCCTGCTGGAGACATTGCTGACCGCAACGATTGTGGATGAAATGACAGAGACCGGCAGCGAGAAGAACCGGGAAGCGCGCGGTCAGGGAATCGCCAATATCGTAACCGGGTTCTTCGGCGGCATGGCGGGCTGCGCGATGATCGGCCAGTCGGTCATCAACGTTAAATCCGGCGGACGGACAAGGCTGTCGACACTGGTCGCCGGGATGTTCCTCATGTTTCTCATTCTGGTGCTCGGCGAATGGGTCGTCCAGATTCCGATGCCTGTCCTTGTCGGGATCATGATCATGGTGTCCGTCGGCACGTTCGACTGGGGCTCATTCAGCTATTTGCGGAAAGCGCCGAAAGCCGATGCAGCTGTCATGCTGACGACCGTCGTCATCGTTGTTGCTACGGACGATCTGTCGAAGGGTGTGCTCGCGGGCGTCATCCTGAGCGCCGTCCTGTTCGTCGCAAAGATTTCGAAGATCGAAGTCGTCCGGATCGCCGAGCCATCCGCCGTCCGTTATGCAATCAAAGGCCAATTATTTTTCGCATCCGTTGAAACTTTCCAGAATTCGTTTAAAATGGAGGAAACGGCAGATACGGTCATCCTCGATTTCACCGATTCCCAAGTGTGGGATGATTCCGCCGCTGTTGCTGTTTCCAAACTGACGGACGCGTACCGGCTCCGCGGTGTCCATGTGGAACTGAAAGGACTCGGGGACTCTGGCAGGCGTCTGCTGCGCGGACTGGACGCCTGACTTCAGACAGATGAAAGAGGTGATGTGCATGTACACGAACATCCTGCTCGCGACCGATGGCTCTGACAACTCTCTCCGTGCCGCACGCGAGGCGGCTCGGATTGCGAACTGTTCGGATGACAGTCTCATCACCATCCTGTTCGTCGCTGACTTCGACAAGGCGAAAGAAGCTGTTCTGCATGCGCCAAGCAGAGAGGCGCTCGAGGCGGCACGAAAAAAGCAGGTCCTGCCGATCGAAAAGATTTTGCAGGAATACGCGGCACCTTACCGGATCCACATCCTCCACGGCGATCCTGCTGCGGAGATCATCAACTTTGCGCATGCCGAGAATACGGATTTAGTGGTCATCGGCAGCCGGGGACTGAACGCTTTGCAGGAGATGCTGCTCGGCAGTGTCAGCCACAAAGTCATGAAACGGGTGTCCTGCCCGGTGCTGCTCGTCAAATAGCAAACCGCCGCTCCTTTACCGGAACGGCGGTTTTTCTTTCACTTCATATGCTGGAGGGCTTCCGCCACGCGGACGGTGCGCTTCGCCTGATGGGCGACCGCTTCCTGGATCGCCTTGCGGTCGGTTTTCATTTCACCGGCCTGGTCGACGGCCACGCTTGTGCCATATGGGTTCCCGCCTGCTGCGAACAGGACGGGGTCCGTATAGCCCGGTGCCGCGACGATCGCGCCCCAGTGATACATCGTCGTATAGAGGGACAGGATGGTCGCCTCCTGGCCGCCGTGCTCATTCTGTGCGGATGACATGGCGCTGACAGCTTTGTCCGCCAGTTTCCCCTGTGCCCACAGACCGCCCAGCGTGTCGATGAAACTCTGTACCTGACCCGGGATGTTGCCGAACCGGGTCGGGATGCTGAAGATGATGGAGTCCGCCCATTCGAGATCCTCGGGGGTCACTTCGGGAATATCCTTCGTTTCCTCATGGTGCTTTTTCCAAGCGGCATTCGACTCGATCGCTGCGGCCGGAGCCGTCTCCTTCACTTTCAGCAATCTGACTTCTGCACCTGCGTCTTTCGCTGCTTCCGCCGCCCACTCTGCAAGCTGGTGGTTCGTGCCGGTGGAACTGTAATATACGACTGCTGTCTTAACCATGCGAACGCCTCTTTTCCTTTTTATCTTGAATTCAAGGTAAATATACCGCATTCCGGTTTTTCCGTCCACTTACATGCTCAGCGGCGAATCATTCTTAGGACAGATTGGAATACCGCCAATACTGGAAGGCCGTCACTTCCGTCATATAGGCCAGTCCTTCACTCCGGCTCTGATGGACGGGGATCCAGCGTGTGCCGCTGCCTCTCCGGAGATAGATTTCATGATCGGGCGACTGGTCATGATAGCCGGTCAGATCGAATGTGCCATTCTTCCTGAGGACCGCCTGCACTTCGTAGTTGATGTCCGGCGCGGTCGTCAGAGGGTTCCCGACAGCATGTGTCAGGAAGAAGCCCGTCTCCCCTTCGCCGTGATCCAGCTGCTTCATCCCGATGCCTTCGTCGGATGCCGTATCGCGTTCCCGCACCTTTTTGTCGAGCCCGTATGCAACGCTTTCGCCCACTTCCTTTGTCATGATCAGCGGCGAATCTTTCCGGCTGTAATCGAGATCGATGTCCACGCACGTCCGGAACGCATCCGACTCGGGATCGAAGCGGCGGTTGTCCCCTTTGAAATAACGGTTCGGGGACAGGACATTCGGGTTCTCCAGTATGTCGTCCTCCAGAAAGGTCTTGTAGCGGAAATGCCATTGTTCCACTTGTTCCGGCGGTTTCCGGTCCCGGACCGGCTTCAGGAGCGCGTCGATCCTCCCGATGCTTTTCATCATCGTGAAGCCTTCGATGGATGCCTTCTTTTCCGTCGTTTTCGGATAGAAGATCCCGAACACTTTTGCGATGATCGACTTGGAAATATTGTACTTCTCTTCGGAGTCCGCGATCGGCCGCTCACTGTAGATCGAATACGTCAGCGGTTCGTCCTTCGGGAAATCCCGGTCGATGAACCGGTTCGCCTCCACTGTCGCCAATTCTTCCCCGTTCCGGTACACCGTATACCTCTCCGTATCTTTCATGCGCTCCCAGGACAGCGCCACTTGTGTCTTCGCGACAATTGTCGTCATAACAAGTGACTGGAGCGGATTATCCGCGTTCTTCTCCATATCGAGCGGAGAGGTCTGGACAATGATGACGTCTTTCACTTCCCCGTCTTCTTCCCGTTCGATTGTATAATCATAGAGTTTCCCCGGAGTGAAGTCCGTGTCCTGGAAGTCGGCTGAGGTCCCTTCGTATACATGCTCCCCGTCTTTGTAGACGTGGTACGTGCCGCCCGCATCGTCCCAATCGAATGCAATCCGGCCGATGTCGTGCGTCACGGATGTGATTTCAAATCGTTCCGGCATGAGTAGTGCCTCCTTTACACGTGGTAGTAGTATTTTGCCCGTCTTGCCAATAATTGAAACTATGATATAGTAGTGGGGAAAACTGAATACGATTGACCACTGGGGGAGTCTTTGCACAAGACTGAGACGCATATGGATATGCGGACCCTTCGAACCTGATCTGGCTCATACCAGCGTAGGGAAGTGGCTCGCAGGCAGGATGTTCCACTATGCAGATTTGTCTTTCCGCAATGATCCCTGATTCGCGAACCGCTTCTTTCGGCTGATGGGCCGATGGAGCGGTTTTTTCGTATTTCAAGGAAAGGGGAAGATGATGATGACATTTTGTGAAGACGTACGGCGCCTGTGTGACCCGATCTGGGAGGAGAGTTTCAACCATCCCTTCATTCGGAAGATCGCCGATGGAACATTGCCGGAGGAGGTGTTTCGCCATTATGTATTGCAGGACTCCTATTATCTGAAGCACTTTGCAAAGGTGCATGCACTGGCGGCTGTCCAGGCAAAAGACCTGCGGACGACCCAGGCGTTCGCGCAGCACGCGGAGGATACGTGCGGCGCGGAGATTTCGCTGCATGAAGGATTCTTCGATCTGCTCGGCATCACACAGAAGGACTTGGATGAGTTCGAACCCGCTCCGACTGCGTATGCCTACACGTCGCATCTGTACCGGACTGCCATGAACGGAGATCTGGCGGATACGCTGGCTGCCCTCCTGCCGTGCTACTGGCTGTACTATGAAATCGGGGAGCGGCTCAAGGATGCAAAGCCGGATCATCCGGTCTATGACAAGTGGGTCGCGACCTACGGCTCGGAGTGGTTCGAACGCGCGACCCGGGAGCAGATCGACCGGATGGACGGACTGGCGGACGGACTGTCGGAAACACGCCGGAAAGAGCTGCAGGCCCACTTCGTGAAGAGCAGCCATTACGAAACACAGTTCTGGGAGATGGCCTGGACCGGCCAGCAGTGGTCCCTGCTCGGTGACAAGGAAGTGACCGTATGAGGCTGCCTGCCGAGACGATTGCAGCTGTCCGGGATTCCTCCCCGCTCGTCCACTGCATGACGAACATCGTCGTGGCGAACTTCCAGGCGAACGGCCTCCTGGCTTTAGGGGCGTCCCCGATCATGGCGGATTCTGCGGAAGAGGCGTCCGATATCGCTGCACTCGCCTCCTGCACGCTATTGAATATCGGGACACTGGATCCGCAGAAGATCGAAGCCATGCTCATCGCAGGAAAGAGCGCACGGGCAGCCGGTAATCCGCTGATCCTGGACCCCGTCGGCGCAGGTGCGACGCCCTACCGGAAACGGACCGCAGAACGCCTGTTACAGGAACTCGACATCACGATGATCCGCGGCAATGCGGGTGAAATCGCTGCGCTCGCCAACATAGAATGGAAATCGAAAGGAGTGGACGCAGGCAGCGGGGATACCGACATCACAGAAGCGGCCCGCCGTGCGGCAAAGGCACACAACTGTCTCGTTGCAGTGACCGGAGACGATGACATCATCACGGACGGGGTACGGACAATCCGCATATCCGGCGGGCACCCGATGATGACAGCGACAACCGGCACCGGCTGCCTGCTGAGTGCCATCTGCGGGGCATTCCTTGCTGTCGGACGGAGTGAGCCGCTCCTGACAGCGGCGTACAGCCTGGCGTTTTATAAAAAGTGCGGGGAAGCGGCTGCGGAAGCTTCCGGAGGACCCGGGGATTTTCCTGTCCATTTCCTGAACGCACTCCACTCCCTCGATGATCCATGTGTCAGGGCCGATCAATTCCGCTTTGAAGAGGAGATGATTTCATGACTTCCGTGGCACTGACGATTGCCGGATCCGATTCCGGCGGAGGTGCAGGCATCCAGGCGGATTTGAAGACGTTCCAGGAACTCGGCGTCTTCGGGACATCCGTACTGACCGCCATCACTGCACAGAATACTCGCGGCGTTCATGCGGTGCAGCCTGTCGAGCCTGCGATCGTCCAGGCCCAGCTGGATGCGGTGTTTTCAGATTTCCCGGTTCGAGCCGTCAAGACGGGGATGCTGTATTCAGCCGAGCTGATCGAGATGACAGCGGAGGTTCTCCGCAGCAGGAAGACGATCCCGCTGGTCATCGATCCGGTGATGATCGCAAAAGGGGGTGCGTCCCTGCTGCAGGAAGAAGCGGTCAGGTCGCTGCGGCACGGACTGCTCCCGCTTGCTGCCCTCGTCACACCGAATATTCCGGAAGCGGAGGTCCTGACAGGGATGACGATCCGATCGGCCGTCGATATGGAGAATGCGGCACGGCAGCTGCTCGGCTTGGGGGCGTCCGCTGTTCTGCTGAAAGGCGGCCACCGGACGGATGTGCCGTTTGCGGAAGATCTGTTCCTGTCAGCCGACGGAACGTCTTTCCTTATGCGCTCCAGTCGTATTGACACGCAGCATACCCATGGGACGGGCTGCACGTTTGCAGCGGCCATCACTGCTGAGCTTGCAAAGGGGCATAGTCTGCAGGCGGCCGCCCGGACGGCGAAGCAGTTCATCCAGCTCGCGATCGAACACGCCCCCGGTATCGGCAGCGGTCATGGACCGACGAACCACGCCGCCTGGCGCGTGCACAATGATGCACGGACAGAGGGGGTTGAACTCATTGCATCCAATTGACCTGCGTCTGTACTTCATCATGGGGTCGGCAGATGTTCCGGCCGGTGATCCGCTGACCGTCCTCGAAGCTGCCTTGCGGGGCGGGGTCACCTGCTTCCAACTCCGTGAGAAAGGGCCTGCCGCTTTGACCGGCCTGGAAAAAACCGCGTTCGCCGAGAGCTGTCTCCGGTTGTGCAGAGCATTCGGAGTCTCGTTCATCGTCAATGATGACGTGGAATTGGCAGTGCAGACCGGGGCGGACGGAGTCCACGTCGGACAGGAGGACCGACCGGCTGCAGCTGTCCGCGGGCTGATCGGTCCTGACCGGATCCTCGGCGTCTCTGTCCATTCGGAAGACGAGGCGGCAGCAGCTGTTGCAGCAGGAGCTGATTACGTCGGCATGGGGCCGGTCTTTGCGACCCGCTCGAAAGCGGATGCCCGGGCCGTTGCCGGGACAGCAGCCATCCATGCAGCAGCCGGCCGTTTTCCGGAATTGCCGATCGTCGGCATCGGCGGCATCACGGCAGAAAAGTCCCCTGCTGTCCTAGCGGCCGGTGCAAGCGGGGTGGCGGTCATTTCCGCCATCGCCTCCGCCCCTGATGCTGAACAGACGGCAGCGGCATTCTTGAGTGCGATGGCGCAGAAGGAGGCACGCGTATGATGTCTGCGAAGAAGCTGACAGCGATCGGACTCCTGACAGCGATCGCCGTTGCCGGGTCCGCCTTCGTTTCCTTCCCGGCCGGGGTTGCACGCGCCTACCCGATCCAGCATGCCGTCAATGTTGCGGCAGCCGTATTGCTCGGACCGATTCCCGCCGTTCTGGTTGCATTCCTCACGGCCATTGTTAGGATCTTGACAGGGACAGGTTCCCTCCTGGCGTTCCCTGGCGGTATGATCGGCGCGGCGATGGCCGGTCTGCTGTATACGAGAGGGCGGCATATTTGGATGGCTGCCATTGGCGAAATGATCGGCACGGGCCTGATCGCCTCCCTGTTCGCCGTCCCATATGCAGCGGTCCTGATGGGGACGTCGGCCGGCGCCTTCTTCTTCATGCCGCCTTTCCTTGTTTCGAGTGTCAGCGGTGCTCTTCTCGGCGGGCTGCTGGCTGCGCGGCTGCAGCGTCTTCCGGCCGGCCGCCGGCTCGCATCCTGGTGACACTGTGGCGCCTGAGGTTTTTTGGAGTGTACGTCTTGACGCAGGTCTGTACCTGGTGTGCTGGACAGGCATGAGCATGACGGTTCTGCAGAAAATGCGCCGGCCCGCCGGCACACACAAGCTTTCTTTTGACTTTCCGCTCTTGAACGCGGCGAAAGTGAAGGATTATGCATGATAAAGGTTCGTGGGCCGGCGGATGGTATGAGCAGTTTTGTGGGGTTATGATCACTTTTTCCGGTTTATGATCACTTTCTGCGGTTTATGATCACTTTCCGCGATTTATGATCACTTTCCACGATTTATGATCACTTTCCGCGGTTTATGAGCACTCCCCCTTTTATTTTGTATACAGACATCAAAAAACCGGGCGGCTGCCCGGTTTTTCCGTCATTTATGATGCTGCAATGGCTTATATATGCCGCTGTCACCCGAAATCTGCAATTCGTAGACATCGGGATGCTTCAGTGCCTGCCAATCCTCGAAGCCTGCCCTTTCGTCGTAGCAGCGGAGGATCAGGATGAACAGCAGGCTGTGGGTGACGATGACGGTCCTGCTGTCATCCGGCAGCTCGGCGATCACATCGCATGCCCGCTGCATCGCATCATGCGACGACTCTCCGTCTTCATAGGACAGATTCAGATCAAGGAATGTATCCTCCACTTTCAGCAGCCAGTCATCGAAGACCTGGCTGCTCATTTGTCGTTCGGCCAGGCGGCTGTCCTCTTCGATATGGATTCCGAGCTTATCCCCGATGGCAGCAGCTGTCTGGCGGGCCCGCCGCAGCGGACTCGTGATGACTCGGTCTGCCGCCGGACATCCTTCCAGAAACTCGCCCAGCTCCTCGGAATGGATGATGCCTTCCGCTGTCAGTTCGTCATGCGCGCCATTGCCTTCCGCTTCGCCGTGATTGACCAAGTATATGGTTTTCCCCATTAAATGACCTCCTGTGTCGTAGTCTGCAATTTCCCGTGTAAAAAAAGACCGGCTGCCTGTCCGGCACCGGTCTCTTTTCCGTCAGTCCTTGCGTACCACCGGCATCGAACAGCATCGGAACGAGCCGCCGGACTTGATGATCTCCGAAAAATCAACTTCGATGACGTCGAAGCCCTTCTTCCGCATCGCCGCATTCACTTCCGGATTTTGCGGAAGGCTGAACAGCTGTCCATCCCCGATCGACAGGACGTTCGTGCCCATCGTGAACTGTTCGGACTCCTTCACTTCAATCAGATCGTACATCGACTCCAGCATCTGCCGTGTGTCCTCGTCGAACGCCTGCGGGAAATAGAGCCCGGTCTCCGGCGAGAGGACATTGAATACACAGTCCAGATGCAGATACTTTTCATCGAACGGCACCCGGATGACTTCATGGTCGGGAAGGCTCTTCTCGAGCTGGCTGACTGCTTCTTCACTCGTCCGGCTGCTGATGCCGATGAATACCCGATTCCGGTCGACGATCACATCGCCGCCTTCCACGTGGCTCTCCGATACGCGGAACGGTATATTTTCTTTCAGCAGCCAGTTTTGGAGGGCCGCCTCTTCACCTTTCCGGATATCGCTCGCCATATCTGCGAGGAACAGCCGATCACCGACCGTGAAGCCGATATCCCGCGTGAACACCTGCTCGGGATACCGTTCTGAAGACGGCAGCTTGATGACTTCCACGTTGTGCTCGCGCAGCTTTTTTTCAAACGCCTGGTGCTGCGCCATCGCTTTGGGACGGTCGATATTCTCGTCTTTATACTTTTTCTGTACGTCGTTGATGACATCTTCGATTGCCATGTATTTCGGTTCACACAGAACGACACGACGGAGTGTATCGTACTCGGTTGCACATTTTGCCGCCGGCAGCTGCGGCCGGAAAGCTTCCTGTTCCTTCTCTGCTGTTTCAGTAAGAGGGGAATTCATAGTTGTTCATCCTCCAATAAAGATGTAATTAAGTTTGTCCCTATATATTCCCCTCGCGGCTGATTATCAAACGGGCGAACCCGAATTCCGCATTGTCAATCAATTCTAATCACTGCACATTTACGGTCAATCGTTTTTTGTCGATTTCCCGGGAAATAATTCGACAGCTTTCCCCTTTTCATAGTACTCACCCAAGACATCCTCAGGCACCATCCCTCCGCCTGTCGACCATACAAGATGCCTTGCTTTCGGCGAATCAGCATCCTTCACGCTGCCTTCACTCAAGAAGACCGGACCCATCATACCTGCAAGGGCGGATGGTTCCGCAAAAATCCTCTCCGTATCTGCCAGCATTCTCAACAAGCCGAACAAGGTCCGGTCCTCCACTGTGAAGATCCCATCCAGCAGCGGGGTCATCACCTTTCCCACAAACCCTGACGGCCTTCCGACAGCAAGACCGTCTGCCGCCGTCCGGTTGTCGAGCCCGATATCCCGGACACTGATCTGTCCGTGCAGCTGTGTCATCATGCCCAGCAGCATGCAGGGCGCATTGACGGGCTCTGCAAAATAGCAATGCACAGCATCGCCGAACTGCAGTTTCAGACCAAAAGCAACTCCACCCGGTCCGCCGCCGACTCCGCATGGTAAATAGACGAACAGCGGATGCTCCTCGTCTATCCAGATATCCTGCTCCGCAAGTTGGCTGGCAAGACGCTCACCCGCTACAGCATATCCGAAGAACAGGTCCTTGGAATTCTCATCATCCACAAAGTGGCAGGATGGATCGGTTTCTGCTTCCGCCCGGCCCTCTTCCACCGCCTTGCTGTAATCATCTTCGTATTCTTTCACGATGACCCCTTTGCTGCGAAGCAGTTCCTTTTTCCACTGCTTGGCGTCCGCGGACATGTGGACGGTCACTTCGAAACCGAATGCGGCGCTGAGGATTCCAATGCTCAGACCGAGATTCCCGGTAGACCCGACTGCGATTTTGCGGGAAGCGAACAAGTCACGGAACCGGCTGTCCATGAACTGGCGGTAATCCTCTGAAGTGTCGATCAGGCCATGTTCGGCAGCCAATGACTCCGCCACTTTCAATACCTCATGGAAGCCTCCCCTCGCCTTGATGGAACCCGAAATCGGAAGAGCGTTGTCCTGTTTCAACAGAAGCATACCGGGAATTTCCATGCCGGTTGTCCGTACCAGTTCCTTCTGCATGGCCGGTATCTGCGTAAGAGGTGATTCGATACGCCCTGACCGTTCAGCAGTTTCGGGGAAAACAGCTGCGAAGAAAGGGGCGAACCGGTCGAAACGCCGTGAAGCTTCCTTCACCTCCGTGTTTGTCAGCCCAGAAACAGCCAGCCCTGTTTCGGCATCTGACACCTGAGGATTCTGCCACAGCCACTCATTCCGTTCTTTCAGCTGTCGGATATTCGGGAACCGTTCCTCCCATTCTTCCATTGTCTGCATATTGCTGCCTCCCCTCATTTTCTGGACCATCCTTTTTCCTGGAACCGCTTGACCGCCTCGATACGGCTTCCTGCTGACATCTTATCGAGGATGATGGAAATATAGTTGCGGACTGTGCCCGGCGTGAGATGCAGAGCGGCCGCAATCTGTTTTGTCGTCCTGCCGTCTGAGATCAGTTCCAGCACCTCGGCCTCCCGTTCGGTCAGCGGGCTTTCCGTCTCCGGATCATCCCCGTACGCAAGGTCCACCAGTTCAGGTGCGTAAATACGGCGTCCGGCCATGATGGAGCGTATGGACCCGGCCAGCTCCTCGAACGGACTGTCTTTCAGGAGATAGCCGCGGACACCCGCCTTCCTGGCGCGTTCAAAATAGCCCGCCCGTGCGAATGTCGTCAGGATGATGATCTTGCACGGTT
This sequence comes from Sporosarcina trichiuri, assembly GCF_030406775.1. NCBI lineage: Bacteria > Bacillati > Bacillota > Bacilli > Caryophanales > Caryophanaceae > Sporosarcina > Sporosarcina trichiuri. Next base: position 2,588,182 of record NZ_CP129119.1, on the reverse strand, counting down.
CCGTCTGGAGCCGTTCGGCCGCTTCCAGACCGGTTTTTACAGGCATCTCGATATCCATGATGCAAATATCCGGCTGCAGATGCTGTACGAGCTGCACCGCCTCTTCGCCATTCCTCGCCTGGCCGATCACTTCCATGTCTTCCTCCAGGTTGAGCAGCGAAGCGAAAGCTCCGAGCAGCATTCCCTGATCCTCTGCCAGTACAATTCGGATCATGCGTCCTTCACTCCTTTACGATATGTTTCAGAACAGAGGGCACAGAAAATGTCAACGTGGTACCGCCTTCAGGAGCCGGTGCGATATGAAGAGTTCCGTTGACAAAATCCAGACGTTCCCTCATGCCGTTCAATCCATTGCCCGGAAGCGAATCCCGGCCTTCCGTCAGTCCGATACCGTCATCCGTCACGGTGATGGCATACCTGTCGCCCGCAGGCTGGAATGTGATGGTGCAATGGTCGGCAAAGCTGTGTTTCACAATATTGGTGACAGTCTCTTTCATACACATGCTCAGCACATTTTCTGCAATCGGTGTGATCGACTCATAGACCGGATCTCCATGGACGGTCAGCTCGATTTCCGCAGCACCCAGCATCTGCCGGACACGGGCAAGTTCCTCGTTCAGACGCACGGCACGCATCGTCGAAACAAGTTCCCGCACCTCGTTCAGTGCGATGCTTGCTGTCTGCCGGATCTCCTGCAGCTCTTTTGCTGCGCGTACGGGATCCCGTTCAATCATTTTTCCCGCCAGATCGCTTTTCAGCCCGATCAGTGACAGTTTCTGACCAAGCGTATCATGCAGATCACGCGCAATCCGCTGCCGCTCGGCGACCAATGTCAGTTCAGAGATCCGTTCCTGTGCGTATTCAAGCTGTCCTTCCAGTTTCTCCTGCTTGTTGCGGTTATAGAGGTTGAACGGCAGCAGCACAACGCCGATCAGCGTCAGTATGAGAAAGTGGACCTGCGGCAGGAACAGCTCGATTTCGATGAAGAAACCGGCAACGATGGCGCCGATCATCACTGCGATATGGATACCATATATGATGAAAAAACCGACAGGCCGCCGGATGTTCCCGATGAAAAATGCGGTGAACAGCGAAAGGTAGACATACCCGTACAGCAGGGTGAGCCCTACATTGATAGCCATTTCAAGGCCGATCCACATATAGACGAGCCCGCTCTTCGACCGGAACGAAAATCGGTAACAGAGGAAGAACAGCAAGACCATCACGATGCCGAATCCGATATTTCCGGGGTCGGATGTCCGGAAGATGAAGAAAAACGGCAGAACGCAGAACACCACCCAAATATACCCGCTCAGCCATGGATTCCTGGGAAACAGGTTATACCAATTCTCCATCAGCACTCCTCCCTCCATGTTTGTTTTCAGTGTACCGGTTCAAACAGAAAAAAGCCATCTCACGCAAGAGACGGCTTCAGTCCTGTTATTTCGTTTCCAGTCTCGTTTTCTCCGCTTTCAGCTTGAGGGCCGGCGTCTTGGCATTCATGAGCCTGCGGACATCCCGGAATGTGACGAATGTTTTGTGTTCCGGGTCGTATAGCTTGTAGCGCAGCGACTCGAGACTTTTTTTCATATCAATCGTCGTGGCTTTCTGGAGAGGCGGTGTCAACTCGTGCGCCATTTCCAGATTGTAGTTCGGCACGCGCGGCGCCAGGTGATGGACATGGTGGAATCCGATGTTGCCGGTCGCCCACTGCAGAACCTTCGGCAGTTTGTAATACGAACTGCCTTCGACCGCCGCCTTGACATAATCCCATTCGGACTCTTCTTCGAAATAGGAATCCTCGAATGTATGCTGGATATAGAACAGCCAGATCCCGAGTGCGCCTGCAGTGAACATGGCGATTCCCTGAACGAACAGGAATGCCTGCCAGCCGGTCAGGAGGATCAGGGCTGTGTACAGCACGACAAGTGAACCGTTGATAAGATACGTGTTCATCCGTTCTTTCTTACGGGCATCTTTCCGGTTGAACCGGCTTGAGATCAGTACAAGATACAAGGGTCCAAATCCGAACATGATGAGGGGATTGCGGTAGAAACGGTAGCCGAGCCGTGTCCAGAACGAGGCTTCCTCGTATTCCCGGACTGTCATGACCCAGATATCACCGACGCCTCTTTTATCGAGGTTCGAGCTTGTCGCATGATGGATTGCATGTTCGCGCTTCCATTTTTCATAGGCGAACAGCGTGAGGATCCCTGTTATGGTTCCGACAATATCATTCGCTTTCTTATTCTTGAAAAACGAACCGTGCGTGCAGTCGTGGAAGATGATGAAGGTCCGGACAACAAAGAAAGATGCTGCAACACTGAATCCAGCCGACAGCCACATCGACACGGAGAATGCCTGCCAGGCCGCAGCCCATAGGATCACCAGCGGCAAAATCGTGTTCACGAGCTGCAGAATGCTTTTTTTCATATCGGATTTTGCGAACGGGGCTACACTTTTGTGCAGCTGTTTTGTCTTTTCTTTACTCATGACAGCCTCCCGGTAAGACGATCGAAAGCTCCGACCGTTCTGTGATACCTTTATTATAAAGAGAGGAAGGCAAACACAATAGACATGACTGTCATGAGTTTCGTATGTTAAGTGTCACACTTTGCGAAAAATTTCACAACACCGGTCATTTCAGCATGCCGCCATCCACTTCCAGAACTGTCCCGTTGATGAATGAGGCTTCATCGGAGGCCAGGAACAAGTAGGCGTTGGCGACATCGTCGGTTGTCCCCAGACGGGGTGCAGGCGTCAGCTGCCTCAGTTGAGCGACAACCTTTTCAGGGATCGTGTGGATCATCTCTGTCTCGATGAACCCCGGAGCGACCGCATTCACCGTGATGCCCTTCGGACCGAACTCCTTGGCCCATGTCCGGGTCATCCCGACAACCGCAGCTTTAGATGCTGCATAGTTCGCCTGGCCGATGTTGCCGCCCGTTCCTGCGATGGACGATGCACTGATGACCCGGCCGTATCCGGCTTCCGCCATACCTGGCAGAAACGCTTTTGTACAATTGAAGACGCCGGTCACATTGACATCGAGCACTTTTCGGAAGGCTTCAGCGTCCATTTTCAGCGTCATGGCGTCCATCGTGATGCCGGCATTGTTAATGAGGATATCGACACTGCCGAATTGTTGGACGATTGCTGCTGCCGCCTGTTCCACCTGCTGTTCATCCGACACATCCGCCTTGAAAAATGCAATATCATTCCCTTCCGCATGCAGCTGCCTTGCCAATGCATCCCCTGCCGTTTCGTCAAAGTCGATGATCGCCACTTGTGCCCCCTGCTCGCAGAACAAGCGGGCTGTCACAGCTCCGATTCCTTTTGCTCCGCCAGTGATCACAGCTGTCTTCCCGGTAATCCGCAATTCCATCGCCCTCTTCCTTTGTCTATCTGAGTATTCGAATCATACCATAACAGGACAAAAAAGGCATTCCGTTTTTTGGAATGCCTCTTGCGTTCAGGTATTCTGCTGCTCGGCCATTTGCAGGTTTTCCTGCTGGATATCGTAATGCGATGCATGCCAGGCGGCTTTCCCGCCTTTGATCAGGATTGCCTGGGGGGATTCATGTCTGACACCCAGGTCATCTGCGATTTGTTTTGAAATATCCTTCCCTGTCTGGACGACGACCATATATTTCGGGAGATCTGTGACATATCCCCTGAATGCTTCATAGCCCGCTGCACTGATAGGACACGTGCTGCTGTGTTTCAGTACAAACACCGGATGCTCATCGGATTGACGCAGGGCATCCTGCCATTCTTCTATCGTCTTCAGTTCGTTCATGTATATTTTCCCCTTTCCGGTACTCCTGCTGTATACAGTCTTCATTCTCTTTTCCCCCTGTGCATCTTTGATAAACAGTCCCCCGCTGTATCTTCTTTCATCTGCCGGACTCCATGGATATCGCTTGCATTTTGTCCGGCCGTTCGCAAGAATTAATAGGTAGTGAAATGATGTACAGAAAGGTTTGAATGCAATGCGTGTATTGACAGGCAGGTTGCTTACAGCCCTTGTCTCTTGCCTTATCCTGGCCGCTGTATTCGGCTATGTTGCCTACTCGATCGGAAGCGGAGGGATCGTACGGTTCGACAACGCGGTCATCAGTGCCGTGCAGGGCATGGAATCACCGGCGCTGACTGCTTTCATGAAATTCTTCACAGGCATCGGTTCAACGAAAACCGTGCTGGTGATCTGCGTGATTACGCTTGGCTTCCTCGTCTATTATCGTCAAAAAGCCCAGACGCTCCTGTTTGTCGTCGTGATCGGAGGGACGGCTGCGCTGAATACAGTACTGAAACTGTTCTTCCAGCGGGCGCGTCCGGACACGAACCGGCTGATTGAAATCAGCGGGTACTCGTTCCCGAGCGGACATACGATGATGGCCGCAAGTCTGTATGCAATACTTGCATATATACTATGGTGCAATCTCCGGCACACTGGACGGACCATCTGCGTGGCTGCTGCCGCCTTCATGATCGCCATGATCTGCATCAGCCGGATTTACCTTGGCGTCCACTATCCGAGTGACGTCGCAGGCGGTCTGTGCGCGAGTGCATTCTGGGTGATTGTCGCAACAAGCGTGTATTCGGGATACATCGATCGCAAATCACCGGCGGCAGGGCTCCCACGATGAGTGTGCGGCTTCAACTGACAGAGGAGGTGCCGTATGAACCCCTTCACTGAAAAAGCGGTCCGTACGATCCAGTCCATCCCAGAAGGCCATGTCATGACGTACGGACAAGTCGCCGCGGCTGCAGGCAACCGGCGGGGGGCCCGGCAGGTAGTCCGCATCCTGCACTCCATGAGCGTTTCCCACCGGCTGCCCTGGCACCGGATCATCAACGCGAAAGGCGGTATTTCCGCACCGGCGGACGCAGAAGAAAAAGGTATCCGCCAAAAACGGCTGCTGCTTTCGGAAGGGGTCGTTTTCCGGGAAGACGGCACCGTCGATCTGGAGAGATACCGGTGGTTCCCGCCGGACGCCAGCATGGAGTAGCTAGTTCTGATAGTACAAAAGGAGGTCCCTATGTGGTCTGATTTCAAGAAGTTTGCATTCAAAGGAAACATTTTTGATTTGGCGATCGGGGTGGTCATCGGCTCGGCATTCGGCAAGATCGTTTCCTCGTTAGTGGAAAACATCATTACGCCGCTGCTGGGCCTTCTGCTGCAGGGGATCGACTTCTCTGAGATGGCTTACCGGTTCCCCGGCACAAAAGCGATCATTACATATGGCGTCTTTCTGCAGTCCATCATCGATTTTCTTATCATCGCCTTCTCCATCTTCATCGTGATGCGTTTCCTTGCGAAGTTCAAGATCGAAGAGGCGGATGAACCGGACAATGCGGATTCCGTCGATGCGAAGGAAGAACTGCTGAAGGAAATCCGGGATCTGCTGAAAGCCCAGCAGTCCGCCGCTATGGAATGTGCAGCAGACGGACAGTCGGATCAGGGGAGGACACTTCCGCCGGATGCGGAAAGGGAAGGTCCTGAACCCAGCAGTCCTGGCCCTGACCGGGATTGATGGAATGGGCCCGTCATGGTACAGTTGAGTCAATGACCTGGTAAAGGAGGGGCTTTTTCATGTGGTTCGTGTATATTATGTTTGCACTATTCGCTTTTGTCCTCGTTGGAAGTGTGGCCGGCGTCGCACTGTCTTTCAAAAATCATAAATGAACAGAACAGGCTGCCCGACCGGGAGATCCATCCCCGTCAGGCAGCCTGTTTTAATGTTCCATTTCCATCCGCTGTCTCCGGTGCAGCCGACGGGCCGGTGCTGTTTCGAAAATCCGTTTCTCCCCTTCGCTTTCAGGGATGACACCGGGCACCGGTGTCGGACGGTTATCCGGTCCCATCGCAACCATTGTCAGGAAGGATTCGGTGGTCATCTTCCGCTCGTTCGTCAGCGGATTGGCGGAGTGCACCATCACGTACACCTCCATCGATGTCCGGCCTGTCGAGCTGACATTCGCTTCGAGCTCGAGCACATCCCCCACCACTGCTGACGACAGGAAGTCGACAGAATCGATCGATGCGGTGACGACAGGTGTCCTTGCATGTTTCATCGCTGTAATTGCAGCAATTTCATCGATGTAGGCAAGCACCTTTCCCCCGAATATCGTGTCCAGGTGGTTCGCATCCGGCGGAAGTACCAATTTTGTCTGTATCGTTCTGGATTCGCTCATTTTACGTGGTTCCATCATGTCAAGTCCCTTTCTGCGTGAAGTTTTTCTGCATGGTTTCAACTCTATGCCCGCTTACGTATACCGCCGGACAGCGCACAGTCTTTCTGCATACGCCGTATTCTTCAGCTCATCAAGTACGACGGCCCCCCGCTTCGATGAGGTGGCATGGATCATCTGCCCGTCTCCATAGTAGAAGCCGACATGGGTAATACGGTCGGATTCCTCCCCTGTGAAGAACAGCAGATCACCGCGCTGCCAGGCAGCCTGTGTATCGGCAGGGACTGCCTCGCCTTCGGCTGCCTGATCGCCCGCGTCCCTCGAGAGATACAGCCCGCATGACTTGAACATATTGTATGTCAATCCGGAACAGTCATACCCGTACGAGGACATGCCTCCCCAGAAGTAGGGCAGGTCGAGGAACTCGACAGCCCGCTCCGCTGCTTCAGCAGCCGTTTGTTTCTGAAAATGATGGATTGACGTTGCGGCAGTTATATCCTGTTCCCGCAGCAGCCGCTCACCATGGGGTGTTGCAACGGCCGCCCAGCCGTCCCGCATCCCGAGCAGCGGCAAGATTGAATTGAACGGGATGACCAGTGCATCCGGCTGACCGTCCGTGCGCCATACTTGGCACTTCGGGACGTCGGTTCTGACAACGCCTTCCGGATCATCGAGCGGTTCCGACTCTTTCAGCTGGGCGGCAGGCACCCATCCCGGATACCCCCGCTCGTCTTTCACGGAACGCTGCCAGACCGCAATCACTTTCGCCCATCCGTCTTCGATTGAATCGACGATTACCGGCTCCCCATACAGCAGCTGGCTCTGGACCCGGCTCTCTTTGCAGAGCGCAAACCGGTCGTCCTGGGTCATCGCAGAAATCCAGTCATTCATGCTCTGCGGCGCAGCGGTTCCCGCCTCATCCATCGGGTGACGCACCGACTCCGGTGATGTCCAGATTGTCGCTACAGGTACGGCACACACCCACATTGATTCTGCTTGTTCCATTATCAATCAGCTCCTTCTCCGTTTCACTCGACGCCTGGCAGGATCGTCAGCGTTTTTCCGTCGGCATCCAGGCGGGCTGTTGCACCGAGCGGCACAGCGAAATGCGGTTCACAGTGACCGATTTTGAATCCGCTGACGACCGGTTTCCCGAGTGATGCTGTATAAAACTCCAATACGGTCTCCAATGACTGGGACGGTTTCTTCTTCGGTTCAGCATCCGCGAAATCCCCGATGACAATTCCTGCAGCGTCTGCGAATTTCCCCGCGAGACGCAGCTGGTTCATGAGGTTATCGACACGGTACGGCTCTTCCCCGACATCCTCGATGAGCAGGATCTTGCCCTTCGTGTCGATTTCGAACTTTGTCCCGATGCCGCTTGCCAGCAGGGATAGGTTCCCGCCGGTCAGCTCGCCGGAGACGACGCCTCCTGACATTGAACGGAGCGGACTGATATCTTCCGAATAATGGAGTTCCATCGGCTCGAACAGCTGCCGGAACAGTTTCGCGGACAGTTCGCTGAACGTATCTTTGCCGACACAGGATGCGAGCATAGGACCATGGAACGTCACAAGACCGGAATACTTGGCGATCGCCGTATGGAGAAACGTGATATCACTGAAACCCCAGAAGATTTTCGGATTTTCAGAGATCAGCTGGTAATCCAGCCTGTCGGCGTAGCGGGCGGAACCGTATCCGCCGCCGGCACAGATGATGCCGTCGATTTCAGGATCTGCAAACATTGATTCAATATCTGCCAGCCGGTCATCATCTTCCCCGGCCAAGTACCCGTTGACATCCTTGACGTGTTCCCCAAGTTTCCACTTCAGTCCCAGCTGCTCCAGGAATGCATACGAGCGCTCCAGGCTTTCCTGATTGGGCGGGCTGGACGGAGAGACGATGCCGATCGTATCTCCGCGCTGCAGCCGTTTCGGTGTGAGTTTCAAACTGTTTCCTCCTTAGATTGATTGCGTTTCTATCAAGTCTATCATATAACGCGAACAAAAAAAGCAGCCCGGGGCCGTCTTACAGAAGACTTGTCCGGACTCCTCCAGTTGTCGCAGTAAAAGTTATGAGAGGGCGGAAGTTGTGGAGGCGGCGATAGTTGCGATGGTGGCAGCCAGGATCGCCTGCCTGATGAGCACTTGGAGTTTTCTTGGAACCCCGGCAGCTTGGCCCTGCTCCATGTACTGCTGCAGCAGATACCCTGTGCCGAATGAGAAGGCCAATGTCTTGTGCCATTTGAACAAGTCCTCTTTCGCCAGGCAGTTCGCCAGACTGATAAGTTCCTCGATCTGAGCTTCATTGCAATCCAGTATGACCATGAAACCGATCAGCGGATAATGCATCGGTTTCAGATTGACACGCTTATGTACATGCTTCAGCAGCTGCTTGGCACGGTCAATCCGTTTTTCTTCGAACGTACAGCGGTCGATTGTCAGCACTTGCGAGAGCCATTGCAGTTCCGTCCCTGACCTGAAACCGGTTCCGTTCAACTCATCATAATACTTGCGCATCAATGAAGCCTGTTCTGCCGGATCATTGTTCAGCTTGCCCAGCAGCATGGCGTAAGAGTAATCTTCATCCGACGTCAGCAGGAAATGCTGTTTCTTCATCTCATTGTACAGCCGTTTCGCCTGTACGGCTTCGGTTTGGTAGGTTGCGGGGACGGGGGTCATCAGCATGGCTGCCAGGAAGGAATGGACCGTGTTCTTGAATCCAGCTTTCCTCAGCACCTGCTGCCGTTCAAACAAGCCGCTGACAGCCTGCTCTGCCGGCATTCCGGCGGTATCCAGGAACGACGCGAGCATCGGCAGGAAATTCCCCCGCACCGGGGACAGCCAGCCGGCTCTCTTTTTCAGCTCATCCATCGTACAAAGAAAACTTTCCGCATCAAAATCCTGCTGCGCCAGCACGTAATAGGCCGATGTCGTCAGCACCACTTTTGCATCGACCGTCCAGCCTGCAAGTGACGTCACTTTTTCATGGGTCCACACCAGCTCGGCGTTCACTGTTTTCCAGTCCATCCCGTCCCCTCCTTTCCTAAGTTGTACGTATGCAACAGGGAAAAGTTTCATGCGTTCCTCTTTACAAGGCGATACCGTCAAGGATCTTTCAGGAGCGGATCGGTGTCCGTCCCGCTTCGGCCAATTGCCGGATGGTGTCCGGGTTCCCTTTGTGGAATGCGCTCACCACCGCACTGCCGACGATGACGCCATCGGCAAGTTGTTGGAATTTAACGATCTGCCCGGGAGATGAAATGCCGAAACCGGCGAGCACGGGAACGCGGGCAATTTCCCGTAATGACTTCAGATGGCCTGACAGGCTGCCGTCAAATCCGCTGCGCACCCCGGTGACACCGTTGACGGTCACAGCATAGATGAACCCTTCCGCATCACGAGCGATCTTTTCGATCCGCTCCTTCGAACTTGTCAGGGAAATGAGCGGAATCAGCGCAATATCAGTCCCTTTCAGAACACCCGCTGCCATTTCTCTTTCCTCATGCGGCAGATCCGGGATGATCAGCCCTTTCACCCCAGCCCGGCCGCAGGCATCCGCAAACTCGGAGAGACCATATGCGAGCACTGGATTCAAGTAGGTCATCAGGACAATCGGCACGTCATGCGCCTGCATCGTCAGTTCCTCCAAGACACGGCGAAGCGTCACTCCGGCAGACAGCGCCCGTTCGCCCGCTTCCTGGATGACTTCCCCGTCTGCGGCCGGGTCGGAGAACGGGATGCCGAGCTCCACTGCATCCGCACCGATCCCTTCCAGATACCCGATCCTCTCATGCAGGATACCGAGACCGCCGTCGCCCGCCATCATATAGGGAACGAATAAGGGGCGTCCTGCTGATTTCTTCTCTTGCAGTGCAGCTGTCAATGTATGCTGTGTCATCGGTTCCCACCTCCCAGTGCTTCCCGTACGGTCTGCATATCCTTGTCACCGCGGCCTGACAGGCAGACGACCACTATCTGTTCCGGGTTCATCTTTCCCGCAAGCCCGCATGCGAAATGAATGGCATGCGCACTTTCGAGCGCCGGGATGATCCCTTCCGTGCGTGACAGCAGCTGCAGTCCTTCCAGTGCTTCTGCATCTGTTGCTGACGTGTAGGTCACTCTGCCGATATCATGCAGGTGGCAGTGTTCCGGTCCTGCTGCCGGGTAGTCCAGCCCGGCCGAAATGGAATGGGCTTCCTGGATAAGTCCGTCATCGTCTTGCAGTACATACATATACGCTCCGTGCAGCACGCCTTCTTTCGCTTCCGCCATCGCGGATGCATGTTTGCCTGTGGACAGACCGCCGCCTGCCGCCTCGACGCCGTACAGTGCGACTTCCCTGTCCTCCACAAACGGATGGAACATGCCAATCGCATTGCTGCCGCCTCCAATGCAGGCGACAACCGCATCCGGAAGCCGGTGCTCTTTTTCAAGGATCTGCCGTTTCGTCTCCCGGCCGATCACCTGCTGGAAATCCCTCACGATTTTCGGGAACGGATGAGGACCGAGTGCGGAACCGAGAATGTAATGGGTGTCTTCCACATTCGCCACCCAGTAGCGCATCGCTTCATTGACTGCATCTTTCAGTGTTCCGGATCCCTTGCTGACCGATTCCACCTTGGCACCGAGAAGCTCCATCCGGAACACATTCGGCTCCTGACGGCGGATATCCTCTTCCCCCATGAACACGACACAATCCATTCCGAGCAGCGCACATGCGGTCGCTGTCGCGACACCGTGCTGCCCGGCGCCGGTTTCCGCAACGACTTTCCGCTTGCCCATGCGCTTTGCGAGCAGTGCCTGGCCGAGTGCGTTGTTGATCTTATGGGCGCCTGTATGGTTCAGGTCTTCCCGTTTAAGATAGATCCTGGCTCCTCCTGCAGCTTCTGTCAGACGTGAAGCGAAATAGAGGGGGGTCTCCCGTCCGACATAATTTTTCAGGTATCCGTCCAGCTCTTTATGGAAATCCTGATCTGCGATCGCCGTTTCGTGCGCTTCTTCGAGTTCCGCCAATGCACCCATCAATGTTTCAGGGACGTATTGTCCGCCAAACCGTCCATATCTACCTTTACCCTCTGCTGTCTGTATCATGCTCATCTCTCCTCACTTTGTCTGCTTCACCCGGCGGATGAAGGCCCGGATCAGCTGCTCGTCTTTTCTCTTGTTGTATTCAACACCGCTTGACACGTCGACCATGGCAGGCTTCAATCGCCTGATCGCTTCGCCGACGTTCCCGGCGTCCAGGCCGCCTGCGAGGATATAGGGACGCTCCGCGAAGACCGACCCTTCCAGCAGCTCCCAGTCGAACTTCCGGCCGCTGCCGCCTTCATATTCAAGTCCCGGGGCATCGAACAGCGGCATGGCCCGGCTCCCGGCTGCCTTGCTCAGGTCCGAGCCGGTCCGGACGGAGATCGCTTTCACTGCCGGCAGTCCGACGATTGCCATATCCTCTTCCGTTTCGCTGCCGTGGTACTGGATCATATCGAGCCCGGCGATTTCAGCCGTCCTCCGGATCTCTTCCGCCGGGGCATCGACGAACACCCCGACTTTCAGGACCGCCGACGGAATCTCCTGTGCCAGCTCGGCCGCCTTTTCCGGCGTGATCCGCCTGCTCGACGGGGCGAATACGAACCCGATGGCATCTGCGCCGGCCTGCACAGCTGCCCGGACATGGGCCGCTTCCATCAGTCCGCAGATTTTCACTTTCGTCATCACAGGTCCTCCTTCCGCTGCACTTGGAGCGTACGCAGCATCTGTACGGGATCAGGGCTTTTCATAAGCGCTTCACCAACGAGGATGCCCGATGCACCTGCTGCCGCAGCCCGTTCGGCCTCAGCCGGGCCGAAAATCCCGCTTTCGCTGATAAGTACTTGCTGTCCGTCGAACGGGAATGCCCCGGTTATTTTTTCAGTCTGGATGAGATCGACTTCGAAGGTCCGCAGGTCGCGGTTGTTGACGCCGATCAGCCGGGCTCCCGTGCCAAGTGCACGCGTCAGCTCCTGTTCACTGTGCACTTCCATCAGCACCTCCAGTCCAAGAGATTCCGCATATTCGAACAAAGCCGTCAGTTCCGCATCCGGCAAGGCTGCTGCAATCAGAAGGATCACCGAAGCCCCTGCCGCTTTCGCCCTGTCGATCTGGACTGGATGGATGATGAAATCCTTGCACAGGACGGGGATTCCGACAGCCTCTGCTGCAGCGGTCAGGTCGTCATAGGAACCGCTGAAGAACTTCGAATCGGTCAGGACGGAGATGCATGCGGCACCGGCCTCTTCGTACAGCCTTGCCTGATGCACCGGGTCCACCGCCGCCTGGATCTCTCCTTTCGACGGGGAGGCCCGTTTGATCTCCGCAATGACCTGCAGGTGCTCCGTCTTCCGCAGCGTCTGCAGCAGGGACGGCCGCGGTTTGTCAGTGCGATGGATGACCGGACCCTTTTGCTTCAGCAGCTCCGCAACTTCCTTTTCTTTCTCTTGCAGGATCGTATCGAGGATTGTCATCACCCCACCGCCTTTCTTCCGACTTGCCGGCAATAGGCGATCACGTCTGACAGCTGCTGAGCGGCCTTCCCGCTGGAGATGCACTCTCTCGCAGCTTCGACACCTTCCCTCACCGTCGGAACCGCTCCTTGCGCGAACAGACCGATGCCTGCATTCAGCAGCACGATATCCAGCTTCGGACCTTGCTTCCCTTCGAGGACGGAGCGGATGATACCGGCGTTCTCTGCGGCATCACCGCCCTTCACTTCCTCAAGACCGGCGCGTGCCAGGCCGGCATCCTCCGGTGTCAGGCTGAAGGGGATCAGGTCTCCGCGGTCTGCCAGAACGAGCGTATTGCGGCCCGCCAGCGATGCTTCATCGAGTCCGCCCGCACCACAGACGACCACTGCCCGCTCCCGTCCCGCCATACTCAGCACTGCTGCATAATCCATGACGAACTCCTTCCGGGAGATGCCCGTGTATTGGGATGACAACGTCGTCGGGTTCGCGAGCGGTCCGACCAGGTTGAAGACTGTCGGACTGCCGATCTGCCGCCGGATTTCTCCGATCCGTTTCAATTTCGGATGATAGGCTTGCGCAAACAGGAACGCCATCCCTGTTTCCTCCATCATCCCTTCGGTTTCAGCGATACTCAGATCATTCGGAATGCCGAGAGCTTCCAGTACATCGAAACTTCCCGCCCTGCTGGACACTTTCCGGTTGCCGTGTTTTGCAACCCGGACGCCTGCCGCTGCCAGAACGAACGCTGAGGCCGTACTGATATTGAAACTCCCGGAACCGTCGCCGCCAGTGCCGCAGTTATCGAAGCAGGGGGTTCCCGGCAGATCCGGCCGGATGGCATGACGATTCATGACTGACGCAAGTGCGGCAACTTCGGAGGCGGTCTCCCCTTTCTGTGCCAGTGCTTTCAGGAACTCGATGATTTCGGCTGTTTCCGTCTCTTCCCGGAACAGCTCCTCTGCTGCCTGCTCCATCTCGCTGAACGTCAAATTCCGGTTCGCCCGGATTGTTTCTGTAGAGTTTTTCATCACTCATCTCTCCTGTCTCTTCTCATCTCATGTTTTCATAGTCGTACAGCTGTCATTTACACGTCCTGGCGACTGAGCGCCGTCAGGGATCTTGACTTGTAGACCGTTTCCAAGTATTCGTTGTGCGGAACCGATGCAGCTACGATGCCGGCGCCCGCCTGTACGTATGCCCGGCCGTTCCGGATAATCATTGTCCGGATGGCGAGCGCTGCATCCAGATTGCCGTTCAGACCGATATAGCCGATTGCCCCTCCGTAGACGCCTCTTGGCATTCTCTCAATCTTGCGGATCCATTCCATCGCTGTGCGTTTCGGGTTCCCCGTCACTGTCCCTGCCGGCAGACAGGCTTCGAGGGCATCCACCGCATGATTGCCGGGAGCGAGCTGACCTTCCAGTTCAGAGACCAGATGCATGACATGCTCATACCGGATCGTCTCCTGATACGCAGCAATCCGCACAGTCCCTTTTTCGCAGAACTGCTCCATCTCCAATTTGCCCGACTCGACCAGCATATCGTGCTCCGCCAGCTCTTTCGGATCGTTCCGAAGAGAAGTTTCCAGCGCCTCATCGTCCTGACGGCCTCTCCCGCGCGGCCGTGTTCCGGCAATCGGGTTCGTCTGCACAATTCCCTGCAGCACTTTGACAAGACTTTCCGGGGAGGCGCCGAGGATGATCTGCTCATCGGATTCCAAGTAATACATGTACGGCGATGGGTTCTGCTGCCGCAGCCGTTCATAGACTGCAAGCGGATCACCCGTCACGTCCGCTTCCATCCGACGGGACAGGACGATCTGCTCCGCGCCGCCGCCATGGATGACATCGAGCGCGGTCTGGACATCCGCCTCGAACTCACGTTGCGATACGCCGCTCCGGAATGCAGATAATTCAGCCGTTCCGCCGCTCTTATTTTCGTCTTCCGAGAGCAATCGTCCTGCAATCGTCTCAAGATCCATTTCTTCCGGCGTTTCTGTGAGTTCCGTATGGCGGACGGTCACTTCATCCAGCTGATGGTCGAAAATGATGATTGTATCGTAGAGGTGATACAGCGCACTCGGCTCCGCCCCATCACTGGCAGATTGAGGATCACCCGCCTCATAGCTGACGTATCCGACCGCTCCGCCCGTGAATGGAAACGGGGAATCATCCTGGACTCTCGGAATCAGCTGCTTCAATAAGCTGAACAGCTCCCCTTCGTGAAAGACCGATGTCCCTTTCCGATAGTCGATCTCCTGCAGTCCGTCCGCCCGTCCTTTATATGATTTGATCGGATCCGCTCCGATGAATGAATAGCGGGCATGCTCTCCGTCACCTGCCGAACTCTCGAGCAGGAAACACCGTTCACCGCCCAGCCGTCTCAGGAGCTGTACAGGTGTCAGCCCTTTGCCGTCCATCTTCTTTTCTGTCACTCTGCTAGTCATTCGTTCCGCTTCCATCTCCATCTCTCCTGTTCTGTCGGACAACGACAAAAAGCCCCCTGCCCGAAGACCATGAAGTCTCCTTGCAGAGGACGGAAATTCCGCGTTGCCACCTCTATTGGAATGCATGCGCATTCCCGCTTTGCGTGCTGTATGTGCACTTCCCGTAACGAGGGAATGACGTCCGAAAAAACCAGTATTAGGTCTCTCCAGCTCTCCTAAGCCCATTCACATCACGGGTGCGATCGGTTTCCACCAGCTGCCGACTCTCTGTACGCGCCTGCTGTGATGCTACTTTTCTTATTCGATGATTTCTCAGCTATGCTCTTCTCTGCTAATCTCAGCTCTCCGTGGGTGGTCCCGCTCCCGGCACCGGCTGCCCATCTGAAAGTTGTCACCAATCTTACCGCTTCACAATCAGTCTGTCAAACATTTTCTTTTCCGAAAACTCAAAAACGCTTGCGAAGTCTTTGTCGGGAGCTTGAAAACGGGCTACAATAGAAAAAAAGCGGGATGGAGTGGGACGGACTATGCGTATCAATAAATTCCTGAGCGAAGCGGGCATCGTATCACGCCGCGGAGCGGATAAATGGATCGACGAAGGACGGGTGGTCATCAACGGCAGGCCCGCGGAGTTAGGAAGTCAGGTGGCTGCAGGCGACCAGGTGGAAGTGGACGGCAAACCGGTTGCCGCACAAGAGCAGCTCGTCTATATCATGCTGAACAAACCGGTCGGCATCACGAGTACGACCGAACGCCATGTGAAAGGGAACGTCGTGGATTTCGTCAATCATCCGCTGCGCATCTTCCATATCGGCCGTCTCGACAAAGATTCCGATGGCCTGCTGCTTCTGACGAACGATGGGGATATCGTTAACGAAATCCTGCGCGAGGAGCATGGGCACGAGAAGGAATACATCGTGACGGTCGACCATCCGATCACGGACAGTTTCATCCGCCAGATGGAACAGGGGGTCGCCATCCTGGATACGGTGACGAAGCCCTGCAAAGTCAAAAAGCTCGGTGCCCGGAAATTCAATATCACCCTGACACAGGGGTTGAACCGTCAAATACGTCGGATGTGCTCAGCGCTCGGCTACAATGTCGTCAGTCTCCGCCGGATGCGTATCATGAATCTCAAGCTCGGAAGTCTGCCTGTCGGCCAATGGCGGGACCTGACGGAGACGGAACGTACCAACTTGTTCAAAGAGCTGGACTATACGCCGAAACGCTGAAAAACCGCTGCCTGATAAAACTGCAGGCAGCGGTTTTTTCTCTGATTCAGACGTTGACCATTTCAAGGAACTGCCGCGTCCGTTCATTTGTCGAATGATTGAAAAATGTATCGGGATCTGCATCTTCGATGATGACGCCTTCGTTCAGCATGATGATCCGGTCCGCCACTTCTTTCGCGAACTTCATCTCATGGGTGACGACGACCATCGTCATCCCTTCTTCCGCGAGTTCCTGCATAACCTGCAGAACTTCACCGACGAGTTCCGGGTCAAGTGCGGACGTCGGCTCGTCGAACAACAGGGCCTTCGGTTCCATCGCGAGGGCCCTGGCGATGGCGACACGCTGCTTCTGTCCGCCCGACAGCTTGTTCGGGTAGACGTCCGCTTTGTCGGACAGGCCGACTTTCCCAAGAATCTCCATCGCTTTCGTCTTCGCCTTGCCTTTGTCTTCCTTCTTGACGATGACCGGGGCCTCCATGACATTCTCCAGCACCGTCTTATGCGGGAAGAGGTTGAAGTGCTGGAACACCATACCGACTTCCGCCCTGACTTTCGACAGGTCATCCTTTTTCTGATCGACCGGTTTTCCGTCGATTGTAATCACACCGTCGTTCGTCAGCTCCAGAAAATTGAGGCAGCGCAAGAATGTGCTCTTGCCGGATCCGCTGACACCGACCATGACGACCACTTCGCCGGGATGCACTTCCATGTCGATTCCTTTCAGCACTTCCAGCTTACCGAACGACTTATGGATATTTTCTGCTTTGATCATCGTATCTGCCTCCATTATTTGTCCACGTCCAGTTTGTTCTCATACCATCTGAGCAGCGCTGTGAAGATCATGACGAGCACGAGGTAATACAGGCCGACCACGAGGAACGTCTCAAGTGGCAGGAAGGAGGAAGCGGCCTCCCGGTTCGCAAGACCGAAGAGCTCCGATACACCGATCACATAGACAAGTGAGGAGTCTTTCAGCGTAATGATGAACTGGTTGCCGAGCGGCGGAATGGCCCGCCGAAGGGCTTGCGGAAAGATGATCCGGCGCATCGTCTGCGTCCGGTTCATGCCGAGTGCAAGACTCGCTTCCCGCTGACCTCTGTCGACCCCCTGGATTGACCCCCGGAAAATTTCCGCAATGTACGCACCATTGTGGATACCAAGTGCGATCGCTCCGGCCCAGAAGTTGGACAGGATGATGATCGATGTGATTCCGTAGTATAGAAACATGATCTGCACAATCAGCGGTGTCCCGCGGATTATGTTGATATATAGATTTGCGATCGTCTGCAGGATCTTGGAATTCGAGATTTTCATGAGCGCGAACAAGAGTCCGAGCAATGTACCGATCACGACAGCGATTGCCGTGATTTCGATTGTCAGCAGACCCGCTTCCAGAAATCCTTTGTACGTCCGTATGAACACTTCATATATCGTCACGAGAACTTCAGGCACCGGCACACCCACTCTCTGTCAAACATACCGTCATATCATTCATATCACTCATTCCAACAATTCGACACCTTCCAGATCGATATCCAGAAGATCGCGGTCGAACCACTTCTCTGAGATCTCTTTGTATTTCCCTTCGTCAACGAGCTCTTTCAGCGCCTTATCGATCGCTTCTGTCAACTCCTTGTTGTCTTTGCGGACGGCAATCGACGGCTGCTCCACCCACAGTGGCTTGCCGACTTCCTTGATAGCGAATCCATTATCGATGGCTTCATAGCCGACAATGTCCGCTGTGATGACCGCATCCAGGCGGTTTTCGACAGTCAGGTCTTTCAGCGCGACGACGTCACTGCTGTAGTACTGGATATTGTCCGACAGCTCTTTCGCAGGCTCCTCATAGGTCGACTGTGCAACGACACCGATCTTCTTTCCTTCCAGATCTTCCGGTGTTTTGATATCTTCGTTGTCTTTCGATACCCAGATCATGCCGCCGGAGTAATAATAGGGCTCCGTGAAATCAGCCTGCTCGGCCCGTTTTTTCGTATAGGCCATCGATCCGATGATTGCGTCGTATTTCTTTGCGACGAGCCCCTGGAGGATCGTCTCGAATGGGTTCGTGACTGGCACTGGGTCCAGGCCGAGCTTATCGGCGATCGCTTCACCGATCTCGATATCGAACCCTGTCAATTTCCCATTATCTTCATAACTGAACGGCTTGTACACACCGCTTGCTGCGTACGTGAACTTCCCCTTTTTCACTAATTCATAACCGGCATCCTTCGAGCCGCTGTCGCTGCCTGACGCTTTGCCGTCATCGTCTTTGCCGCATGCTGCCAGCAGAAGGACGGACGCTGCAAGCATGAGCAGCATCATCTTGAATTTTCCCATTCTCTGAAACTCCCCTTTGTCTGCCATCCGGCTTTTTTGACACTCTATCTCCCATTACCCTGCATGAATTCTTGTAAACGTGAAAATTGAAATAACCGTAATCTTTTTGTAACAATTACTGCCAGTCATCCTGTCACTCTAGTAATTCTGCGTTTTCCAAATCTATATCGAGCAGATCCCGGTCAAACCATTTCTCGGAAATTTCCTTGTATGTGCCTTCATCGATCAGTTCTTGCAATGCATCATCGATCGCCTGCCGCAATCCGTCATTGTCCTTCCTGACAGCAATGGACGGCTGTTCCACCTAGAGCGGTTTGCCCACTTCCTTGATGGCAAACCCTTTGTCGATTGCTTCATAGCCGACAATGTCAGCGGTAATAACGGCGTCCAGCCTGTTTCCGACAGTCAGGTCTTTCAGCGCCACCTGGTCTGCACTGTAGTATTGAAGATTATCTGATAGTGTTTCGGCCGGTTTTTCATAGGTTGTTTCCGCGCCGACTCCGATTTTCTTCCCTTTCACGTCTTCGGGGGTTTTAATATCGTTGTTGTCTTCTGCGACCCAGATCATGCCGCCTGAATAGTAATAGGGTTTAGTGAAGGCTGCCTGCTCGGCCCGTTTTTTCGTATAGGCCATCGAGCCGATGATGGCATCATATTTCTTCGCCACCAGGCCGGGCAGGATTGTTTGGAATGGATTTGTTACGGGGTCAGGCTCAAGACCGAGCTTATCAGCGATTGCTTCGCCGATTTCAATATCGAATCCTGTCAGCTTTCCGTTCTCCTCATAATTGAACGGTTTGTACTCACCGCTGGACGCGAACGTCAGCTTCCCTTTCTTCACCAACTCGTAATCTGCATCGTCATCCGAACCCGCAGAGCCCCCGCCGCACGCACCAAGCAGCAGAGCACCCGCGAGCATCATACTTCCGATCGACCACTTCTTCATGAATTCCATCCACTCCTTATTTTAGGGTAACGTCTATTAAAACATGAAATTTCTGAAATGTGAAATCGGATTTCTTGTATTCTTGCTTATTTCTGGACGATGAAAGCCGGCTTGTTTCTTTTGCAGCAAGACAGGGCATAATCCCAGTAGAGATTTTTACTGGCAACCGATGAAAAGCTGAGGTGATGAAATTGGGACTGCTCAACAAGGAGAAAAAACAGGAGAATTGGGATAAGGAAAAACTGGAACGAGCGATTGTCCGCGTCTTAAGTGAAGGCAAAAAAGATACGTTTCTTGAAATTGTCCACACCCTGCCCCCTCACGAACTCGCAGAGTATTATAAAGAGCTGCCGAAAAAACGGAAACCGCTATTTCTGGAATGGCTGTCCATCGAAGAAATTACCGGCATTCTGCGGTATTTAAGCAAAGACGAACAGCTCACTGTCCTGGAACGGATTGGGCCGGACCGGTCGACACATATTCTGCACATGATGCAGAACAACGATCTGGCATTCCTGCTGACTGGCCTCTCAAAGGGCAAAGTCGATGATCTCATTGCCCAGATGCGGCGTGAAGAAATGGAATCGATCCTGCACATTATGGATTATCCGCCCAAAACGGCAGGCCGGGTCATGACGAACCGGTATATCCCGATTTCGCCCGACAGCACGGTCGGTGAAGCGGAGGAGAAACTGAAAACGTTTGAGAACCTTGCGTATTTTGTGAATTACCTATATGTGGTCGATGAGAATCAGCGCCTTATTGGCGTTGTGACGTTCCGCGATCTCCTGTTGTCGGAAAACAGCAGCCGAATCTCGGACATCATGCGGGATCAGCCGATTACAGTCGACGTCCAGATGAAGCAGGAGGAAGTCGCCAGGATCATCGGTCAGTTCGATTTCGAGGCGATCCCCGTCGTATCGGGGGACCAGGTGCTCGTAGGGACGATTTCCGGTGATCAGGTGCTCGATATCGTCGTGCGTGAAGCTGATGAGGATATCGAGATGCTGCTGGCTTCCGGTAAGTCGATCGACTTCCGGACGAAACCAGTGACCGCTGCCAGGCGCAGGCTGCCCTGGCTGATCCTTCTGCTGTTCATCGGACTCGTATCGGGCAGCATCATCTCCCGCTTCGAGGAAACATTGGAAGCAGTTGTGGCGCTGGCATTCTTCATGCCGATGATTGCCGGGATGACCGGAAACACCGGGACCCAATCTCTTGCAGTCGTCGTCCGGGGGCTCGCTTCCGAAGAGATGACCTGGAAAAAGGCGACCAAGCTCATTCTCCGTGAGCTTGTCGTCGGTGTCCTGATCGGTGTCACCTGCGGTCTGCTCATCGCAGTCATCGCCTTTTTCTGGCAGGGCAGTGCGGTTCTCGGCTTTGTTGTGGGCGTATCACTGCTATGCACGCTCATCATCGGGACAATCGCCGGGACTGTCATCCCGCTGATCCTGAACAGATTCAAAGTCGATCCGGCTGTCGCGTCAGGGCCTCTCATCACGACATTGAACGATATTCTGTCATTGCTGATTTATTTCGGCATCGCGACGATGTTCCTATCGAAACTCACATGAAAAAAAGCTGAGGCGAAAGGTCTATACACCTTTCACCTCAGCTTTTTGCCGTTTCGACTGTCAATAAGCAATGCCGACACGGTGTCCCGCATGCTTGCCTTCAACCAATTCCCTCACTGCGAAATGGGCGGTATCCCCCGTCGATATCTGTCTGCCGTCGGGCGGCAGCCAGTCATCCATTACGCGGTATACACCTGTCTCGCTGCCGTCAGGTAAATAGGTCGGGCAGACGATTGTCCAATCCAGACTGGATGCGGCAAGCGCGCTGTACGCAGCATGGTGCTCTTCCGCTGCAGCTGTCAGCTTGCGATTCGAGTCACCGCCATTGTAGCGCAGTGCCCCTGGCGTCAGCCGGCTGTTGAGGATGCCCGCTGTCCCGATCGTCAGGATTCGGCGGATCCCCTCCTGTTCCATCCCCGCAATCATATGGGGGACCGCCTCGCTCAGTGTTGTCGATTTGTCTGTGCCGAGTGCACTTACGACGCAGTCCGCTCCTTCGATCGTCTTTTGGGCATCCTGCTTCTGCTTCACATCTCCCTGGACAACTGTCAGATGCGGATGAGCCTTCAGTCTGCCAGGGTCCCGTACGAGTGCCGTGACAGTATGGCCGTCTTCCAGCAATGCCGCAAGCATGAGGGAACCGACTCTTCCTGTACCGCCGAACATGGCAATTCTCATAGTGGTTTCACTTCTTCCCGAGTTTCGTGCATCGTGCCGGTTTCCGTCAGCCGGATATGCCAGCCGAGTGCCTTCTCCAGAATATGCGGGGTATGGCCGCCGCGGCTCAGCGCCTCTTTATAGTACGTCCACAGCTGATCCCGGTAGGAAGGATGAGCACAGCGGTCGATGATGAGCGGCACCCGCTCTTTCGGTGCCAGCCCTCGGAGGTCCGCATAGCCTTGTTCCGTCACAATGATGTCTACATCGTGCTCCGTATGATCGACATGGGAGACGAACGGAACGCAGCTCGATATCGCGCCATCCTTCGCAAGTGACTTCGTCACGAAGATCGCCAGTCTGGCATTGCGTGCAAAGTCACCGGATCCGCCGATGCCGTTCATCATCTTCGTGCCTGTGACATGTGTCGAGTTGACGTTGCCGTAGATATCAAATTCGAGTGCCGTGTTGATGGAGATCGTACCGAGACGACGGATGACTTCCGGATGATTCGAGATTTCCTGCGGCCTCATGATGATTTTCTCTTTATAGAACGGGAGATTGTTCCGCAGTTTGTCCATCCGTTCTTCCGTCACTGTGATGGAGGTGCAGGAAGCGGATTTCACTTTTCCCACGTCGATCAGTTCAAAGACCGAATCCTGCAGCACTTCGGAGTACAGTTCGAGATTTTCGAATTCCGAATCCAGCAGACCATGGAGCACGGCATTCGCCTGCGAACCGATTCCCGACTGAAGCGGTGCCAGCTCATTCGTCAGCCGGCCCGCTTCGATTTCCGAGCGGAGGAATTGCAGCAGATGTCCAGCCATGGTCTCCGTTTCCGCATCGGGCTGGTCGATCGTCGAGAATGAATCGTATTCCTCGGTCAGCACGATCCCTGCAATTTTATCGGGGTCCACCGGGATGCCGTACGTGCCGATCCGTTCGTCCGGATGCATGAGCGGAATCGGTTCACGGTCTCCGAGCACGCCGGGATCATAGACATCATGGACCCCTTCCCATTCTTCAGAGTGTGCGACGTTGATCTCCACGATGATCGCCTTCGCATGTTCTGCAAAAATCAAGGAATTTCCGATGGATGTCGAAGGAATGATCGACCCGTCTTCCGCAATTGCAACCGCTTCGAGGACTGCATAATCGATTTGCGGCAGAACACCGCCGCGCACCAACTCAGAGGTATTGGACAGGTGGTGATCGACGAACAACAATTCCCCATTGTTGATGCCTTTGCGCATTGCGGCATCCGCCTGGAACGGCAGCCTCTTGTTGACGATTCCCGCTTCTGTGAACAGCTTGTCGATATCATGCCCGAGTGACGCGCCCGTGAAGACATTCACTTTGAATTGTTCATCATGCGCCCGTTTCACCAGTGCTTCCGGTATCGCTTTCGCGTCTCCCGCACGTGTGAATCCGCTGAGGCCCAATGTCATTCCGTCCTGTATCCACGAAGCCGCCTCGTCGGCTGACACGACTTTCTCCCGCAGCGACTCTCTTCTGATCCGTCCCAACTGTCCTTCCATTTCCGACAGCTCCTTATTGTAAAGTTGATATATTTAGATTTTTTATACAAATCATTGGTATTGTACCGATATACCTTATGCAAGCCGCTTTCATTCATATAGTACCGTTCCGGCTGGAGAACCGCAACCGTCCTCACCTCCCTCCCGGTCCACAATTCTATGAAAACGGTAGTAATTTCACATTCTTTTCACAAGAAACTTATATAAGGTACAAAGATATAGTGTTATACTGAAGAAAATAGGTCTAACAGACTTTAACTCGTTAAAAAGAACTGCAGTTATGTAAAAAGAGAGGATCCTGTCCAATGGTTTTACGTCAAACCCATAATTTGCATTCCGTCACACAGCTGCTGGATGATAAATTCTGCGTATCCATCATGGACACGGAAGGCAGAATTACCTACGTCAACCGGCGATTCTGTGAACTGTCCAAATATGAGGAATGCGAACTTATCAATCAAACATACGGCCTGTTGAATCCAGCCTACGACAGAGAGCGGTTCCTCTCGCAGCTGGAGTCCTGTGTCACAGCCCAGGGCGTCTGGCAGGAGCAGGTGAAGAGCATCGCCAAAGACGGAACTTCGTACTGGGTTCTGGCAACACTGGTGCCTGTCAGGGACGAAACCGGTGCAACGGTTCAATATATCTCTGTCGATCTGGATATCACCACGGAACAGCTGACGAGTGAACGCTATACGCAGACACTGCAGGTCCTGCACAATTTGGAGACCGCTCTGGATCACGCGTCTGTCATTGCAGTGACAGATGCAGCCGGCGTGATCCGCTATGTCAATCCGAAGTTCTGTGAGCTGTCACAATACACGGAAGACGAGCTCCTCGGCAAAACACACCGCGTCATCAATTCAGGCTATCATTCTAAGGAATTCTTCGGAGGCATGTGGGCGACCATCAAAAACGGAAATATCTGGCGCGGCGAAGTGAAGAATCGGGCGAAGGATGGCTCGTTTTATTGGATGAACACGACAATCGTCCCGTTCACCGACACCAGTGGAAAGCCATTCGAATACATTTCGATCCGGACGGACATCACCGCTCGCATCGAGGCGGAGCAGGCGCTGGAGAGTGCGCTGAAGAATGACTTCCGGAAGACGGTGAAGAACTTACAGAACGCCATTTTCAAATATGAAACGGATGAGCAGGGGCAGATCTGCATCACCCTGCTTGAAGGGAAGTTATGTGAAAAAATCGGGTTGACCGCACAGTTGCTGAACGCCAAAGGAGAAGATCATCCTTTCAGCGCTGACGAAGCCGCCCGAATACGGCCGTATTTGTACGCTGCGCTTGACGGGGAACCGGGCCAGTTCGAACTGTCGTACGCCGGCCGTACATTCATCATCTACTTGTCCCCTATCCTTGACGGCAGCTCTGTAACGGAGGTTGTCGGGACGTGTGTGGATATTACGGAACGGAAGAAGGCCGAACAGCTCGCAGAACATATGGCCTATTACGATTCTCTGACAGGACTTGCGAACCGCCGCCTGTTCAAGTCGGAGGTCACTAAAGTGATGGACAGCGGTACGGAGAGATTTTCGATTCTATATCTGGATCTCGACCGTTTTAAGAATATTAACGACTCGCTCGGACATTTCGTCGGCGACAACGTGCTGAAAGCCGTCGCCGAGCGGATCACTCTCTGTCTGAAGCCGGATGATCTCGCGAGCCGGCTCGGCGGGGATGAATACGTCATCATGCTGAAGGAAACCGCCATGGACCGTGTGAATGCGGCTGCTCGGCAGATCCTTGAGGAGATTTCCGCACCGTTCACACTGGGCTCATTGGAGGTGTTCATCACGCCGAGCATCGGGATCAGCCGTTTCCCGGCAGACGGAGAAGACTACGATACACTCATGCGGAACGCGGACACTGCGCTGTTCACGGCCAAAGACCAGGGAAAAAGCACATACCGGTTCTTCACAGAAGAGATGAACAGCAACATGATCGAAAAGACGCTGCTGGAAATGGATCTGCGGCAGGCGATCAGCCGTGATGAACTCGAACTGCATTACCAGCCGCAATATGACATGAAAACCGGCACAATCACCGGCGTGGAAGCATTGGCCCGGTGGAACCATACGAAAAAAGGCATGATCTCACCGGGACAGTTCATTCCGATCGCGGAAGAAAGCGGCATGATCCTGCCGATCGGTCAGTGGGTGATGGAAACTGCATGCCGCCAGGCGAAACAGTGGCAGGACGCAGGGCTGCTGCTGGGCAGGGTCAGCGTAAACGTCTCCATCCGCCAGTTCAAGCAGCCCTCGTTCGTCAGTTCTGTACTGGCTATTCTGGAAAAGACGGGTCTGGCGCCTCAATTCCTGAACATCGAGATTACGGAGAGCATGACGACCGATGTCCACTATTCACAGAAGATACTGAAGCAGCTGCATGAGGAAGGGATCCGTGTCAGTATCGATGATTTCGGGACCGGGTATTCATCACTCAGTTATTTAAGCACCTTCCCGATCACCCATTTGAAGATCGACCAGATCTTCTTGAAGGATCTGAGCAGCAGCAATACCGCGATCATCAAGACAATCATCGAACTGGCCAAAAACCTGAGTATCGATGTCATCGCAGAAGGTGTGGAAACAAACGAGCAGGCATCCTTCCTGAGCACACTGCGGTGTGACGAAGTCCAAGGTTTTCTGTACTCACGTCCGCTGCCGTCCGATACACTGACTCAGCTGCTCATGGAGCAGGAGAATAGGTGAAAAAGGAGAAAACATCGGGAACCTTCCGTGTTTTCCCCTTTTTATTCGTGTCGGTAAATGACAACCCGTTCGTCAGGGTCATTCTCCACTAAAACCGGAATTGCGATTTCTTCCTTTCGGACAAACGGTGTCTGTTCATCTAAGAACTCCAGATAGTCTGCTGTCGGATAATACAAGAGTATGTCCGCCTGGCGGGGCGCCTCCTCCAGGGATTCGAGAATACCATGGACGACAGACTTGAAGATCTCGGTCGAGAACGGATTGAAACAGTAGAAGACGGTCTGTTCCGGCTGGATCGGATAATTTTCCGCCTTCACCTCTTCGAATGTAATAACCCCCCTGCGCTTTTTGCTGCCGCCTCTTCTGAAACTTGCCAAGTTGGCATAGGCTTCCTGCAGGAGCCGTCCGTTCAGATCGATTCCGGTGATACTGCAGCCGAACCGGTCACAGCAATAGAACGGCACCCTGCCTTTTCCGCAGCCGAAGTCGACGAGATGATCTCCGGGTTCAAGAGGATAGGCTAAGAACAATTCGTCCAGCACATCGTACGGTGTGGCTTCATACCGGTTGTAGTGCGCGGAATTCTGCAGGATTTCGATAGTCCCTTCCGTCTGGATACGGAGTTCCCTATCCCGCTCTGCTTCTGTCATTCGTGCCCCTCCATTCCGGATCATCGGATCATCCTGTTCTTGGAACCGGTCTTCAGGATTTCTCCCATCCAGCCCTTTTTCTTTAAGTAGATATAGAGCCCGAGTGTGGACGATATGATGACGGCCAGGGAAAATGCATAGCCATGCGCCCATTCGAACTCGGGAATCGACTTGAAGTTCATACCCCAGATGGCACCGAAGACAGCTGCAGGTGTGAAGATGGTCGTGATGACCGTCAAAGTCTTCATGATTTCATTCCCCCGGTGATTCGACACGAGACTTTCCATGTCTGTCAGCGCTTCCACTTCCCTCCGGTATTCGTAGATCAGCATGCGGATCCGCTCCAGCCGAGTGCAGAGCCTCTTGTATTCCGCTGTTTCCGTGTGTTCTTCTTCAAAGGTTTCACTGACGGTCATCTGTATTTCCACGAGCGGAATGATGAGGTTATTCCAGACGATGAGTTCATGTTTGCTCTCTGCAATCCGCTCGAGCACTTCACTGCTGTTATTGTTTTTCAATTCCCATATGAGATCTCTCATCCCGCATTCGAACTTATCCAGCTGTTCAAGGAATTTGTGGAGAATCGTATTCAGCAGAATGATGAACGCCTGCACTGCATTGTCTGCTTGTTCCATTTTCCCTTCCAGCTCTTCCATTGCTTCTGAAGGGAAGAGCGTCCGGTCAAGTTCCGACGTCAGCAGTGTTTGGACATTGAGAAAAAACGCAAACGTCCTGTTCTCGTTCTTTTCGTGTACATTCTGATCATAGGTTATCCGTCCCCAAAGCGCTTCCTCACCTTTGATGGCAGTCGTATTGCCGATGACATCCAACTCACTATTCTCCAATGTCTTGAACCATTTCGTTTTCATCTTTGTCTGGTTGGACAACAGGCTCTTCAGATCATCGTCCTGCCCTGCTTCGAGCCATTCCCAATCATCTCGTTTAAAAGAGAAATACATGGCGGGTTCCCCCTTCCAGATAGCTTTATAATTTAGTTTACCCACATTTGAGGAACGGGCAACCCCGTCACGATGATTAGTCAGGACGGAAATCGGGAAGAATCCAAACATCTTGTGTCAGTTGAACAACCGGCAGGACTTTTCGCGTTGTCTCCTATACAATGGAGCTGTACAACACGTTCAAATAAGCCTTGCTCTCTGCATTCTGTTTCACTTATACTTACTTTACCGAATAGTAAGAAATGATCGAAAACAATTGGAGGGATTCTGCATGCGTGTACGAGACTTATTTGTGGAAAGAAACTATGTAACTACTGTGAACGACAAAGACACTGTAAAAGAGGCGCTGGACAAAATACGGAAGAGCGGTTTCCGTTCCGTGCCAGTGGTGGATGCCCAGGATACGTACAAAGGGATGATCTACAAGATCCACCTGATCGAGTACCTGTATGAACAGAACGGTGATGAGAACGCCACTGTTGAATCGATCGTCAAGCACAAAGATGACTGTATCGAAGAGACCTCCTCGTTCTTGGATGCTTTGCTGAAAATCAAAGCGCTTCCCTTCATATCGGTCACCGATCATGGCAGACTGGTCGGCATCCTGACACACAATCAGATCGAGGGCGTATTCGAGGATGCTTTCGGTGTCAAAACCGGCGGTCTCAATCTGACGATTTCCTCCACGGAAGCGAGGGGCATGATCGAAAAGCTGGCCCGTACGCTCCGCGGAGAGAATATCGAAGGCATGCTGACGCTCGATAACGGATCTGTTCTGGTACGCCGTGTCGTCCTGACACTTGAAGGTGAAAAGACGGAAGAAGAGACCCGGGCACTTCAGACGAAACTTGAAAAGGCAGGCTTCCGGATCCTGCAGATCGAACGACTTGAAAAACAATGATGGCGCACAAGCAGCTGTTCAGAATGCCGGTTCCGCCGGTTTCTGAATGGCTTTTTTGCAATACTGCAGGTGTCCTGCCCCGAATGACTCCAGCAGGCCGCCTATCGTTTTCCATACTCGCCGGATGGGTATAGGAAACAGTTAAGGGGGAGGTGCAGTTGAGATGAAGCTGTCAATTCGAAAGACATACCGGTTCCAGGAAATCATCAATGCGTTCCTGCGGAATGGGTTCAGCCATGTCCTGTTCCGTCTGGGCCTTACTGACCGACGCAGATCCAGGGCTGCGGATGGCGAGCAGTCCGATACGAATCTGCAGCATATCGGCGAAAAACTGAGCCGCACCCTGCAGGAACTCGGCCCGACTTTCATCAAACTCGGACAGATCGCCAGTACCCGCAGGGATCTGGTGCCGCCGGAAATCACCCGTGAACTTGAGAAACTGCAAGACCACGCCAAACCGTTCCCGTTCGAACAGGTCAAGCAGATCGTTGAGGATGAACTGGACTGTCCTCTCACCGATGCCTTCGAGTCGTTCAATGATGTGCCGATGGCAACCGCTTCGATCGGCCAGGTCCATGAAGCCTTCCGGCATGACGGTCAGAAAGTGGCGGTCAAAGTGCAGCGGCCGGGCATCCGGAACACAGTACATACTGATTTGTCGATTTTGAAAGAGATCGCAGGACTTATCGAGAACAATACAGAGTGGGGAAAAATGTACGGCATCAGGGAAATCATCAGCGAATTCGCCGACACCCTCCTCGATGAGCTCGATTATGAACACGAAGGCCGGAATGCCGAGCGGATCGCCAAGCAGTCGGAAGGCAATGATGGCGTCTATATACCGAAAATCTATTGGGACACTTCGAGCGGCCGTGTGCTGACGATGGAGCTGATCGAGGGGGTGAAATCGGACAATCTGGCGCGTCTTGATGAGCTCGGATATGATCGCGGACTCCTCGCCAGGAACCTTGTCCATGAAATGTTCAGCCAAGTGCTCGATCACGGTTTCTTCCATGGGGACCCGCATCCCGGCAACATCCTGTTCCTGCCGGGCAATACGCTGTCGTTCATCGACTTCGGCATGATGGGATTCCTGGACGATAACTTGAAATTCCAGTTTGCAAAACTGGTGATGGAACTGGAACGCGGAAACACGAAAGGGATCATCAAGGCACTGGATGCGATGGGCATCCTGGACGATGATACCGATCTTCGCAGCCTCGAGAAAGATCTCGGCCTGCTGAAAACGAAGTATTATGACGTACCGCTCGAAAACGTGAGTCTCGGCGGCGTCTTCGTCGATCTGTTCGAGGTCGCCTACCGTCATCGGATCCGGATCCCGAGTGAAATTACGGTGCTCGGCAAAACAATCCTGACGGTGGAAGGCCTGATCTCCAAACTGGATCCCCATATGCGGATCATGGACGGTGTCGAGCCGTTCGGCAAACAGCTCATCCGGGAACGGTACAGCCCATCCGCAGTGCTGAAGAACGCTTGGGAGAGCTTGACTGAAAATGCAGAGATCATTGCAAACATCCCGAAGGACTTCAAGGACATCAGCACGGCTCTGAAGAAAGGCAAACTCAAGCTGGATATCAATCTCCGGCAGGCAGGGTTCATCCTGCGGCGTCTGGATATCATCAGCAACCGGCTCGCCTTCAGCGTCATCCTGCTCGCTTTCAGCATCCTGATGACCGGACTGATCATCGGATCGGCAATCGCCGGGCAGAACAATATCCTGCTGAACCTTCCTGTCATCGAAATCGGTGCCATCGTCGCGTTTCTCATGTTTTTGTTCCTGCTGTACTCCATATTTAAATCAGGGAGAATGTAGCGGGTAGTCATTGGGATGCGGGTACCTACCGCCTGCGGGGCATATGTCCGTGTAAATTGAAAAAACACGCTCAGGGAAATCGGATTCCCTTGAGCGTGTTTCCGTTATACAACGAAATAGGCAATGACCGACAGCAGGATCGATGTCACAGCCATCGCAGCCAGCGGACGGAGTGCCCGCTTACGCAGGTCGCGTAAGCTGACATTCAGGCCCAGGCCGACCATGGCGGCTGTCAGCAGCCAGGATGTCAGGACGCCGAGTGCATCATAGACACCATCGGATACCGGGATGACCGGACCGAATACGTACGTGCCAAGGACGCTGAGCAGGATGAACCCGACGAGGAACCACGGGAACTCGATTTTCGCATCGCCCTCTTCGGATCCTTTGTTTTTCCGCTTCATGATTGCAATGAAGATGAAACAGAGCGGAACGAGAAGGAAGACACGGCCCAGTTTCGCAAGCAGTGCGATCGCCAGGCCGTCTTCCCCGGCGGGCGCTCCTGCGAGGGCGACGTGCGCCACTTCATGCAGGCTGATGCCGGACCACATGCCGTACTGGATCATGGAGTCGAACGGCAGGATCGGGCGGAGGATCGTATACCCGATGGCAAACACAGTACCCATGAGCGCAATGATCCCTACGCCGATTGCCGTATCTTCGTCCTTGGATTTGACGATCGGCGCGACGGCCGCAATGGCAGCGGCTCCGCAGACACCCGTGCCGACGCCGAGCAGCAGTGAGATATTCTTGTCGGCTTTGAACAGCTTCGCAAGCCACAGCGTCATGAAGATGGCGAAGATGATGACGCCGACGTCCCGGACCAGCAGGCCGATGCCGTCTTTCAAGACGACATCGATGTTCAGTTTCAATCCGTACAGGATGATCGCTGTCCTGAGCAGGCGCTTGGAAGAAAAGGCAATCCCCGGCCGGATAGCTTCCGGATAGCCGAAGAACTGGCGGTAGATGACCGCGATGATAATTGCGCATGCCATCTGGCCGATCTGGCTGAAACCTGGAAGCATGGCAAGCAGGAATCCTAATAGTGCGATGAAAAATGTGAACGCCACTCCGCCGAACCAGGCTGTCGCAGCTGACGGCTGTTTCGGTGAAGGGGATGCAGTTTGTGTATTCATGCAGAACACCTCCTGATTTCCAGTATACGCTCAGAGTTTCCATAAGAAAAATAATAATTTATAATGGTTGCCATAAGTGTTTCATTATCATAGGAGGTGAGTGGATATGGACCAGAGTCTGCTTGTATTCGTGACAGCGGCGGAGCGCAGGAATTTTTCACGTGCCGCGGAGGATCTGCACATGACACAGCCGGCCGTCAGCCAGTACATCCGGGCACTGGAAGACACGATGGGCGCCCGCCTGCTGGAGCGGACGAACAAGTATGTGCGACTCACAAAAGCGGGTGAAATCGTGTACGACCACGCAAAGGACATCGTCGGGTTGTACAAACGCATGCACCGGCTCGTCGATGATCTGTCGAACGAGGCGGGTGGGCCTTTGTCGATCGGGGCGAGTTATACGTTCGGCGAATATGTCCTTCCCCATATACTGGCCCGGCTGCTGGCGGACTATCCGCGCATCCAGCCGGATGTCACCATCGGGAATACGGCCGAAATCGCCGATCTGATTGTCGCCCAGCAGCTCGACGCGGGCATCGTGGAAGGCCGTTTCAAGGAAAACCGGCAGCTCGCCGTACTGCCGCTTGCGGAAGATCATATGGTGCTGGCAGCGTCGCCCGGGCACCCGCTCCTGGATTCCGCCCAGCCGGTCAGCTGGGAGTCGCTTGCGGAGCAGACGTGGATCATGCGGGAACGCGGTTCCGGCACACGGGAGGCGGCAGAGACCGTTTTCAGCGATAAGAGCATCACGCCAGACCGGACAATTCAGTTCAGCAGCACCCAGCCCATCAAGGAAGCTGTCGGAGCGGGACTCGGCATCAGCCTTCTGTCGGAATGGGCTGTGCAAAAAGAGCTGGCGCATGGAGATCTCGCAGTGATACAGGCACCCGGGCTGCCCCATATCCGCCAGTTTTCCGTCGTGACCAACTCGACGTACCGAACGAAAGCGCTGCAAGTGTTCCTGGATCTGCTGCAGTCTGCGGATGATCTGACGTCGTTCGGGCAGCGGGGCTGAAAAACCAAAAACTGTCCGGGGAAGACCGTACTGGTGCTTCCTGGACAGTTTTCCTTAATCAGCGGCGATGAACCCCGTTGAGGATGATTTCACTCTGCGGAATCGATGGAATGCTCGACATGCTGTAGCTGAGATCCTGATCCGGGACGTCATACTCCATCTTGTTCGCCAAGTAATCGAGCGTCACTTTCATCACTTCGACAGTCGCCCACTCGCCCGGACAGCGGTGGCCGGTCGCGTGATCGCCGCCTCCTTGGGGAACGAAATTGAAAGGCGTGACAGTATCTGCGGCAAACCGTCCGGGACGGAACCGGTCCGGATCCGGCCAGTTCGCTTCTTCGTGGTTCGTCCCATAGAAATCGAAGATGACCAGCGTGCCTTCTTCGAAAGTTTCCCCGTTCCAGCTGAACTCCTCTTTGACGCGCGCCGCATTGAACGGGAAGAACGGGTACAGCCTGCGGACTTCCTGCACGAAGTGTTCGATTGGTTCCTCTTTGCTGCCCTTCAGTTTGGCGCGTTCCTCCGGATGCGTAAGGAGCGCATGCGCTGTGAATGCAATATAGATGGAAACGGCAACGATCGGCCGGACGATGTTCAGCACTTCCACTGCAGCTGTGCGGGCATCGAGCGGATTGCCGTCCAGATCCTTATGCTGGGAGAATGTCAGCAATGCTGTGCCGGCCGGCGGCTGCAGCCGGTCAGCGCGCACGTCCTCGACGAGACCCCCGATCCAGTCTTCGAGATCACTGCGCGCCCGGGTGCCGCGGATATACTGGACACCGACGGAGGTCGGCGATTCGAACAGCTGGACGATCTGGCCTGTCCGCTTCTGGACGTCGTCTTCGGACAGCGGGACGCCGGCCCAGCGGACGGCAGCGCGGGTGAGCACCTCCTGGGCCGTTTCATATAGGTTGATGTCCGCACCGCTGCCCCACTGATCGAGTTTCCGCTCCCATTCGTCCGCCGTCAGCTTCCCGAGCTGGCGGGTATGATCGGGATTCATAAGTTCCATAAACATCGCTTTCCGATGGTGGTGCACTTCCCCGTCCAGCGTCTGCACCCCGTTTTCGCCGAGCAGTGTTTTCTGGGCATGCTTCGGTGCCGCCCCATGACGGATGAATTTATCATTATCATAGAAAATCCGGCCCGCCTCTTCCCCCGTCAGACAGATGACACGCTCCCCGAGCAGCCGCGTTTCAAAGATCGGAGAGCCAAACTCCCGGCTCCGCTTCGGGATGTAGTCATAGCCTTCCTTCATCAGGCCGAGTGTATGGTCGATCCCTTCCTCTTTCGGTATCGGTGACATGTATGATCCGCTCCATTTCCTTTTTGCTATATCCTTTCCCTGGGAACGGCTGGGTAAACGCCGGGCGCCGGGCGCGGGCAAAATGGAATCAGCCTGAAGTGGTTTAATAAGAATGCGCCGAAACGGCGGCGCCGACAAGCCAGGAACTGATTTGGCGGGAGCGGCATGAGAGATTCGGCATGGTGGTCTGGCGATGCAGGGCCTGGCTTTTTGCATGGTGTGTCGGTTGGCCGGACTTCGTGCAAGTAAGACAGCTCTTTTTACATGAAGGCACCGGTTTGCTGGGCTTCGTGCAAGTAAGGCGGCCCTTTTCGCATGATGCTGCCGGTTCCCTGGGCTTCGTGCAATTAAAACGGCTGCATCTTCGCCTCGCACACAATTCCATACACGAGTCGCAGTTGCGCCACCAACAGTCATGTGCCCTCTTCAATCAAAAAAACGAGCTGCCCGGCCGGCAGCTCGCTTGCGTCATTCTATAATCAGTTTTCCTGGGTTCAGCAAGTTCTCCGGGTCGAGCGCCTGCTTGATCTTCAGCATGACGTCATAGGCGGCACCGTGTTCCTCACGCTGGTATTTCTGTTTGCCGACGCCGACGCCGTGCTCACCGGTGCACGTGCCGCCGCAGGCGAGGGCGCGGCGGACGATGGTTTCGTTGTAGTCATTGGCCCGCCGCAGTTCGTCTGCGTCATCGTGATCGATCATGAGCAGGACGTGGAAGTTGCCGTCGCCGACGTGGCCGACGATGCCGCCTTCGAGCCGCAGCCGGTCGAGCTCTTCCCGGGCGAAGACGACCGCCTCTGCGAGTTCCGAAATCGGGACACAGACATCCGTCAGCATCATCTGTTTGCGCGGGAAGCCGTGCGTGTAGGCGTACGCCGCATTGTGGCGCGCTTCCCACAGCTGGTTGCGGCTCGCGGTCTCCTTTTCGAACAGGATCTCTTTACAGCCGAAGTCGTTGACGATCTCTTCCGTGAACGCAACATCCTGGGCGAGGCCGGCCTCGTTGCCGTGGAATTCCAGGAACAGCGTCGGCTGCTCGGCGTAATCCGTTTCGCTGTAGGCGTTCACCTGGCGAATCGATTCCGTGTCGACGAGCTCCACCCGGGCGATCGGGATACCGGCCTGCAGAATCGCAGGTACGGCTTCGATTGCATTGGTGACCGAGTCAAAGACGGCGCGGGCGGCAACCGTCACCTCAGGGATACCGAACACACGCAGCGTCAGTTCCGTGAAGCAGCCAAGTGTGCCTTCCGAGCCGACGAACAGGCCGTTCAGATGATAGCCGGACGACGACTTCGCCGCCATATTGCCCGTATGGATGATCGTTCCGTCCGCCAGCACCACTTCCATATCCCGGACCTGATCTCGCATGACGCCGTATTTGACGGACGTCGTGCCGCTCGCATTCGTTGCGGCCATGCCGCCGAGCGTGGCGTCCGCTCCCGGATCGACCGAGAAGAACAGGCCATGCTTCTTCAGTTCTTTGTTAAGCGCAGTGCGCGTGACGCCCGGCTGGACCGTAACAAGCATATCCGCCGGACGGATGTCGAGGATTTTATCCATCTCCGTGAAGTCTATCGTGATGCCGCTGTCATACGGGATCACGTGGCCTTCGAGACTCGAGCCGACGCCGAACGGGATGACCGGCATCTTGTGTGCAGCCGCCGTTTTGACGATCCGGCTCACCTCCTCGGTCGACCTCGGAAAGACGACCATATCCGGCAGGCTCGGCGTATGGTAGGATTCGTCCTTGCTATGCAGGTCGCGGACCGTTTCGTTCACCGTGATCTGATCGGGCTCCAGGAATTTTGACAGGTCCTCTGTCAGCTGTTCAATTGCAGTTATCATAAGATCCTTCCTTCCGTTTTCGCTATTTTCCAAGTATAGCGCATCTTCTTTCTGTTTGGTACCGATGGAACCGGGAACACTGGTTGTAATGAACTCAAACAGGAGGACTGCATCATGAAACCAACAGCAGCGGCAGGCAGCGTCCTTGCGCTGAGCCTGCTACTCGGGGCTTGCGGCAGCACGGACGACGACAAAGCGACAGATACAACCGGTACGGAGGACACGGCCACGGAACCGGGCTCCGTCAATGACACGGATACCGGAATGGACGATGCCGGTACGGACAGTGAAGACGGCAGTACGGGTACAGAGACGGATACAAGCGGCACATCCGATTCATCGGACACAGCAGCCGACGGCCAGGACGATATGAAGGAAAAGATGGACCAGCTCGCGTATGATGAATTCGAACTGGAAGTCGACTACGGCAAGGACCAGGAATATGAAATCGAAATCGAGCAGGACAATGGTGTCGTCGAAGCAAAAGTAGAAGATGAACTGTCCAATCAGAACCTGAACGGACAGGAAGCGTTCGATGAAATCTATCCAAAACTGAAAGAACTCACCATCACTGAAACGACGTCGAAAGAAGACGCCATCCAGCAGGCGTTGGATGCATTCGGTCTGAAAGATGATTATGTGAAGTTCGACATGGAGATCACAATGCCGGACGGCAAGAAACTCACCTTTGAAGATAAAAAATGACATACGAAAAAGCGGAACCGCGTCCCGGTTCCGCTTTTTTCATTTACTGTGGTCCTGTACGAACCGAATGATCTCTTCAGATGTGCCCATCTGGAGGATTTCCGGAATGTATCCTTCCCAGTCAGCCTTCGAAAGACCTGCGATCTGGGAGCGCGCTTTTAGGATGCTGGACGGGCTCATCGAGAACTCGTCGAGGCCCATGCCGAGCAGGATCGGGATGGCCAGCGGGTCGCCCGCGACTTCGCCGCACATGCCGGCCCATTTGCCTTCCTTGTGCGCAGCCGTGATCACATTGTGGATCAGACGCAGCACGGCCGGATGGGTCGGCTGGTACAGATAGGAGACCGATTCGTTCATGCGGTCTGCGGCCATCGTGTACTGGATCAGGTCGTTCGTGCCGATCGAGAAGAAGTCGACCTCTTTTGCGAACAGGTCCGCAATGACGGCGGCTGCCGGGATCTCGAGCATCATGCCGACTTCATACGACTCACTTACCGCAAAACCGTCCGCTTTCAGTTTCTCTTCTTCTTCCAGCAGCATGCCCTTCGCCTTCCGGAACTCTTCGAGCGTCGCAATCATCGGGAACATGATCTTCAGGTTCCCGTGAATGCTCGCCCGCAGGAGTGCCCGCAACTGTGTGCGGAACATGTCCGGCTCCGCGAAGCAGAGACGGATGGCGCGTTCACCGAGGAACGGATTCATTTCATCCGGCGTCTTGAAATAATCGAGCTCCTTGTCCCCGCCGATATCGAGCGTCCGGACAACGGTCGGCCGGTCGCCCATTGCGGTCAACACCGCTTTGTATGCTTCCAGCTGCTCTTCTTCGGTCGGCCAGTCGCTGTTGCCCATGTACAGGAATTCGGTGCGGAACAGGCCGACGCCTTCCGCTCCGTTTTTGTCCGCCAGCGGCAGGTCATCGACAGATGCGATATTCGCGCCGACTTCAACGTGCTGTCCGTCGCTCGTCTTTGTCGATTCCGTCACATAGCGCTTCAGCAGCTCCTTGTCCTGCTGGAACTTTTCCTGTTTGACCGTGTAGTCATGGACAGCCTGTTCCGTCGGATCGATCAGCACCAATCCGTCCGTGCCGTCCACGACCAGCTGTGTGCCCTGCTCGATTGCGTCCATTGCCGACTTCGTGCCGACCACCGCCGGTATTTCAAGCATCCGCCCGAGAATAGCGGAGTGCGACGTGCGGCCGCCGATATTCGTCACGAACCCTTTGACAAACTCCTTGTTCAGCTGTGCGGTCGCAGACGGGGTCAGGTCATCCGCCACGATGATAACTTCTTCATCGATCGAGGATGGATCGGAAACGTGCACGCCGAGCAGTTTGGCGAGAAGGCGCTTCGTCACGTCCCGGACGTCCGCCGCCCGCTCGCGCATGTATTCGTTGTCCATTGCTTCGAACATTGCCGTGAATGTATCCGCCGCCTGCTGGAGTGCATACTCGGCGTTGTTTCCCTGCTCGATGCTGCCCTTCACACTCGACAGCAGTTCCGGATCGTTCAGGACGAGCAGGTGCGCACCGAAAATGGCCGCCTTGTCTGCGCCGAAATTCTCTTCAGCTTTTTTACGGATGGCTTCCAGTTCATCAGCCGCTTCACTTTGAGCGGATTCGAACCGGGCGATTTCCGATGCCGGGTCGTCGATCGTGCGCTTTTCAACGGTCAGATCAGGTGATTCCAGACGGTAGGCTCTGGCGATCGCAATGCCGTCGGAAACCCCGATCCCTGTCAGTTCGTT
Source organism: Sporosarcina trichiuri (assembly GCF_030406775.1). Taxonomy (NCBI): domain Bacteria; kingdom Bacillati; phylum Bacillota; class Bacilli; order Caryophanales; family Caryophanaceae; genus Sporosarcina; species Sporosarcina trichiuri. Next base: position 2,549,926 of record NZ_CP129119.1, on the reverse strand, counting down.
TGTCACTCGCCGATACTTTCCTGCTTCATGATCTCGTCCACTTTCGCGATCGCCTCTGATTCGTCAGCGCCATCCGCTTCCACGTCCACTTGCGCGCCGGACTCGATGCCCATGCCCATGACACCCATAATCGATTTCATATTCGCTTTCTTCCCGTTATAGGTGATTGTGACGTCCGACTGGAACGGGGTGACAGCTGAGACAAGAAGGGAACAAGGACGTGCATGGAGCCCTTCACTGCTTGTGATTGTGTACGTTTTCTTTTCCATAACCGATCTCTCCTTTAAAATTAGAACTTGATGCGGCCGCTGTAGGCGGCGACCAGTTTTTCGTTATACTCTGCATTTCCCTCCAAGTTGCCGCTCTTGAAAACCGGAGGGGTGCGCCCGTCCGCTTCCATGGCGGCGACGGTCTCGCAGAACAGCGCATGCAGCAGCGTATTGCCGATGACCGAAGACACCGGACCGCACTGCACACCGCCGACCTGCATGACCGCATCGCCCGGCGGCACTTGCGTATCCAGCACAGCCGCGACGAGTTCTTCGAGCCGCCTGCCGGACGCATGGCGCGATGGATGCTCTTGTTCAGTATACCGCAAAGACTGCAGGGAAACCGTATAGGCGCCTTGTGCAGCAGCATATTCAGCGACGTCGAGCGGAACCGGATTCCGGCCGGATGTGGAGATGATGATCACCGCATCCTCGGGCCGGATATCGAGCTTGTCCAGGAACGATCTGCTGAATGCCGGATCTTTCTCATACATGGAAGAACTCACAGCCCCTTCATGCAGCATGAGCGGCCCGATGGAGATCGGCCGGACAGGCACAAGGCTGCCCGCCCGGTAGAACCCTTCCTGTGCGAGCAGCTGTGAATGGCCCGAGCCGAACAGCTGGATGATCCCGCCCCGGCTGAGACGCGCGGCCAGTTCACCCGCCGCTCCCTTCAAAACGGGGACGGCTGCCTCCCCCGCTTCGCCGATCAGTTGCTGTACCTTTTCAATATACCCTGTCATGGCAGGATCACCTCCCGATTTCACTGATGAATTTATAGCGGTCCGCCCGGTATGTACTGCGCACCACTTCAAACGGACGGCCGTCGTCAAGGGCGCTCACCCGCTCGATCAGAACGACTGCGGCAGGCAGGCTGATCTGGAGGAACTCTGCGTCCTCCTGCTTTGCAAGGGCTGCTTCCATCCGCTGTACCGCCTGCCCGATCACGAGTCCGCATTCCTGTTCAATGTAGGCATAGAGCGAACCCTGCAAGGCGGCTTCCGTCAAATCCGGCAGCAGAGCCACAGGCAGGAACGACCGCTCGATCGCCATCGGTGTATTGTCGGCGTACCGGACGCGGACAATCTGGTAGACCAGTGCACCGGCCGGCAGTCCAAGCCGGGCCGCCACCTGCTTATCCGGCTTAACCTCCTTGAAACTGACGAGCGCTGTTCCCGGCACGAACCCGCGAGCTTTCATATCTTCCGTGAAGCTGGTCAGCCCGTTCAGCGGCTGTTCCATCTTCTCTTCGGCGACGAATGTTCCCCGGCCCTTCTCCCGGTACAGCAGCCCCTCCTTGACGAGGTTCATGAGCGACTGCCGGACGGTCATCCGGCTGACGCCGAACTGCTCGGACAACTCCCGCTCGGACGGGATGAGGGAATTGACAGGATAGGTTCCGCAGGCAATCCGTTCGCGCAGCAGCTCCTCGATCTGGACGTAGATCGGAATCGATGATTGCTTGTCGACGATCATGACCACCGCCGATCCGCCGGGGTGCCGGCCCGTCCCTTACTTGCTTCCATGGCGTTCATACCCTGTCACACCGCGGCAGATCGTCCGGGTGACTTCCCAGTCCGCATCCAGCAGGACGAGATCCGCATCCTTCCCTTCCGCGATGGCACCCTTCTGATCCAAGCCGAGCTGTCGCGCTGCGTTGCCCGATGAAATCTTCGCCACTTCCACAGGTCCGAGACCGAGCATCACGGCAACATTCCGCACAGCCTGTCCCATCTTCAGGATACTGCCGGCCAGCGTGCCGTCCGCGAGCCGTGCATCGGTTTCCGTCACGTGGACCGGCTGGCCGCCGAGCTCGTATTCCCCCGGATCCAGGCCTTTCGCACGCATTGCATCGGTAATGAGAATGAGACGATCCGGGCCTTTCATGCGGTAGGCGAGTTCCACGGATTTCGGATGGCTGTGGATGAAGTCCGCGATGATTTCCGCACACAGGCCGTCCGTCAGCAGCGCCCCGCCGATCGCACCCGGCTCCCGGTGATGGAAGGGGGACATCTGGTTGTACAGATGCGTCGCCTGCTTCGCGCCGGCTGCTGCCGCATCCTCCATCTCGAGGACCGTCGCGTTCGTATGACCGAGAGACGCAATGACGCTTTCGGACGACAGTTTGGCAATGAATGCCTTGCCGCCCGGCTCTTCCGGTGCCAGCGTCACCATCCGGATCTTACCGTCCGCTTCCTTCTGCCACTGATCGAACTGATCGGCATCCGGCGGGCAGATGTACTGCAGCGGCTGTGCACCGGCGCGTTTCGGCGACACGAACGGCCCTTCCAGATGGATGCCGAGCATGTCCGCCTGACCGGGCACCGATTCAAAGCCGGCCAGATTCTTCATCGCCGCGCTGATCGCTTCCGGTGCCTGTGTCATGGACGTCGCGAGGAAGGAGGTCGTCCCTTCCTTCGGCAGCACGTCCGCCATCGTCCGGATCGCTTCCGGTGTGGCATCCATGACGTCCGCTCCTGCCGCCCCGTGGATATGCATGTCGATGAACCCCGGCAGTACAACCTGTCCTGACGCATCGATATGCTCGTCCGCTTCACGCTTCAGGCCAGGGCCCACTTCGCGGATCACACCGTCTTCGATGAACACATCACAGTGCTCCGCCAGGCCATCGGGTGTCACGACTGTTCCGTTACTGAGTAATGTTGTTGTCATATGTGTCCGCTCCTTAACGAAATGCGCCGGACGGGTGACTGTTGTCTCCCCGGCCGGCGCAGTATTTATTTATTCGTCCACTTTCAGAATCTTGTCGGTTCCTTGACGCTGGAATCCTTTTTTCAGGATATGCAGGTTCGCTTTGTCGACGTTTGTGAAGATGACCGGTGTCACAACGGAAGGCGCATGCTCCCCGATGTAGTCGAGGTCGATATTCAGCAGAGCATCACCGCGCTGGATGAGCTGGCCGTTTTCAACGAGCAGTTCGAACCCTTTGCCGTTCAGTTTGACCGTGTCGAGGCCGACGTGGATCAGCACTTCGACGCCTGTGTCCGTTTCAAGACCGATGGCGTGGTTTGTCGGGAACACACTCACCACTTTACCGTCGATCGGTGAATGGATCGTTTTCCCTTTCGGCATGATTCCGAAACCAGGGCCCATCATTTCTTTAGCGAAGGCATCATCCGGCACTTCCGACAGCGGAATGATATCGCCGTCGACCGGCATCGTGAAGTCCGTCTCCGGCAAGGCCTTTACATCATGTGTCTGTGTATCCAGTTCCATCGCCTCTTCCGTCTCCGGCGGCGGATTGCCGTTCGTCATGCGCCGTTTCATCGCCTCTGCGAGGAATTCGACCGCTGTGCCGATGACGACCTGGACATTCGTCTTGCTGATCTTCATGAAGCCCATTGCGCCGTAGCGCTTCAATTCTTTCTCATCGATGATATCCGAGTCTTTCACTGTCAGGCGGAGACGTGTCGTACAGTAGTCGATCGCCTGGATGTTGCTGATACCACCGAGTGCTTCGATCGTGTGGTAGGCTTTCACTTCCACGATATCGTCCCCATAGACCGCCTCTTCGGAAGAGACATCGTCGTCATCTTCACGGCCCGGTGTTTTCAGGTCGAGCTTGACGATCAGGAAGTAGAAGATGATGAAGTAAAGGACCCCGAACACGAGTCCGATGACCAGCAGGATCAGCGGGTTCTGTGCGAGACCGAAGTTCAGCACATAGTCGATCGCACCTGCGGAGAATCCGAATCCGTGATGGACGTCGAACAGGTACGAGACGATCATGGACGCGCCTGTCAGCAGGGCGTGCACGACGTACAGGACAGGTGACAGGAACATGAACGCGAACTCGATCGGCTCGGTGATCCCTGTCAGGAACGATGTGAACGCGATACTGAAGAGCATCCCGCCGACAATCGATTTCTTTTCCTTCTTAGCTGCTGCATACATGGCAAGACCTGCTGCCGGCAGACCGAACATCATGATCGGGAAGAAACCGGACAGGAATGGTCCTGCTGTCGGATCCCCTTTGAGGAACCGGTTGATCTCCCCTTTGACGACATTTCCTGCTGCATCAGTGAACGTACCGAAGTCAAACCAAATCAAGGTGTTGATGACGTGGTGGAGACCCGTCGGAATGAGGAGACGGTTCAGGAATCCGTAAGTTCCCACTCCAAGAGCGCCCGCACCGAGCACCCAGTTGCCGATTGCATCGATAACATTCTGAATAGGTGGCCAGATGAAGATCAGCAATCCTGCCAGCACTGTCATTGTTGCAGAGGTTATAATCGGAACAAATCGTTTTCCACCGAAAAACGCAAGAAACTCAGGCACCCTAATATTATAAAAACGATTATAGAGAAGTCCGGCTACAATCCCGGAAATGATGCCACCAAATACTCCCATGGTAAAATCTTTGCCCAATACTGCCTCCATAGCACTTGTCAATACTAGATATCCGACTGCACCTGAAAGAGCGGCGCCACCGCTATTGTCATGGGCAAAGCCCATGGCGATCCCGATTGCAAAAATGATTGCCAGGTTATCGATAATCCCCGATCCAGCAGCTGCAATGAACGGAATATCAAACAGGTCATCCTGCCCGAGACGCAGCAGCAAGGCAGCTGCCGGCAGGGTCGCAATCGGAAACATCAGTGATTTCCCGATGCGCTGAATAAAGTTCATCATCTTCTTCTCACTCCTTTTAAGTTTTCTTACTATTCACTATACCGCTGGTGCGGTCTAGTTGTCTAGACCAATTTTAACAGAAACCGAGAAGTTTGTAAGCGTTTTATTGAAGATATGAAAAAAAGTGCGGGAATATGAAAAAACGCAATCAGAGAATGATCTTCCCTGCCCGCGTTTCCTCATACTACTCACCGACTATCCATGCAGGTCAGCCATCCACTTTCACAATGCCTGCCGTGCCGGATTCCTGTCTGCCTTGTTTCAGCAAGTGAACGTTCCCTTTTTCCGTATTCGTGAAGATGATAGGCGTCACAGCGGACGGGGCGTTCGCCCGGATATGGGCAAAATCCGCTTTCAGCAGCGGTTCCCCCTGCCGGACCTCCTGGCCGTCCTCTACAAGCAGGTCAAACCCCTCTCCGTTCAGCTTCACGGTATCGAGTCCGATATGGATGAGTACTTCCACCCCTGAATCGGACATAAGGCCGACTGCGTGCTTCGTCGGGAACGTGCTGACGATTTTGCCGTTCACGGGTGAGGTGATCGTCCCGTCTTCCGGATCGACCGCAAACCCCGGTCCCATCATCTCCTGTGCGAAAACGGGATCCGGTACGTCCGCAAGCGGCATGACAGTTCCGGTCACAGGCATGACGAACGCGCCTTCCGTCAGACCGCCGCCGGCAGGCTCCGGTGCCGGCGCTCCTTCAGTTTCCGTTTCCCCGCGCAGTGACTGCGCCATCTTCTTGAAGAAATTCGCCAATGTCTCCACTCTCCTTTTCATCGTACTGTACCCTCAGGGAAGTCCGTTTACTACTCCCCGATGAAATATTTCACGAGGCTGTCGAGCATTTTCGGCAGGCGGATGAACGCGCTCTCGATATGCAGGCGCTCCGTCCGCTGGTGCGCATCCTTGCCGAACGGCCCCACGTTGAGAACGGGTGCATCGAGTGCTTTCATCTCCTCGAATGGCATCCAGTACGTCTCACCCCAGACCGGCGTGTTGTTCTCGAACGACTTCCAGCCGCTGCCTTCGTCCTCATAATGGACGTAGCTCAGGTCGCTGATCCCGTTGAAATAATGGATCTGCGAGACTTCCGTGCCGAGGGAGACCGCTTTCTCCTTCATGAGCGTCACCAGTTCCCCGACCAGCGCATCCTCCGATGTGTTGACCGACGGATAATATGGCGGCGCGAACAGCAGCACAGCGGCCGGCGCCAGTTCCTGGCATTCGATCATCAGTGCGTCGACGATCTTGAACGATTTGTCGCGATCATCCAATTCCCACTCGCCCGCAATTTCGGTGATCATCCGTTTCACTTCAGCCGCCCCAAGTTTTTCCGTCGCATACGTCAGCAGTTCCTCATACTTCAACAGCCGCACCTGGCCGACCCCCGGCACATCCGCCCGCCGGCAGATTTCATCGTAGGCGGACTGGCACGCACCGACAGCTTCCCGGGCGACTTCTTCGAACAGCGCCATCACGTCCGCAGCGGTCCGTTTCATCGTGAAGACATTATAGAGGGCCGTTGACCGGTACGGCGTCTGCACCGAGTAATGGGTCTTCAGGTCCTTCTGCTGGAGTGTGACCGGCAGCGGGGCCGTTTCGCCGTGATCCGTCTCCTCGAAGTTGCTGTTCCACTCCATGCGCTGCGTCAGGAAGGAGGCCATGAATGTTGACGTAATGCCTTTCAGCGGCTCGCCGACGTGTGTCTCCTTGCCATAGAACAGGGCAGCCGGCATTATCTTGCCGATGGAACCTGTATAGATGTATTCCTTCGGGTCGCCCGGTTCCTGTGAAAAGACCGGTTCGCCGTTCAGGAACAGCGTATACGTCAGCCTGTGCTCCTCTTTCAAACGGATGAGCGATTTGACGGCTGTCCGCATACCGGCGGAACTGACTTCCTCATCCGGGACGGTGAGCAGCAGCAGATTGACCGGCCAGCCGGCGTCCGCCGCTTTCTCGATGAGCGCCATATGCAGCGCAAGACCCATTTTCATATCCATTGTGCCGCGGCCGAACAGATACTCGCCGGATTCCAGATCGGCAAGCGCTTCATCGGGCAGCTCTTCCTTGTGCTCCTGGAGTTTCGCCGTCAGTTCTTCCGGATGGCAGGCGAACGGTTCGAGCACGCCGTATTCCTCTGTCCAGACGGTGTCATAATGGCTGATCAGCACAATCGTATCCTGTGCGTTCGGATGCTTGTACAGCGCCGTCACGGAATTCCTGCCGAGCCCCGCGTCATGGAGCTCCACGAGATCCGGCTGTTCATCGAAATACGGGATGCTGCGCAGTTTTTCCGCAAGCCGGTGGGGGAATGCCTTCTCCCCTTCCGTCGTCGTCCGGCTCTCCCAATTCACGAGTTCACACAGCAGGCCGCGCAGTGTCTCCGGCGTGCTCCACTGCAAAGGTGCTGTTATACGCTGGTTCGTCATCTATACCCCTCCCTGATAAGTTACCGCCATCGTGCATCTGGATGCCTGTATTGCATCCTGACAGTCTTTTCTGTCTACACTGTCGAGTGTACTCGTTTTCCCCGGAAGAATCACTTGGGACAGGCTGACGTTTCCCTTGCATCCTCATAAACATAAGTTTATAATATAAACATAAGTTTAAACCTCATTCTGAATGAAAGGCGGTCAGGACATGAATGAAAAAGAGCATCAGCTCCTACAGCTGCTGCGCCGTGATCCGTACTGCTCCCAGCAGGAACTGGCCGACCAGCTCGGCCTGTCGCGTCCGGCTGTCGCCAACCTGATCTCCTCGCTGACGAAGCGCGGCTATATCGAAGGCCGGGCATATGTGCTCGCGGAGGAAGAGGAGATCATCTGCATCGGCGGTGCGAACGTCGACCGGAAATTCCATGTACAGGGCCCGGTTGCCCAAGGGACCTCCAATCCATCGTCGTTGTCTGTCACGATTGGCGGGGTCGCCCGCAACGTCGCCGAGAACCTTGGCCGGCTTGGCCACCCGGTCCGCCTGCTCACAACAGCCGGGAGCGATGCGGACTGGGAACTGATCGCCGCGAATTCAGCGGCATACATGGATCTGTCATCTGTCCGTCTTCTGCCGGACCGTTCCACGGGTTCCTATTCGGCGGTGCTCGATCCGGACGGCGAACTCGTCATCGCGATGGCGGTGATGGATGTCTACGAAGCACTCGATGCGGCGTATATCTCCGAGATGGAACGCCGGCTGGCCCGCGCGAAACTCATCGTCACGGATCTGAACGTGTCAAAAGTCACAGTGCAATGCATCCGGACCATCGCCCGGCGGCACGGCGTCCCGTTCGCCATCGTCCCGGTCTCCGGCCCGAAGATGGCCAACCTGCCCGACTCACTGGAGGGCCTGGATTGGTTCATCTGCAACGAGGACGAGGCGGAAATGCTGACAGGCACCGCCATCCGGACAATGGAGGATTGGCTGACGGCCGTCCGGCAGCTGCTCGATCAAGGAATCGAACACGTTATTATCACCCGCGGACGGAACGGCATCGCTGCAGGCGACCGCACCACCGGTATCATCCGCCACCACGAAGCGATTGCGGGTGTCCATGTCGAGGACGTCACGGGGGCGGGAGACGCATTCGTTTCCGGCACCCTGCACGCCGCAGTCACTGGAAACCCGCTGCAGGATGCGGTCCGTTACGGACTGGTCAATGCAGCGAAAACGCTCGCATCCGACTCAACGGTACGCCCTGAACTGACAGCAGCAGGATTACAAAACGAACTGGAGGAATTATCATGAAATCATATATTGTCTACTCGGAAGAAGTATTGAAAGCAAAAGCGGAAGGCCAGCCGATCGTCGCGCTCGAATCGACGATCATCTCCCACGGCATGCCGTATCCGCAGAACGTACAGACCGCCCGCGAGGTGGAAGAGATCATCCGGAAGAACGGTGCGGTGCCCGCAACCATCGCACTGATCGACGGCCAGATCAAGATCGGCCTGTCCAATGAAGAACTCGAAATGTTCGGCAAAAGCGATAACGTTGCGAAAGTATCACGCCGGGATATCGGCTACCTTCTCGCAACGAAGCAGCTCGGCGCAACGACTGTGGCAGCGACGATGATCTGTGCGGATCTCGCAGAAATCCGCATCTTCGTCACAGGCGGCATCGGCGGTGTGCACCGCGGGGCAGAAATGACGATGGACATCTCCGCGGACTTGGAAGAACTCGCCAAAACGGATGTCGCTGTCGTCTGTGCAGGCGCGAAATCGATCCTCGACATCGGCCTGACTCTCGAGTACCTCGAAACGAAAGGCGTGCCGGTCATCGGTTATGAAACGGACGAGCTGCCGGCATTCTTCACCCGCAAGAGCGGCTTCCCGATCAACTTCCGTGCGGACAACCCGGAGATCGTCGCCGAAACCCTCGCTGTGAAATGGCACCTCGGCCTCACGGGCGGCGCCGTCATCGCGAACCCGATTCCGGAAGCGGACGAGATCGATCCGGATCTGATCAACCGCATCATCGAGCAGGCCCTCGCGGAAGCGAAAGAGAACAATATCAAAGGCAAGGACGTCACGCCGTTCATGCTGGCGAAAGTGAAAGAACTGACAGAAGGCAAGAGCCTGGATGCCAACATCGCCCTCGTCAAACACAACGCCGTCGTCGGCGCGAAAATCGCCGTCGCACTCAGCAAGTAATCACTGAAAAAGCTCCCCGCGGGGAGCTTTTTTGCGTGGCGTTGTCCGCGGACCGCTCGATTCCGACGGCTGAGCGATCCATTCCGCTGGCTGAGCGATCCATTACGACGGCTGCGCGATCATTTCCCCCAGCGAACCGCTCCATTTCGCCACCCAACCGCTCCATTCCCGCGGCCGCTCACCCCCGCCCGGCCAATTCCTCCGTCGCGCCAAGTGCCCTCCTCCCCCAATCAAGCCCTGAAAAATTTGAATGGTGGGCTGCGCCTTTTCTGTTGGGGCCACCAGTGAACCAAGGGCCGGTGCGCTCAAGCAGGTGGCACTGGCGCTCAAGTTCTGGGTCAAACGCTCAAGAAACCGCCCGCACGCTCAAGCATGCCGGGAAGCGCTCAAGCCGGCTGGTCAAACGCTCAAGAAACCGCCCGCACGCTCAAGCATGCCGGGAAGCGCTCAAGCAGGGGACAACCGCTCAAGCACCCCGCCGAAACGCTCAAGCCTACACTCCACCCCACCAAAAAAACAAGCAGCCCGCGGGCTGCTTGCTCCATTCACACCGCTTCCGCGCGGTGGCCAATCCACTTGTAATATAGCAAATACAGCGCCGGGATCATCACCAGTGTGAACAGCCCGGAGAATGCAAGGCCTGCGATGATCGTGATGGCGAGCGCCTCGAACAGCGGATCGCCCGACACCGCCACCGGAATGAGCGCGACGATCGACGTCAGGGACGTCAGGAGGATGGGCTTGATGCGCGCGTAGCCGGATTCGACGATCGCCTCGATGACATCCATGTCCCCTTGCAGGCGGCGCGCTTCGACGAAGTCGATGAGCACAACTGCGTTCCGCACGACGATTCCCGTCAGCGAGACAATTCCCATCACGCCGAGGAAACTGAGCGGCGTCTGGGTGATGAACAATCCCAGAATCGCACCGGAAATGCCGAGGTATACGGCAAACAGCACGAGGAAAGGCAGACTGAACGACTTGAACTGGAACGCGATGACCAGATACACGAGCAGCAGGACGACGAGGAACAGGATGCCGATCTCCGCAAAGAACGCCTGCTGATCGGAGTTCTCCCCGCCCGTCGAGATGGAGTACCCATCCGGCAGTCCGTCCTTCGCTTCATCCGCAATCTCTTGCAAATCCGACTTGAAGCTGTCGGACGATCCATACGCCTTCAGCGTGATCGCCCGCGCCGCCTGCTTGTGCGGGATCTGGGCGAGCTGCGGCGCCTTCTCTTCCTGCAATAGGTCATCGAGCGGCACGAATTTCGGCGGTTCCTGTTCCGACATGGCCGGAACGGTGATCGACGACAGATCGATCGGTTTGCCGTCGTCCACGCCCTGCTGTTTCAGGACGACCTGTTTCGCGATATCCCCGTCATACTGCTTGAACAGCGGAATCCCCTGCGTCAGCAGCTGCAGCTGGTTCGTGACCAACCGGAGCGGAATGCCGTTCGCCTCGAGCGCCGTCCGGTCCGGTTCGTACACGACCGCCGGCACGGGTTCCCCGAGATTATCCGTTACGATATCCGCACCGCCGTCCAGCAGACGCTGCTTCAAGTCATCCCTCAACTCCGCAAGCCGGTCGATATCCGCACCTGTCACCGTCACGGTCACCGGCGCCCCGACAGGCGGTCCCTGCACGATCGTGTTCAAGAAGATTTCCGCATCCCCATAGCGTTTCCGGAGCTCGGGTTCCCATTTGCCGATGAATTCCGAAGCACTCGTCTTCTCTTTATCGATCCGGAATACGGCCTGCCCGGTGTTGCCGCCCGTGTTATCCATGCTGGCGGCGAACAGGTTCGGCAATCCGTCTCCTGCAAACAAGGCCGTCTCCTTGACGTGATCGTCCTCTTCCGCCACGTCTTCGACGATCTTCCGGATTTCGTTATCCGTCTCTTCGATCGGCGTCCCTTCCGCGAGCCGGACGTTCATCGTCACTTCCGCCTTATCGGCGGCCGGGAAGAACTCGAACGGCGTCAGGAAGGCCAGGAACAGCAGCCCGGTCGCAACGAGAAGCCCGCCGATTCCGACGACCAGCGGCCGTTTCAGAACGAACCGGAGCACCTTCTCCGAATAGAACACCGCAATCTTCTCGAGCGGTTTCCCGAGGAAGCCCGGCGTATCGGAAATCTTCTTCCGACGCCGCTTCGTCTTCATATATTGCAGCATCGGCACGAGCGTCACCGACAGCACGGTCGATGCGATGATCGTCGTGATGAGGATGCTCGGCAATGCCTTGATGAACGCGCCGTTTCCGCCAGAGAGCAGCAGCAGCGGCGAGAACGTTACGACAATCGCAAGACTCGAGGAAATGATCGACGTGTACACTTCCTTCACGCCATTCACTGCGCCGTCGAGCGGGGAATCCCCGAGCTTGTAACGCCGCTGGATGTTGTCATTGACGACGATGCTGTCGTCGACGAGAATCCCGATCGCAATGATCAGCCCGATTACGGAAATCTGGTTCAGATCAACGCCCATGAACGGAATCGGGATCAGACCCGTCAGCACCGATGCGAGAACGGTCAACGCGACCGCGAACGCCCCGTACAGCGTCAGTCCCGCCGTCGTCACGATGAGCACAGCCGCCACCGCAATCAGCAGTGACGTATACAGACTGCTGAAAATATCGTTCACATTATCCGCCTGCGACTCATACAGATGTGCCGTCACCGACTCCGGCAGGTCATCGATGAACCGGTCCATCTTCTTGCCGACCGTTTTGTCCATCGACGGGATATCCTGCCCCGGCTGGAGGAACACCGTGTACGAAATGGCCGGCTCGCCTTCGAACGTCACGATGTCTTCCGTCTCCCCCGCTGCTTCGCCGATGTCCGCCACTTTCGACAGCGGCACTGCCGCATCACCGACCTGCAGTGTCTTCAGCTTGTCGATCCCTTCCTCCCCGGCAACGCTCAGGGCGACCAGTTCCGTGCCGTCATCATGCGTCCCAAGCGACACAGGCTGGTTCGCCTGCTGGAGCACATTGAGCACATCGAACGGCTGCAGCCGGTATTGTGCGAGCTTCGCAGGATCGAGCGCAATCACAATCTGCCGGTCCGCGAACCCTTTCACGGTCGTCCCAGCCACACCTTCCGCCGACTGGATGTCATCCGACAGGCCGGACAGCGGTTTCTCGAGCTCCGCAAGCGCCGCCTCATCTCCCGTAAACATATACGAAACGAGCGGGAAGGCAAGGTCGAGTTTCCGGACATCCGGCGTCTGCACGTTCTCCGGCAGATCGGTACCGGCCCGCTGCACTTCCTGCTGCAGTTTGCTGACCGTCTGCTCGGAGTCGATCCCGTCCTTCAGCTGGATCGTCACGATCGATGCCGAATTCGCGGACACGGACTGCACCGACTCGATGCCGTCCACTTTCTTCACAGCCCGCTCGAGCGGATCCGTCACCGTCCGCTCCACCTCCTTCGGTTCCGCCCCTGGCAGGATCGCGGACACCATCACGAGATCGACCGGCGTCTCCGGAATCTCACGCTTCGGCAGTGTCAGGAACGTATAGACCCCGACCAGTATGAGGATGAATAAAAGAAAGATGAATAACTTGCTCCGTTTCAATAAATACGCCATCGCGTCCACCCTTCCCTCTTCCGATTGGATGTTATGTAAGCCTTTGCAAGACAGCCCTATGCGTCTTGCCTGCTGTCTGTTCCATCATCCCACAGCCGCAGGAAGCGCACAAATAGTAAGTCCCTAAAAGAACAGCAAGATTTGTTTGACAACTCAAGAGGAATCTTGTACAGTACATAAGGACGAACAATTATAACTAAGTCCTCAAAATCATTCGTATTTAGGAGTGTTCAACAATGGACGCAGTATTCGATTATGAAGATATCCAACTGATCCCCGCAAAATGTATCGTGAACAGCCGCTCGGAATGCGACACGTCCGTCACCCTCGGAAACCATACATTCCGCCTGCCGGTCGTTCCTGCCAATATGCAGACCATCATCGATGAAAACATTGCCGTTCAGCTCGCTGAAGGCGGTTACTTCTATATTATGCACCGGTTCGATCCGGCATCCCGTCCGGCGTTCATCCGCGATATGCACAGCCGCGGCCTGATCGCATCGATCAGTGTCGGCGTCAAAGACGACGAGTACGGATTCGTCGAGCAGCTCGCTGCGGATTCCCTGATCCCCGACTACATCACAATAGACATTGCGCACGGTCACTCGAACGCGGTCATCCGCATGATCCAGCACATCAAGAAGCACCTGCCGGAAAGCTTCGTCATCGCAGGTAACGTCGGCACACCGGAAGCCGTACGTGAACTCGAGAACGCCGGCGCGGACGCAACGAAAGTCGGCATCGGGCCCGGTAAAGTCTGCATCACCAAAATCAAGACAGGCTTCGGCACAGGCGGCTGGCAGCTCGCTGCGGTCCGCTGGTGTGCGAAAGCGGCTTCGAAGCCGATCATCGCGGACGGCGGCATCCGGACGCACGGCGACATCGCAAAATCGGTCCGCTTCGGCGCGAGCATGGTGATGGTCGGGTCCCTGTTCGCAGGCCACGAGGAATCCCCGGGCCAGACCGTCGAAAAGGACGGCGGCACGTTCAAGGAATACTTCGGTTCCGCCTCCGAGTTCCAAAAAGGTGAAAAGAAGAACGTCGAAGGCAAAAAGATGTACGTCGAGTACAAAGGACCGCTCCAGGACACGCTGACGGAAATGGAACAGGATCTGCAGTCCTCCATCTCCTACGCAGGCGGCCGCAACCTCGATGCCATCCGCACTGTCGACTATGCCATCGTGAAAAACTCGATCTTCAATGGCGATAAGGTCTATTGATCGGATGAAACCAATAAAACCGGAACCTCCATACAAGGGGGCTCCGGTTTTATTTCATTACATACCAAACGCAAAGACAAAGACAAATAACATGATCACCAGCGCGGCGATCAGGAATCCGGCGACCAGCACGAGCAGGTTGACGCCGAACCCTTTCCAGGCGGAGAAACCGTGCACGAGGCCGATCCCCTTACTGGAAATAACGAGGGCATAGATGCCAAGCGCGAACGTCAGGAAGTTCACAAACAGATAGACCGTCAGCGGCAGATACGTGATGGTCAGACTTTCCGGGTCCGGTGTCTTGAACGCAAGCTCCCCGTACACGGCGATGACGGCATAGTTGACCGGTGCCATCCAGATCATCGGAATCGACGAAGCCGGCACGACCCGCAGCATGTCACGGAACGTCCCCCGTCCGCCGAAGATACCACGGCCGATCCACGTATAGAGCGCCGAGCCGATCACCCAGGAGATCAGGGCACCGACGAATGTCGTGATGATCAGCAGCGGAATCTGGACCCCTAACGGCAGGCTGGACGTGAGATTGGTATTGCCCGCCTGGTAGCCGCCGGTCGACAGGGCGGCGAGCGCCAGGATGGCGACCGCGTATTTCAGCGACAGCCGGTCTTTCATATAGTTCAGCACATCGGTCGGGCGCGACCAGATCCTGACAAGCGGTTTGAAATTCATATCCATTTCCTCCTTGGAATAAAGGCTCCCCATCCAGTGAAAAGATGGTAAACTGGGAAGACCGGGGGTGGTATCGTTTGAAAAAGAAAATCTGGATCGCAGTCGCGGTCCTCGTCCTCATCCTGATCGCTGCGCTTGTCTTCGCCGGCAACTACTTCTACGACCAGGGCATCAAACGCGGCACCGAAGTCAAATTGCACAGCGAACCGATCGTCGTCAACGACCTGGCGTCCGATGAAGATCGGGCGCTTCTGACAGAAGCCAAGGACTGGTACATGGAACAGGACAAAAACCTGGTCACCATGAAATCCTTTGACGGCCTCAAGCTGAAAGCGCAGTTCATCAAAAATCCGGACAATCCGGACCGCCGTGCCGTCATTCTTGCCCATGGGTTCCGCAACACAGGGGACAATATGGGGAAATACGCGAAATTCTATTATGATCGCGGATTCGATATCCTGCTGCCGGACGCCCGGGGGCACGGCCAGAGTGAGGGTGAGTATATCGGCTACGGCTGGCACGAGCGTCTCGATTATAAGGACTGGATCACGTATCTTATTCAACAGCATGACGCAAACGAGATCATTTTACAAGGAAATTCCATGGGGGCGGCGACCGTTCTCATGACGAGCGGGGAAACGCTGCCCGAGCAGGTGAAAGGGATCATCGCGGACAGCTCCTACACGACCGTCAAGGCGGAGCTCGCCCACCAGCTCAAGTCGATCTACGGGCTGCCCGCCTTCCCGCTGCTCGACGTGACGAGTGTCGTGGCGAAAGTGCGCGCAGGTTATACCTTGCAGGAAGCGTCCGCGGTCGATCAGGTGCGGAAAAACACGCGCCCGCTTCTGCTCATCCATGGCGACAAGGATGACCTCGTGCCGACTGCGATGGCCGATGTGCTGTACAAAGCCGCAGGCGGCGACAAGGAACTGTGGATTGTGCCGGATGCCGGCCATACGAAAGCGTTCGACAACCGCACGGCGGAATACGAACGCAGACTTTCCGAGTTTCTGGATAAAGTGCTCGACTGACCCGAAAACCCGTCTCCCCCGACACAGGGCGGACGGGTTTTTTTACGAGCCGTATTCAGTCGTTTCCCGTGCGCCCTTGCAGGGTAGTCAGGAAGTAAGACTAGAAACGGCACAGCCGCTGCAAGGAGGCACACACATTTGGTACCGAGACTGATCTTGAAACTCCGAAGCAGCATCTGGTTCATTCCGGGTCTATATGCCGTGCTCGCCTCTCTGCTGGCACTCGGCATGGTCCTGGTCGATACGACTTTCAATACGCAAGTGAAAGGGTTCATTCCCGAGTATTTGCGGACATCCGTTGATCTTGCCCAGACGATTCTCGGCACGATTTCCGGTGCACTGCTGACGATGACGACGATCACGTTCTCGACGATCATGGTCGTCCTGACAATGTATTCGTCCCAGTTCTCACCACGCACGCTGCAGAATTTCCTGAACGCACCGTCCACGCAGCGGGTGCTCGGCATGTTCATGGGCGGGTTCATCTACTCGATCCTGTCGCTGCTGTTCATGCGCAAGCAGTCCATCACCCATGAAGTCGTCTCCGCTACGGTCGCTGTCCTGCTGGCAGTCGTCTGCCTGGCATTCTTCGCGTATTTCATCCACAAAGTCGGCAGGGCCGTGCAGGTGAGCCGGCTGATCCGGAATCTGGCTGATGATGTGCTGGAGACGATTGATGAGACGATGCGTGCCGTGGAAGAAGAAGCGGTCGTCACCCTGCCAGAGAAACCCCCATTAGCTGCCGCCTATTCTTCCGTCACCGAATTCAGGAATGGTACGTATGGGTACATCCAATCGATCCAGATCAGAGAATTGGCGGATTGGGCGGCTGAACAGGAGGCGGTGATCGATATCCTGACGCCGATCGGCACCTTTGTCGGAACGGAAAGCATGATTGCCGCCGTCTACCATGACAGCAGGCTGCCGGACTTTGAGCCGGCCCGTAAGTTCACTGTCGGCGAAGAACGGTCGACCTTGCAGGACGTGGAGTACGGCATCGAAAAGATTGCGGAGATCGGCTTGCGCGCGCTATCCCCGGGCATCAACGACCCGAACACGGCCGTGCGCTGCATCCATACACTCGGCGAAGTCCTCGAGCGGGCCACCCATCTGCCCGGCGGGTTCCGTGTCCGCTATGCAGAGGGGAATAAACCGTGCCTGATCCTCCCCCAGGCGAGTCTGGCCGATCATCTGTATGCCGCGTTCAGCCAGATGAGTTTCTACGGCAGGCAGGATGCCGCTGTCCTGCATGCCATGCTCGATGCCCTCCTGTATATCGCAAGGAGCCGGCGTTCCTCCCACGAGACGCTGAATGAGGTCAGACGGATCGGTGAGTACGTCTGGAACCGCTTCGATCATACCGGACTCGAGCCGCTCGATTCGGAACGGCTTGCTGACAAACAGCAGTCGCTCCGTGCGCTGACCGCAGACGGGCCGCATACTTCCCTGTCCGACGGCCATCCTATCGGGTAAAAGAGGTGGTTGGATGGATTGGAGTCTTTTATGGAAAGCGGTCGTGGTCGTGATTGCCGGGACCCTGTTCCTGCGGCTCGCGGGCCGCAAATCGATCTCCCAGATGACGCTCGCACAGACGGTCATCATGATCGGACTCGGCTCCCTGCTCGTGCAGCCGATCGTCGGCCATAATGTCTGGTCCACGATGCTCGTCGGGCTGATGCTGATCATCACCCTCATCGTCATCGAATTCCTGGAAGTCAAAGTCAACCGGGTGGAAGGGCTGGTGACGGGCCGTGCCAAAATCGTCATTTTGGACGGCGTGCTGCAGGAACAGACGCTGCGGAAACTCAGGTTCACGGTGGATCAGCTGGAGATGGAACTCCGCCAGCAGAACATCACCCGGATTGAGGACGTGAAATGGGCGACGCTGGAACCGAACGGACAGGTCGGCTGTGAACTGATGGAGAGTGCGAAGCCCGCAACGAAGCAGGACCTGTACATCCTGCGCCAGGAACTGGAGGCCGTCCTGAAAAAACTGGACGCGTACCCGGTGCCGCATATCACGGAAAACATCCCGGCGGAGCAGAGCCTGTTTACGGAAACCGCCAACAAAGATCTGAAAAACGGGGCACCGAAACGACTCGAATAAGGTGCCCCGCAGAAGGAGGACACCAGTTTGAAACTGATCATCACCGGCGACACCCACCTCCCGGGCCGCGGCAGCCGGCTTCCCCGACGGCTGCTCGATGCATGCCGGGACGCCGACCTCATCATACATACAGGGGATTTCCGGTCACCGGACGTATTGGAGACGTTATCGTCGTATGCCAAAGTACGTGCGGTCTACGGCAATATTGACGGGGAAGATATCCAGGCCCTCGTTCCCGACCGGCAGCTTTTCGACGCAGGCGGGCTGCGGATCGGCCTCGTCCACGGCCACGGAGCGAAACGGACGACCGAACAGCGCGCTCTGGAGGCGTTCACGGATGACGACATCGATATCCTGATCTACGGTCACTCCCACATCCCCGTCATCAAATACTTCAAAGGGATGCTGCTGCTGAACCCCGGCTCCCCGACCGATAAGCGGAAACTGCCGTACTACTCGTTCATTGAACTGACAATTGCAGACGAACCTCACGCCGAGCTCGTGCTGTTTTCGTATAAAACCTAAGCGGCGGCTGGGGTATCGAGCGGTGGCGGAATGGAGCGCTTCGGTAAAGGATTGGAGCGCTTAGCCAAGCGAATGGATCACTTCGCCGGACGAATCGAGCGGTCGGGCCAGGCAATCGAGCGGTTACACGGTCGAATGGATCGCTCAGCGCCGCCAATATAATCGCCCTGCTGAAAAGGAGCGCCCGCGGGCGCTCCTTTCAATCTGCATCCACCTTCAGCAGCTGCATCTGCTCATTAAAAAAACTCCGGTACGACAAGTAGCCGAGGAGGACACTCGTCATCGCAGCCGTCGACAACAGCAAAAACACGATGAGCAGCTGGAACTGCACGGCCTGGATCGGGTCGGCGCCGGCGATGATCTGGCCGCTCATCATGCCAGGCAGCTGGACGAGTCCGATCGTCTTCTGGCTTTCGATCGTCGGGATCATGCTCGCCTGGATCGCCTTCAGCAGCTGCCGGTTGATGGACTGTTTCGGCGTACCGCCGAGCGACAGGATCAGTTCCGTCTGATCCCGGTGGCTTTCGATCTCCGAGGTGAACCGGTTCAAAAACAGGATGGCGAGCACCATCGAGTTGCCGATCACCATCCCGCTGATCGAGATGATATATTGCGCGGTCGCCGGAACGATGTGCAGCCCGAGCAGCACCCCTTGCGTGATCAGCTCGATTGCCGCAAACGTCACGAACAGCTTCCACGTGATACCCTTCACCGCTTTCCCTTTATGGCGCGCATTCTGCACAGCCGCCCCGATCATCAGCAGCACCATCAGGAGGATGAATACCGCATGCTCCGACTCGAAGACGAATTTCAGCACGAAGCCGACCGCAATCAGCTGGACGGCGGAGCGGATGGTCGCAATCAGCGTATCTTTCTCCAGTCCGAGATGCAGCGTCTTTGACAGCAGCAGCGGGATGAGCACGAAGATAAGCGTCAGGCTCAATGTCAGCCAGCTCATGCTTTTACCCCCTCTGCAAACTGTCGGACCGCCGCATCATCGGATGACCGGATGTCCGCTGCTGAACCTTCTGCCCGAATGACACCATCCGCCATCACCCAGAAATGCTCGCCGACCCGGAACGCCTGGTCAAGATTATGCGTGATCCATACAACCGTCACGGCCTGCTCCCGGTTCAGCCTGACGATCAATTCCTCGATCTCCTGCGAAGACTCTGGATCAAGGGATGCTGTGATCTCATCCAGCAACAGGATCTCCGACTCGTTCACCAGCGTCCGGGCGATAGATACTTTCTGGCGCTGCCCGCCCGACAGATTGCGGGCATCCTGTCCGAGTAGCTCATCCGGCAGTCCCACACGGTCCATCACCTCCGCCGCCTCTTGGTCAGACAGTTTCTTTCCCTGTAAAGTCATTGGCAATGCCAGATTATCCAGCACGGTACCGGCGATCATCGGGGAGTTCTGCAGTACAATTCCCGCCTGCCGACGCAGTGTGACCGGCGGCAGGTCCTGGATCGCCGCGTTCCCTATGTAAATTTGTCCTGCAGTCGGACTGATGAGCCCATTGCACAGCTTCAGCAAGGTCGTCTTACCTGCTCCGGACGGCCCGATCAGTGCTGTAATCTTTCCGGACGGTGCACATCCGGATGCTTGCCGGATAATTGGTTTGTCCTCTGTTTCAAACGTTACACCTGCCAGACGCAGGGCATTATCTGCCTGACTCATCTTTTCTTTCATCCTCAGTGGTCCCCCATCTCATTCAGTCATTACTGATTGCGCCTGTTAAAAACCCTTAAATAATAATTCAATCGGCCTATTGTATTCATACCTTTTCGATCAATAATCAAACAATAACATAGTTCACGGAAAAAGGAGTCTGACCCTTATGAAACTTCCGTTCTTGCACAAAAAACGGCGCAGTACCCCACCGCTTCTGATCGCTGCCAGTTTCCTGCTGACGATCTTGATAGGCACCATCCTGCTGAAACTGCCGGCAGCGACCACTGCACCGATCACCTGGACGGATGCGATGTTCACCGCTGCATCTGCCACAACGGTGACCGGTCTGTCGGTGTTTGATATCGCCTCCACCCTGACCCTGTTCGGCGAACTCGTCCTGCTGGCACTCATCCAGATCGGCGGCGTCGGCCTCATGGCGTTCGCCGTCGCTGTGCTCATCCTGCTCGGCCGGAAAGTCGGGATGAAAAACCGGCTGTTCCTGCAGGAATCGTTCAGCCAGCAGTCGATCGGCGGTACAGTCAAGTTCCTGCGCAGTATTTTCGCCTTCGTGTTCATCACGGAAGGGATCGCATTCATCCTGCTTTCCCTCGTCTGGGTGCCGAAGTTCGGCTGGACGCACGGTCTGTACTACAGTTTGTTCCATGTCGTTTCAGCATTCAACAATGCGGGGTTCTCCCTGTTCCCGGATAACCTGATCGGATTCGCAGGCGACTGGCCGGTGACGCTGATCATCTCCTCGCTGTTCATCATCGGAGGTCTCGGCTTCACGGTAGTGCTCGACCTGCTCACTGCTCGACGGGCGAGGGACTGGTCGCTCCATACGAAGATGATGGTCGCAGGTACACTGATCATGAATGCTGTCGCGATGATCATCTGGTTCCTGCTCGAATTCCATAATGCCAAAACGATCGGCGGGATGCCGGTCGGCGATCAGCTCCTGACGTCCTATTTCCAGGCGGTCACCCCGCGGACAGCCGGCTTCAACATGGTGCCGATCGGTGACATGACCGACAGTTCAATGCTGTTGACCCTTGCCCTGATGTTCATCGGCGGCGGAAGTGCTTCCACCGCTTCCGGTATCAAGCTGACGACATTCCTGGTGATCGTGCTTGCGACCATCGCCTATTTCCGCGGAACGAATGAGCCGCACCTGTTCAACCGCACCATCAAGACCGAGATCATCGTCAGGTCGCTTGCGATTGCCGCCATCAGTTCGATGGTCGTCTTCCTCGCATGCTTCCTGCTGACAGTGACCGAATCGTTCGGATTCCTGCCGCTCTTCATGGAAACCGTATCTGCCTTCGGCACGGTCGGCCTGTCCGTCGGGATTACAGGTGACCTGAGTCCAGCCGGTGAATGGATCATCAGCATTGTCATGTTCCTCGGCCGGATCGGTCCGCTGACACTGTTCTTCCTGCTGATCCGCCAAAAGAAAGAGACATTCCGCTACTCGTACGACCGCGTGCATACCGGATAACGTGAAAAGCTGCCGTTCCCTTGGCATGACAAGGAAATGGCAGCTTTTTATTGTTTTTGCGCGAGGGGAACACGGGCTGAA
Source organism: Sporosarcina trichiuri (assembly GCF_030406775.1). Taxonomy (NCBI): domain Bacteria; kingdom Bacillati; phylum Bacillota; class Bacilli; order Caryophanales; family Caryophanaceae; genus Sporosarcina; species Sporosarcina trichiuri. The sequence goes on along the minus strand of NZ_CP129119.1, from coordinate 2,527,938 downwards.
GGCATCGTTATGAGCACTTCGCCGCTATTTATGATCACTTTTGGACATTTATGATCACTCTGCAGGTTTTATGATCACATTCAGCGGTTTATGATCACTTTTCCAGGTTTATGATCATTTCCAGTGGTTTATGATCACTTTTGCCGTTTTATGAGCACTTCACCGACGGAAGCCTGTTGAACACCTTCACTGGATCTTCAGCAAGTCGAATGGCGTGATGATGCCGATCAATTCCTCGTCCGGCTTGGCGGTCTCGGTGATCAGCAAGGCCTCCAGCCGGGTGCCTTTCGTGATGGCGCGCTTGAAGTAGTCCTCTGCTTCGTATATGGACAAGTCCCGTCTGACAAATTCAAATGATTTTTTCCGTTTTTCATAGTTGTAGACGTCCGCCAATGTCGGTATTTCCCGGGAAATATCGCTTGCTGTCGAATGACCGGCAAACCAGTACGTAATGCCGGCAGCAGTGATCAGTCCCTGGAATTTACCTTGGTCGTAGAACGGCAGCTGACTGAACTTGTTCTCGTGCATGATCTTTAATGCGTCCGTCAGCTGATCGGATGCTTGCAGGGTGTGGACTTTGCAGCCGAACAAAGCGCCGACATTCAGCGGATTGCTGATCTTCTTGTCCAGCTCCTCGATTTTGTCGACGACGTCCTCATGCGGTTCGGCGATGACATAGTCGACCCCCGTCCGGTGATGGACGATGGCATTGCGCAGGTCACCGAACTCCCTCAGATCATCTTCGTTGTTCCGGACCACGGAATTCTTCACTTTCGCTTTATCGACCAGCCGGTAGAACGGCAGGTAACTGTTTTCTCCGACTTTCTTGACGAGTGCTTTCTCCAGCCGATTGTAGGCGGCGATAAAGCGTTCTGAGTTTTTTACAGACATACCAAGAATCAGCTCCTTTCGGCTAGTATACCCAACGGCCGGCCGAAACCCACAAAAAATCCGTCCCCCAAGAAGGAGACGGATCGGTATGCTGCTTATTCGCTGACGCCCATTTCATACAGACGAAGGTCTGAACCAGGGTCCATTGTGTAGTTAACCACACGATTGTTAACACCTGTTAATGCATAGCGGTAAACAGTCGGTGCAACTGGAACTTCATCAAACATGAGTTCCTGCCACTTGTCGTATACTTCTTTACGGTAGTCAAGGTCGAATGCTTTCTCCGATGTACCGTCTTTCAGGAGCTTATCGTTCTCTTCACTCGTCCAGCGAGTATAGTTGAACGATGCTTTACGGCCGTAGAGACCGGATGGGTCTGGGTCAGAACCAGTTCCCCAAGCGCCTTGGTAGATATCGATTTTCGGATCATCGTTTTCAACCATGTCATAGAATGCGTTGAAGTCATGCAGACGGCCGTCAACGAGCTCCACTTTCAAACCAACGTCAGCCCAATTCTGCATGTAGGCTTTCGCGATTGGCTCAGCTGTTTCGCCGCCTGACATGGAAGCGAAGTTGATGACCAATTTTTCACCGTTCTGGTCTTCACGGAAGCCGTCGCCATCCGTGTCTTTGAAGCCAGCGTCTTCAAGTAGCTGCTTCGCTTTTTCCGGATCATACGGACGTCCTTCGATGCTTTCATCGTGGAAACTTTCGAATACCGGGATGATTAATGATGTACCAGGGAAACGGAGACCGTGGTACAATTTCTCACCGATTGTTGCGTTGTCCATTGCATACCACATCGCCTGGCGCAATTCTTTGCTCGCCATTTTCGCATCAGGATCTGTTACGTTTTCTTTCTTTGCTGCATCCCACTTACCTTGTTTGAATCCAATGTATGTGTATGCATAGTCGATGTCTGCAAGCAATTCAATATTGTCTACGTCTTTAACTGTCAAGTACTGGTCAGCAGGGATGCTCGCAAGGTCGACATCGCCATTTTTCATAGACTCAACAATTGTCGCTGGGCTCACTACTTTTTGTACGATTGATTTAAGAGCTGGCTTGCCTCTCCAGTAATCGTCGTTACGAGAGTAAAGTACAGATTCCCCTGGTACGATCTTGTCGATCTTGTAAGGTCCGAAACCGATTGGGTTCACACGGATCTTATCAGAAGACTCGAGTTCTTTGATTGTCGTTTCACCAGTCATGATGTCGCCTACGTGATGACGCGGCGTTGCATATGACCAGAATCCGGAAAGGATGGATGGTGATGCTTCCGTGAAATGGAATTCCATATTCTTATCGTCAATGATTTTGATACCTGAGATTTCTTTTGTCTTGCCTTCGTGATATGCAGGCATGCCTTCTACGTTTTCAATGTTGAAGTCATAGCGGTTGCCTGCATAATCCGGATGGCCAAGAAGTTCATACGAGTAAAGAAGGTCTGTTGTTTTAACAGGCTCTCCATCATGCCAGTTGACATTGTCTTTGATTGTCAATTTCATTGTTTTGTTGTCTTCGGAAAGCTCATACGTGGCAGCTCCGTTGTTTGTGATCAGGTAGTCACCGTCTGTATCCAATAATCCTTCGTCGAAGTAGCCAAGGATTTCAGCATCATATGTGCCTGAGTAGAAGTTACGGTTCAGCGTTCCTTCGAACGGCTCAGCCGCTACCATGGCGATGGTCATTTCGCCGTCTTCCATCGGTTCTGCATCGTTGCTGACTTCAAGCGGGAAATCCAGTTCCGCTTTGTTGTCATCGCCCTTATCTGTTTCTGATGCATTGTCTTTGCCGCCGTCTTTCCCCTTGTCTTTGTTGCCGTCGGCCTTGTCATCTCCGCTGCACGCAGCAAGGAAAATACTGAGAACGAGCATCAGGCTTGCCAGAAGCATAAATCGTTTCTTCGTCAATTGTCTTACCTCCCCTTTTTTTTACGCCAATCTTTGTCTTGCATCCGACGCGCGTTTGATCGCTTGCCCGATGTAATTTATACACAGCATCATTACCAGGATCAGTAATGCTGCAGGTAACCAAACCCATGATTTGTTCACCACGACGTCAGGATTGGTTGCGAATGCAATCAGTGTCCCGAGTGATGGTGTACTGGCCGGCAGACCGAAGCCTAAGAAAGTCAATCCGGTTTCCAGGCCTATGTTGCCCGCCAAAGCCAGCGTCATATTGACGATGACAATGGAACTTAAATTGGGGAACATTTCAAAAAACATAATCTTCCAGCTCGGCGTGCCGAGTGTCTTGGATGCATTGATGTAATCCAGTTCCCGCTCAGCAAGACCTTTCGATCGGATGAGTCGCGCTTTTCCGAACCAGACGAACGCACTCATGATCAGTACAAACGTGAACACGGAGTAGTTCGGCACAATGACGACGAATACGATGATGAACATCGTGCTCGGGAGCACCATCAGGAAGTCGACAATCCGCATGATGACGTTATCCACCCAGCCGCCAAAGAAACCGGCGATCAGTCCGACTGTCAGTCCGAGTGCTCCTGCAATAAGAGTTACACCTAGAGCAATCGTGAAGGAGTTCCGTGTTCCGATCAGGAGCTGACCAAGTACATCTCTTCCCCCATCGTCTGTACCCAGAATATGTTCAGACGAAGGAGCTTCCCACGTTTCCAGGAAGTTGACCCGCTGCAGCTGCTCCTGATCGATGAACAGCGGAGATGCATAGGCCGTAATCAGAAGGGCTATCAAAAGAACCAATGAAACGAGCGCCAGTTTATCGTGTTTAATTTCCCGCCAAATTGTTTTCGCGAACGATGGGTTGTTCGCTTTCTCCTTGGCAATCAATTTTTTATCATCGAGCGTTACCATATGTGATTCCTCCTCATTCGCTTTTTCTATTCAATCCGGATTCGTGGGTCAATGATACTCAGGATAATATCCGAAAGCATTGTACCGACGATAACAGCAGCTCCTGAAATCATTACGATAGCTGTTGTTACCGTGAAGTCACGTCCTGTAATCGATTGAATGAAAAGCTGACCGAGGCCCGGGTAACTGAAAATCATTTCCAGGAAGATCGAACCGCCGATCAATCCTGTGATCTCATAGCCGAGGAATGCAGCAATCGGCAGCAGGGAATTCCGCAAAATATGACGCGTGTATACTTTGCCTTCCGGAACCCCTTTTGAACGGGCGGTTTTTACAAAGTCCTTCAATTTCGTGTCGATGATATCGTTCCGTAAATACTGGATCGTACCGAATGTCGCAAGCAATGCACCGGACATTCCCGGAAGGACAAGGTGCTTGAACTTACTGACGTAGTAGGCCCAGCTGCCTGCCTCCAGTCTGACATCCACACTGTTGCCGGTCGGGAACCAGCCGAGCAGGAAGCCGAACACATATAGCATGAGCAGAGCAAATACGAACAACGGTGTGGCGAACGAGAAGTAGTTGTACATGACAATCAGTTTATCGGCCCATGTATCGGTCCACCTGCCCGCGATAATGCCAAGTGGTATGGCGATGATATATGTCACAATCAGGATGAACAGCGCCAAGGTGACCGTATTAGCGACCCGCCCTGCCAGCAGTGATGTGACCGGCTGCTTGTGCGTGTAGCTGCTGCCTAGATCTCCTTTTACCGCTTTCCCGATCCAATGGCCGTACTGAACGTACCATGGGTCGTTCAGGCCGTATTCTTCCCGGATCTTTTCCACTTGTTCCGGTGTGACGTTCGGGTTCCCCATGAACGCTCCTGTGACCGCATCTCCCGGCATCTGCTTTGCCAGGATGAAGATGATCAGACTCAACAGGAACAGCTGGGGAATCATGACGAGTATCCGGCGAATCGCAAATTTGATCATCGGTTACATGCCCCCTTGCTGGATTGCAACAGAATGCGTCGGGGAGATCGGCTTCAGGTCGAACATCCGGCCATCCTTATCGAAATAGCTGTCGTACTCGGTACGGTAGGCAGCATTAATTTCACTTCGCATTTCCATCTTTTCGTATTTTTTCGCAGGATCCATTTCAGGGATCGCAGCGATGAGCCGCTTCGTATACAGATGTTGCGGATTGGAATAAACATCCTGTGCCGTTCCTTCTTCGACGAACCGGCCTTTGTACATGATGCCGATCCGGTCGCAGATGTGCTTGATGACCCCGAGGTCGTGGGAGATGAACAGGTACGTCAGTCCGAAGTCCTTCTGGATCTCCTGCATGAAGTTCAGCACTTGCGCCTGAACGGATACGTCCAAAGCCGAGACCGGTTCATCCGCAATGATCAGTTTTGGGTTGAGCATGAGCGCCCGGGCGATCCCGATCCGCTGCCGCTGCCCGCCAGAGAACTGGTGCGGGTATTTGTAGATCGATTCCGGACTCAGTCCGACCCGCTCGAGCATGTTCTGCACGCGGGTCAGTTCCTCTTTCGGTGAGAGCTTTTCGAAATTCCGCAGTGGCTCAGCAACCAGGTTCAAGACATTCTTACGGCCGTTGAGTGACGAATAGGGATCCTGGAAGATCATCTGAATATCCCGCATGTGCTTTCTGCGTTCATGCCCGCTCATTGTCGCCAGGTTCTCTCCGTTAAAGAGCACTTCACCGTCTGTCACTTTGTTCAGTCCGATGATAGCGCGTCCGGTTGTCGTCTTGCCGCAGCCCGACTCTCCGACGAGTCCGTACGTTTCGCCCGGCTCAAGTTCGAAACTCACGCCGTCTACCGCACGCACCTGATCGACAACGGAACGGAAGAAGCCTCCGCGGATCGGGAAATGGACTTTCAGGTCTTTTACATTAAGTAGTGACATAGTCTTTATCCTCCACTCGTTCTTCCGTGAAGTGGAAGTCTTTGTAGCACGTGCAGCGTACATAATGACCTGGCTCCACTTCATGGAGCGTCGGGTGTGCTTCGTGGGCTTCCGCCGGGATCCAGGGAATCCGCGGCGCGAACCGACACCCTTCCCTGTCCAGATTCTGGATTGACGGGACAATCCCTTCGATTACGTGCAGCTCTTCCTTATCCGACATGTTGGAAGGGATCGAGTTCAGCAATGATCGGGTATAAGGATGCAGCGGGTTTTTGAAAAGCAGATTGACATCTGCATATTCGACGAACTCCCCTGCATACATGACGGCGACACGGTCCGCCATCTCTGCGACGACGCCCAGGTCGTGCGTGATGAGGATGATGCCCGAGTCCGTGATGCGCTGCAGTTCTTTCATAAGGTCCATGATCTGTGCCTGTATAGTTACGTCAAGAGCTGTCGTCGGCTCATCGGCGATCAGCATGACCGGGTTGCAGGCAAGCGCGATCGCGATAACAACCCGCTGCCGCATACCGCCCGACAGCTCGTGCGGGTACTGCTTGTAGATGCGGTTGACATCTTTGATGCCGACTTGCTCAAGCAGTTCGAGCACCCGTTTCTTTTTGGCTGATTTCGATAACTTCATATGGTAGTCCATCGGCTCTTCGATCTGCCGGCCGATCGTTGCAAGCGGGTTCAGAGCTGTCATCGGATCTTGGAAGATCATGCCCAGGTCCTTGCCGCGTATTTTGTTCAGTTTTTCGACAGGCATCCCGATCAGGTTCTGCCCTTTCAGATTCGCTTGACCTTCCAGTTTTGTCGTCTTCGCATTATGAAGACCCATGATGGAGAGCGCCAGTGCACTCTTTCCGCATCCCGATTCACCGACGATCGCCACGACTTCATTTTTATGGACGGTGAGTGAGACGCCATCCACAGCTGCGTAATAGTTTCCCTTGATGTTGAATGATGTTCGCAGATTCTCAATTTCCAAAACTGACTCAGCCAACGCGGTTCCTCCTTGCCTAGCGCACTTCCCAAAAAGTGAATTGAGGGAAATTTAATTTTCAGACTTTAAAATCTTTTGTTAACTATACTACACTGCTTTTCTATTGGCAATAGTGTTTTTTCAGAATATCAAATACACTGATTATTTCAAAGGTGACAAAATCATGACAACCCTTGTAACAAAGGGAATCCTTTCCCTAATTGGTCTTCAAAAAAGTTTACGTACAAGAAGAAGGCCCGCCGTTTTCATCTTCCTACGTCAGTCGGTTTCCTGGGGTTTTTCATCCAGCACAAAGAGACGGTCCCCAGTAACTAGAAACCGCTCCTCGTTCTGTCTTTATGTTTGCCGACATTTCGCGACACGAATATACAGTATGCAATAACAAATCAGGCCTCGGATGTCGAAAGTGTTTCGATACAGACCGTAATGCCCCTCACCAGTTCCTGAAGCGGCCATCCCGGAATCTTGCCATGCTGCATGGCCAGCTCGAAGGAAGCGGGTATATGGAGGAATCCGCACGGCATATCCGGGTTGTTAAGGGCCGCCCAATGGAGGCCGGCATACATGACGTTGTTGCATAAGTAGAGGCCGGCGGTATTCGAGATATCTGCCGGCAGGCCTGCTTCCTTCAGACGGTTCACCATAGCACGGGTCGGCAATGTCGAGAAGTATGCCGGCGGTCCGTCTGCTTCGATCGGCTCATCGACCGGGCGGTGCCCTTCATTATCCGGCTCACCGTCCTTAACATTGAGCGCAACCCGCTCCGGGGTTAGCTTCTGTCTGCCGCCGGCAAGGCCGAGGGACAGGACGGCATCCGGCTTTTCTTCAGCAATATAGGCCAGCAGCTCGCCGGCGGACCGATTGAAATCGACGGGCAAAATCTTTCCGCAGATGGCATAGTCCCCGATTGTGGTGCCGTCAAGCTGTTCCACGACTTGCATCGTCGGATTCTGCGGGTAATCCAGAAACGGCTCGAATCCGGTAAGTAACAGTTTTTTCATCAGTCTAGTCCCCTTCACTGCGCGGATACGGTTTCCCTTTTCTGTTTCGCCATGACTTCCTCATCATGGAGATGGCAGGCGACGAAATGGCCTTCATCCTTTTCAAGCCACTTCGGCTTCTTGGCTGCACAGACGTCCATCGCATATGGACACCTTGTCCGGAACACACAGCCTGACGGCGGGTCGATCGGACTCGGCAGTTCCCCTTCCAGCAGAATCCGTTCCCGTGACTCCTCAATATCCGGATCCGGAATCGGAATGGCGGACAGCAGCGCTTCCGTATACGGATGAAGCGGTTTTCCATACAGCTGGTCGCTCGTCGTCAATTCCACGAGATGCCCCAGATACATGACGCCGATCCGGTCCGAGATATACTTGACCATCGACAGGTCGTGGGCGATGAACAGATAGGTCAGGCCTTTCTCCCGCTGCAGCCGCTGGAACAACTTCACGACTTGCGCCTGCACGGATACGTCCAGTGCGGAAATCGGTTCGTCCGCAATGATGAATTCAGGATCGAGCGCCAGCGCCCGGGCGATGCCGATCCGCTGCCGCTGCCCGCCGGAGAATTCGTGCGGGTAGCGGTTGGCGTGATCCCGGTTCAGCCCGACGTCTTCAAGCAGTTCGTTCACACGCTCACGCAGTTCTTTTTTGCTTTTGAACATTCCGTGGATCTCCATCGGTTCCGCGATGATTTCGAAGACGGTCGAACGGGGGTTCAGCGACGCATAGGGGTCCTGGAACACCATCTGCATCTTTTTCAGGAAGTCTTTCCGGTCTTTGCCGGCCATCTTGTGGATGTCCTGTCCTTCATAAAGAACTTCCCCATCTGTATTATTATACAATCCGAGTATCGTACGGCCGGCTGTCGACTTGCCGCAGCCCGACTCCCCGACCAGACCGAACGTCTCGCCTTTGCGGACTTCGAAGCTGAGCCCGTCCACCGCTTTCAATGTTTTCCCTTTGCCTACGTCAAAATGCCGTTTCAGATTGTTCACCGACAGCACTACAGGCTGGTTGTTTGTCATCCGAGTTCCTCCTCTTTGTCTGTGGCTCTAAGCTGGAATTTTGAAGAAGGATCGATCCATATGCCGAGGCCCGGCTGATCCGGGAGCCGCACAGTCTGACCTGAATACTCGACACCCCCCGTGATCGGGCTGCCGCTCAGCATGAGCGGGGCATCGAAATCCACGCGGGTCACGTTCTTCTGGCTGGCCGCGAAATGGGCAGCCGCAGAGATGCCGAGTTTCGTTTCGATCATGCTGCCGGTCATGCACTCCACGCCGAAACTCTCGGCAAGTGCATTGATCTTCAAGGCTTCGTGGATACCGCCGCATTTCATGAGCTTGATGTTGATGAGATCGGCAGCACCGGCCTGCAGGACACGCACAGCATCCCGTGCGGAGAATACGCTTTCGTCCGCCATGATCGGCGTCAGTGTATGCTTCGTGACATACGCGAGCCCCTCGACGTCGTCTGCATGGACGGGCTGTTCGATCAGTTCGATGGCAAGCCCCGCGTCTTCCATGACCGCGATGGTGCGCACGGCTTCTTTCGGTTTCCAGCCCTGGTTGGCATCCAGCCGGATTTTTACGGAACCCCCGACCGTTTTGCGGATCGCTTTCACGCGCTCGATATCGAGTGCAGGTGAACCTGTGCCGACTTTTACCTTCAGTGTCGTGAAGCCGTCGTCCACGTATCGTCCGGCGTCCTCTGCCATCTCCTCAGGTGCGTTCACGCTGACTGTGAAGTTCGAATCCAATTCGTTCGTGAAACCGCCGAGCAGCTGATACAGCGGAAGATCCGCCTGCTTGCCGAGCAGATCATGGACCGCCATGTCGACCGCTGCTTTGGCGCTCGTATTCCGGATGAGGGAGCTATGTAGGATCGTAAAGATTTCTGCACGGCTGCGGATATCAAGACCGATCAATTTCGGGGCGATGATCTCTTCGATTGCATAGGTGACACTGGCCATCGAGTCGCCGGTGATGACATGTGTCGGCGGTGCTTCGCCAAAGCCTGTCTCTCCGCTGTCTGCCGTAATCCGGACATAGACGGAATACGCTGTATGTACCGTGCGCAAGGCCGTTTTGAATGGCTTGATGAGTGGGACTGCCACAGTGAAGCAGTCGATCGATTGAATTTTCATCAGGTACACTTCCTTTCTCTCCGGGTCTGCGTGGGGAAACAAGAAAAACTGTGTGCGGCGATCGTTCGGCGCACACAGTTCTCCAAATTATTCTTTGTCAGCGTACTTCAAGTCAAGGTAGCCGACCGGGTGACGGAGGATCCCTGTAACGCCAGGCTTTTCAAGGGTCGCCTGGTTGTAATAGTAGACCGGGAACACTGGCATTTCATCCATCAGCATCTTGTCCGCCTGCTGCAGCAGTGTCCAGCGTTTGTTTGCATCTGTTTCGTTCTTGATGTCTTCGATCAGTTTGTCATAGTCTTTGTTGGACCATGTCGTCCGGTTCATGGATGAATCGGTGATGAAGCTCTCCAGCGCATTCACCGGGTCTGCATAATCATACAGGAATGATGAACGGGACAGCTGGTACTTATGTTCTTTCTGGTCAGCGAGGAACACGCTGGCTTCGACGTTCTGCAGCTCCACATCGACACCGAGATTCTCTTTGAACATCGACTGGAGGGCCACTGCAATCTTCTGGTGTGCTTCGTTTGTCGAATACGTCAGTGTCACTTTCGGAAGTTCACTGTACCCTTCTTCTTTCATGCCTTCTTCCAGCAATTTCTTGGCGTTTTCCGGATCGAAGGAGATCAAATCGCCGGCATCTTCGCGGAACTCATTGCCATCCGGTCCGATGAATCCGTACGATACGAATCCGTGTGCCGGCTTCTCACCATTCTTCGTGACGAACTCGACGATATCTTCCTGATTCACCGCTTCCCCGAATGCGCGGCGGATCTTTGTATTCGTGAACGGTTCCATGGATGTGTTGAAACGGAAGAAGTAGACGCCCGCCTGGTCTTCCACTTTCACTTCCGGATTGTCTTTCAGGTCTTCCGCGATCTCGGATGGGACGTCTGTGCTGTCCAGTTCATCCGATTTGTACATCTGGTAAGCCGTTGTCGAGTCACTGACCATTTCCCAGTTGACTTTGTCCAATTTCACGTTGTCTGCATCCCAGTAGTTTTCGTTCTTTTCGAAGACGAATTTCACATCATGATCCCATGACGCGAGTTTGAACGGTCCGTTTGAAACGAACGAATCGGCTTCCGTGAACCATTTCGGATTGTCTTCCGCTACTTTTTCATTGATCGGGAAGAAGCTCGGGTTCGTGATGATATTGAGGAACGCTTCGTTTGGCGCGTCGAGCGTGACAACGAATGTCTTCTCGTCTTTCGCTTCGATGCCGATGTCTTCCGGCGTGCCTTCCCCGTTGTTATACGCCTCTGCACCTTTGATGAAGTACGCGAGGAACGCAGCAGGAGACGCGGTTTCCGGATCGAGCATATGCTTCCAGGCGTAGACGAAGTCGTTCGCCGTCACCGGGTCGCCGTTCGACCATTTTGCATCGTCGCGGATTGTGAATGTATACGTCAGACCGTCTTCGGAGACGTCGATCTTCTCTGCAGTCGCTTCTTCCGCCTGGTGGTCTTTGTTCAGGCGCGTAAGCCCTTCCATCAGGTTGTTCAGCGCGCTCCAGGAGACTGCGTTGAACCCGACGGACGGATCGAACGATGTCGGCTCTTCCCCGTTGTTCAAGTAAAGCACTTTTTCACCGGACGCTTCCTTCTTATCGCCGTCTTTCCCGTCGGATGTTTCGGTGCCGGAACCGGTATCGGTCTTCTTGCCGGCATCCTCGTTCGCTGTACAAGCGGCGAGAACAACAATCAATGCCGTGAACAGGATGAATTTGATCCACTTCTTCAATTTGACTTCCCCCTTTTTATGGTCAATCATGTAGTGCCATCAAGCAAATACAGCTTTTGCCCGCGGATCCTGGAGCCAGCAGTCGACGGTATGCTCTTCCGTCAGGACGGTCGTCTCCGGATAGACCTGTTCGCACACGTCCATGGCGAACGGGCAGCGTGCTGCAAACGGGCAGCCTTGCGGCGGTGCAAAGAGATCCGGCGGTGTCCCGTCGATCGGCTGCAGCTCCTCTTCCTGCAGGTCGAGACGCGGCACCGAGTTCAGCAGGCCCTGCGTATATGGATGCTGCGGGTCATAGAAGATCTCCCGCTTGTTCCCGATTTCGATGATCTTGCCGGCATACATGACGGCGATCCGGTCCGCAATCTTCGCGACGACGCCGAGGTCATGGGTGATGAGGATGATCGCCACACCGGTCTTGCGCTGGATTTCCGCGAACAGCTCGAGGATCTGCGCCTGGATGGTCACGTCGAGCGCCGTTGTCGGTTCATCCGCGATGAGCAGCTGCGGTTCGCAGATAAGTGCGATGGCGATGACGATCCGCTGACGCATCCCGCCTGAAAACTGGTGCGGATACTGCTTCAGCCGTTCTTCCGGATTCGGGATGCCGACCAGTTCCAGCATCTCGACCGCTTTCCGTTTCGCTTCCGCTTTGGAAACCTTAAGATGGGTGCGCAGCCCTTCCATGAGCTGTTCGCCGATCTTCAGTGTCGGGTTGAGTGCGGTCATCGGATCCTGAAAGATCATCGAAATGTCCACGCCCTGGATATCCCGCAGTGCTTTCTTCGACAGCTTCGTCATATCCTTGTCTTTGAACAGCACCTGACCGTTCCGGATCCTGCCGGGCGGCTGTGGGATGAGCCCCATGATCGTATTGGCGGTGACACTCTTGCCGCAGCCCGATTCGCCGACGACCGCAAGTGTCTCACCTTTGTACAGGTCGAACGTGACGCCGCGGATCGCCTGCACTTCCCCGCCGAATGTCTTGAATGATACTTCGAGGTCACGGACGGACAGGATCGTTTCCTGCCTGTCCGATTTAGTGTTTCCGTCTGTGGCTGTGCGCTGTCCGGCATGCCGTTCCGTCTGTTGCGGGGCTTCTGCCAAACCGGATGCTGCTGCCAGCTGATGTCCTGTCATTTCCATTACCCCCTCAATTTCGGATCGAGCGCATCCTGCATCCCATCGCCGAGCACGTTAAAGGCGAACATCGTCACGGAGATGAAGAGCGCAGGGAAGAACAGCCGCCACCAGTCACCCGACAGGATGACCGGAAGCGCGTCGTTCGCCATGACACCCCAGCTCGCGTACGGTGCCTGGATGCCGAGGCCGAGGAAACTCAGGAACGCTTCGGCGAATATGGCGCTCGGCACGGTGAGGGTCATCTGGACGATGATCGGCCCCATCGTGTTCGGGAGCAGGTTTTTTCGTATGATCCTCGGCGTCTCTGCACCGAATGATTTTGACGCGGTGACGAATTCATAGTTTTTGATCTGTAACACTTGTCCGCGGACAATCCTCGCCATTCCGACCCAGCCGGTGATCGTCAGGGCCACAATGATCGTTGTCAGACTCGGCCCCATGACCACCATGAGCAGGATGACGACGAGCAGGTGCGGCAGGCCGTACAGCACTTCGATGACACGCATCATCGCGGAATCCGTGCGTCCGCCCTTGTAACCGCTGACGCCGCCGTAGATGATGCCGATGAAGAAGTCGATCAGTGCCGCCATGACACCGACGAACAGGGAGATGCGCGCACCGTACCATGTGCGGGTGAACACATCGCGGCCCATTTCATCCGTGCCGAACCAGTGGGCCGCACTCGGCGCGAGGTTCTGGCTGCGCAGATCGGTCGCCGTCACTTCATACGGCGACAGGATCGGTCCGAAGATCGCCATGAACGTCAGCAGGATCAGGAACACGAGACCGCTCATTGCGAGCTTATTCTTCCGCAGCCGGCGCCAGGCGTCTTTCCAATAGGACAGCGACGGCCGTACGACAGCTTCCGCCTGTTCGGTATCCTCTTCTTTTTTGCGGAACCACTCATCGGGTACCGTCAGTCGTGGATCTTTTGCGACCATTACACTTCACCTTCCTTTTTGTGAAGCTTGATACGCGGATCCAGGAAACCGTACAGGATATCGACGACGAACAGCATGAAGACTAAAAATGCGCTGTAAAACACTGTCGATCCCATGATGACCGGGTAATCACGGTTGTTGATGCTCTCCACAAAGTATTTCCCCATGCCGGGAATCGCGAATATCTTTTCGATGACGAATGTACCGGTCAGGATACCGGCAAGCATCGTCCCCATGATCGTGACAACCGGCATGAGCGCATTGCGCAGGGCATGCCGGGCGACGATGCGGATCGGTGTCAGCCCTTTCGCGCGCGCCATCTTGATGTAATCCTGCGTCAGCACTTCCAGCATGCTGGCACGTGTCAGACGCGCGATGATCGCTGTTGGGCCTGTAGCCAGTGCGATCACCGGCAGGATCATATGCTTCGGACTGCTCCACGTTGCGGGCGGCAGCAAGCCCCAGTTGACGGCCACCTGCTGGATGAGCAGGGTGGCCAGCACGAAGTTCGGGATGGATATCCCGATGACGGCGAATGTCATTGCTCCATAATCGATGATGCCGTTATGCCTGAGCGCCGCGAATGTCCCGAGGATGATCCCCGAGATCACCGCGACAATCATCGTTGCAATCCCCAGTTCAAAGGAGATCGGGAACCCTCTCGACAGAAGCGTGTTCACGGTCTCGTTCGGTTTCTTGATGGACGGGCCATAGTCGAACGTGACAATGGACTTCAGGTAGTTCAGATACTGGATCGGCATCGGCTGGTCCAGCTTGTAGAATTTCTCCAGGTTCGCCTGGATCGTCGGGTTCGACGTCCGTTCTTCATCGAACGGGGAGCCCGGAATCGCCCGCATCAGTACAAATGTCAGCGTGGCAATAATCAGTATGGTGACAATCATCATGATGAAACGCTTCAATATGTATAGCGGCACTCTCGTTCCCCCTTAACAAAATGTCGTCTGCATCGCAAGCTCGGTCATGACGAGCATCGCTCTGTAGGCGTCGATAATATCCTTGGCTTCATACCGGACAATGGTGGTCCCTTCCTCGATTTCACAGCCAGGCATCAATGCGGCCCATTCGGCTTCCCCGTAATTGGTGAATTCGATCCTCATGACGGGATGATCGGGAGGTGTCAGCGGCTTGATGGATTCCCTGTTCTTCAGGGCCTGTTCCATCCGCTCCTGCAGCAGTGCCTGGGCTTTTTCGGGGTGAAGTGTCCGGACAGAGGATCGGGAAATGGAGTATTTCACCGGAGCAGTGACGACATTCGGAATCAATGCTTCCGCTTCCCGGCAGGCACCGTCGTCCCCTGCCACCATCAGGACAGGTACGCCGTAATAACCGGCGACGTACGCGTTGAATCCGAGTTCCCCAACCGCCATCTCGTTGATGTAAATATTACGGACGCCGAAAATCATCGTATGGCTCATGACACCCGGCTGGCCTGCACGCGCATGATAGCCTGCAAATACTGCTCCTGTATAGGAGCTGTCCAGCGATTGAACCATTGAAAGCGGTTTCATACTGCCCATAATCAGTTCTGCATCCGGGTGGAGCTCCTCGATCATCAGATTATTCATCTTTGAGTGGCTGTCATTGATGAGCACTTCCTGGGCCCCGTTTTCAAATGCGGCAGCTGCAATTGCATTCGCTTCCTGTGTCATGATCCTCCGGGCCCGTTCGTAGTTGTGCCGATGAGAGTCCACGTATGACTCGTCCGGAAGCCCTGTAATCCCTTCCATGTCCACTGATACAAAAATTTTCATAAGAACCCTACCTTCTAGTCGACAGAAAAATCTGTCGGTTGTATTATTATCTAACAATACCAAACTATTATTCAAATAACAAGATAATTTAGTATAATGGATCTACTCAAATATTTTTTTATGGCATGATTAACTGATAGGAAGCAGGGATCTGTTATGGGAAAATGGCTGATGATTGCAGGGATCGGTGCCATTGCGGCCGCTCTGCTGTATGCTGGGTTTTTCGGTTTGGATGAGGGACGGCCCACTTGGGTGTATCAGCTGCAGGATGCCTCCGTGGACGAACTTGTGACCCTGCCCGTCGAGTATGCTGTCATGGACCGTACAAAAGACGGGGCCGTGCCTTATACTCGCCGGGAAATCGAGCGGATCCGCCAATCGGGTGCAGAACCGATCGCGTATTTGAGCATCGGTGAGGCGAGCAGTTATCTGCCGTACTGGAAAAATGAATGGGGACAGGAGAAGAACGGGAAGCTGACCATCACGCCGGCCGCGCCTGAATGGGCCGGGTCTATCGCGAATCCTGAATGGCCGGAAAGCATAAAGGTGCGCTATTGGACTCCTGCCTGGCAGCAGATCGTCACGTCTGAATTGAAAAAGATCCAGGAGACCGGGTTCAGCGGTGTCTATCTGGATATTATCGATGCTTATGAATATTGGGGGAATGATGGAGTATATGGCGGAGGAAAAGAAGGTCGCCTGCATACCGATCCTGCAACCAGAGAAGAGGCGGCGGACCGGATGATCCAGTTTGTCCGGAGCCTGTCCGCCATAGCGAAAGATACGGACCCCGGATTTCTGATCATCCCTCAGAATGGGGAGGAGCTGATCGGGATGGCTGCTGGTGATGCATACCTGAATGCGGTTGATGGTATCGGAGTAGAGGATGTGTGGTATGACGGGAAACGGAAAAACGCTGAATCCGCAATCGCCGGACGACTGGCCTGGCTGGACCGCTTCACGGAACAAGGGAAGATTGTCCTGTCCGTCGATTATACGTCCGGCTTCCGGGCACAGCAGTACTATCAGCTTTGCCGGCGGGAAAAATTCTATTGCTATGCGGCGGATCCGGACCGTTCGCTGTCTGAGGCGACTGGATTCGGACGGAACAAAAACCAGTAGATCGAATAATGTATTTTAATCTGAAACTTTAATCTTAAATAATAACTATTGACTTTGCCTTTTAATTTCCGTATGCTCAGTTTGCATTTGATTTTTCCTAAAGACTCTGCTAGAGTCTTTCTCCTTTCAGCAGCTTGTTACAATGACCGGCTTTGATGACAATGATTGCCGGGCAGCAAGGATGGATTCTCATCCGCATCAGGCAGCAGATTGATCAGAGGTCATTTGTAAATAACATAAAGAAAGCAGTGGGGAATTTGGGCAAGTCCAAGAAGAAGATCCATTATGCTTGGTTCACGCTTGTTGCACTCTGTATTATCGTAGGGATCGGCAAAGGTTCGCTGAACAACTCGGCTGGACTGTTCATTCCGGGGGCGACTTCGGAGTTAGGCATCTCTACAGGCAACTTGACGATCTATTTCAGTATCGCTTCCATTGTAACGATGATTTTCCTTCCCATCGGAGGTAAGATCCTCGCTAAGTATGATACACGGCTCGTCCTCATCACCGCGATGATCCTGCAGGCCGGCGCGTTCGTTGCGTTCGGTTTCAGCAACTCGGTGTGGGGCTGGTATATCTTCTCGATTCCATTGGCTGTCGGCGGTGTGTTCAACACAGTCATTGCCGGTCCGGTACTGGTCAATCAATGGTTCAAGAAGAAAAATGGGATGGCGCTCGGTCTGATCGGTGCTTCCCAGGGTCTGCTCGGCGCATTGGCCCAGCCGCTTGTCGGCCGGACCATCGCTGATGCAGGCTGGCGCACAGGTTATATTTCGCTCGGACTGGCTGCGATCATCATCGTTGTCCCGACCATCCTGTTCTTGATACGCAAATCTCCTCAGGCTGTCGGCGTCCTGCCGTACGGGGCTGAAGAGGAATCGGCTGTGAAAAGTGAGAACACTGAGACGGCTGAAGCGGACAAAGGGATCACGATGGCGGTGGCGAGAAAGTCCGCTGCGTTCTACTCACTCTTCCTGTTCTTCCTGCTGATTGTTTCGATTGCAAGTTTTGCCATCCATATTCCGTCCTATATCGAGTCACTGCCGTATGGGTATGACGCAATCTTTGCAGGAAATACCATGGCAGGATACTTGATCGGTGTGCTGCTTGGCGCACTGGTCCTCGGCTTCCTCGTCGATAAGATCGGTTCACGCAACACGATCTATCTGGCGATGGTGCTGGCGATCGTATCCGTTCTCGGTATGCTGTTTGCAACCGCCAGTCCGGCTCTGCTGGTCCTGTCGGTCACACTGTTCGGCTTCACCGTATCCAATTCTGTCGGAACACTCGCACCTGCATTGACGACGAGCTTGTTCGGCAGCCGGGAATACAGCCAGATCTACTCATCCGCTTCACTCGGTCTGGCTGTTGCGGGAATCGTTGCGCTTCCTGCGTACGGCTATATTTTCGACATCACGAAGAGCTATGAATCCGCACTGTATATCCTGATTGTCATGCTTGTGCTCAACATCTTCCTCGTCACCTATGCATTCATCGGTAAGAAGAAACTGGTGAACGAAGGATACTGGAACTGAATGAAAAAGACTGCAGGCTGCTAAATGAGCAGCTCTGCAGTCTTTTTTGCATACGGACAGCTTGTTTCACATGGAACAGTCACCGGAACGGCATCGGTCCGACGGTGAGCCCGTTGCGGCCTTTGGTCGCCACTGCCTGGCTGAGAGAGTTCAGGATGGCTTCTTCCGTCACTTCGGCCGCCGCTTGAAACAGGAGGTTCATGACAGGATGGCTGTCCCGTATACTTTCCGCCAATTCCGTCCGCGCTTCCGACTCATGGGGAATCTTGCGGGCGGTGGAAAAGGCGATCACGATATCCCCGCTTCCATTGCTGTAATGGCTGCCTGTTCTTGCAAGTCCGACGCCGGCACGTTTGGCAACCCGCTTTAACTGCCTGCTGTCGAGCGGTGCATCTGTCGCCAGCACGATCATGATGGATCCGTCCGCCGGTTCCGGTGCGTCAGAGGTGTAATCGGCACCCTGCTGTATATAGCGGCCAGCAGCAAAGTCTTCCCGCTGGCCGAAATTGCTCAGCACGAGACATCCGATCGTATAAGCTTTGCCTTCTTCAAATGCAATCAGGCGCGATGAGGAGCCGATCCCCCCTTTGTATCCGAAGCAGATCATCCCTTTTCCGGCCCCGACCGCCCCCTCCGGACATGCAGCGTCGGAAGCCGAACGGATTGCCTGCAGGGCATGCTCCGGTCTCACAGCCAGGGCACGGATGCTATTCAGACGGCCGTCATTGCACTCCCCGGTCACGATGTTGAGTGTCCCTGTCGTATCCCCGATCTCCGGTGTTCTCTTGAGCATCCAGCGCAGTGTTCCTTCCGTGACAGCCGGGACGCTGAATGTATTCGTCAGCATGATCGGTGATTCCAGCTGTCCCAATTCATCAAGCTGGACGAGTCCTGTCGTCTTCCCGAACCCGTTGATAACATAACTTGCTGCCGCCAGTTTCTCCCGGAACAGATTGCCCGGATGAGGCAGGATGGCCGTGACACCGGTTGCTGTCCAGCCGCCGTCGGACAGCGGTCCGTCCAGGGTCACATGTCCGACTTTCACACCTTCCACATCGGTGATGCAATTTTTCTGTCCAATGGGCAATCTGCCTATGTCCACTCCGCGTTCCCTTATTTTCATCGGTTCCTGTACCGGCAATTCCTCCACTCCTTTCAGGTTTACGTTCTGCAGAGCTGCCACATACTGAACAGAAAAGGATGATTCTCTATGCTGTCTGAGTTTCCGACAATCCATACGAATATCTGGGATGCTGTCTGGGCAGTCCCTGTAACGTTCGCGGCCGTACTGGCGGCGAAATGGCTGTTCCGCGTCAAACCGGCCGCCTTGTCCACAGTGGCGACAGGTGTCGCACTATTTCTTTCCATCGTCATCAGTCATCCGAAAAACCTATCTGCCGGTATTTTCATGGGATTCTTCTATAGCGGGGCTGCCATGGGGACCCTGTATTCCCTGCAGCAGACGATCCTCGCCTACCGCTCCAAATAAGGGCCTACCCTTTCTTCAGCGGACAGAAGCCGCACTGCATGAGGCCAGGGACATCTTTCGACAGACAGCAAGTGGTCCGGACAGTCGTATTCAGCAATTGTGACGGATCCCTTCCATTTAAATAGAGACGGAACCTGGAGACGTCGTGGATGCCTGCCCAAACGTCGTCCGACTTGACCAGTTCCAAAACTGTGCGGGCCTGCTCTTCGGAAGATGGATCGTCCAGCATGACATGGAAATGCCACAGCCAGAAACCGAAGACATTCTCCCACAGGACATTTGCAGAGATCGGTGCCCCCTTCCGCAGGCTGCCGATGACCTGATCGATCTCCTCCAGCAGTTTGCGGACGGCCGCCCGGGGCTGTTCCGGATCTGCTTCAACCCAGCCGCTGATGGCCGGGTAGGTGCTGACGGTCCGGTTGCCGTACTCGTCCGCTGCACCGAATCGGAACTCATCCGGCCGGCCATTCCAGAACTCGTCATACAGGACGTACTGCACCAGCTGCATGCCGGTGAACATGCCGTACCGGCGCATGAGATAGGAAGCCGCCACTGTCTTGTTCGGGCTGCCGCTGATGGTCTGGACTGCGTGCAGGATGGCTTCCGTCCGCTCTCCTGCCAGCAGGTCCGCCATCGTGAACAGCGGATGGACGGGTCTTTCGCTATACACTCCATTGCTCTGTAATTGGCTGATTTGGTTCGCTGTAAGGTTTGTCATGCCACCACTATACCAAATGATTTCCCTTCTTTCACTTACTCGTTACAGAAACCGCTCATCGGCCTGCTTGGAACTGCTGAATCGTAATGCCGTATTTTGGAAGGTCTTCCGACAGCCGTCTTGCGAATTCCAGCGCAAGCTCATTATCGCCATGCAGGCAGATCGTGTCGGCCCGAACGGAAGCAATACTGCCGGCAGCCGTCCGCACCTTCCCCTCTTTCACCAGGAGGAGCGCCTGTTCCAGCAGGACGCCGTAATCCAGGATGACAGCACCGGGCCGGCTCCTCGGTGTCAGGGTGAGATCCGCTTCATAGGTCCTGTCGGCGAACACTTCACTCGCCGTCTGCAGTCCGGCGTCCTGTCCTGCCCGGATCAGTTCGCTCTCCGCCAGACCGTACAGCACTGCACGCGGGGCAGTGTCTGCCACCGCCCGGCAGACCGCTTCCGCCAACTGGCGGTCCCCTGCAGCCATGTTATACAGGGCTCCGTGCGGTTTGACATGATGGAGAGGCAGCCCTGCAGCCTGCAGGAACCCTTGCAGCGCACCGATCTGGTACACCATGAAGTCATAGATTTCCTGTTCCGTGCAGGACATGTTCCGTCTGCCGAAGCCCTGGAGATCCGGAAATCCGGGATGGGCACCGACTGCCGTTCCATGCGTTTGGGCAAGCTCCACGGCCTTCCGCATCACAGAGGGATCCCCTGCATGGAAGCCGCAGGCAATGTTCGCAGATGTTATGTAGTTCATCATTTCCGCGTCTCTTCCTATTGAATAGGCACCGAAACCTTCACCGAGATCGCAGTTCAAATCGATTTTCACTGTTATTCAATCCCTTCCTGGAGTTTCAGGCGGACGGCTGTCTGAAACTCAGCCAGCGCCTGCTCCTGTTTCTGCAGCAGACGGTGCGCCTCTGCAAGGGAGACTTCCTCAAACCGGATGCGGGTCCCCGGCCGCGCTTGTGCAAGCGATGGCAGATCCGCCGTAATGATCTGCGCGATTTCCGGGTAGCCGCCCGTTGTCTGCCGATCCGCCATCAGAATGATCGGCTGCCCGTCCGGCGGCACTTGGACGGTACCGAACGTCACCGATTCCGATGTCAGTTCCTGTGACTTCTTCAGCTGCAGCGCAGCCCCCTGCAGCCGGTATCCCATCCGGTCCGACTGTGAGCCTGCCGTATAGGCTGTCCGGCGGAAGTTATTCAGGCTGCTGCTGCCGAACAGCTGGTAGTGCCTGCCGCGGAGCCAGCGGATGGTGATCTCCGGACCAAGTACAGGACGCAGCCAGCCGGATACCGACCAGCTGGCTGTCCGGAATGGCTGCGCGAAGCTATTTTTCTGCTGCGGCCGAGGAACGGTTATCCGGCCTGGCATTAGTACATCCCCTTTCCGTAGTGCCCGTCCCTCCATTCCGCCGATTCCTGCTCGCAGGAACGTAGACCGGCTGCCGAGCACTTCGGGGACATCGATGCCGCCGGGCAGGGCCATCACAAGTCGGCTGCCCTGTGCCGCCGACCCGGTGGTCAGGATACTCCCCTCCCTGGCATAGACAGGCCGCCAGAGAGGCACAGGCGCCCCATCGATCTCTGGATGAAATTCCCCCCCGCACAGCGCAATCAGAGTCGCCTGCCGGAAATAGATAACCGGCCCGGTCAGCGTCATCTCAAGAACCGCTTCACTCCCGCTGTTGCCGACCAGAAGATTGGCAGTGCGCATCGAAAGCCGGTCCATCGTGCCGCCAGGCGTGATACCGTACTGCTGCCAGCCGGTCCGTCCGGCATCCTGCACCGTGTCCATCAGTCCGGCCCGGAGTAGTTCAAGCATGATGTTTCCTCCCTTATTTCATCATACTGCTGCTGTGTGATCGGGCAGAATTCCAGCAGATCTCCCGGCTCCAGCAAACTGGGCGGCTCCCGGTCCGGCATGAACAGGTCGACCGGTGTCCTGCCGATCAGCTGCCAGCCGCCCGGTGTACTGATCGGATAGACACCTGTCTGCCTGCCGGCAATGCCTACAGAGCGTTCCGGAATACTGAGACGGGGTGTTTGCTTCCTCGGCATGGACAGCGCGGCAGGAAGCCCTGACAGGAATGGAAACCCTGGTGAAAATCCGATCATCCGGACAATATAGCGCCCGGCTGCATGCTGCCGGACGACCTCGTCTGGAGTCATACCGGCGATAGACGCAACATACAGGAGGTCCGGGCCTTCCATGCCGCCATACAGCACAGGCAGCCTGACCGTCCTGCGCGGTATCTGCGTTGCAGGGTCAAGTGACCCGATGAGTGTCGCCAGCTGCTGGCTGACATGATCGTAAGGAGATTTGCCGGCCGGGCAATTCCGGATATCGTAGTAGACTGTGACTGACGTGTAGGAAGAGACGTACTCCGTCAGCCATACAGGCGGCCGGTCGGTAAGCGCCGCGGTCACGCTGCGTATCTTCAATTCGGTGTCGTCCGCATCGGCATCCCCCAGCCTGCAGATCACAGCCTGGTCGCCGAGCGGGTGGATTGTACATTCCATCGGGCACCTCCTCAGTTTCTTTCCTCAAGTATACAAAAAGCCGCCCCTCAAGAGAACGGGCGGCCCTTTCATGATATGGAAAAACCGCCCCTTTGAAAGGGACGGTTCACTTGGATCAGCCTCCGGCGACAGCGTTCTCGCCTTCGACGTTCGGACGGTTGTCTTCTCTGATCAGGGAAGCGGAAATCGTTCCGATGACCAGAAGGAATGCTGCAAAGTAGAAGCCCATGTCCAGGCTTCCTGTAATATCTGTCAGGAACCCGGTGATGTAAGGAGCCAGGATGGATCCGCACATTCCGATGAAGTTATAGACACCGAATGATGTCGAGTATGCATTTTTCGGAGCGTTATCCGCAACGACTGCAACGAGTACTGGGTTCGTACTGATCTTACCGAAAATCCCATACCCGATCAATGCCGCATACAGAACGTACATGTTATCGAATGCCACGATCGATACAAGAGCGATCAGGGACAACGGCAGCATGACGAGCAAGACGGGACGGCGCTTTCCGAGACGGTCAGCGACCCAGCTGAAGAAGATCGAGCCCGGGATGGCAGCCCAAGGGACGAGTGAAGAAACTGTCGCAACTGCGCTTCCTTCGATTCCGCGGGCGTGCTGCAAGTAGTACGGCATCCATGTCACAACTACGAAGAAACCGTAGATTGCACAGAAAATCGTGATATATGACATGACCAAGTTGCGGTTCTTGAACAAGGTGCTCATCTTGAGCTTGTCCTGCTTGTCGAGAACTGCTTTTTTCTCTTTTCCATACGGGTTCTCTTTTACGAGCCACCACATCAGCAGACCGATAATAACAACCGGGATTGCTACGATGTAGAATGGTGCTCTCCAGCTCATACCTGCTTCAAGCGTATAACTTGAAAGGAAGTAACCTGCAGAAAGACCGAAGGCCATACCGCTGTTGATGATTGCAGAACCGACTGTCAGGTGCTTCGGCGGAATCGCTTCAGAAGACAGTCCGTACTGAGGACCATAGTAGAATCCTTGGAACACACCAACCATCAGCCACATTAAGACGAACAGCACAAAGTTCGGCATTGTTCCGGCGATTGCTGCAAAGAGACCGAAAAGGATAATTCCTGGGACCAATACTTTCTTTTTACCGATCTTGTCACCTAAAATACCGGATGGGATGTTAAGACCTGCATAACCGATGAAGAATATAGAGCTGATCATTCCGAGTTGTCCGGCAGACAGACTGAACTCTTCCTGAATGTTATCCATGACAGGGTTCAAAATAGCACGGGTTCCGTATATCGCAACCCATCCCAAGAAGAATACGAAAACGGCTTTCATCCAATAGGGAATCAGTTCTTTTTTCTCGCCGGTTTCGTGTACTTGCTTAGCCATCGAGAGTTCCTCCTCTTTTTTTCTATTGTGTACCTTCAGTAAAATGATCATTTACCTTACATTGGTATCATACGGCAGTTTGCATTGCAGACGAATAAAATCGATTCAGGCAACCTTGCCAAAACATTAAATTTCGTGAACAAATTTGTCTGATCTGCCAGGACTGTGCCGATACCTGCTGTTATCCTTCCCGCTGACTGAGCATTCATGTATAGTACGGACAAATTATATACCGCGGATTGTCCGGCTGT
Organism: Sporosarcina trichiuri; assembly: GCF_030406775.1. NCBI lineage: Bacteria > Bacillati > Bacillota > Bacilli > Caryophanales > Caryophanaceae > Sporosarcina > Sporosarcina trichiuri. The sequence goes on along the minus strand of NZ_CP129119.1, from coordinate 2,503,503 downwards.
CAGTTTTGGGAGGGCGAGACACTCTTCAGCATGTAGCCGAGCCCGGGATACGTGATGATATACTCCTCCGGCTGCTTGAGCCGTTCTTTGATCTTCCGCCGGATCCGTGCGATGCCGACACGAAGGTACTCTACGTCGTCTCGGTACTGAGGTCCCCACACGTCGGACAGAAGCGTCTCATGCTGGACGACCTTATCCAGATTCAATGCCAGGATCTCAAGCAGGGAGAACTCGGTCTGGGTCAGTTTCAGCTCTTCTTCGTCGATCCAGATCCGCTTGCTTCCCACATCCACTTGGAGTGAACCTGTTTTGATGACGGACGATGCACCGGCTGAACCGTCTGACAGTGCCGGCTGGCTCCTTCGCAGGACAGCATTCACGCGGGCGAACAGCTCATCCAGCGAGAACGGTTTCGTCAGGTAATCATCCGCCCCGAGATTCAGGCCGTTCACCTTATCTTTCGGATTGCTGCGCGCCGTCAGCATGATGATCGGGGTATGGGAAAACTTGCGCAGCTCTTCGAGGACGTAGAAGCCATCCTTCCCCGGCATCATGATATCCAAAAGAATCAGGTCCGGCGAAATCAGATCGTACTTTTCCAGAAGTTCCTCCCCTGAATCAGCGGTGACGACGTCATAGCCGACCGACCGCAAGTTCGCAGAGATGAACCGCAGGATCTTCGCCTCATCATCCACTACGCATATTTTCTGTTTCATCCCTTACGACCCCTCTCTTAACGGAAAGTAAAGTATAAACGTACTGCCTTCGCCCGGTGTACTCTCCACTTCGATCTTCCCTTCATGCGCCTCCATGATCCCTTCACAGATCGACAGGCCGAGACCTGTACCGCCAGAACGGCGGGTGGCTGTGACATCGACCTGGTAGAAGCGGTTGAAGATCTTCTGAAGATGCTCTTCCGAAATGCCGATCCCGTTGTCGGAAACGGCGATCGTCAGATAATCGCCTTTTTTCTCAAGTGTGACATCGATGCGTTTATGATCACTGTCATTATACCGCAGTGCGTTCGTGAACAGATTGACAAGCACCTGCTGGACACGCGTTTTGTCCGCGTAGAAGAACAGATAATCCTCCGCCCTGTTGTGGAATTCCAGAACGGCGTCTTCCTTCAAGGCGATCGGCACAAGCTCAATCGATTTCTCGATGACATGGTCGGCACGGATCATATTCCGTTCGATATACATGGAGCCTGATTCTATTTTCGAAATATCCATCCAGTCATCGACAAGATGCTGGATACGTTCAATATCTTCATGCACTCCTTCAAGAAGTTCATACTGGAAGTCCGGCTCCCATTCGACGTCTTCACGCAGAAGGGTTTCCACACTTCCGCGGATATTGGTGATCGGCGTCTTGAACTCGTGGGAGGTCAGGGAGATCAGATTGTTCTTCAACGTATCGATCTCTTCTTCTTTCGTAATGTCCCGGATGAGGAGCCCTTCCCCGATCTTCTTATCATCCGAAACGACCGAGAACTTATGGAGCATATAGAAATCGGTATTGCCGGATTTTGTCTTGTACTCGAGTTTCAGTTCACTGTTTTGGTCGTCGAAGAATGCGGTCAGTTCATCCGCAGTGATTTCAAACAGTTCATTGATGCGCCGGAAGACATCGGCCAGAGTGGTCAGCGGGACAGCTGCCCGTTCCCCGTCGATGACATTCAGGAAGAACTCGTTCACGTAGTCCACTTGGCTGTTATTGTTCAGCAGCATGATGCCTTCCGACATGCTCTCGAGCACGGCGTCGAGTTCCGCATGCTTGTTGCGGTACCGCTCGAACAGTAATTTGTTCTGCAGCATGATTGCAAGCGATCGGGAAAACGTCTGCAGGAACGACTGCTCTTTCTGGCCGATCATCTGACCTTCCTGCAGGTCGATGATCAGGTACCCGTTCGGCATGCCGTCCAGGATGATCGGTTCCATGTGGTGGTTTGTCCCCTGTACATAACCTTCCAAATATTGCTGAAGACTGATCTCTTCGTAAATCTCATCACGGGTGACCGCCAGCTCACGGAACCAGATGTGCAGGGAGAACGGCACGGTCGGTGCGATATTCTCCAGGCACAATTGGATGAAATGGGGCAGGTCCATCTTGGAAGAGACTGGTGTGATGAGCTGACTGACGGCCTGCAGTTCCGCATTCCGGCTTTCGAGCTTGGCTGTCCGTTCCTGGACGCGTCCTTCCAGCTCGGTGTTCAGGGTGATCAATTCTTCGCGGTTCTCTTCGATTTCGAACAGCATATCGTTGAAATGAGTCAGAAGGTCGGTCATCTCTTGGGGTCCTTCAATCCGCTCGGCGACCTGCACAGGCTGGTTCGTCTTATAGCTTGCGGAATAACGCCGGATCGTATCCAGCAGGTTGCGGATCGTCCGCTCCAGCCGCGCTGTCAGGAACAGGCTCGCCAGTACGACGAACAGGGCCGTCAGTGGGATGAACCAAAGAATCGTACCGGCCGCTTCCCGCAGCGGCTTGGTAATGTGGGTCGACGGATTGGCGATCCAGACCGTCCATCCGAGTTCGGGCGTCTTCGCATAAGTGATGAATTCCTTATCATGGCCTTCTTCTTTGATGGTCAGACTCTTAACTGGGCTGTCCGCATTCCGGTTGATGCTCTTGATAATTTCCGAGTTCGTCAAATTGACCATTTCCGTTTTGGTGTCAACGTCTGGATGGACAATGACATTGTTGGCCTGATCCAGCAGCACCGCATAGCTCGCTTCCCCGGAAATCCGGTTGGAGACATACTTCTCCAGTGCGTTCAGATCGATCGCGCCCAATATATACCCCTGCATCTTGCCTGCAGAGTTGAATATCGGAGACACGATGGCGACGAGCAGTGTGTCCGTTCCGCCACGACCGTGAAACACGTGGGAGACGACCTGTTCATTGGTTTCCAGCAGCTCCTTATAATAGGACCTGTCGCTGAAATCCAAGTGCTCCCGTTTCGCTCCGTCCGTATAGACCGAAGGGTAGAAAACGAGTGACTTTCCGTTTTTGTCCCCTACGTACAGATTGACGAACCCCGGATAGTTCACTTTGATATCCCTCAGATTCTCTTCAATCTTGCCCGTATTCCCTTCTTCCAGGGCAGGTGCGATAGCGCTGGACATCGTCTGGATGACCCGGCCGTGCTGCTCCATGTAACTTTCAATATTATCCTCCAGGAACTCAGTCACTTTGATCTGGCTGTCCTGGTTGTCGCGGATCAATGAAGAGAGCTGGAAATATTGGAAGACACCGAGCGATATGATGGATGCCAGCCCGATCGTGAGAAACGAATAAATAAGTTCTTTTCTGAATGAACGCGACTGCCTCTTCTTCATCCGGTCTCCCCCCTCTCCTCTTCACGTCCCGCCGCTTATGTAAACACGCAATTACCCTGGCAAAATAGCAAAAGGGTATTGGCGCCGTACGGTGACGGCAGCCAATACCTTTCAATCTCTTATTTCGTGATTTGCGTACCTGCTTTTCCTTCGACAGCCAAGTCGGCTTGACCGAGTGAACAGATGATCGCGCGTCCGCCCATTTCAGCGAATTTCATAGCTGCTTCCATTTTAGGACCCATGCTGCCTGCAGAGAATTGACCTTCGTCTGCATACTTTTTCGCTTCATCCAGCTTGATGGAGCCCAAAGCTTTCTGGTCCGGTTTTCCATAATTGACGTATACGTTGTCCACGTCCGTCAAGATCATCAGGACATCCGCTTTTGCTTCTTCCGCAAGACGGAATGCACTGCGGTCTTTGTCGATGACCGCTTCGATTCCTGTCAGGCTGCCGTCTTCTTCACGGACGACCGGAATTCCGCCGCCGCCGGAAGCGATGACGATCACTTCGTTGTCCGTCAGCATCTTGATCGTGTCCGAGCTGAGGATGGATTTCGGATTCGGTGATGCGACCACACGTCTCCAGCCGCGCCCTGCGTCTTCTTTTACGACCCAGCCTTTTTCTTTCGCCAGCTGTTTCGCTTCTTCTTCTGAATAGAAGACACCGATCGGTTTCGAAGGGTCCTTGAATGCTTCGTCGTTGCGGTCGACTTCCGTCTGTGTCAGCATGCTGACGACTTGGCGGTTCTCACCGAGTTTCGTCAATTCGTTCTTGAGTGTCTGTTCCATCATGTAGCCGATGAACCCTTGGGATTCAGCACTGCATACATCCAGCGGCAATGCAGGAACGACGTCTTTCGCCTCTTCGTTCTGACGGAGGATATTACCGACTTGCGGTCCATTTCCGTGTGTCACGATGACTGTGTGACCGTTCTTGACAATCTTTGAAATGATTTCCGTACTGATGCGGACGTTCTCACGCTGGTTTTCATATGTCGCTTCCTGCTTCGGCTGGAGGATTGCGTTCCCTCCAAGTGCGATCACTACTTTTTCTGCCATTCCTGTCTCCTCCTTAAGGCTAATAAGCCGAGTAACATGCCGAACACCGTATCCGCCCCTGAACTGTGCCCCATCTCGAGCAATTCAGTGAGCAGCGGTTTCAGCTTATAAATTTCTGTCTTCCTTGTCAATTCCGAAACTGGCCGGACAACCGTCGAACTGAACTGACCATCCAGCGCATAGAGCAGATACTCCCGTCCGATATCGGTCGTCAGCTTTCCGTGGGTCACCAGGCGGCGGAGCACGCTCCTGAATCCATCCGACAGCAGACCGGCTGCCGTATCGATTGCGAGCAGGCCGACGAGGTGATCATCGCCGGATGGCGTCAGCCCCTGTCCGCGTCCCAGGAAAAACCGAAGCAATTCTTCGACTTCTGTTTCGTCTGCTGAATTGACTGCAGCTATCAGATGCCGTATTTGCGTTTCTGTCCAGCTTGAAGGTGCCCGATCTTCCAGATAGGCCGCCAGAAATTCATCGATTTCGACGTCCAATCCTGTTTTCACCGGGGTCTCCAGCAGAACAGCCGCAAGCAGTGCCAAGTTGTCTGTCAGATCGGATACCGATACTTCCCGACGGGGCAGCGTCCAATGGTAAGGTATCGCTTCCCCGAGGGACACGGCATTTTCAGGTCTGCCGATAAGGACTGCCTGTTCTCTCTGGTCCCAGACAGCCAGGTCCCCCTGTTCGATTCCTTCCAAGAGCTGCTGCAATTCACCTTGCGGCAGATGGATACCAAATGGAAGCTGGCCGTTTTTCACCGTACCGATGAAAAACAGCCGTTCCCCCATCCGGATATTAGCCCCGTTCTGAAAGACGCTGTGGACACACCCTTCAGGCTGTTCAGAAAGCAGCAGAGGGATGTGCTGCTCGTATCCCTCTGCCCTCATGACTGGTCCTATTCCGGATGGTCTGTCCATCAGATCAAGCCGAGTTTGACTGCGTAGGCTTCCAATGCTTTTTCGAAGCATTCTTTCGGTGCACGCACTGTACCTGCGCCGACTTGTCCCATTCCTGCTTTTTTGTTTGCAATCCCTGTGTTGATGATCGGCTCGATGCCGGTTTCAACGACTTTACGAGCGTCAATTCCGAGGCATGCACCCTGGAAGTCCCACGTTGGGATTGTGAAGTTACTGTTTTGGGAAATACAGATTTCCGTCATTTCGTTGCTTGTTGCAAGCGCATCGTCAAATCCGCCTGCACCGACGAAACGAGTAACACCTGGTGCTGCGATCATAGCCATACCGCCGACACCGAATGTTTCCGTGATGGCACTGTCACCGATATCCGGATTCGCATCTTCCTGTGAGAAGCCTGTGAAGAACAAACCTTGCGGCGTGTTGACAGGTGCTGTGAACCATTCGTCACCCATTCCGCTGATCCGGATACCGAAGTCTTTACCGTTCCGGCACATTGCAGTGACAACTGTACCATCCTGGATCTGACGGGCAGCATCCATGACCGCTTTTCCTGTCGCCATCGCGATGTTCAGGAAGAACTGGTCTGTATCCGCGAGGAACTGGATGACGTCTTTGCGGTCTTTCTCATCCATATCGAGCTGTACGATGTACGGGCTGATCTCTTTCAGGAAGATGAGGGACGCTGCAATGTTACGCTGGTGGAACTCATCGCCCATTGTAATCGCCTTCGCAATGATGACGTTGAGGTTTAATCCGTCTTCCGTCAGTTTCAGCGCTTTTGCAATGGTAGGACCGAGGATGTCCTGCATCCACTTCAGGCGGTCGATAACTTCTTTCGAGTTTGCGCCGAAACGGAGCACTTTCCCGATTCCTTCGTTCATGATGCAGTACGCTTCGTTGCCGTCTGTACGGTTCTCGACGACAAAGACCGGCATGTTCGCAGACGTGATGCCACCCATCGGTCCGACTGCATTCACATGATGGCAAGGGATGAATTTCACTTCACCTGCAGCCAGCTGCTTTTCCGCTTCCTCCTCTGAAGAAGCCCATCCTTCATAGATGGATGCACCGATACATGATCCCTGCATCGGACCTGTCATATCGTCCCACTTGATCGGCGGGCCTGCATGCAAAAGGACTTTTCCGTCATTCAGTTCTTTGATCTTCTCTTTTGCTGGAACTACGTCCACCAGGAAAGGTGCTGATCCTGTGATCTTGTCAATAACTGCTTTGTTCGCTTCATCCATTGACTTATAATTCATAACCGTTCCACCTCATTCATCGTATTTACAGACGCTGCCGCCTGCATGGAAGAGGTCCAGTCCGAACCGGATCAGGACCTCACAAATTCACCACGCTGAAATTATTTAAGCAAGCTAAGGATCTTCGCCATGCGCGCATTGCCGCCGGCAACCGGACGCCAGTCATACTGGACGAACTGTGTGCCTGTGTCTTCCAGCGCTTCTGTGAAGCCTTTCAGACCGACGTTGATGACACGCGGACGCTCTGTTACGAGGTTTGTCAGCTCTTCGGATACGGACAGATCGAACTTCTTGTCCGACTTTCCGCCTTCGACATGTTTCTTCTCATTGTCTTCCACGCTCAGGCCGACAATGTTAAGAGCCGTGCGGACTGCTTCGTTGTTCGTTTCCTTGACGATGACACCCGCTTTTCTCAATTCTTTCACGTGACCGTCATAGCTTTGCGGATCGTTCTTCGTACCGCAGACAGTTGCAACGACGTGAAGTGTGCGGCCGTCTTCTTTAGCGGAAGATACTGCCTTTTTGATGGAAGGAAGCAATGCGCTTGCCATATCGTCGTGAGATCCGTACCCAAGGACGAAGTCGAGCAGGATGACTGCTGTCGATTTGTCAGCGCCGGCTTCTTCGATGAATTTCGAACGTGTTTCCGGATCGATCATCGGGTGCGGCTTTCCTTGTGTATACTTATCGTCTCCAAGGTCGACGATTTCGTGGCCTTCATGCTTCAGCACATAGCCTTCTTCGTTCTTGATGTGCGTGCCGAGTCCGAGTGCATCCGAGATGAGGACAGCTGCTTCGGATGCGAGCGTACCGCCTGAATAGAGGCCTTTCAGTGTTTTCTGGCCTTCTTTCAGGTTTTTGTTCTCCACAGTGAAGTCGCCTGAGTTATAGTCCGGCTTCACGTCGTTGCCGCGTGCAAGGTCGACAGCGATGTGCGCTGTTTCAGCAAGTGTGTACGCCTGGTAGACATTGCCGACATACTCTTCCGGCTTTTCACCGAGGAAGACAGCGACAACAGGCTTCGAAAGGCTCTGCAGAAGTTCCATGACTTCGTTGCGCACGTGCTCTGCAGGCGGCTTCGAGATGATTGTGATGATTTCTGTCTGGCTGTGGTTTTCAAGCGCACGGATTCCATCCATCATCGTGATTGCACCGATCGGATCCTTCAGGTCACGGCCGCCTGTACCGATTGCGTGGCTGACGCCTTCGCCGAGGCGGTCGATGATTGTGGAGACTTCCTGGATCCCTGTGCCGGATGCACCGACAAGACCGATACGCCCTTTGCTGACAACGTTCGCGAATGCAAACGGAACACCGTCAAGAATGCCTGTACCGCAGTCAGGCCCCATGACGAGCAATCCTTTTTCGTGTGCTTTCTTCTTCAGGCGCAGTTCGTCTTCGACAGATACGTTATCACTGAACATGAACACGTGAAGACCGCGGTCCAATGCCTTGTCCGCTTCGTCTGCTGCATATTGGCCGGGCACGGAGATCATCGCAACGTTTGCATTCGGCAATGCGTCGACTGCTTTGTCCCATGTACGGACTGTTTCAAATCCTTGTTTCTTGTTGCTGATGGACTGGTCTTTCAAGTACTGGTCCACTTTCTCGAGCACTTTGTCGACCATGCTGTCATCTTCTGTATCCATGACGATTGCCATGTCGTTCGATTCAGCCGCTTCGAGTTCGTCTGTATGGAGACCGGCATCTTTGAAGATATCCTTGTTCGCCGGTGTCGCCATCATGATTTGCACTTTGTTGAGACCTTCCATCGTTGACACTGAGTTCGTGAGCAGCATCAGGTTGATGGAGTCTTGGTACGAGTTCTTCTTGATAATCGTATGAAGCACAAAAATCACCCCTGTAGTAAATTTTTAAAATCAGCGTACCTACGCTACCATTTGATTCCCTAAAAACCCATGGCAAAACTGTACGAAGGCTGGTTTTATTTTATCCATATCCATTGTAGGGCATACAGCATTGCAGACGAATAAAATCCGGGAGCCGAACATTACAAAAACGTAAAAGATGAAGGCGAATGCTGTATTCTGCGCGATTTGTGACGTACCATGGTAGGTGAATCACCATCAGCAGACGCTGTGAAGAAGGAAATTTCCATGCAGCGGAGAAGTATAGAGATCCAGAGAAGGGGATGCATCATGGCAGAGACATTCGTGTATAAGCAGACAGAAGAGAACAGGATCGAAGGTGTCCTCCACCGCACCCGGGAACCACACGCCCCGCTGCTTGTCTTCATCCACGGCGGCGGCCTGATCTGGGGAACGAAGGATGATATGCACAAGCAGCAGATCGAACGGTACACGGAGGCCGGCTTCCATGTCTTCTCCGTCGATTACCGGCTTGCGCCGGAGACACCGCTGCCGGGCATCCGTGATGATATCAAAAGCCTTCTGGAGTGGCTGAAGACCAAAGCGCCCCGGCAGTTCGGCTTCGACACGGGCCGTATCGCTGTCACGGGCAGTTCGGCAGGCGGCTACCTAGCTTTGCTTTCCGGTACATTCAGCGTCAAGCCGGATGCAATCGTTTCGTTTTACGGATATGGACAGGTGACGGGTGATTGGTACCGCAATCCGAGTCCGCATTTCACGAGCATGCCGGCCGTTCCGGAAATGCTCGCGAAGCAGCTTGTGAAGCCCGCGCCGATTTCCGCGGCACCGATCCAGCAGCGGTACGCCATCTACCTGTACTGCCGGCAGAACGGAACGTGGCTCGACTGGGTGGCAGGTCCGGAACTTGCGGCGGACACCGTGCAGCTGCAGCAATTCGCGCCGGTGCTGCTGGCGGATGCATCCTATCCGCCGACACTGCTCATCCATGGAGATGCGGATGAAGACGTGCCGTACGAAGAGTCTGTCGCCATGAAAGGAAAACTGGACGGAGCAGGTGTGCCGAACGAGCTGCTCACCATTTCAGGCGGCGAACACAATTTTGATGCGAATATGGATGATCCGGACTCTGTCCATGCTGTCAATGAGACGATCCGCTTTTTAAAAGACCGCTTTGCCATGTCGTAAACTACCCGGCAGCTGCTGCCAGAAGGAGTATGGAACATGATTGTGAGCTATGAGGAGATTCGGGAACTGATCGCACGGAAACTGGAAAAAGCAGGCCTGCAGAAAGACCATGCGGAAGTTGTGGCGGATGTGCTGGCACATGCCGATGCACGGGGCATCCACTCACACGGCGCCATGCGGACGGAATATTACGCGGAACGGATCGCCAAAGGCGGCATCACGGCAGATCCGAAATTCAACTTCGCCAAAACCGGACCGGGGACGGCTGTCCTGGATGCGGATAACGGCGCCGGTCACGTTGCCGCGAAGGAAGCGATGGAACATGCAATCGAAATGGCGCGCGAGAATGGAACAGCGATCGTCGGCATCCGGCGCATGAGTCACAGCGGCGCGATGTCATACTTCGTCCAGCAGGCAGCGGAGGCCGGGATGATCGGCATCTCACTCTGCCAATCCGATCCGATGGTCGTGCCGTTCGGCGGCGCGGAACCGTATTTCGGAACAAATCCGATCGGCTTCGCAGCGCCGGGAGTAGGGGATGACAAAATCATCTTCGATATGGCGACGAGCGTCCAGGCATGGGGCAAGATCCTGCATGCCCGGTCGAAAAAAGAATCGATCCCCGATACGTGGGCGGTGGACAAGGACGGCGTGCCGACGACCGATCCGTTCAAGGTGACGGGACTTCTGCCGATCGCCGGCCCGAAAGGCTACGGGCTGATGATGATGGTCGATATCCTCTCGGGTGTCCTGCTCGGCCTGCCGTTCGGCAAACACGTTTCATCGATGTACCATGATCTGACAGCCGGCCGCGAACTCGGTCAGCTGCACATCGTCATCGATCCCGGTGCGTTCACAAGTGCTGAACTGTTCCGGGAACACATTTCCGGGATGATGAAGGAACTGAACGAGGTGAAGCCTGCGCCGGGCTTCGACCAAGTCCTGTACCCGGGACAGAATACGACGCTCCAGGAACAGGCATCGATGAAGAACGGAATCGAGATCGTCGATGATATTCTCGACTATCTGCGGAGTGACACCGTGCACAACAATCAGTATGATCATAAAGATCCTTTCGCCAAATAACAAAAGCGGACCGCGACAGTGCGGTCCGCTTTTGTTATGGGGTCGTCAGATTCCGGATCACGGTCAAATGACGACCGCCTGTCTCAGCAGCATGTCCCGCAGCACTTCAGCTCCAGTCAGCAGCTGTTCCATTGCGGTGAATTCTGCAGGGTTATGGCTCAGCCCATCTTTTGAGGGAACAAAGATCATGCAGGTCGGACAGAAACGGGCCATGTTCATGGCATCGTGACCCGCGCCGCTCGGCATTTCGAGCCAGGTCACGCCATGTTCCCGACAGACGTCTTTCAGCTCTGCAACGAGTCCTTCATCCATCTCGACCGGACTTTCATTCGAGATTTCGTCGATCCATACGTCGAGACCCCGCTTGGCGGCAGCCGCGTCAGCAGCCTCCTGCAGCGCATCCGCCACCCGCTGACGAGATGCCGGTTCCGTTCCGCGGATATCGACATCGAGCTCAGCGGCACTCGGCACAACGTTCATGGCACCCGGTTCGATCGAGAACACCCCCACTGTGCCGACGGTGCCATACCGCAGCTCGGCAAGTGCTGCCTTCTCGACTGCAAGCGCGATCTCTGCGCCGCCGAGCAGCGCATCATGCCGGTAATCCATCGGGGTCGTCCCCGAGTGATCCGCCGTTCCGCCCACATGGACATGGAACCGGACGGGGGCTGCGATGGCCGAGACGACACCGACCGCCGTCTCCCGCCGTTCAAGAACAGGTCCCTGCTCGATGTGGAGTTCAACGAATGCCTTGAACTCATCCCGGAACCGTTTCGCAAGATGAACCTCCTCGAGATCGAGGCCATTCTCTGCGAATGCCTGCATCAGCGTGATGCCGTCCTTGTCCGTCAGCGAGCGGGTGTACGCCGGATCGAGCCGGCCGGACATCGCTTTGCTGCCAAGGGTCGAGACGCCGAAACGGGCGGATTCCTCGCAGGCGAAAATGATCACTTCGATCGGATGCTCCGTCTCCGTGCCGTCATCTGCAAGGGAGCGCATCACTTCGAGTGCAGCCAGGACGCCTGCGGTGCCGTCATAGGCACCTGCTGCATAGACGGAATCGATATGCGAACCCGTCGCCACCACCGGCAGCTCCTCATTCCGGCCGTTTCGCCGGGCGATCACATTCCCCGCATAATCGGTACGGACAGTCATGCCCGCCTGCTCGAACTGTTCGATCATATAGCCGCGTGCCTTGCGTTCCGTCTCCGTATACGCGAGCCGATTGATGCCCTCCCCGTTGTCCGTGAATGCTGCCAGTGCTTCAAATGACTGTCGGAGCCGTTCCAGATTCATCGTCATTTCCCCTCTCCCGCTGATTGGTATGGCCTTTCGAAGTCCCTGTAGTTCCCGTACTGAGCTGCCGCTGTCCGATTCCTCTAATTGTCAAACCGATTCTTCCGGCTGCGGCTCCCCGACAAACTTGTTGCGGCCTGCGCCGATTCCGGAGGCGGTCAACAGGAGACACATACCTGTCAGCACGGCAAGAGGAATCGTCCAGCTGCCGGTCATGTCATAAATCAGTCCAATGGCAATCGGGCCTGTGGCCGCCAGCAGATAGCCGATCGACTGCGCCATGCCGGACAGCTGGCCTGCCTGCCTGCCGTCACGTGCCCGCATGCCGAGAAACGCAAGGGACAGGCTGATCGTTGCACCGGATGCAAGTCCGATCAGCATGCTCGATACGATAAGGAATGCATGCGAGCCGCCGAGCAGCAGGCCGCCATATCCGAGTGCATACATGAGACCTGCAGCGCCCGCAATTCCGGACTGATGGCTGAATTTCTCCGCGAGGAGCGGAGCGATGAATGTGGAGGGGATGCTGACCATCTGTGCGATGGACAGCACCCAGCCGGCCGCGGACGGAGTAAAACCGTAGTCGGTCAGGATCTGCGGCAGCCAGGAGACGAGTGTATAGAATCCGAATGACTGCAGTCCCATGAACAGGGTCACCTGCCAGGCGAGCATGGAACCGAACAGCCCTTTCTGCTTCCGGGCGACAAAGACTTTCATTTCATCTTCCGGTACGGGGTCTTCCCGTCTCATGACAACGATCCACAGCACGGCACCGGCAGCGGACAGGAGTACCCAGGAACCGAGTGACAGCTCCCAGCCGAGCCCCGCACCTGATGCAAGCGGTATGGAGACACCTGAAGCGGCAGCGGCAAATATGCACATGGCCGTGGAGTAGATACTCGTCGTCCGGCCGACTTTGCCGGGGAACTTCTCTTTGATGAACGCAGGAAGCAGTACATTCATCAGTGCAATGCCGAGTCCGATCATAGCCGTGCCGATGAAGAGAAGCGGCGTGTAGGCGACCGAACGGATGATGATTCCGACAGTCAACAGGATGAGTCCTGTCAGAATCATCCGCATGTTGCCGAAACGGTTGCCAAGCCGTGCGGCAACTGTCGACATCGCAGCGAAAGCGATGAGCGGAAGACTCGTGATAAGGCCTGCACTCCAATTCGACAGTCCGAGCTCATCCCGGATGGTGCCGAGCAGCGGACCGACGGACGTTATCGCCGGCCGCAGGTTGAACCCGATGATGATGATGGCAATCAGCAGCAGTGTCCGTTTTGCAGAAGAGGGACGCTGGATCTCTGTTTTTCTCATGGATCGGTCCTCCTTCAAATTATAAACAACCGGCACACTGTCTGGTGTATCGACTGCAGTTTCAACAGTCTATGTTTCCGTACAATTTTCTGCCATATATTATGTGAAGTCAAGGGCTGCAGGAGATTCATTGGATTTTCCATGTTTTTAGCCAAAGTGAAAAGCCGGCTGCTGACAAGCTATCTGTCGGCAGCCGGCTTCTCCAGAAGGGCAAATCAAGCTTGCCACTCCCCTTCCCCCTCGTCTTTTATGTGTCCTTTATGTTCTTCCGTCTTGCTGATCAGCGCGGTACCGACGAGGTCGCCGGTGACATTGAGGGCGGTCGCTCCCATACCGATCAGCGCATCGATCGACGTCAGCAGTGCCACTGCTTCCACCGGCAGTCCGAGCTGAACGAAGACAGTGGCGATCATGACGATCCCTGCTCCTGGCACGCCCGCTGTGCCGATGGATGCCAGCGTTCCGACCAGGACAACCATCAGCATATCAGTGAGTGATAGCGGCGTATTGGCGATATTCGCTGCGAAGACAGCGGACACGGCAATCCGGATGGCAGCCCCATCCATGTTGATTGTCGCGCCGAGCGGGAGGCTGAACCCGTACAGACTGCGCGGCAGCTTCAGGTCTTTTGCAGCTTTCAGTGACAGCGGAAGCGTCCCTGCACTGCTCTGCGTGACGAATGCCGTGACGATGGGTGTCCTCGCATGTTTGAAGAATGTCAGAGGATTGATTTTGAACAGCAGCATGGCAACTGTATACAAGACGATCTGCGCCAGCAGCGCCGCGTACAATACGCCGATCATCCCGCCGAGCTCCACAAGCGTATGGACTCCCTGGCTGCCGACCGTCTTCGCCATGATCGCGAACACACCGACCGGTACGTACTGGAGGATCCCTTTCAGGATGATCAATGCCGCCTCATTCAGTGCTGTGACTGTTTTCAGCAGGTGATCACCGAGCTCGTTCATCTTTGAGGAACTCCGCAGTACCGAAATGGCGATTCCGAATGTCAGCGCCGTGAAGATGATGCCGAGCAGATTCATCTCCGTGAAGGCGCTGGCGATATTCGACGGTACAATATTCAGCAGGACGCTTACGATGCCCGGGTTGTCCGGCACGTCGAATGTTTCGTTTCCACCGAGCGACATTCCCTGGCCGGGCTGGAATAATGAAGCAACGGCAAGACCGACCATGATGGCAGCCGCCGAGCTGAGTGTGTAATAGATGAATACCTTTCCGCCCATCCTCCCCAGATTTCCGATGGTCGTCTGGTTGACACCGACAATCAGCGTGAACAGGATCAGCGGAATGATCAGGAATGTCAGAAGACGTATCAGCAGATCACCAAGCGGGGCAAAGACCGCCGCCTGCTCTCCCATCAGCAGTCCGGCGGCCACACCGAGAATAAGTGCGATAGTAATCTTGAGGATCAAAGATGCGGATGCATACCGATTCCATAGTCTTTTCAAAATGCAGGCATCTCCTTTATCAGTTATTTATTCAATCCCTATATATTTAGTAGGAAATATACTTTTCTACAATAATACAGCGCAGTCACCCTGTCAATTTCATTGCCTGTTTTCCATACTTCCCTGTTTGACGCCCTGTTACTCTGCTGCCGGTCTAATTTCCAGAATATTGTAAGAATAACTGTTTCATAGGCAGCGGTTTGTGGTACTCCTACTAACTAGAACAATGATTTGAAAGGAGGACTCCCTTTGTCCAATCAGGTGAACCAGCTGTTTAACGAAATCTTGGATGAGAACAAACAGGCAGTCGAACAGATCGGCACGTATGATCACCCGCTCCTGATTCTGCTGAAGCAGTCCCTGCAGGATCAGCAATCCGCTCTCCGTGACCTATTGCCGGAATTCGAAGCGACGGAACAGCCGCAGCTGTCTTCCTTCAAAAATCCCTGCACACACGTGTATCATGCAAACGAAGTCTCCATGCCGTTCTATGAGTCGTGGAAGCGCGCAATCGGCTGGATGCCCGACCCGTCACGGGAAATCGAAAAAGACCTCAGCCGTCTGATGGAGAACATGCATCACCATCTTCTGGAAGCGGCTCAGCAGCTCGCATCCGAGTATGGAACCCAATCCGTCAAATATGTCATCCCCACATTCTACTTACCCGTAACACAATAAGGAGGCGAACGTCATGTCTTGGCAGGAAGAACGAATCGACCAGAATGTCTACAGCCAGGGAGACCCTGACAAGTGGGTCTATAGTACATGCAATATCTGCTCTGTCGGCTGCGGTTGCTATGTTGCCGTCAAAGACGATCAGATTGTAGGTATCAAAGGAAACGGAGACCACCCGACAAACCGCGGACGACTCGGACCGAAAGGCGAGAATCAATGGCAGGCCAACCAGGCGCCCGACCGGCTGATGTCCCCGATGATCCGCAATCAGGACGGGCAGCTGGTGAAAGCATCGTGGGATGAAGCGATGGAACTGATCGTGAAGAAATCGAAAGAATCGATGGAGAAACTCGGGCCGAACAGTATCAGTTTCTACTCGACGGGACAGGGATTCCTGGAAGACTACTATACGACCGCGAAAGTCGGGCGTGCCGGTCTCCGCACCCACCTGCTCGATGCGAATACACGGCTCTGCACAGCGACGACGGAGTTCTGCCTGCTCCAGTCATTCGGCGCTGACGGCACGCCGGCCTCGTTCGATGATGTCGACGAAACCGACGTCCTCATGCTGTTCGGCCATAACCCGGCCGAAACCGGCACGGTCTTTTTCGAGCGTGTGATGGACAGGAAGCAGCGGACCGGCAAGCCGTATCTGATTGTCGTGGATCCGCGCGAGACACTGTCCGCGAAGGAAGCCGATCTGCACATCCCGCTCAAGCCGGGATCGAACCTGCCGCTGCTCAACGGCGTGCTGAACGAAATCCTTCAGAACGGCAAGCTGGATCAGGCGTTCATCGACAGCCATACGGTCGGTTTCGACAAGATGAAGGAATCAATCGGAGATTGGACGCTCGAGCATGCAGCTGAACTGACCGGACTGCCTCTTGAAAAACTCCGGAAACTCGCGGACGTGCTCGGGACATGTGATTCCCTCGTCACGACGACACTGCAGGGGGCATACCAGAGCAGCAATGCAACGACGGCCTGTGTGGCGGTCAATAACCTGCACCTTGTCCGCGGGCTCATCGGCAAGCCGGGGTCAGGCCCGCTGCACATGGCCGGACAGCCGAGTTCTTCCGCCAACCGGACGGCCGGGGGTGTCGGTACCTATCCTGCCCACCGCAATCCGACCAACCCGGTCCATCTGAAAGAGATGGCCGAGCTTTGGAACGTGGACGAATCCACATTGCCGGCAGGACCGGAAAAAGCGATCGAAGACATCATTTCATTGATCGAAAAAGAGAAGGTCGGCGTCTTCTGGAACATCGGGACCAACCCGATGGTGTCGCTGCCGAACCGCGAGCGCGCCCGCAAAGCGCTGGAGAGCACATTTGTCATCGTCCAGGATCCGTTCCTGACGGAGACCTCTTCTGTCGCGGACGTCATCCTGCCCGCTGCCCTATGGGGTGAAAAGGAAGGGACGATGGAAAACGCCGACCGGACCATCAATATACTGAGGAAAGCCATCGAGCCGCCGGAAGGCATCAAAAGTGACTTCGAGATCCTGCTCGATTTTGCAAAACGGATGGACTTCAGGGACAGAGACGGGCAGCCGCTGATCCAGTACAGCACGCCTGAAGCCTGCTTTGAAGAGTTCAAGCGGGTGTCAAAAGGACGTCCCTGTGATATGTCCGGCATCACGTATGAACGACTCGAGAAGGAAAACGGACTCCGCTGGCCCGTGCCTGATGAAAATTCGAATGGAACACCGCGTCTCTATACGGATTTCAAGTTCCATACGACGCCTGACGATGCGCAGACATTCAGCAAGGACCAGCTGACGGGCCGTGCGCTCTCAAAAGAGGACTATACGGAAATCGGTGCAAACGGACGCGCGATCCTCCAGCCGACTCCGTACGTACCGCCATACGAGCAGCCGAATGATGAGTACCCGACATGGCTCACGACAGGACGTCTCGTCTGGCACTGGCATACCCGGACGAAAACCGGGCGGTCCCCGCTCCTTCATATGGCTGCGCAGCACGGCTATGTGGAAATCAATGAAAAAGATGCAGCGGATATGGGGATCGCAGAAGGTGAAGTCGTCCGTGTGTCCTCACCGCGCGGAGAGATCGAAGTGCCTGCCCGCGTCGGCACGGCCGTTCAGCCGGGACTTGTCTTCGTTCCATTCCATTTCGGGAATCTGGATAAGAAAGAAGCGGCCAACGCACTGACGATCGATCTTGTCGATCCTCTTTCGAAGCAGCCGCTGTTCAAGCAGGCGGCCTGCCGGGTGGACAAGATCCGGAAGAATCACGAAGTGAAGGAAGGCGACACACTGGAGTCGATTGCCGCGAATTATGGCATTACAGCAGATGACCTGAGGAGAGCCAATCATATCGAAACCCCTTATGAGATCCAGATGGGCATCTCCCTGGAAGTCCCTGCATCGGTCATCAACACACCGATCCAGCCTTATCTGCCGTACCGCAACAAAATGTAGGACCTTGCGAAGACCGCCCACCCGGCGGTCTTTTCCGGCTGATCCGCAATGGGCGATTCTCCATCTATCGGAACCGGCAGTTTTTCCGTATAGTTAAGGCAGGTGATGATAATGAAAATGAAGATAATCGGAAACGATCAAACATGGTTAGGCGGAGTCACATTGCGGGACCCTTCAGCCCCTGAAGAGAACAATATGGCGCTGCATGCATGTAAGGATCCGGACGCAGTACTCGGGAACCGGGCAGCACTTGCAGCCGTTCTTGGATTCCAGGCACAGGACCTGACCTGCGCCAATCAGACACACAGTGCGAACTTTCATAAGGTGACGAAGAAAGATATCGGCCGCGGCGCGCTCAGCCTGACGGATGCCATCCCGGATACGGATGCGCTGTATACAACGGAACCGGGCCTCCTGCTCGCGGGCTTCATGGCAGACTGCGTACCGGTCCTGCTCGTCAATGAACCGGCAGGCGTCGCAGCGGTCGTCCATTCCGGCTGGCAGGGGACGGTGAAGGAGATCACGCCGAAACTGCTGCGCCACCTGGAGACAGAGGAAGGCTGCCGGCCTGAAGACTTCATTGTCCATATCGGCCCTGCGCTGAGCCAGGAGAAATTCCAGGTGGATCAGGACGTCTGCGACCGGTTCCGGGCACTCGGATACGCCGGACCGTTCATTCAATACAACGAGGAAACCGGCAAATTCCATATCGACAATAAGCAGACCGTGAAAACGCAATGCGAACGTGCAGGCATAATTACCGAAAATATTACAGTCGATCCCACCTGCACCTTCAAGAGCGGGGATGGTTTCTCATACCGCGAGAACAAACAGGCCGGGCGCCATCTGGCGTTTGTCGTCCTGCGGTGACCTGAGGAGGGATTCTATGAAAATCCTCATTGCACCGGATTCGTTCAAAGGAAGCCTGACGGCAGGCGACGCAGCTGCCGCGATTGCTGCCGGTGTGCAGCAGGCGGTTCCGGGTGCTGACTGTGTCCTTCTGCCTGCAGCAGACGGCGGTGAAGGAACGATGGAGAACCTTGTGAATGCGACAGGCGGCCATACGGTCAGCATAATGGCCGAAGATCCCATCGGCAGGATGGTTTCCGCACGGTACGGCGTACTCGGAAGCGAAACGGCCTGTGTTATCGAGCTGGCGGAGAGTTCGGGGCTGATGCGCCTATTGTCTGATGAATACGCGCCGCTGACCGCATCCACTTATGGCATGGGGCAGCTGCTGCGGCATGCGCTCGACGAAGGTCACCGCAACTTCCTGATCGGTCTCGGCGGCAGTGCGACGACAGATGGAGGGGCCGGACTCCTGCAGGCGCTCGGCATGCAGCTGCTCGACAGCCGCGGAGAAGAACTTCCCCGCGGCGGGGCAGCACTGGCACAGCTGCAGGAGATACGGATGGAATCGTTCGATCCGCGCATCGCAGCCTGTACGTTCCGGATCGCCTGCGATGTGACGAATCCGCTGATCGGACCGGGAGGCGCAGCCGCCGTATTTGCTCCTCAGAAAGGCGCAGGTCGGGAAGATGTTGTACGGCTGGAAACCGGGCTCACGCAGTTTTTACAGGTAATTGAGCGGGCGACCGGCCAGGATCTCAGCCTGACGCCTCACACAGGGGCTGCCGGCGGGACGGGTGCGGCGTTCGCCGCTTTCTTCCCTGCCGAGTTCCAGCCGGGGATCGACCTTGTCCTGGAAGCGCTCCTTTTCCGGCACCATTTGCAGGATGCCGACCTGGTCATCACCGGCGAAGGCCGGTCGGACCAGCAGACGCTTGCCGGGAAAGCGCCGGACGGCATCGCGAGGATCGCAGACGAGTACGGAGTCCCTGCCGTATTGCTCTCGGGAATGATCGACGAACAGGCCATCCCTCTGCTTCAGGCCCGTTTTTCATCCCTGCACAGTCTCGTCACTCCGCACGTGACACGCTTGCAGGCGATGGCGGACGCAGAGTATCTGCTGCAGCAGACGGCATACAGGATCCTGAAAGAACGGGTTGATGGGTGAAATTACCCTGACCAAAAGTGAAACATACGTTCCCTTTCCGCTGGACAAGTCCAACTGTCTGCGGTATACTGTTCCTAACAACGGATCGGAGGGGCTTGCATGATGGAAGAGAAGATTATGCAATTGCTGCTGGATCTCTCAGCGGATATGCGGGACGTGAAGAAAGATATCGGCGGATTGAAAGAAGACGTCGGCGGGCTGAAAGAAGACGTCAGTGGATTGAAGGAAGACGTTGTCAGTTTGAAGACGGGGCTCAATGACTTGCGGACGGAAATGGACAGGCGGTTCGATAAAGTCGATCGGACACTGGAAGGGATCGGCGGTCAATTCGAGCATCAGACGGCCCAGCGTCTGGCCGATAGAAAAGAGATTGACGCGGATATCAGCTCCATTAAAGTCCGGCTGTTCGATTTGGAAACGAAGATGAAGCAGGCAGAATGAAGAAAGCAGACAGCTCTCCTAAAGGGCTGCCTGCTTTCTTTGCTTATAAGTCTGATTCCGCAATCGCCGTCACAATCGCATCTTCGATCGGTGTGACCGGCCCGGTGATGTAGTTATTGATCATGATCGAGAAGACGACGGGAGTTCCCTTGGTCGTCTCGGCATAGCCGGACAGTGTGGAAACGCCGGTGATCGATCCGGTCTTTGCAGCGACTGTTCCTTTCGTCGCCTCCCCTTTCAGCCGGTTGCGGAGCGTCCCGCCGACCATCCGATCCGCTTCCCCTGCGAGCGGCAGCGATTCGCGGTACGCCGGATACCACGGCTCCTGCTGGGCCCGGATCAGCAGCGCCGTCAATGTTTCGGAGGACACGAGGTTTTTGTGTGACATACCCGACCCATCGCGCAGTACGACCGTGTTTTTCGGGATACCGAGCCGTTCCAGCGTATCTCCCATGACGGCAAGACCAGCGTTCCAGCTGCCCTCCCCCTTTACAGTGCGCCCCATCTCCTTGACGAGCATCTCTGCATGGCCGTTGTTGCTCAGCTTCATGAACGGGATGAAGATTTCGCTCAGCGGCATCGACTCCTTGGAAGCGAGCACTTTGGCCGACCCAGGAGCGGCCGCACGCTGCAGCCCTTTCTTGCCGAGGACTTGGATGCCTTCCACTTTCAGGGCATTTCCGAATACATCGAGCGTCATCTCGGAAGGTTCCCAGACCGCAGTCCACGAACGGGAGGGGGACGCGCCTGCAGGAATGGCTCCCTCGACGATAATCCGGTTCGTTCCGTGTTCGCGGTGGATGGAAATGGACTTCTTCCCGTCCGCTGCCACTGTCTTCGCTTCGTTTACAATTACTGAGGTTTCTGTTGCGGGTGTCAGCGTCACAGACGGCTTGTCACCGGCTGCGGCTCCCGGTTTTACTTCCACGATGACGGTGCCTGTATCATAGTCTTCGTTCGGTGACAGATTGAGCGCAGATACTTGCGCACCGACGTAATTGAATTCGTCCGACCAGTTCAGGTCCTGGGAATAACGGTCATCGTCGTACCACGTGTCGTCCGCGTACAGATCACCCTGCACTTTGCGGATCCCCTGCTGTTTTAGCTGTTTCGCAAACCCTTGCAGGTCACGTTCCAGCAAGGTGGGGTCCCCTTTCCCTTTCAAATAGAGGTCCCCCTTCAGGACGGGTCCTTTCTGTTTTCCTGTTGTCAAAATTTCCGTCTCGTATGTGTAATCGGAACCGAGGACGTCCAGCGCGGCTGCTCCTGTCAGTAATTTCATATTGGACGCGGGGCGAAGACGGATGTCCGCCATATTGGAATAAAGGGTATCTCCCGTATCGGCATTCCGGACACTGACGCCGGTGATGCCGCTCTTCAGTTTCGGATCCGCCAGCAGGATATCCAGCTTTTTCGATAACGAAATGTGAGCGCTTGCAGGCGGGGCGATGAATGCCGCCGAGGCTGTGAGAACAGGCACTGTATGCTCATAGGCAATCGGCAGGACAGCGACGCCCGCAATCGCAACTGCGAGAAAAGCTTTTTTCAGGAAATGTTTGGATACCATTCAACAGCACAACCTTTCAACTTTTCTCCAGTATACCAAGAATTCGGGATAGAATGATGTTATAATAATGAATAATCGGAATTGATAAATTTGTTGTAACCTCTCACACTAGGCCGCCTGTCCTATAGGAGGTCCGTGGATAGATTACGCTATGCATCTGACCGGCCCTGTATTCGAACGGCTATGCAGAGTCCGGCAGGCGGAAAGGAGCGGTTCCTATGCGAGAGCGGACACAGGACGAAACGGTGAATACGCCTTATGACGGTGTGCATCTTGTCATCATCTTGCTGGTGGCGGGAATCGGGTCCTGGCTGCATGTCCCGGAGTGGATCGTTTCAGTCATGCAGGTCGGCTATCTGTTCGTATTTTCCATTTTCACACGCCAGTTCAGCCGGCAAGCATTCATCCGGTATTCCGGGTTGATCGTGGTGCTGCTGTTGCTGCAGAGATTCGTATTCTCATAAGAAAGGACACAGACGGCAGATTCCGTCTGTGTCCTTTTTGCAATTCATCTTCTTTTTTGTACAGCCTCCCGCACACGCGGCGCAACTTCCGCTCCGAGCAGGCGGATGGCGCTCATCACCTCGTCATGCGGCATGGAGCCGACCGGCACGTGAAGGAAGAAACGTGTGATGCCAAGGTCCTTCTCCAGCTTGATGATCTTCTTTGCGACATACTCGGCATCACCGACGTACAGGGCGCCTTCCAGACTGCGGGCCTCGTCGAACGTTTCCCGTGTATAGGGTCCCCAGCCGCGCTCCCGCCCGAGGACGTTCATGGCATACTGGGTCGACGGGAAGAACGCGTCTGCCGCCGCCCTGGTTGTTTCCCCGACAAATCCGTGCGAGTGGACAGCGATCTGCAGCTTACTGACGTCATGGCCTGCCGCAGCCGCTGTCCGCTTATACAGGCGGACCAGCGGCTCGAACCGGGACGGCTCCCCGCCAATGATAGCGAGCACGAGCGGCAGACCGAGCTCGCCAGCGCGCCGGACGGAGTCAGGATTGCCGCCGCTGCCGATCCAGATGGGCAGCGGGTCCTGGACGGGCCGCGGATACACACCGCGCCCGTCAATCGACGGCCGGTGTGTCCCCTGCCAGTTGACGACTTCGTGATCCCTCACTTTCAGCAGCAAATCCAGTTTTTCATCGAACAGCTCGTCATAATCGGCCAGATCCTGTCCGAACAGCGGAAACGATTCGATGAACGACCCCCGGCCCGCCATGATTTCCGCCCGGCCGTTCGAGATGCCGTCCAGCGTGGCGAATTCCTGGAATACCCGGACCGGATCGGCGGACGACAGGACGGATACCGCACTCGTCAGCCGGATGGAGAACGTCTGCGGGGCAGCCGCTGCGAGCAGGACTGCCGGCGATGAGGATGCATAATCTTTCCGGTGATGCTCACCTACACCGAACACATCGAGACCCACTCGATCTGCAAGCACAATTTCTTCCACTACTTCCCGCAGACGCTCCGCGTGGCTTTTTGTCTCTCCCGTCGCCGGATCCGGTGTCGTTTCGACGAACGTACTCACTCCAATTTCCATTCCTGCTCCCCCTCGTGCTTGTTTGTTGTCCCTATTGTAATCCTTCAGGCGGCTGAATGGCGTGTCAGACGCTCCATTTTTGTACGGACTGCCTTCGACACATTCCTTTCTCATAAAAACCGGAACGTTTCGGGTAGTGGTCCGTATACTCAGACAGGGATGAAATCCAGAACCATTCAAAGGAGGCATACATCATGGAACAGACTCCGATTGTGGAGCTGAAGAATTTATCGAAGTCCATCCGCGGCAAGAAGATCATCGATGATGTCAGTCTGCTGCTGTACCCGGGGCAGATCACCGGGTTTCTCGGACCGAATGGGGCCGGGAAGACAACCACGATCCGGATGATGGTCGGGCTGATGAAAAAAAGCGGCGGTGAGGTGGTCATCGACGGCCAGACCCTGTCCGCCGGTTTTGAAGAAGCCCTGTCCAAAGTCGGTGTCATCGTGGAAAATCCGGAGATGTATAAGTTCATGTCCGGTTATAAAAACCTGCTGCATTTCGCACGGATGCACAAAGGGGTCACCAAAGAGCGCATCGAGGAAATCGTTCAGCAGGTCGGGATGCAGAACCGCATCCATGAAAAAGTCGGCACCTATTCCCTCGGTATGCGGCAGCGGCTCGGTCTGGCGCAAGCGTTGCTGCACCGGCCGAAGTTCCTGATCCTGGACGAACCGACCAACGGACTCGACCCGGCCGGCATCCGGGAGTTCCGGACCTACTTGCGCCGGATTGCGGAAACGGAAGGCGTTTCGGTGTTTGTCTCGAGCCATATGCTGTCCGAGATCGAGCTGATGTGCGACCGGATTGCCGTCATCCAGAACGGGAAACTCGTAGATATCCGGGACGTCCGGGAGACGAACGAATCGCATGTCTACATAGAAGCGATGCCTGCCGGAAAGACGGCCCAGCTCCTGGAGACCGCTGGTTTCCCTGCAGAGCCGCTGCAGGATGGATTCATCATCCAGGCAGAAAAGGCCCAGATCCCCGCGATCGTCCAGACGCTCACCACGGAAGGGCTCGATGTTTTCACCGTCCAGCCGCACCGCAAGACACTGGAAGACCAATTCCTAGAGATGACAGGGGGCGGGCAGATTGCTGAAACTTCTTCAGAATGAGTGGATGAAGCTATGGGCGAAGAAAGGCACTTGGGTTATGGCAGGCCTGGTCGTCATTCTCGTCATCGGTATGGTCGGTCTCGTCAAATGGACCGAAACGCTGACCGCTGACGATGGAACTCCTGATTGGAGAACCGCCGCCCAAGCCGAACTTACCCAAGATAAGAGTTCTCTCGATGCTGACTTGCTGAAGGGCGAGAGCAAACGGATGACCGAAGAGCGGGTGATGATGAACGAATACCGGCTGGCCAACAATGTCCCGCCTATCGGGGATATCAGCCGGGAAGGGATGATCTATGATCCGTCCGTGGGCAGCATCGCCCTGCTTTTGACAGTCATCGTCGCAGCCGGCATCGTCGCTTCGGAGTTTTCCCAAGGGACGATCAAAATGCTGCTGACCCGACCGGTCAAGCGATGGAAGATCCTGACGTCCAAGTACGCAGCCGTCCTGCTGTTCGGCGTCCTGCTGATGATCATTGGTTTCGCGACGACAATCCTCTGCGCGTTCATCTTCTTCCCGGCCGGCGGCGGCCAGGCGCTTGCCGTTTCGGGAGGGAAGGTCGTTGAAGTATCCGTCTGGAGCCATGGCCTCTACGTCCTGCTGCTGTCGTTCGGCAACGTGGTCATCACGGCGTCCTTCGCGTTCATGATCGGCAGTGTCTTCCGCTCGAGCGGCATGGCGATCGGCTTGTCGCTGTTCATCTATTTCACCGGCAACATCGTCGTCTCTCTGCTGAGCCGATTCGAGATTGTGAAGTACCTGCTGTTCACACATATGGATTTGACGATCTATGAGTCGAATTTCCGGCTGCATGATGACATTACACTGCCGTTTTCACTTGCCGTCCTGGCTGTATATTGGGTCATTTTCCTGATCATCAGCTACGGAGTTTTCACAAAACGGGACATCACAGCCTGACCGGCAACCGTCTGCATGTTTCTGCAGACGGTTATTTTAATGCTGTGGAAACGGTCTCCAACATCTTTTCTCACTCCATCTCAGCAAGACCCAACTTTGTAACATTTGTAACAAAACTTTAAAGCTAATGAGCATTTATTGTTTATAGCTTCATTTTGCGGGGTAAAATGGCATAAGAGGAGGGACAGATTATGCAGACAGAGTGCGAAAATTATGTGATGATCCGTGAGTTACATCACCTCAACAAAGAATTTCAACTTGCGCCCGCCCAATTGAAGCCTGATATCCTCACTGACATTAACCTGATCCAAAGTGCCCTCAGCCTTTTGAAAATCGATATGTACCCCACCCTATAATGACTCTGATGACTAGGAACTATCATAAACAAGCACAATCCCATTACGGGAAGACACTGGCGTTAACGAAACCGGCATCCAGCAGAAGAGTTCACTGCGGCGAGCGCTGGTTTTTTTGTTTTCTTCCTATTTGGGGCTTTCTGTTATGATAGTGATCATAAATTCCGAGTTTTGCCCATAAACCTGGAAAAGTGATCATAAATCCCTGATTCCGTTCATAAACTCACGAAAGTGATCATAAATCCCGGTTTCCGCACATGAAGGAAGCAAGTCAACAACTTGCTTACTCAAGTAAATAATCCCATCTGTTTAAAACAAAGCAAAACCAGCAAACGGCGCTGTGCCGCTTGCTGGTTTTAAAGTACTCTTATTTCGTTTTCACCAGACGATCATCCAGCACTTCTGCTGCATCGATCGTCTGTCCGGCTGCTTTCATGCCGCGCAGATAATCTGCGAACAATTCACGCTGGAAGTCCGGTGTTGAGGTCCACTCCACTTCTCCGAATGTGTCGAAACCATCACCTTCACCTGTTGCAAGGAAATTATTGGTCGCTACGGACACTTTCATATCCGCGAACTTACCATCCTTATAAAGGGATGTACCGTCATTCAGTGCGATGGAGAGAATCCGGTCACCATGCGGCCGGTCTGCGTCAAACTCGACTTTCAACCCTCCATACTGGATGGTCAGGAAGTTGGATCCGTCTTTCAGCGGTCCTTCCAGGATGGCTTTGATCTGCTGTGGTGTCATTTCGGAGACGACATTGTAGTTGTCGAACGGAATGACGCTGAACACATCACCGTACGTGATGTCACCGCTTTCGATCGCTGCCCGGATACCGCCGATATTCTGGAAGGCAACTTGGGTTTGCGACTTTTTCAGCATAGCATCGCTGATCATGTTGCCGAGCATGCTGACACCGTATCTGCCTTCGGTCGGCGTTCGGGACAGGTCACCTTTTGTCGTGCTGACGACTTCTGCTGCAATCTCTTTCACTTGGTCCTGATAGCCCGAGACAATGTCCGCCACCTGCTGGTCCTCTTTGGTCAGTCCCAACTTCGTTTCCAGGATACCTGATTCCGATGAATAGACCTGTTTCGTCTTTTTGTCCACGAACAACTGGATGTGGCCCATTGCCGCCGTGTAACTCTGTGCTTCCACTACCGGGATGTTGTTGACATGGCCAGAGACGCGCTTATGGGAGTGGCCGCCTACAATGGCATCCAGGCTGCCTTTTGAAGCCATTGCAAGGTCTGTCAATTCACCGATGATTTCATCCGAATCCTTTGCATGCTCACCCGGCAGGTGGGATGTCACGATAACGAAATCCGCGCCCTGTTCCCGGAGCTCTGCTGCAAGTTCCTTTGCAATCGGTGCAGGCGTCGGGAAGGACAGCCCCTCTACATGGGTTGCCAGTGTGGTTGCAGGTGTCAGAGGCGTGGCGAACCCGATGATGCCGATTTTATATCCGCCTTTTTCCACCATCGTATACGGCTCCGCCCAATCGACGCGCTTGTTTGTCTTTTCATCGTAAATGTTTGCACCCATCACCGGGAATTTCGCCTGGGCAATCCGATCTTTGAGCACATCGACCCCCCAGTCGAATTCATGATTGCCGATGGCTGCCGCATCATATTGGATAGCATTCATCGTATCGAACGTCGATGCACCTTCAAACGAGTTGGAGATGAGGGTTCCTTGGAAGATGTCCCCGCCGTCAACAACTACTGTGCCGTCAGGGTTCACCGAACGGAATGCATTGACCAGACCGCCGATGATCGCCATTCCGCCGTTCTGGAACTTTTCGTCGAACTCGATATTGCCATGGATGTCATTCGTCGTGAGGAAGTCGATGACATCGAAGACGACCGGTTTGAATGCTTTGGATGCTTCCTGACGGGTGATCTCCTGGCTGTAATCGAACGGCTTGCCGTACTCCACATCGAACGCCCCGCCGAGTATTGCGTACGCAATATACGGCTTCAGGTATGCCGGTATTTTGGAAGCGTCTGTATAGTTATTCAGGATGGATAAATCGACGGACGGCACTTTGCCTCCCGTTTCACTTAATGTAAAAATAATTGCGAACTGCCCTTTTGTAAGGGAATCGTTCGGTTTGAACGACTGTTTGCTGAAACCGCTCACCAATTTGGCTTGCACAGCCTTCGAGACGACGTCTTGATATTTCCCCGGGACGTCCGTGAAGGTCAGTTTCGCTTTCTTCCCGTCCAGTTTCCCCGCACGGTCGAGCATCATCAGCAGTTCCACGCGCTGCAGGGCATCGTTCACTTTCAAATCGCCATTCGGCAGTCCGAGCAGGATTCCCTGATCCCGCATCAATTCGGCAGGATCCTTGACGACCTTGTCGAAATTGGTGTTGGCCTGTGCCTGTCCCGCTCCGAACAATGTCAGTGCCGCTACAGGAGCAGCCAGCGCCGCAAGAACTTTTTTCTTCATTCCCTCTCCTCATTCCCTATGAATTGGTGACAGTTTGTCCATTGCTGCACGTAAGCCCTTACATATAAAAGTAAGACAGGCAGCTGGACAGCAGTCCTATTGACAACCATACCAAAATCAGCCAGACGCGACAATATGATTTTAACGACAGAACACAGAAAATCCCCGGCAGCGATACCGGGGACTTCATGGTCAGTCTGACGTGCTTCTCCGTCCACCCACCAGCCCGCCATACATCACAAGCGCGAGCAGGCTGCAGGCGAGGATGACGAGGGCGAGCGGCCAGGCGGACTGGTCGCCCGCGAGCCCGACGAGCGGTGACACGATTGCGCCGCCGACGAACGGCAGCAGGCCGAGGAACGCGGATGCGCTGCCCGCCGACTGGCCCTGCTGCTGCATGGCGAGCGAAAATGCAGAAGGCGAGACGAGCCCGACGCTTGCGACGACGAAGAAGAGGGCCGCTGCGATCAATGCGAGCGGTCCTTCCACCGCGACGGCGAGCAGAAGCAGCAGTCCCCCGGCGATCGAGGTCAGCACACCGGCGAACAGGAAACGTCTTTCACCGAATCTGTGGGACAGCCGCCCGGTCAGCTGTGCGGCCGCGATGATGCCCAGCCCGTTCAGCGCGAAGAACAGGGAAAACTGCTGAGGCGACACGCTGTACATGTTCTGCAGGACGAACGGCGAGCCTGCAATGTACGCGAACATCGAGGCCATGATGAACGCCTGCGTCAACGCGATGCCCATGAACGTGCGGTCCTTCAGCAGACGGGAGAACGTCTTGAAGACGGCCAGCACCCCTTTTTCCGCGCGCTGGTCCGGCGGCAGCGTATCCGGGAGGAAGCCTGCCGTCCCGGCAAACATGAGAAATCCGATGGCCGCCAGGACGAAGAACACGACCGGCCAGTCGGCGTACGTCAGGATGACGCCCCCGGCGATCGGCGCGAGGATCGGCGCCGCCCCGTTGACGATCGACAGCAGCGCCATGAATTTCGTCAATTCGTGACCGGCATACAGGTCCCTGGCGCAGGCTCTGGCGATGACGATGCCGGCTGCGCCGGTGAGCCCCTGGACGAACCGCAGGAGGATGAACGGCCAGATCGCCTCCGAGAAGGCGCAGAGCAGGGAGGCGATCGCGTACACGGCCAGCGTCAGGACGAGCGGCTTGCGCCGCCCGTAGATGTCACTGAGCGGGCCGAACAGCAGCTGACCGGCCCCGAGGCCGATCAGACAGGCGGTCAGGCTCAGCTGGACCAGTGACGTCGTCGCTCCCATATCGGCCGCCACAGCCGGCAGCCCGGGCAGGTACATATCCATCGACAGCGGGCCGAACGCTGTCAGCGAACCGAGGAGGACGACGAGCCAGAATGTCGGCAGCGGCGGTTTTTCAGCTATGTTAGTGTTCATGTATCCCAAATCCTTTGCTATGTAATGGAGAGGCCATGGAACGGAGTATAGCATAGATGACGGGTATCCGAGGGAGTGGTGCTTGAGCGCGGGGTTGGGTTGCTTGAGCGTTTCTGCGGCAGTCTTGAGCGCGGAACGTCTTCCTTGAGCGTTTCCGATACTGCTTGAGCGTGGGCAGGATATCTTGAGCGCCGCACCTCTACGCTTGAGCGGTTCGGCGGTTTTCATCCTGGCTGGCACAAAAAAAACAGGGAAAGAGGATCTCCTCTTTCCCTGTCCATTCAGGTTCCGCAATAGGTCCGGTATGGCACCGACGGATCGGCAGCGGCTGTGAAGGGCTCCTGATCCGCCGAGTAGGCATACGGGTCTGCGAGCACCCGGTTCAGCGCATGCACTGGCTGCCAGTCGCCCTGCTCCGCAGCGGCAATCGCCGCCTCCACCTGATGGTTCCGCGGGATGACGGACGGATTGCTCGTCCGCATGCGGTTTCGAATCGCTTCTTCCGCCGCGGGCTGCTGGCTGCGCCGGGCCTCCCATTTGTTCCGCCATTCCCGGAATGGAGGAAGCGCGAACCATGCCGGCGGCTCCATGGCACTGTCGGTCAGTGCCCGGAATGTGTTCGTGAAGTCGGCTTGGGATTCCTTCATGACCAGAAGCAGCTCTTTGGCAAGGGCTTCATCGTCCGGCTGCTCGTCCAGCAGCCCGAGTTTCGCCCGCATCCCTTGCAGCCACTCCCGTTCGAACAATGTCCCGAAACGTGCGAGCTGTCTCTCCGCAATCCGGATGGCCGCCTCCCGATCGTCCGCCAGCAGCGGCAGCAGGGTTTCCGCGAATCGTGCAAGGTTCCATGACGCGATGCCGGGCTGATTGCCGTACTTGTACCGGCCATGGCGATCGATCGAACTGAAGACGGTGTCCGGATCATACACGTCCAGGAACGCGCAAGGCCCGTAATCGATCGTCTCCCCGCTGATCGTCATGTTGTCCGTATTCATGACGCCGTGTACGAACCCCGTCAGCTGCCACTTGGCGATCAGGCTCGCCTGCCGCCCGATGACACCGACAAGCAGCTGTTCATACGGATTGTCCGCTGCCGCAGCTTCCGGATAGTGACGGGCGATCGCATAGTCTGCAAGTTCCTTCAGATCCTCATCCACCTGCCGGGCTGCTGCATATTGGAATGTGCCGACGCGCAGGAAACTGCTGGCGGTCCGCAGGAGGACGGCCCCTTGCAGAACAGACTCCCGCTGGACGCCATGCCCCGTCAGCGTCACAGCCAGCGAGCGCGATGTCGGAATGCCGAGCGCCTGCATCGCTTCACTGATGATATATTCCCGGATCATCGGCCCAAGCGCCGCCAGGCCGTCACCTCCGCGGGAGAACGCGGTCGGCCCGGATCCTTTCAGTCCGATATCCACTCGTCCTCCGTCCGGCGTCAGCTGTTCACCCAGCAGCAGCGCACGTCCGTCCCCGAGCATCGTGAAGTTCCCGAACTGGTGACCCGCATACGCTTCTGCAATCGGCTCCGCCCCTTCCGGCAGTTCACTTCCCGACAGCACTGCCGCCGTCAGGCCGTCCTCCTGAAGTCCGAGGGATGCCGCGAGCGATAGGTTCAGCAGTACTGTTTCAGGGGCTGCCGATTCTTCCGGAATTTCTTCTGCAAAGAATGCCTCAGGCAGACGCCTGTACGTATTATCGAATTTCCATCCTGCGCTTGTTTTCATCCGATCACCTCTTTTACTACATCGTACCGGCTATGCTGCAAAATAACACGGTTCCCGCTCAGCCGTCAGAACAGCAAAAGCAGCACGGCGTACCCGGCCAATCCGGCAAAGAAAGCCGGAAAACTGCTTTCCCGTTCTTCCGGCAGCTCCTCTTTCATGACGTTCAGCACGACCCCGCCCGCAAGGAACGCCGACAGCACGGACAGCAGGACGTCATTCACTTCGAACAAAGCCCCGGCCAGCCAGCCTGCAAAAATGGAAACCGCCAGCAGCCACCGCCCGTACCGGTCGTAATCCTCCTTATGAGTCGCACGAAGTCCCTTGTCGTTCGTGATGAAATGCACTCCCATGGCGGTGAAGTAGAAGACCATGCCCCAGTGGCTCTGGTACTCGCCTTTCAGCAGCAAGTACCCGATGATCGCGTTGTAGAGGGCGAACGATCCGATATGGAGCCAAAAGACACCGGCGGACGCTTTCGCTTCCTGTCCCGCCTCGGCATTCTGCTTCTTCGACGATTTCGCGAGCTGCTCCAAGCCATAGAACAAGGCCAGACCGAGCATGGCAATGATATAGATGTGGTGCTCCAGGAAATGCAGGCTCGCCTTCAGCTTGCCCTGCAGCTCGTCCTGATAGTCACTAAGCTCCGGCAGCAGATGCAGGAAGACATAGGCGACCGCAATCCCGCCCGCAATGGACAGGAACCGGCTGCGCGGCGCTTCGCTCAGGAATTTCATATTTTTTGAAAGTAAATGGATGATGATGAACCCGAGGGTGAACACCAAACTGATCCAAGTTTCCATCTAAGCCGCCGCCTTTCTGTTCTGATAAAGGTCTATACCCTGCAACTGTTACTGTGAAAGATTCAAGTCTCATGAATCTTGCTATGCATTACAAAAAGCAGAGAGCTGCTCGCCCTCTGCCTATCAAATCGTTCACTGGTTCAGTTCCCGCAGCCTCCTAGACAAGTTATGAAACTGTCCGTCCAGGTCTGCATATTCCGGATCGCCGGCGTCGAGCAGACTCAGTTTGCCGAGGACCGCCTGCAGTTCGGTTTCCAGCCGCATGCGGTCTTCTGCCGCCGGCTGCCCGGCTGCCGTCTCACCTCGGGCTTCCCACTCCTGCAGACTGTACGGGACTTTCCGGATCGTTCCCTCCCCGAACAGCAGCAGGCCATCCGCCATCCGTTCGGTGAAGTGCCGGTCATGCGAGGCGAACAGCAGCGTGCCTGGATAACCCAGCAGCGTTCGCTCCAATTCCTCGCGGGACGGCAGATCCAGATGGTTTGTCGGTTCGTCCAGCAGCAGGACGTCGGTCTTCCGGCGGATGAAATCGAGCAGTTTCACCTTCAGGCGCTCTCCCTGACTCAATGCACCGAGCGGCAGCTGCCACTGGTCCGCCCGGAATCCGAGATTCGTCAGCTGGATGCGGATGGCTCCCTGTTCACTGAATGACGGCGTATGGAAATATTCCGCCATCGTCCGGTCATCCGGCAGATCGAACGCTGTCTGCCGGAGATAGCCGACCGTCATCCCTTCGGACAACCAGACACTGCCGTCATAAGCCGTCTCACCGGTCAGCATCCGGAACAGTGTCGTCTTGCCGCAGCCGTTCGGGCCGAAGAGCGCGAGCCGCTCCCCAGCCTGGACAGTGAAAGAGACATCTCGGAACAACGTCCTGCCGCTAAAAGACTTTTCGGCTTCATTCAGTTCCAGCACACGTTTCCCTTTCATTCGTGCGCCTTCCAGATCGAACGAGACGGATGTCTCCTGCTCCGGAGCCTCCACGCCGTTCTTTTCAAGCTCCGCTTCAAGACGTCTTTTCATGGATCGGATCTGGACATTCCGTTTCTTGACCTTTTTCCGGAAGTATTCCTTCGAGCCGCCTCGCGAGCGTGAGGAGGCATGCCCTTTTGCAGACCATTCATCGAGGCGGTCGATCTTTTCCTCCGTCTCCCGGATATGCCGCTGCTGCTCGTCATATTGTTTCTGCTGCACATACCGCTCGTGTTCCTTCTTCTTGCAGTAGTCCGTATAGTTGCCTTCATAGATTTTCAGTTTCCGGTGATCGAGTTCAAAGACCAAGTGCGCAATCCGGTCGATGAAATATCGGTCGTGAGAGACGAAGATGACGAGTCCCTCATAGGCATGAAGTGTCTCGATGAGCTGTTCTGTACTGGCTGCATCCAGGTGATTCGTCGGTTCGTCCAGCAGCAGCACTTCTGCCTGCTCAGCGAACGTTGCCGCCAGCCGCATCTTCACCCGTTCACCGCCGCTCGCTTCACTGTATGCCGTTTTGTCCGGCACCTGCCAGCGGCTCTCTTGGTGATACTGTTCCGCTTCCTCCCAGCTATGATCGGTTTCCATCTCCTGTTCCTGCCGGTAATAGGCGATGGACGGCTTCCGGCCGATCCAATCCACAGCTCCTCCGGACGGGTTCCGCTCACCCGCCAGCAGTTCGAGTAACGTGGTCTTGCCAGCACCATTCGGACCGACAATAGCAACCACAGCACCTGCAGGCAATTCAGCGGACAGACTGGCAAATATCTGCTTATCGCCATATTCGGCGGTCAGTTTGTTGAGTATTCCTCGGTTCATAACCATTCCTCCTAGTTGGAGGGAACACAAAAAGATCCCTCCGTGATTTTCCGGAAGGATCGGTTCTGTCGGCATCTGCAAATAAGCCACACCCGCTGCAGGGCAGACCGCATCCCGTGCGGTTCCCTGAGGGTGAAGGCAGCTTATGAAATGGACAGACCAATCCTGTTTTTCGTACGAATCCATCATTCGTTTACGAGAAATCAGAGATCAGTTATCCATCCGCCACCCTCAGCCCTTTCTGTCATATGGTCTTTCCAGTATACCAAACTCCGAATAGTTCGCAAGCGGAGAATTATTTCCCGACAGAATCTCTGTATTTCCCGGGAAATAACTGCAAATTCGACAGTCGATTTCCCGGGAAATCGACATAATGGGGCGGTATTCCCCTCCTCATCGCCATGCACTCATTCCGCCTTTGACGTTGACAACGTCGGAAAACCCTTTTTTCTTCAGCAGACTTGCCGCCCGGCCGCTGCGCATGCCGCTCTGGCAAATGACATAAACAGGTTTGTCCTTATCGAGTTCTCCAAGACGTTTCGGCAGGTCGTTCAGTGGGATACTTTTGAACTCTTTCACATGCCGGCCGCTATATTCTCCTGGCGTCCTCACGTCGATGAATTGATTCCCTTTCTGCTTCAGCAGCGGTTTCACTACTTCCGGCGAAACGGTCCGTACACCTTTCGCAGGCATCGTCCGCCATACGATCAATCCGATCACCAGCAGGATCACAATCCAGCCCATCACAATCTCCCCTAACTGTTTTTCATCAAATATACACTGAGGGGTATACATTATCAATGAATCCGCTTGAATCTTCCCGTAAACAAGTCCCGCGAGGAAACGGGACTGCAGGTCATTTCTTATCCGACAGAGCCAGGAAGAAAGTCGCCACCGGACCAAGCAGCAGCGAGAGCAGGAACCAGTTCAGCCCTGAACGGTTCTTTCCTTGTGCCAGAACAGCGTTGATAAGTGCGAGTGTCCCCCACCCTGCGAAATATCCTTCATTCATCATCATCGCCTCCAGTAAGTATATACGGATTCCTGTATGTCGAAGTTTCACTGTTCCGGCCAGCGGGAATCTATCATACATAGTATTTGGCAATATCTATAGTCAATGATTGCAGCGTGCCAGCTGGATCGCCCGATTCCTGCATGTCTGCAGATCTCCAGTTATCGGTGTATACATTCCCTGGAAAATAGAAGGCTCATTCCACCCCCTCTTAGCAGCATGATGACTGATTCCCCCTTTATAGATACGGTCTGCATCTTCTACAAAGAATCTGAAGAATCATCTTTCCTTTCCAATCATACAGAATTCCTATACCATTTAGTGCGCGGAACTGCTATTCATGCGCAATGATTTTCCGGTTAAGAACCCTTGGCAGCATGCTCCCAAGTAATGCAGGAAAATCCGGTGACTTGGTACTTCCTTCATGCCGACATTCCGTTCAGATAAGTCAGTCGTTTTTCAGCCCGCTATGATAGAATAGGAACAGCTCTGAACGCTACTTATTAACGACCCGGCTCAATAATAGGAGTGTCTGTCTGCTGCCGGCACTCCAAATAATCAAATCCACACCAATAAAACTTCTTAGTCAGGACGTGTTGAAGATGAAATCATTACCTCAATCCACCCAGAATCAATTACTCGAAGCCATGCTCGATGGCAGCCGGGTCGCTGCCCTGGTGACCGATCCGGCACAGCCTGACAACCCGATCATCTATGCGAACCGGACGTTTGAACGAATGACCGGTTACCCAATGGAAGAGACACTTGGAAGGAACTGCCGTTTCCTGCAGGGACCAGAGACCGATCCCTCCACAATTGAGAGGCTGCGTCAGGCAATCGCTGACAAAACAACGATCACTGTAGTGCTGAAGAATTATAGGAAAGACGGGTCGCTGTTCTGGAACCGATTGACTGTCTCACCAATGGAAGCGGACGGCCACGAATTCTTCATCGGAACCCAGACGGATGTCTCTGTCGAATACGCCCAGCGGAAGGAGCTCGAGGGAAAGGAGCTCGAAATCGAGGAACTGATGCTGCCGATCA
The DNA here is from genome assembly GCF_030406775.1 of Sporosarcina trichiuri. Taxonomy (NCBI): domain Bacteria; kingdom Bacillati; phylum Bacillota; class Bacilli; order Caryophanales; family Caryophanaceae; genus Sporosarcina; species Sporosarcina trichiuri. The sequence continues at coordinate 2,467,395 of NZ_CP129119.1, read as the reverse complement.
TGATGATCCGTGATGACCTGGCTGCCGTCTCGCTGATCGGGGAGATGAGTCCCCAGCGGTTCTCGGTCCTGACCCAGAAACTCAGTGAGTTCGTCCAGTCGCGCGGGGTCAACAATGTCATCATTGATATCACAGGCCTGTATTGGGATCACGAGTCTCCCCTCTCCAGCCTCCTTGCCGTCCAGGATGTGATGAAGCTGATGGGCTCCCGGCTTTACATTACCGGGATCACGCCGAAAGTGGCGCAATTGCTTGCAAGGGCCGGTTCGATGGAAGAACCGCTTCAGACATTCGCAAACATCCGCCAGGCCATTGAACGGATCCAATGATGCTGAACCGGTTGCCAGCTTCCTGTACGCTGTGCTAGACTCATAGACAATCGAATACGATTCCTTCGGGGCAGGGTGAAATTCCCTACCGGCGGTGATGGGCGGCATGCCCTCAGTCCGTGACCCGGCTGCAGTTCTTGCAGACGGTGGATTTGGTGAAACTCCAAAGCCGACAGTGAAAGTCTGGATGGGAGAAGGAATTCAGCGTTTTTCAAATTTTTCATTTGACTGACGCTTATTTTGTCATGCTTATCCGCCCCGCAGCTGTTTTGCGGGGCTTTTTGTGTTACATGAGGAATCCATATCTTGGGAGTGTTGTACCTTTTGGATAGCGAACAGTATATGCAGCTTGCGTTTTCACTTGCAGCAGGCGCAGCAGGACAGACGTCCCCGAATCCGCCAGTCGGCGCTGTCGTCGTAAAAGACGGCCGTATTCTCGGGATGGGTGCCCATCTGCAGGCCGGCGGGCCGCACGCCGAACGCGTGGCGCTCGACATGGCGGGACCGGCTGCGGAGGGAGCTGATCTCTACGTCACCCTCGAGCCTTGTTCCCATACCGGGAAGACACCGCCGTGTACGGAGGCCGTGCTTGCTGCCGGCGTCCGGCGTGTCTATTTGGCTGCGCAGGACCCGAATCCGCTCATCTCGGGTTCAGGGATCCGTCTGCTGACGGAGGCCGGGCTCGATGTCCGGACCGGCGTATGTGAATCAGCGGCACAGGATCTCTATGCACCTTTTTTCCATTTCATCCGAACCAAACAACCTCATGTGACCATCAAAACAGCAATGACTCTGGACGGTAAGATTGCGGCATCGTCCGGGCACAGCCAATGGGTGACGAGCGGAGAATCCCGGCTCGATGTCCAGTCTCTTCGGCATGCCCATGATGCAATTCTCTGCGGCGTCAATACCATCCTTCACGATAATCCCCTTCTCACCGCCAGACTGCCCCAAGGCGGACTTCATCCTATTCGAGTGATTTTAGATACACAGCTGAAAACACCGCTGGATTGCCGGCTTCTGCTGGATAACAGCGCACCTGTATGGATCTTCTGCGGGTGTGATGCGCCTTCTTCAAAAGAGGACGCGCTTGCGGAGGTGCCGCATGCGGAAGTGATCCGCCTGCCGGAACCGGAAGTCGCGATCCCCGCCGTTCTGAAGGAACTCGGCGCCCGCGGCATTGTCACATTACTGGTCGAAGGCGGCGCAGCGGTCAATGCATCCTTCCTTAGCGCGGATGCCGTGGACCGCATCATTGCCTATGTCGCACCGAAGCTGCTGGGCGGATCCGGGTCGCTGACTCCTGTCGGCGGCAGAGACCCGCTCCGCATGGACGAGGCGGCGGAGTTCGAATTCAGGGAGTTTGAACAGATCGGCCCCGATTTGAAAGTGACCGCAGTTCGGAAAGGACGTGACTGAGTATGTTCACAGGTATCATCGAGGAAATCGGCATCGTCCGGCGAGTCAAAACAGCCGGGCAGTCGATGGAACTCACCATATCAGCGGACGTCGTGCTGGCGGATGTCCGTCTCGGCGACAGCATCGCCGTGAACGGCACCTGCCTGACCGTAACCGGGTTTACCGACCGAGACTTCACCGCGGATATCATGCCCGAAACGTTCCGGGCGACCTCCCTTCACCGTGCAGGTTCCGGCACCCGGGTGAACCTGGAGCGCGCCATGCGGGCGGATGGCCGGTTCGGCGGCCACTTTGTCACCGGCCATGTCGATGGCACAGCTGTTGTCCGGGACTGTACTTACACGGAGAATGCGCTCGTGATGGAGCTGACACTGCCGCCTGAAGGCCGTGCCTATGTGCTGCCGAAAGGTTCGATCGCATTCGATGGCACGTCGCTGACGATTTTCAATGTGCAGGACGATACGGTCACCATTTCGCTGATCCCGCATACGCGTTCAGCGACAGTGCTGGCCGACCGGAAACCGGGGGACCGGGTCAACGTCGAGTTCGACATGCTGGCGAAATATACGGAGAAGATGGTGGTCCCCGCGGATCCTGTAAAACAGCCGCTGACCGCCTCGTTCCTGGAACAGCACGGATTCAAGTGAGGAAAGGATGATCAGGATGTTCGATTCGATCGAATCTGCAATTGAGGATTTACGGCAAGGGAAAGCGGTCATTGTCGCGGATGATGAAAACCGTGAAAACGAAGGGGATTTCGTCTGTCTCGCCGAGCATGCGACCCCCGGAATGATCAACTACATGGCGACGAAAGGCCGCGGTCTCATCTGCACGCCGATCACGGAACGTCACGCCGCCCGGCTCGGTCTGCCAATGATGACCGATCGGAACACGGATGCCCATGAAACGGCATTCACGGTCAGTATCGACCATGCCCAGGCGGCGACAGGTATCAGTGCGTTCGAACGATCGGAGACGATTATAAAAATGCTCGATCTTGCAGCGGCACCCTCCGATTTCAGGCGGCCCGGCCACGTCTTCCCGCTGATCGCAAAAGAAGGTGGTGTGCTTGAACGGACCGGACACACGGAAGCCTCGGTCGACCTGGCACGTCTCGCCGGCAGTGCACCGGCCGCCGTCATCTGTGAAATCATGAACGACGACGGCTCGATGGCCCGCGTACCGGAATTACGGCGTCTTGCAGATCGGGAGGATTTGAAGTTCATCAGCATCGCGGATTTGATCGAGTACCGCAAGCAGCACGAGCAGATCGTCAGACGGGAAGCGGAAGTCGCCCTGCCGTCGTCATTCGGAACGTTCACGATGATCGGCTACACCGAGCCGTCGACTGGCAAGGAGCACGTTGCCCTTGTAAAAGGAGATGTGACAACTGATGGTCCTGTGCTGACAAGGATCCATTCGGAATGTCTGACCGGCGATATCTTCGGTTCGGCCCGCTGTGACTGCGGCCCTCAGCTGCACGCCGCCCTTGCTCAGATCGAAGCCGAAGGACGGGGCGTGCTCGTCTACTTGCGGCAGGAAGGGCGCGGCATCGGGCTCATCAATAAATTGAAAGCCTATGAACTGCAGGAAGAGGGGCTTGATACCGTCGAAGCGAATGCCGCTCTCGGGTTCGCGGACGACCTGCGTGAGTACGGTGCAGGAGCTGCTATCCTGAAGGACCTCGGCGTATCGGAAGTCCGGCTGCTGTCGAACAACCCGCGCAAACTGGACGGGCTCGAAGCGCATGGCATCCGGATTTCGGAACGGCTTCCGATCGAACTGCCGGTCCTTCCGGAGAATAAAGCGTACATGGAAACGAAATCTGAAAAACTCGGTCATCTGCTGACCGTCTAGGAGGCAATCGGAATGGGACACGTATTTGAAGGACATCTCGTCGGCACCGGATTGAAGATCGGCATGGTCGTCGGCCGGTTCAATGAATTCATCACAAGTAAATTATTATCAGCTGCACAGGACGGGTGCATCCGCCACGGCGTATCGGAAGAGGATATCGATGTCGCCTGGGTGCCGGGTGCGTTCGAAATCCCGATGATCGCGAAGAAAATGGCGGAGTCGGGAAAGTATGATGCCGTCATCACACTCGGCACGGTGATCCGCGGGGCGACACCGCATTTCGATTATGTGTGCAGCGAGGCGGCGAAAGGGGTTGCCGCTGCCGGAATGGCCTCGGGCATCCCTGTCATTTTCGGCGTCCTGACGACCGATTCGATCGAGCAGTCGATCGAACGGGCGGGTACGAAAGCGGGCAACAAAGGATGGGACGCGGCCGTATCCGCCATCGAGATGGCGAACCTGTCAAAGCAATTCTCTTAAAACTTCCAGCGGTTTCAAGTAGAATGGGTGTGAACGCTTTCAACCACAGTCACCAGAAGCCGGGACGGGGACCGTTTTCCGTGCCGAGCAGAGGGAGGTTTGATGAATGACGATCACGTATACATTCGAAACGGACAAGCTGACGAAAGAGAACCTGCAGGCGCTGTTCGAGTCGGTGGAATGGGAATCCGCTTCCCATCCGAATGACCTGTATCACGGCATCCTGAACTCGGATTCCGTGGTCACCGCCTGGGACGGCGGCAAGCTGATCGGGCTTGCGAATGCACTGTCCGACGGGGCCATGGCGGTCTATTTCCATTATGTGCTGACAGATCCGGCATACCAAGGGCAGGGGATCGGCAAGCAGCTCATGAACCGCATGCTCGAGAAATACGCGCATATGCATACGAAAGTTCTTGTCTCCTACCCGAAGGCAGTCGGCTTCTATGAAACGCTCGGCTTCGAACCGGAAGAGACGAGCACACCGATGTATGTCTTCTCGTAACCGAAAAACGCACACACAGCCAGACGGCCGTGTGTGCGTTTTTTCATCGGGTGAAATCTATTTTCTTTGAAAGAGCGAGCATGATCGCGCCGCCGACGGACATCGACAGCAGTTCGCCGACACCGACCGTGAACCACGTGAGCCAGAACGGCATGCCGTACAGCAGGGTCAGCTGGCCCGCCACGGTGAACATCGAGACAGCGAAGATGAGTGCGGTCCAGACGAACTTCGCCTTGATCGACTTCAGCTTCTTCGTGGCCATCCGGCTGATAAGCAGGACAAGGAACGTCGCGATGCCGCCGACCGGCACGTCCAGGAACCAGGTCGGTGAAAAGAAGTTCGCGAGCACGACGCCTGCTGTCACAGCGATGATATACCGTTTGTGGAACAGGGCGAGATAGTTGAACATCTCAGACAGCCGCAGCTGCACTGCGCCGAAGCTGATGACAGCAAGTGTCAGCGTCACAGCGACATACAATCCGGCCACGATGCCCATCTTCGCAAGCTCGCCGACTGCGATCCGCTGCCGCTCTTTTACGAGAAGTGTCATAGGGAATCCTCCTTTGTAAGACAGCTTGCCGACTGTCTTAGTAGTAACTGCGGCCAAAGGAAGAAAGAGCCGATCGCTCCGTCAAAAAGTGCCGCAGTGCAGGCGAAAAACCTGCCTGCCCAGTATACCAGAAATGCTTGTCCGCTGTGTGGATTATTTTGCGGTCCAGCCGCCGTCGATCGGGATGACCGCCCCGTGGACGTAGTCGGATGCTCTGCCTGCAAGATACAGTGTCAGGGCCGCGACTTCTTCCGGCTGCGCCCAGCGGCCGGCCGGTGTTTCGTCTGCGACCTGTGCCGCCATCTCTCCCGCTCCTGCGAAGTCCGCCGCATTCATCGGCGTCTCGATCGCACCCGGTGCGATGGCGTTCGCCCGGATGCCTGCTCGGCAATAATCAAGATCGACCTGTTTCGTATAGCCGATCACCGCATGCTTCGAAGCCGTATAGGCCGCACCGCCACCTCCACCGACCAGGCCTGCAATGGAGGCCATATTGACGAGGACACCCTTCCCGTTTGCGATCATATGCGGGAGGATGGCGTTCGTCGTCAGATACATCCCTTTGACATTCGTCTCCATGATCCGGTCCCAGAGCGCTTCATCCGTCTCCAGTGTCTTCGTGAACCCGTCGAGCACGCCTGCCGTATTGCACAGGATATCGATAGACCCAAACGCCGCAAGTGCCTGTTCTGCGGCCTTCGCGACGTCCGCCGCCTTCCGGACATCGCCCTGCCTGTATGCAAACGTCCGGGGATGCTCCGCACTGAGCTGCCGAAGCCCTTCTGCGTCCTGATCGAAGCCGAAAACAGCGGCCCCCTGTTCGATGAACGCCTCTGCCTGAGCCCGGCCGATGCCCGATGCCGCCCCGGTGATGAAGACCGTTTTCCCTGCAAATTCTCCGTGTGTCATCCGTTCAGTTCCTCCAATCGAAAAAAGCCCATGATTTCTCATGAGCTCAAGTTTTGGTCATCCGACCGTCGTCCAGTCATCCGCGAGTATATCGCAGACTGTCGGGGTGAACATCGTGTAGCCTTCACCTGTGACGTTAATGACGAAATACGGATTCATCGTCAGTCCGTCCAGTGTGCCCGGTTCCATGAGTTTCACATACAATTCAGCACCGCCCCAGCCACTGCGGATCACCTTGCTGCCCGCTTTCAGGCGCGGCAGGATTTCTTCAAATGTCATCTATTCTCACCCTTTTTTGTAATTTAGTCAGTTGCGGCTTTATCCGGACAGCCGCCGTTTTCTTTCACCCACGCGAGGATTGTACGGATTACCGGCTCGAAGGCATGCCCTCTGCCGGTCAGTTCGTACTCGACTTTGCGTCCGCCCGGTACGGTCCGTTTCACCGCGAATCCATGCGCTTCGAGTTCCTTCAGCCGTTCCGTCAGCAGCCTGTCAGAGATGCCGTCAATTTCTGAAGCCAATGCGTGGTAGCGTTTCGGTCCGTCCAGCAGATGGTAGATGATGATGCCCATCCACCGTTTGCCGATGAATTCGATCGTCGCATGGAAACTGTCGCACGCGGCGGTTTTCGGTGCTGCGGATTGAATGAGATCTTCAGTTTTCTCCATCTGTACTCCCCCATTCACAGTATAGTTCCACTTTACCACAGTCCCAGTTGACAAACAAACTTACGAATAGTAAGCTTTTGTTCAGTACTTACTAATGGTAAGTTGAATCCAATCTTTCATCCAAAGGAGTTTACCCCATGTCAGAATTATACAAGCCATTGTCCGAAGTGATCCATGCCCGGAAATCCGTCCGCAAATACGATCCCGGCTTCACAATCGATCCAGCTGAAATCGAAGAGATGCTGAAGGAAGCGTCCCTGGCCCCTTCTTCCAGCAATCTGCAGCCTTGGCGGTTCCTCGTCATCCAGGACGATGCGGCGAAACAACGCATCAAGGAATTCTCATTCAACCAGGAGCAGATGGAGACGTCCTCCGCGCTGATCGCCGTCATCGCCGACACGGAGATGTATGAGCATATCGACGAGATCTACCTGTCCAACCTGGAAGCGGGCAATATCGATGAAACGAACGTCCAGGTGCAGATCGCGAATGCGAAGGCGCTCTATCCGAACGCGCCGAAAGAGGCACGGCTCAACATTGCAGCGTTCGATGCGGGTCTGATCTCCATGCAGCTCATGCTGATCGCAAAGGCGAAAGGGTATGATACCGTGCCGATGGGCGGGTTCGACAAAGCGGCATTTGCAGAGGAGTTCGGCCTGGAGGAGCGCTATGTGCCGCTCGTGCTGATCGCCATCGGCAAAGCGGCGGCGCCGGCCTACGGCTCGACCCGACTGCCGCTTGAGAAGATTGCGAAATTCGTATAATAGTTCCATTGGAAAAGGCCCCTGGCGAGGGGCCTTTTTTACATATCTTTCACAGTGAGCGCGCAGACGTACTGCCGATCCTCTTCACTGACGCTCAGCCGGTTCATGTGCCGGCGGAAGGCGCCCATGACGAACGAGTGCATGAACGCCTGCGTGAAGTAGTAGACGAACCACGGCAATGACGGCAGGTAGTCGTGGATTGCGATGATCGCTTCATCCGCCCCCGGGATCTTGCGGAATTCCATCCGGCCGCGCTCGTTGTGCTGCGTATCCGTCAGCAGACCGCCGGTGATGTAGTAGAGGGCCCGGTCCTCCGTACTGCGCTCCCCTGAATACGACAGCTCGAGCAGCGTATGGTCCCCGAGGAAGCCGATCTTGCAGTTCAGCTCGTTATCCGCTGCCGTATGGACCCACGGATTCAGGAACGTCTCGAGCCATCGGACGTAATAGCGGGCAGCTTCATCCGCCGTCCAGCCGCCCGGCAGCCGGATGCGCTGGACGGACCGCACGTCCTGTTTGAGCGGGCCGAAATTCGGCAGGAGCGAGCCCGCCCGCTTCTGCTTCCCGGAACAGCGCTCTTCGTCGAGTGCGATCCGGGCCGCTTCCCGGAACGGTGTCTGGCCGTCGCTCACCCCTTCGACGTAATGGCCCGGCTGGATGACCATCGCATGCCGCAGGCTTTCGACGAGCGGGTACACCATCTCTTTCGGCGTATTCGTCACGAGCCGCAGCCAGAGGCGCGACAGGGTGAGTGTGAAGAACGGCACCCCGATCATCTTCGGGTTCTTGCCCATGACTTCGGCCGTCGCTTTCATCATCGTCCGGTAGGTCATGACGTCCGGGCCGCCGATGTCGATCGACCGGTCCTCGAGTTCGGTGTCGAGGATGACGGCCGTCAGTCCGCGCAGCACATCCTTCAGTGCGACCGGCTGTGTCCGGGTCTTCGTCCACTTCGGCAGCACCATGACCGGCAGCCGCTTGACGAGCTTGGACAGAATGGGGAATGAAGACCCTTTCGGCCCGACAATCAGACCGGCTCTAAGTGCGGTCACCGGCACCCCATAGTCGCGCAGCACGCGTTCCACTTCAAGCCGGCTCTTCAGGTGGCGTGACAGATGGGTTTCATCCTCCTCCGGCACGATACCGCCGAGATAGATGATCTGCTGCACGCCCTGCTTCTTCGCTGCCTGGGCGAAGTTGTCGGCGAGGATGACATCCATGTCCTCGAACGTCCCCTGCGTCAGTTTCGCCGACTTCAGCATGGAATGGACGAGGTAGACGGCGATGTCCGCCCCCTCGAGCCCCTTTTCGGCGTCTTTCATTGAAAACAAATCGCACGAACGCCACGTGACATCCTCCGTACTCTGCCGCCGGCCGCCGCTGCGCGACAGCGCGATAACGTGCGCCTTCCCTTTCAGGCAATCCAGCAGGTTGTGGCCGATATAGCCGCTTGCGCCGGCGACCGCCACTACCGGTTTCCTCGTCTGCATATGTACTCCGCCTCCCTGTTCTCTCGATCTATGGATGCTGTACCCTTCTTTCAGCAGGGGTAAGCGCTGGGGGATGGGTGTTTCAGCTGGCGGCTTGAGCGGTTGATGCGGGGGCTTGAGCGTTTCGCTGTTTGCTTGAGCGTTCGGCTGCTCACTTGAGCGGTTCGACCGGATGCTTGAGCGAATCTGCTTCGTCTTACTTCCAAGATAAATGCCGGCTTGTCTGTTTTCTGCGCGCCGCCGGAGTTCACAGGAAGGGTGTGTGTCCCCGCGGTCTCGGAATTGTGTGCGGATGCCGATAAATTTGGTGATGTGTCCGATACTTCACAGGTTATGTCCGATATGCCGACCGATACGTCCGATACTTCACAGGTTATGTCCGATACAGCCGCTGAACTGTCCGATAAGGGATCCCGCCCAGCGGCAGGTCGGTGGACGGGCGCACCGCCGGGCCTGGTTACCCGGATTAAATCCCGAGAGACCGGAACTTTTCCTGAGACGCAGCGTACAGATAGTATCAGATTTCCAGGAAAGGGGGATGGCGGATGAAGAAGTCCATCTGGCTGACGGCTATCGGCATGCTCGTGCTGGTTGCGGCGGGTGTCTACAGTGCCATGCACGGTCCGCTGCCGCACGCGCTCCTCACGTCAGCGGACGTCCCGGCATCCGCCGTGTCCGATGGCGCCGAAGACACCGTGTTCCGGACATACCGGGATGGGGAGGATCTATACGTTCTGTATCAGCATGACGAGCGGAACGCCTACGTCGACATCTCAATGGAGGCTTACCGCAAGTTCTCAAAACCGGTCGTGACGGCGACCATCCGCCACGCCCATAATGAGGCCCCTGACATGGGGATCGGCGTGCTGAAACTCCCCGGCCTGGCCGGAGAACGTGTCGCGCTGAAAATCCGTGATGAGCGGTAACCAAATACAAAGCCCCCCGTTAGTTGTCAGAAGGCTGGCGGGGGGCTTTCTGTCAGGCCATTCCTTTCACCGGCAGGACCGTCCGCCAGCCGATGATGCAGGCGATCGCGATGAGGACGAGGTAGATCCACGACCCGTACGGAAGGCCGGCGAGTATGATGTGCGGGATGACGAAGGCGCCGATCAGCAGCATGAAGATGATCTGCTTGGCAGTGCCCGACTGGAGGGACTCGCCCATCGGCCGGGAAAACGGGAGGACTCCCCGGCTGCCCATCCCATAACAGATCGCTGCGTAGAGCACCGCCGCGATCAGGATACCGAGGATGTCGGGAATGATCCGTGCACCGAACAGGATGCCGAATAGCACGGCCTGCAGCAGGTAGATCGGCAGGAACAGCTGCGCCAGGCTCGCCTTCAGCGTACCCCGTTTCAGAACACCCGGCTGCCGGATCGGCGTGACCTCGAAGAGCCAGGCGCCTTTGTACTTTTCCGAGTAGCTGAGCATCATCGTCAGCGTCGCTATGACGAGAAAACTGAAGTACAGCATGTAGAACTGATCCGACTTCCCGATGCTTGAGATTGGCCCCTCCTGCAGGAAGATATACAGGAACAGGAACGGGGCGATGAACCCGATGCCGAGCGATGGATACACTTTCAGCTTGAACTCCCGCTCGCGCTTCATGAGCTGCCAGGCGAACCGGAAACACGCCCGCTCTTCCTTGTCCCGGCACAGAAGTTTTTCCCAGAATGTCATCAGGAACGCACGCGGCGGTGTGCCGCCTTTCATCTCAGAGAGCAATTTCTGCAGGTTCTGCTCGAATTGCGGCATCTTGCGGATGTACAGCGTAATTGCGAGCAGCGGGATCACAACGGCCATGGCGGATAACACCTTCAGCACCGGATCGCCATTTCCGCCGGGCAGCCACTCGAACGGCGCGGCGAACCAGAGCGGCGGCAGCAGCAGATGCCACCAGCGGAACACATACTCGACGGACAGGCCGACAAAGTCGAACGAGCGGATCAGCACCTGGTAGCCGGCGAAAAGCCCGATCGAGAGGGCGATCTGGACGTAATTGATGTAGTCTTTCAGCCGTTCACCGTCGAACAAGCGCAGCATGACCATATAGGTGATCGCGGTCAGCGCGATGATCAGCAGCAAAAGAAGCCCCAGCATCACCAGGAACAGCAGAAAGAAAACCGGGCCCTTCACCGCCAGCATGACAATCGACGGGATGCCGAGCAGCGCAAGGGTCATCAAGGACATGTAGATCGTGATATGGACGAGTTTTGCGGCATTCAGCGTGCGGTCATCGACGGGTGCGGCGGCCAGCAGGACACGGTCGCGGACGTCTAGCAGCACTGTCGAGAAATCGGCGATGAGCGACGTCATGATCATGAACATCGAAATGCCGAACACGAACCCCATCTGCAGCATCGGGCTGTCGCCGAAGAACAGGAACGGGATGGTGACGAGTCCATACAGCACGTAGAGAGCGAGCGATTTCATGAACTGGTTGCCCTCTTTCAGCTTCGTCTGCGAAAACACGACGGGCACCCGCCGTTCATCCATCGTCAGCTTCAGGCCGACGATCGCCCGCATGGCGGGATAGCTGACACCGAATTTGCGGAACATCCCCTGGAACCGGTCGAGGATACGGAGGGAACGGAAGTCAGTCAACGGTTCCACCGCCCGTCACTGTATCGACGAACCGCCGGGCCGTCTGTTCATGCTGATCGAAGCCGGTCAGGGAATTGAAGATCGTCTCGAGCGTCCCCGTATCGTCTTGCCCTTTCAGCTCTTCGAACGTTCCGTCGGCTGCGAGCAGTCCGTCATTCAGCAGCACAATCCGGTTGCTGATCTTCTCGACAACATCCATGATGTGGGACGAGTAGAAAATCGTCTTGCCGTTCGCCGCCAGCGTGGCCAGGATATCCTTGACGACCATGACACTGTTTGCGTCCAGGCCGCTGAGCGGTTCATCCAGGAACAGGATATCCGGATTGTGCAGCAGGCTCGAAATGATGAGCACCTTCTGCCGCATCCCTTTGGAGAAGGACGAAATCCGTGTATGGAGCACGTCTTCCAAACCGAGGATCTTCATCAGGTCCCGTGCTTTCCGGCCCGCCAACGTACGGTCCAAGCCATACAGCTCGCCGATGAAGGTCAAGTACTCCATCGGCGTCAGCGTATCATAGATCTCCGCGTTTTCCGGCACATAGCCGATACGGCGTTTCATGTCGCGGTCATCATCCTTCAGATCGCGGCCGAAGATCTCAACCGTCCCCTTGTAATCGCGGATCAAGCCGAGCAGGATCTTGAGCGTCGTACTCTTCCCCGCCCCGTTCGGCCCGATATAGCCGATGATCTGGCCGCGGAATACGTCGAGCGAGATGCCGTCCAGCACCTGCTTCCCCGGAAACTCCATCCTGAGTTCGCGGATGGAGATGATCGGTGTCGTGTCCATCTGAATTCCCCCTGCTTTCGATTGTCTTTGGTGTAAGCCTAACAATAGCGGCCGAAAATTCCAACTATTTTTTCGGGGAAATAGGTGTAATTGGCTGCTTTTTTGAGCGATTCTCTCCCTTGCTTGAGCGTTCCTCCCCCTGCTTGAGCGCTCCTCCCTTGCTTGAGCGCTCCTCCCTTTGCTTGAGCGTTTCTCCTTTTGCTTGAGCGTTCCTCCCTTTGCTTGAGCGCTCCTCCCCTTGCTTGAGCGTTTCTCCCCTTTGCTTGAGCGCCCCCACTTCCCGACCCATCAAAAAAACCGCCGACCGGCGGTTTTTTCACTTCTTATGCTTCTGTTCATGCGCGAGGAGCCATTCTTTCCGCCACATGCCGCCGGCGTAGCCGGTGAGCGTGCCGTTCTTGCCGATGATGCGGTGACAGGGCAGGAGCAGGGTCAGTTTGTTCTTTCCATTGGCGGCCCCGACGGCTCGCACCGCCCGTTCACTGCCGACCGCTTTTGCGATGTCCCCGTACGAAGCCGTCCCTCCGTATGGGATGTCCGTCAACGCCTGCCAGACAGCCCGCTGGAAGATGGTACCGTTCACGGTCACCGGCACATCGAAGTCCGTCCGGGTGCCGGCGAAGTACTCATCCAGCTGGCGCAAGCACTCGGCCACAGCTGCTGGTGCGTCTTCCGCTGCCGGGACATCAGCCGGCGGTTCATCCTCCAGGAACAGCACCGAGGACACCGCCTCGTCCGTCCCGGTGATTTCCAGGATCCCAAGCGATGACTTGTAATAGACTGTCCTTCCTGATGACGGCATGTTCTCCTGCACAATTGTAATCGGCAATCTCGCCACCTCTTTCGCTAAATATGTCCAACCCATTTTCTTACGGGCGGGATAGTTTCCGCCCGCCGGTGCATCCTACAGGAAAACGAGGTGTCTATTGATGATGAAACTTGCCCTCGCCGTTATCCTGTTCATTCTTCCGCATGCATCCCAGCCTCTGACCGCCGTCGGTTTCATGGAAGCCGGAACCCCGAGTTATGCAGAATGGTCGCGTCTCGCCATTCAGCGGGCACAGGCGCACTATCCGGACGCGCAGATCATCGACTACTTATATATGGGCAGCCATCAGAAAGACGACGTTACAGAAGAATCGTTCCGCCTCTGGCTGCGCGAACGGGATCGCGAATATGCCGTTGTGGTCCGTGTCACGTATTTGACCGAGACCGGCAAATTGAAGGACGTCCGGTTCCAGGAGATCCAGCCGCCTCAATGAAGTCCGTTAGATGAAAAAACGCCTGTCCGGCCTCATGGCGAGCCGGACAGGCGTTTTGCCGTTCATCGATCGACGGTATCGGCCGATTTCTGGCCGTCTGCGATCGCTTTCGCTTCCGGCTGGCGATCCATCATGAACGGTTCCATGTGATCGAGCTTCAGCGTCTTGGCCGTCGCATCTTTGACGTCATGGAGCATCGACGGATTCTCCGCCAGCTTGATGCCGTACGACGGGATCATTTCCTTGAATTTCGCCTGCCACTCGTCCGCCCGGTCCGGGAAGCACTTGTTCAGCAGGTTGATCATGACATGGACCGCTGTGGAAGCACCCGGCGAGGCGCCGAGAAGGGCTGCGATCGAGCCGTCTTTCGCGCTGACGAGCTCCGTCCCGAACTGGAGCGTCCCTTTGCCGCCGGCTTCGGTCTCCTTGATGACCTGCACCCGCTGGCCTGCAACGACGGTGTCCCACTCGTCGACTTTCGCATCGGGCACGAACGCACGCAGTTCTTCCACCTGCTGCTCTTTCGTCAGCATGAGCTGCTCGACGAGGTACTTCGTCAGTGCCATCTCCTTGACGCCGGCCGACAGCATGTTGACGACGTTGCCCGGTTTGACGGACGTGATCAGGTCCATCATCGAGCCGGTCTTCAGGAACTTCGGTGAAAAGCCTGCGAACGGACCGAACAGGAGGGATTTCTGGTTATTGATATACCGTGTGTCCAAGTGCGGAACGGACATCGGCGGCGCGCCGACTGACGCTTTTCCGTACACTTTCGCATAATGCTGCTCCGCCACTTTCGGATTGTTGCAGACGAGGAACAGTCCGCTCACCGGGAAGCCGCCGATGCCTTTGCCTTCCGGAATGCCGGATTTCTGCAGCAGATGCAGACTTCCGCCGCCGGCTCCGATGAACACGAACTTCGCGGTATGACGCTGCACGTCCCCGCTGACCAGGTTGCGCACTTTCACTTCCCAGCGGCCGTCGCTCTTCTGCTTCAGCCCTTCCACGCTGCGGCGGTATTCCACATGGACACCTTCGCGTTCCAGATGGTCGAACAGCATGTTGGTGAGTGCCCCGAAGTTGACGTCGGTCCCCGCATCGATTTTGGAAATGGCGATCGGCTCCTCCGACGCCCGGTCCTTCATCATGAGCGGCACCCATTTTTCGAGTGTCTCCGGGTCTTCGGTATACTCCATGTCGTCGAAGAGCGGATTCTGCTTCATCGTCTCATAACGCTTCTTTAGGAAGGAGACATTGTCCTTGCCCTGCACGAAACTCATGTGCGGGAGCGGGCGGATGAAGTCCTCCGGATTGTGCAGCCGTCCGTTGTCCACGAGGAACGACCAGAACTGCTTCGACACCTGGAACTGTTCGTTGATGTTGATGGCTTTGCTGATGTTGACGGAACCGTCTTCCTGCTCGGTCGTATAGTTCAGCTCGCACAAGGCCGCGTGTCCGGTTCCGGCATTATTCCATTCGTTCGAACTTTCCTCGCCGGCCTCCGACAATTTTTCAAACACGGTGATGTTCCACTCGGGCACCAGCTCCTTCAGCATCGTGCCGAGCGTTGCGCTCATGATGCCTGCGCCAATCAGAATCACGTCTGTATTCGTTTCTCCGTTGCTCATTTGACCCATCCTTACACACTGAATTTGCAAAAGAGAGACAGGTTCCTTTTCAAGGAACTACCTCTTTTGTATTGCTGTTCCTCACTCGAATCTATTGGGAGCGATCAGTTAATGAATATACGTTCTTTACCCTACCAATTATAGACTAATTCGAGGAGATACAAAAGGGAGATGTTCGAGATGGCGTCTGATTCCCTATAATCCCTCCAGTCCCCCTTACCTTAGGGACCGGACGGCATGGGAATCAGCCATCCGGTTTCGCAACCCAATGCCCTTCCTTCACTTCCACTAACACTGTATTGGTTACATCAAACATCCTTTCCACTGCCGAGTCTTTACCTGCCGCCTGATGAGGGGCTGTTCTCAGTTTCGGGTCGGGTATCGGGATTGCGGACAATAAAGACTTTGTGTAGGGATGGAGCGGGTTGGTATACAGCTCTTCACTTTCCGCCAACTCGACAATCTTGCCGGCGTACATGACAGCCACACGGTCACTGATATGTTTCACCATCGACAAATCGTGTGCAATGAACAAGTACGTAAGGCCGAGTCGATGCTGCAAATCTTCGAGTAATTTCACAATCTGCGCCTGAATGGATACGTCGAGTGCGGAAAGGGGTTCGTCACATACGATGAAAGCCGGCTCTACTGCCAATGCTCGGGCAATACCGATCCGCTGACGCTGGCCGCCCGAGAATTCGTGTGGATACCGCATGGCGTGTTCCGGTTCCAGCCCTACCATCACGAGAAGATCCTCCACCCGTTTCTTCCTCTCTTGTTTGCTTTTGCTCAATCGATGGATATCGAGTGCCTGCCCGATTATATCCAGCACTTTGAATCGCGGATTCAAAGACGAATACGGGTCTTGGAAAATCATCTGCATATGCCGCCGCATCGCTTTCATCTCTTTTGCAGAAAATCGGCTGATGCCCATTCCTTGGTAGAGCACCTCACCGGCGGTAGGCTCGGTTAACCGGAGGATTGCCCGGCCTGTCGTGGATTTCCCTGAACCGGATTCCCCCACCAGTCCAAGTGTTTCTCCAGGGCGTATGTGGAAGCTGATATCATCCACTGCCTTCGTCACCCCTTTTTTGCCGTTTCCGAAATGCTGCTGGAGCGAGTTCACTTGGACAAGCGGGACAGCCCGGTCCATCCCTTCCCGCAGCTGCGGCACCCGTTTCTCTTTCTTTTTGTCATCCAACCGGGGCAGTGCATTCAACAATCGTTTCGTATAAGGATGTTTCGGACTCTCGAACAATTCAAAAACAGTGCCGGATTCCACGATCTCTCCTTCTTTCATCACGACAACGCGGTCGCACATCTCCGCCACGACGCCGAGATCATGTGTAATGAGGATGATCGAAGTGCCGAAGCGCTGCTGAATACTTTTCATGAGCGACAAAATCTGTGCCTGTATCGTGACGTCCAATGCGGTGGTCGGCTCATCCGCAATCAGCAGGGCGGGCTTACAGGCGAGTGCCATCGCAATCATCACCCTCTGACGCATGCCTCCTGAGAACTCATGCGGGTATTGGTCCACCCGTTCCTCGCTGTTTTGGATACCGACTAATGTAAGGAGCTCGATCGTCTCCTTCCTCGCTTCTTTCTTAGACACTTTCATATGTTTCACTATGCTTTCGGCGATTTGGCCTCCGATTTTCTTTGTTGGATTCAATGAGGTCATCGGGTCTTGAAAAATCATGCCAATGCCGTGGCCACGGATGCTCTCCATATCCTTCTCCGTTTTCAAACTCAGATCTTCCCCTTGGAACTCAATTACTCCCTCTTTTACATAGGACGGCGGAGACGGAAGCAACCTCATGATAGAACGAGCTGTTACACTTTTCCCACTGCCTGATTCGCCCACAATACCCAGTGTTTCTCCTTTGCCGACCTCGAAACTGACCCCGCGGACAGCATCGAAGTCCTTCTGTCGTCCCGTGAATGAAACGTGCAAGTTCCTCACTTTTAAAATCGATTCCATTATGAATACGCTCCTTTTGTCATATTTGATGATTCAAAAAGATAAAATTGACAATCAATAGTGTATATCCTATAGTTTAGTATACCAATCGGAATTAAACAATATGAAGGAGGTGAATTGGATGTCACGCACAGTAATTTCGCTTTTTGAACGCTCTTATAAGAAAGCCAGGGGCCATACCGCCTACCAAGTACTTTTGCTGCTGGCCGGACTGCCTCTCCATCTTTTCACGTATTGCAGTTATATATGGAATAGAAAAGACCGGCAGTACTCGAGCATGCTGAACGCTGCAAGGGTACAACTGGCGGACGAGGGGCGGAAGGAAGAATGGCTGGAGGAGTACAAGGATCAGCTTGAACGGAAGCGGAAATTTTTCGGTGAAAACGTCAGCTCGGCTGACATACACCGGGAAGCAGAGAAGCTGGCAGATGAAAAACTGACCGCAGAGAGTGAGCGGCTCAGTGAGATGCAGCTCACACAGATGGGGAGGCAAAAGGAGACGTACTTTACGTACTTTCAATCGCTTCTTCGGAACCCTGCATTTTTGATCGTTTCGCTGATTCCCGGATTCTTCATGTATGTACTGCTGTTCCTGATGAGCAATCCATTCATCCTCTATATCACAGAGCGGCTTTTGCAAAGCATAGGGGTGATCATCGGAGTTGCCGTTCTGGTCTTTACGATTCTCTATGTCTCTCCGTTCGACCCGGCCACCAACATCTTAGGAGAATCGGCAACGCAGGAACAAATTGCGAATTTCAACCGATTGCATGGGCTCGATTTGTCCTACTGGCAGCAGCTCTGGAACGCTTTGAAAGGAATTGCAACGTTCGATCTCGGGTCTTCGTTCGCGGGGAATGAAAATGTGGCAGCCAGTATTTCCAACAAGTTTCCGGTCACGTTAACGATCGCGTTGTTTTCCGTCATCATGGCGATTGTGATTGCGATTCCTGTGGGGATCCTATCTGCAACGCGGCCCAATTCGTTCCTGGATTATTCGTTCATGTTCGTCGCGCTGATCGGGCTGTCGATCCCGAACTTCTGGCAGGGGCTGATCTTCATCCTCGGGTTTTCCATTCATTTGAATTGGCTGCCGGCGACCTACAGCCCCGGGCATGCGCTTTCACTGATCATGCCTGTTGTCGTGCTTGGAACCGCGCTTACCGCTTCCATCGCGAGAATGATGCGCTCCTCCCTTCTGGAGATCATCAATGAAGACTACATCATTACAGCCCGGGCAAAAGGTTTGGCTTACGGACAGGTGCTGTGGAAGCACGCTGTCGGGAACGCCATGATTCCTGTGATCACCGTGATCGGACTATTATTTGGCGGCATGCTCGGGGGAGCGGCGGTAACAGAAAAAGTGTTCAACATTCGGGGGATCGGCAGCTACATCGTCGACAAGCAGTTCATCCCCGATATTCCGGCGATCATGGGCGGTGTCGTCTACGTCGCCATCACTATTTCGCTGGTCAATTTAGTGATCGATATTTTGTACGCATTGCTGGACCCGCGTATCCGTTCGAAGATTGACCATTCATGAGGCAGGTGAAAGCTATGAAAAAAACAATACGGAAACGTCATTCGTTAGCCGTTTCCACGGAATACACGCAAGCGAATTTCACGTGGGTTCTGTCGCTCGTCCTTACAGGGATCTTTCTCTGGAACAGCATTTCGTTCAAGACCGGCGATATACACCCCTTTGCCTTCAGCCTGTTCGGCGTCTGGGCAGCGACTACTTGTTTTCAGGTGTACATCACTCGGAAGATGAAGAAAGATCTGCTCCAGACGGGTGTCATTCCACCAGCCACGAGACGTCTTGGCTATGTCCAGCTCGTAAGTCTCGCAGCCGGCAACATTTTCGCAGGGGCTTTCGCTTTCAATCTAATCAACGCGAAAAAGTCTGTGGAATATACGTTTGCGGCGTATACGCTGCTGACACAGTTTACGGTGCTCGCCATCAGCGCGGTGAATCTATTCAAACCTTATGTCAGCGATACCTTTTTACCGTCCATGGGAACTCTCCTGCTGATCGGGGTTTTCTATCTCGCCGTACTCATCTTGGTCGTTCGCCATGTACAGGAGTATGAGGCGCCTCGCTGGATGACTTGGGTGGCGCTCTTGCTGCTGGCCAGTGCTGTAACCGGAAACTTATTCGCCCTTCTTTTAGGATGGACTCTCCTCATGAAAACGAGGAGCTCTGACCGATCGCGAATGCTGAAGTGGAACGTCATGTGGGAAAAGATCACACGGAACTCGACCGCGATGCTCGGCATGTTTTTCATCCTCCTGATGCTGGCGATCTCCATTACGAGCCGGTTTACATTCGATTATGCGCTCGCCGTGGAGAATAACTACAGTGCGATTTTGCAGCCGCCGAGCGCTGCCTACCCATTCGGAACAGATAATTTCGGGCGGGATGTGTTTTCGCGAATTGTGTTCGGAGCGAGAATTTCCCTGCTCGTCGGGTTTGCAGCCACCATTCTCCCGGGTGTGATCGGCGGATTTTTAGGCGCCATTGCCGGCTACTACAGCAATCATGTCGATAACTGGATCATGCGGCTGCTCGATATCCTGTATTCCATTCCGGGCATCCTGCTGGCCATTGCAATTATTGCGGCTTTTGGCGCGAATACGGTCAATCTGATCATCGCCCTCAGTGTAGGCGCCATCCCGACCTATGCCCGTACGATGCGGGCGAACGTCCTCATGGTCTCCAATTACGACTTCGTGGATTCGGCGAAGGCGCTCGGCGAATCGAATTTCGCCATCCTGTTCAAACAGGTCGTCCCCAACTCGCTTGCACCGATGATCGTCAAGTCGACACTGACCATCGGCGGGGCCGTCATCGCGACGAGCAGCTTGAGTTATCTGGGACTCGGCGTAGAGCCCCACATCCCCGAATGGGGGAATATTTTAAAAGTCGGAAGTGCATATCTTGAGACCAATTCGTACCTCGCCATCTTCCCGGGACTAGCGATCATCCTGCTCGTCCTCTCCTTCAACTTTTTAGGAGACGGGCTGCGCGATGCACTCGACCCGAAGCTTGACTGATTACAACTACTTACTGTGGAGGGATTCATCGATGGGAAAGAAATTACTATCACTCGCATTGCTGCTCGTTCTTGTGCTGGCAGGGTGCGTGCAGACGAAATCAGAAGTGGAAAAAGAAGGTAAAGACACCGACACCAAAGTCGGACCGGAAGAGAAAGTGAAAATCGAGGTTCTCGGAATGGGGTCAGGTGAGGAAGACCTGAACATTGTGCGCGACCAGCTCATTAAGAATGGATTCGACGTAAAGCTGAACATCCAGCCCGATTACGGCACATTCAAAGCCCAGCAGGAAGCCGGCAACTATGACCTCGCCCTATCCAGCTGGACGACAGTGACCGGGAATCCAGACTATGCAGTTCGTGCGTTATTCAAATCCGATGGAGCGAACAGTCTCGTGGACGATGAAAAAGCCGATGAACTGATTGAGCAGGCAAGTACAGAAACCGTGGATGAATACACGAACTCGTACAAACAGCTGGAACAGCGGCTTGTTGCAGAAAAGGCCTATATCGCTCCGCTTTATAACTCGTTTAAGGCGCAAGGCGTCAATAAGATGGTCTTGAACCCCGACACGGTCCGCCTCGCGAAATCACGTGCAATCGCCTGGGAAACGATCGACTTCAATGACACAGCCAAACGGGCAACTGAACCGCTCGTGGCACAGCAGGCGATCGGCGACTTAACATCGCTCGACCCGATCAAAGGAAACGACGGTTCCATCAATACTCTGAACACGAATATGTACGTACGCCTGGTCAATTTGACAGATGACGATAAAGTGGTGCCGGACGGTTCACTTTCTTATAACTTTGCGATGGCAGAAGGGAATTCCGACTACTACTTCCTCCTCCGCAATGACATTAACTTTGCAGCCGTCTCAGATGGAAAAGCGGTCGATACAGGAGAACGTGTCGGAGCAGAGGATGTTGTATTCTCGCTGAATCGCGCAAAAGACAAAGACTCCGTTCCGGATCACCGGACATACAGCCTGCATGAACATATTAAAAATGCAGAAATCGTAACAGATCTCAGTGAGCTGGAAAAAGCGACCGTTTCCGGCAGCGATGAAACCGTTCAAGCAGCTCTCGAAGACGGACTGGACACCAAAGTGTCAGAACTGGTCGATGACAAAACGAAAGCGGACAACAGCAAAGGCAGCTACCAAGTCGTGAAAGTCACAACAACCGAGCCATTCCCGCAAGTGCTGAACTACTTGGCTCACCAATCTGCCGGCATCGTATCGGAGAAGCAAGTGAAAAACATCAACACATATGACGTAGCTTCGTTCGATGTGGACAAAGACATTCCTTACGGTGATCAGCGCACAGTAACGGAAGGCGCCGGTTACAATAACCAACTGTATGCAAGCGGGCCTTACATCCTTGTGAAGAAAAACGATTACCAAGCTGATTTCGTCAAGAACCCCGCATACCGTGCCGGAAGTGAATTTGAACCGAAGATCCCGGCTGTCACTGTACGGTTCATCGAAGACGCGGACAGTGCGCTGTCTGCATTGCGAAACGGAGAAATCCACCTGTTCAACGGAGTTCCCGAAACGAAGTATGACCTCGTCGAAAAAGATGATAACCTGCTGCTGCAAAAGAGCGACAGCAATGCCGTCACCTATTTGCAGTTCAATACAACTGGCAGAACCGTCTCGGACAGCGAGAACTTGCGCAAAGCGATCTTGTTCTCCATCAACCAAGATGAGTTCTTAAATTACTACCATGGCAATAAGAAAAAAGCATATTCCACGCTCAGCCCGCTCGTCGATACAGGCAATGAGCTGATTGCTGATCCAAATCAAGTAAACGAGTTCTTAGAAGCCTACCGCAAGGAATAGAAAGTAAGCCGCCCTGCCGCCTGTATAACCAGGTGGCGGGGCGGCTTTTATTGCGGTTGCACGCGTATGTCCGGAGCGGCACAAATAGAGAATCGTGAGAGCTGCTCATAAATCTTGCAAAACGCTCATAAAGCAGCGAAAGTGATCATAAACTCAGGTTTCCGCTCATAAACCACCGCCCATCGCTCATAACTTCACAAACGCGCCGCGCAGAAAAGACAGCAAGTCAAAAGTCTGGCTTGTGGCTCCGCTCTGCTCCGCATTTTCTGTAGAATCGTACCGGCATCGCAGACTTTCATTGAATTACGACTCGAACAGCTCTTCCTCCAGCAGCGTGAACCCTTCGATCATTGTATCTTCTTCCACCTCGATCAGAATACAGCGTTTGCCGTCGACGTTGACCTGCTTCACATACTTCAGGTCCTGAGGGCTGATGGAGATGTTGGCGACTTTCGTGCTGATCTTGATGGATTTCGTATTGTAGTTCGGCACGACGTGGCTCGCTTTCAGCTCGTATGCCTCATCGTCGACAATCGTCTGGAACGCCTCGCGCACTTTCTCGGTGTCGACGTCCTCGATGCCGCTCACTTTCAGCACACGCTCGATCTCCTTCGAGTCGAGCACCGGCACGTAGTCGGCCTCCTCATCCTCTTCTTCCACCGTCGTCATCCTATGAAGTTCATCGTACACACCGGCCAGTGTCTGTGTATTCACCTCGTCGCCGACGACCTGCCTGACGATCTCCTCGAACACCGCCTTGTCGTCCTCCGCCGTCATGATCTCCTCGCCGTCGAGCACGTTTTCGATGAAGGCGTAATCCGGCTTGTTCACCTTTCCGGCCGCATACAGGATATGGTTTACGTCTGCTGCATTGTCCGTGAAGCACGGGAACAGGAAGCCGCCGACCGGTGAGGCCAGTTTGACGACGGGGTCCGCCAGTTCGCTCGACTTGAACTCCCTGCCCGTGAAGTCGAAGATGAGCGACGGCTTCGGCAGCTCGGTATGGTTCAGGCTGCAGAGGATGAACGGCGTCGTATACGTTTCGTCCCGCTCGCCCATCTCACGCTCTTCCAGGTCGTCCTTCGACTGCGTCGGCTTGAAGTACTGCCCGCGGATGAAGGTGATGACGAGATCCTTCTCATGCTGCGCATCCGCTACCATCTTCTCGGCGATCAGCTGCATCTCCCGGCGCCAACCGTCGGCGTCTGCCGCATGCAGACCAGCGTACAGCAGCTGCTGGGTATGGTTCCGCTGGCCTTCCTGGACAGGTGCGAAGCGGACTTCGAACAGCTTCATCGCAAGCTTGCCGCCGAGCACTTTCTTGAAACTCGTCAGGAACAGTTCCTGCCGGTCACGGTCGAGCAGCTCGAACGCCTGGCTTTCTTCATGATAGATCTCACTGCTCTCCTGGCGCACGTAGACGTTGTAGATATCCTGGATCGTCAGCAGATCGGCCTCCGGTTTAAATTGCTTGCGGATTGCAGCAATGTCTTTCTTATTCATGGTATTTCCCCTGCTTTCTCTAGATACAGACTGTAGCCGCCGCGCCACATCAGCGGCGGTTCTCGCATTTTTTCATTATAGCAAGGATTGACGATGCTTAACATGGAAGCAAAGCGGGTATAGAACGGACAGCGTCAAAAAACGATAAGATGAGGAGAAGTGATCACATGGCAGAAACACTATTCACATCCACAGCGACCGCAAAAGGCGGACGGGAAGGGCATGTCCAGTCTTCCGATAATGTCGTCAGTTTTGACACAGCGATGCCCGGTACGAAACGGGCCAAAGAACTCGAGAATTCAACGAATCCAGAGCAGCTGTTTGCTGCAGGATATGCAGCCTGCTTCGACGGAGCACTCCAGCTGGTCGCAGGCAAAGAGAAGGTCAAGTTCGACTCCGAAGTGACAGCGAATGTCAGCCTGCAGAAAGACGAAGCTGACCAAGGGTTCAAACTGGCCGTCAAACTCGAAGTCAAAGGGACAGGGATCGAGAAGGACAAACTGCAGGAGCTCGTCGAAAAAGCGCACCAAGTGTGCCCGTACTCGAAAGCGACACGGAACAACATCGAAGTCACTTTGGAAGCGCAATAAATCCGAAAGAGCGGATCCCTTTCCGCTCTTTTTTCATGCCGGCGCAAGCGGCTTCCGCAATCGGCAAGCCGTGCATATAGTAAGAGGAGTCAAGATGAAGACACAGGAGGAATCGTTTTGGGGAATTTCGGATCGTTCACCGGTACTGTCATGGATATCGAGGACGTGCCGATCGGGCAGCATCAGGAGTCGGACTGCTATAAAATTTATACCGTCGAACAGGCGCCGGATCAGATCGTCCGCTTCACCGTGTCGCCGACGACCTATTTCACCGACCAGGCCGTCGTCATGCCGGGGGACACGGTGACGGGCTTCTATGACGCCGATGCGCCGGTCATCCTGATCTATCCGCCGCAGTACAGCGCGCTCGTCATGAGCAAGGAGGTCCCCGGTCAGTTCACAACGGTCGCACAGTTCGACGAGCAGCTCATCAGCAGCGACGGCTCCCTGCAGCTGCTGCTGGACGACGACACCCCGGTCTTCCTGCCGAACGGCCAGCCGTTCAACGGCAGCCTCGCGAACCGGGACCTCATCGTCACCTACAGCCGCACGACCCGCAGCATTCCGGCGCAGACGACCCCAAGCCGGATCGTCGTGCTGTGCCGGCAATAAGAGGAGCAGCTGCATACCAAAAGCACCCAGACGCAAGCGGCTGGGTGCTTTTAGTATGGAAACTTCTTGCTATTTAAGAGTGTCCTGAGCCACCGACAATCAGCCGGTGGGAAGCTGGACGATTCAAATCCTAGCTTTCATCGCCTCTGCTACTAATCTTGAATTTCCGTCTTTTTCTTGATGTAATTTAGAAACGATATGATGATAATCTTCTGCACTTCTATTTTGACTCAATTTATAAGCAGCCTGGACATCTTGCACTTTCACTTCAAAGCCGACAATTCCGGCAATCTGCTTCTTTGTCTGGGAGGAGAGTGTCTCCCACAAAACAGCATTTTTGCGACCCTGCTCGTATTTTTGCAATAGAAGCATCAGATCTTCCTGCAATTCCTGCTCACTCAGTATGCGGCCTGCGCCATATACATGGATGGCTTGATAATTCCAAGTAGGCACTTCTTCAGACTGGTACCAGGAGGATGATATATAAGCATGGGGACCTTGAAACATGACCAGAACACTTCCTTGTTCATCCGGGAAAGTCCTCCATTGAGGATTCGTATGAGCCATATGCCCGGTTATATAGTAGTCATCCCCGCGCTTATGCATCTGAACAGGCAGGTGAGTTGCCAACGGTCTGCCTTGGTCGGTCGTCACAACCGTACCAAACGAGTTGTTTTGGATGAATTCTTCAATCTCCCTGAAGTCCTCGACCTTATATTGTTTAGGGATATACAAATCAATCCGCCTCCCATCTACTGACTGAGTGTTTTTATCATAATAATATCCGTCTGTCCTTCATCTCCCATAAAAAAGGAGTGGGAGTCTGCAGATACAAATCCCATCTTCTCGTAAAACGAAAGAGCATTTTCATTCTTTTCCCAAACACCGAGCCATGCTTGTTCTTTACGAAGCGAAACCGCTATTTCCAGTGCTTTGAGAAGCAGATGTTTGCCAAT
The DNA here is from genome assembly GCF_030406775.1 of Sporosarcina trichiuri. Lineage (NCBI taxonomy): Bacteria > Bacillati > Bacillota > Bacilli > Caryophanales > Caryophanaceae > Sporosarcina > Sporosarcina trichiuri. The sequence goes on along the minus strand of NZ_CP129119.1, from coordinate 2,441,601 downwards.
CCCTTGTCTTTGAAAGGTATGTTTCACATAGATCCTTTCAATCTCAAGAGAGTCCGCACCCATTTCTTCCGTCTGGGCACTTCCCGTATTGACCTTTAGATATCCAGCCAATTCGTCTTCCACACGAATGAAAAAGAATTGAGAAGCCGTATTGACGAGTTCCCGTTCCAATTTCCTGATGGAAAACGCTTTTTCCAGATATGCTTTCAAGTTCTCAGGGGTATTTTGTTCCTTGAATGTGTCTTGGAACGTTTCAATACTGATTTCCTGCAGGATTTGTAAATCATCGCGGGTGCATCTTTCCATTATGATATCCATAGGCAATTTCCAGCTCCTGTCGCTCATTAGTAGCTTCGCTTATTTCCCTTTTTGACGAATTCCCAATCTTTTTCTATATTCTTTCTGACTCTCTGAAGAAGAGAAAAAGTGAGTTCCATTTCGCTCTCGGAAAATCCTTCAAAGGCATTCTTATTTGAATGCTCATTTTCTCTCAGGATGAAAGGATATACACGCTTCCCTATTTCAGTCGGAACAAGTCTTCTGATTTTTTTATTCTGCGGATCATTCTTCTTCTCGATGAATTCGTTCATTTCCAGTTTTTTTACGGCCCGGGCTGCTGTTGTGCGGTCCACTTTTATCATATCAGCCAGTTTTTCCTGTATGATTCCCGGGTTCTCACAGATGCGTACCAGATACAAGTACTGCCCTTTGGTCAGGTCGTATTCCTTGAATTCAATATTGCTTATGGAATCCAGCGCTCTTGCGATCATTCCGATTTCACGAAGTATCTCAGTCATACGGACCTCCTCTGCCAGCAGATGAACTGCTGTACTATAGTCTACATGTTTATTGTTGTATTTGCAACAATAAAAAGATTGCAGGGAGTCGGTAAACAGAGAATGACAGCAAGGACCTCCACCGGTGCCAAATAGGCTCGGTCCTTACTGGACTGCTCTCTTTTTCCGGAACGGCCAGCAGAAAACAATCAGGATACCGCCTGCAATCATCGTCAGCAGCGGATGTAACAGAGGGAAGAAGAAAGAGGGATAGGCATGCCACAGGTCGGTGTAATATCCGACTGACGTCGGCGCCAGATGGCCATTCGCCAGCAGTTTCGTTTCAAAGCCATCCCGATCCGCATACCCGAAGTCGGTGCGCGTCACGTCCCCGGCATCACTCACCCTGTAGTAGGTATACTGCAGTTCCTCTTCAGGCACCCATCCGATATGGTCTCCCTCTGCATTTGCGGAAATTGTTTCTTTCGTCCGTTTCAGCGCCAGGACAAACGAAGTCTCGCCCGCCTTCTTATCCTCCACGAGGAAATACGCAATATCTCCGAAATAGCGGTTCAGGCCCTCTTGCTCCGATCGGACGGGGTACGCCGGCAGCCGATCGATTTCTTTTCCGTTCACCTTGACTGCTATATCGGAAAACGACATTTCATTCTCCCACGGGTCTATGTACTCAGGCTTCTCCAATGGCGTTTCGTCAATCGTGATTTCCTGGCCGTTGAACTTGTACAAGGCAGGGGTCGGCGGTTCTCCTTCGGAAATGTCAGTGAACCGGTACTTCCCGTCCATCCGCTGGTCATGGATATATTCGAGCGCCATCGGACCCGCCCAAGGCAGTGAGACTGCCAGCAGCACAATGCCGATGATGAACCCTGTTGCTTTTTTCATTCAATCACTTCCTCATCTAAAGACATGAAATATTGAGGAATTCCTTACTGCCCATCCAGCCGCTTCAGCAGATGGCTGGTGAACGCTTTGAAGTCTTCCAAATGGTTTCTACGATGGATTGAAGGATATTGCTATCGATCACCTGATAATCATGGACAGCATTATTGCGAAAACCGATCATCCGAATCAAATTCTGAGCAAGTTCTTTAGATATAATTTCATTATCCTGCAAAAGTACAAAAGCTTCCCGACTGGCTTTCGGAATTCCTAACCGGTCCTCACTGACAATATGCATTGCCAAATCAATACTAGCTTCACAAGCTCGCTGTATATTCAGGACGATACTATCCTGCTTTGTGTAATCCGCCAAATTTGCAGGATTGCCTTCATAAACTTCATGAATACGGGAAGTACACCATTCGATAATAGCCGCCTTATTTAAAATGATGTCTTCATTCACCGTATACACTTCCTCTCTGCTTAATCGCCTCGAGTATGCCTGCTCTCTGCTCATTTAAGACTGCATACATTTTGTAGGCCAACACACGCTGTTTGATGAATTCATCAGTATCACGACAAGATATCTTTATGCCCGTGGAGAATATTTGGAAGGCGAGAACTGTATTTGCATCTCGTAAGTTAACGAGATCTACATCGCATCCTGCAATGGCCGCCAACTCATTAGCAAGCATCATACGATCATAGCCAGATAACAACTTTTCACAGTAATAAGCAATATCCAGATCGCTGTCTGTGTGCGCTGTTCCTTTTGCGTAAGAGCCGAAAAGAATGACAAAGGCAGGGTTCACTCGTTCTTCCAAATGAGCCACAACGTATTCAATATTGTCTGGTCCTAACATCCGCTCCCTCTCCTTTCCACCCATCTCCGTCACCCCCGACCTTTCAGAATATCAATGAAATGCTTCAGGATACGGGCAGTCAGTCCCCAAACCGTATAGCCCTCATAGTCGAAGAACCATTCCTCCTGCATGCGGTTCGCCCGTTTGTATTTCTTGCCGTTATAGATCTTATCGAACGGGAAATCCGGCAGCGGAGCCGGCTGGACGGGCACCTTGTGAAGGACCGGTTCGTGTGCGAGCAGCCAGTCGAGCGGGATGGCGAACACTTCCTCGACTTCCGCGCGGTTGTAGGAATGGGCGATCTCATGGTAGTCGCAGATGCCGACGAACGGGTAGACGACGAACGACGGGGACGCGATATACGGACTCAGCTTGCCGGCGATCCGGACGGTTTCCGGATCAATGCCGAGTTCCTCATGGGTCTCCCGCAGCGCCGCCGCCATTGGCGAGGCATCCTCCGGGTCGATCCGTCCGCCCGGAAAGCTGATGTCCCCCGGCTGCTTACGCATTGAAAACGCGCGGACTTCGAAGACGACGTGCCACTCTCCTTCGTGCTCAACGAGCGGTATGAGCACCGCTGCGCGGAATGCTGTTTCCTCGCCGATGAACAAAGCATCATTTGCGGCCAGCCGCCGCTCCAATCCGTCGATATCCATCTCCATTGCCCCCTATGCACCGTGTTTCCTTCATCGTATCATTGATTGCCGAAGGCGGAAAGACCGGTCATTTTTCCGGCATGGCCGCCATCGCCTTCCGTTCAAACCCGCTCTCCCGCATAGCGGCGGCCAGGTCCTCACGCAGGGCAGGGATGTCCCGGCCGACCGGCTTCTTGTCCGCAATGACCTGCTGGCCGCCGATGAACACATCCCGGACATTGCCGGCGTTCGCCGAGTAGACGAGCGCCGAATACGGATCGAATATCGGGAACATGTTGACCGACTCCGTCTCGATCAGTACGAGGTCCGCCTGCTTGCCGATTTCGAGGGAGCCGATCGCCTCCAGGAACTCCACAGGCGTCTGGCCATGCTGCTGCCGGAACTGCTCCACCTCGAAATCCATTTCGCTGACATGCATCGTCCACGGCACACCATGGTCCGCCGACAGCCGATCCGCCCGCTGCAGCGATTCGACGGTATTCGTATACGGCGCATGCGGCGCGACCGTGGCCCGGATCCGACCGTGCTTATCCCACTTCGGCATGAACCGTTCCGCATACGCAAGACCGCCGAGCGGTTCCGGCACGTCCACCGTCACCGAATCGATCACCGTTTCCGCCAGTAACGCCCGCGCGTTCATCTCTTCTGCTGCCTGCGCCAGCGCCTCCTCGAAATAATACATATCGAAAAACGCCGTCACCCCGGCGAGCTGCATTTCCGCAATGGCATACTTGCCGCTCGCCGCTGCAAGCGCACTGTCCATGCACTCATTCTCCAGCGGGAACAAAAACCGCCGCAGCCGGTCCGGACAGTCATCCCCGAGCGACCGGAACGGGATCATTCCGATGTGGGTGTGCGTATTCACCATCCCGGGCATGAGGATCGCCCCGCGCGCATCGAGATGGCGGTCATACGCCACATCGGCCGGCAGGTCCTCCATCGGCCCGATGGCGAGGATCTGTTCCTCCGCCAGCACATAGCCATGCCGGTACTCCTCCATCTGTTCGTTCATCGTGAGAATCCATGCATTCGTGATCAGTGTCTTCATGGTCTTCCGCCTTTCCTCTCAGGGAGCCGTCCCAAATGTGCTTTATGTATTATCGTATCATGGATGGACAGGGCGGAGAGAGCCCTGTGTCCGGAGTATCGTAATGTGGCAAGACAATACAGGACTTGATAAAAAACATCTGCAAAAACGCATGAATTGCCTCTGCCATGCGCTTAGGTTTTCCATTTTATTCACCAGCCTGCTGCCTATACGCCGCCTGCACTATTTTCTGTTCACCCAAAAATTCTTTTGCCATCCTGGAATTACAAATAAATTAAACAGCAGTCATCGTCCCGAGAGAAATTCATCATGTTTCACGTGGAACTGCGGATGCTGAGGTTTATGGATACTCAGATGCTCCTTTCTACCCCATAAAACCGCTCCGTCGTTCTGAGCAGCTCCCGGTACACGGTGCCCGCCGGCAGTTGTTTCAGGCCGGCAATCGCCATGACACTTGCATGCAGCATGCGCGGGTCGGTCCGCTGCCCGGTGAACGGGCCTTCGAACGGCCACGGTCCGTCGGTTTCGACCATGAGTTGCGCGAGCGGGACGCGGCGGGCGATGTGCTGGATCTTCGGCCGGTAGACGACTTCCGGTGTGACTGATACGAGCCAGCCGTTCGTGATGATCCGATCGAGCGTACGGTCGCTGCCTTTGTACCAGTGGAAATGCGCCTGTTCTGCGCTGTGCAGCTCGAGCAGTTCGCAGACAGTCTCGGCATCCTTATAGACGGCATGGAGGGCAATCGGCAGTCCGCAATCCACCGCTTTCCGGATGAACTGCGACAGCACTTCTTCGTAGGGCGTACGGTCGATTGTCGGATCCCCCAGCCGCATGTACCACGGCAGGCCGACTTCCCCGACCGCTGCGATTCTGTGCTGCTCTTCGTCGATCAGCTGCAGCAGGGCGCCGAGCTCCTCTTCTGAAGGCAGCGGCTGTTCGGGATGAAACCCGATTGCCGGACGAATGCGGCTGTCCTGCCGGGCCAGCTCGAGTGTGCGGTGGGCCGATGCAAGATCGGTGGAGACGGCGACGAGCGCCCGGATGTCCGCCTCTTGCAGGCCATCCAGCAGCTTTCTGCGGTCCGCCTCTTCGTACTGATCCAGATGGATGTGTGCGTCGATCACCGGTTCCTTCGTCATTCCAAGCTCACCATCCGATTCTCAAGATATCGTGCATTCCCAAAAAATTCACCCAGCAGCCCATTGACCCGCTCCGCTTCCTCCAGATGCACCCAGTGGGTCGCGTTCTCGAAATAGACGACCCGGCCGTCGTCACAGAAATCGAGACTCCGGAGTGCGAGTCCCCGGCCGAGGAACTGGTCCCCCGCTCCCCAGATGACGAGGACAGGCACCGGCACCCGGAGCGGCGGCTGCGGGGAGAACAGCGTCTTCGCGTTCGCGCGGTACCAGTTGATCATCGACCGGAGTGCCCCGGGCTGTGCCCATGCCTGCTTGTAGGCGGCCAGATCCTCCTCCGTGAAGGCGCCCGGACGGCTGCTCGCCTCCAGCATGGCCGCCATCGGCTTGAATCCATCTGCGCTTAGCATCTTCTCCGGCACGCCGCGCAGCTGGAAGAACCCTGCGTATGAACTGCGCAGCAGCTGCAGCGGATGCGTCGCCGTATAGCCCGCCATCGCCGCCTCGTGCGGCGCATTGAGGATAACGAGCCGGTCAACGAGGTCCGGATACCGCCGGGCGACGTTCCACGCGACGATACCGCCCCAGTCATGCCCGACGACTATTGCTTTACCGCGTCCGGATGCCTCGATCAGTCCTGCAACGTCCGCTGCAAGCTCCTCCACCCGGTAGGCGGACACCGGCTCCGGTTTATCGCTCCGGTTATAGCCCCGCTGGTCGGGCGCCCACACTCGGTACCCCTGTTCTGCCAAATAGTCCATCTGCTGATGCCAGCCGTACCAGAATTCCGGGAACCCATGCAGCAGCACAACCAGCTCTCCCTCCACGGATCCCTGCTGGACGACATGGAGGCGGACACCGTTCACGTCGATATACGTATGTTCTCGTGAAGAAGACATGAAAAAACCCTCCTTTATAGGATGAATGAATCCGTTCCGCTGCCTGCATACCGCGGACAGCGCTCTGGTTTCATCTATACCCTGAAAAGGAGGGGTGTATCCGGCCGCCGAGGATAGCGCGCGCCGCGTGGTAACCGCTCAGCGCAGACGACAGCGTTCCCGGGCCGGGAAACGACTGCTCGCCGGCCAGGTAGAAATCCGGCAGCGGCGAGCGTACGCTGTTCGGCTGGAGAATGGCATTCCGCACGGTCAGGGGGAACCCGCCGACCGCCGTCTTGCCGATATAGCGGTCATAGGTCGCCGGTGTTCCCGCGTCCGAGCGATGCACATAGCGCTCGATCGGCATCACGTCTTCGATTGCGGCAAGCATCGCATCCGCCAATGCCCGTTTTCTCTCGGCATATATCTCCTTCGGCCGCCGTTCCCAACCGCCGGGCTCCGTATGGATGGAACAGGTCATCATGATTTCGCCATTGATCGGTTCACCATGCCCGTCCGCAGACGGCAGGAACGTAACGTACACTGGTCCGTGGCCGCCTGCCTCGTAGACCGGGTGTCCAGCTGCCGGTTGGATCTGCAGCGCGAACGGCAGCGTCCGGCCGGCCAGGTGCTCCTCAGCAAATCGCTCATCCAGCACCGCGTCGATCCGGAACGCCCCCCACGAGAACGCATCGTCCTCCGCATGGCTCGTTCCGATGCCGAACGACACACCCGTGCTGTTAAGGACCACGTCATATAGGTCGCTGCGTTTCCGGGTCACAACCCGCCAGCTCGAATCCTCCCGGATGAGAGACGTCACTGGGGAACTCATCACGACTTCCCCGCCAAGCCCGCGGATCCGGTCTGCCAGCAGCTCACTCAGCTGCCCGAGACCGCCCTCGACGAAGTAGCTGCCCCGCCGGTAAATGTCGAGTGCAAGACTCGCCGGCAGCAGTGCCGCGTGACCGCAATCCGTCTGCGCCGCATCCATCAGCTGCGCATCCAGGAATTGCCGGAACGGCGCATACGACCCGAGTCCGTGGGCGTTCAGCAGATCCCCGACCGTCCAGAGCGCACGGCGGGCGACCGGCAGCAGCCGCGCCGGGTGACGCAGCGCGTACCCCGGCAAGTGGCCGAGATCATACAGCCGGCGCACCGGCAGCGACACGCCCGTCGCCGTCACACCGAACACCGTCCCGCCGATCTGTGACAGCTCCTTCCAGAACGCCAGCACCTCCGCCGCCCTTTCCGGAAACACCCGGGCCAGCTCCGCCTTCCACCGCAGCCGGTCCTGGTACACCGACACCGTCCGATCCGGCAGCACCACATCCATCGGGTGCGCAAGCCGCACCGCGGGCACCTCGATTCCGAGACCGCCGAACAGTCCCGTCAGGAGCCCGCCGTCCTCCAGCCCGAACGCCACCGTCGCCCCCGCCGGAAACCGCCGGTCCTGCCGCACATATGCCCCCGCCGAACCGCCCACCGTCTTCGCCTTCTCCAGCACCGTCACCCGGCACCCCGCCTGCGCCAGAAACGCCCCCGCCGTCAGCCCGCTGATGCCGCCGCCGAGGATGCAGATGGATTGGGTCATGGGATCACTGCCTTTCTCTACATCTGGTTGTTTTCTAAAAACATCTGTATCTCATCAAATAGAGGACAACGAATTTGTCACATACAGCTTCCTCCGATATACACTCAGGACCATGCCAAGCAAGAAGGCATGAATCAGCAGAGGCAGCAGTCCATAACTGATGAACGGCAGCGACATGCCGGTAAGTGGAAGAAATCCAAATATCATAAGAATGGAGTATAGGCTCTGCATGCTGTAAACAGTCACGGAAGCCAGGATGAGTAACTTTCCGAAAGACCGCGGCAAGGTGCGGGCCATCCAGGCAACCCGGATCGTGACAGCGAGCAGAAGCATAATGACCAGGACTCCAGCAACATATCCATAGGAATGGATGAGCTGCACTAATGCGTAGTCTGTATGTGCTTCAGGTATATAGGTATTCATCTCCGCTCCGAAAAGTCCTGCCTCAGCGAGCGCCTCCTTCAATAGAAGTATCATATAACCTGCCGAATCACTATAGCTTTCAGGGTTCAGAAATGCCGTAATACGCTCTGTCTGATAAGGCGCAAGCAAGCGGTGATAAGCGTATACACCGAAAGCGGCTATACAGAGTCCAATTCCCCCTGCGGCAGAAAATACACCGATTTTGACTCTTCGTGAAAAATAACTGTACCCGAAAAGAACAGCAGAGACCGCCATATAGAGCATCAGGACGGTCAAGTTGGACAGCAACGTGAATAGCAGGATCGGTACTAGGGTGAAGCCGGCAAGCTGCCACCCCTTCCACTTGGGTGCTGTGAAAAAACCGGCCATCGAGGTGACCAAAAAGGGAAGTGCCATCCACGTCTGCAGACGAAGCGGACCAATCTGCAGCATCGCCTGCCCATTCACGTAAGTGGCCGGCAGAAGCCACAGACACACTAACAGTACTATGGCACCCGCATAGAACGGCAGACTGAAACGCTGCAGTTTCCTGTAATCGATATAGATCAAAGCTGCAATGATCCCTACTCCAATACCGACATGCAAGAGCCTATGCTGGACAAAGTAACCTGTCAGATCAGAGTCGAATTGCTGCTGGAAATCGGCGGAGAAAAGCGGTAAGAAGCCAGCAGCCAGCAACAAAGAAATGATGCCAATCAGCCAGAAATCCCATGCCGGCCGATGAATTTTATTCATGGACTTTCCAAGCTGGGACGCGGAACCCATCGCCGCCACCGTTTTCTGTTCCGCTTCTTCCTCCGGATAGCCATTGCGCAGCCAGGCCTGTTTCGACTCCTCCAGGTGGTTCTGTAATTCGACAGCCACATGGCGGCGTGCCTCCTTCGAGCGGATGAAGCGGGTGACAGCTTGTACAAAAGCCTCACTGGACATCGGCTCTCGCCTCCCTCAGTAAGCTTCCATCCGCCTGTTTCTCCCGTGGCCGCTCGCGGAAGAATGCCTTTGTTCCGAGCTTCGTGACTTGATAGTATTTTTGTCCGTCTGCCCAGCTGGCAGCGAGCCAGCCGTTCTGTTCAGCATCATGCAGAATCGAGTACACCAGTCCTTCATGACCTGCAATCAGACGGACGCCGCGCGCATGCAGCAGCTGCGTCAGCTCCATGCCGGTCTTCGGCTTCGTCAGCAGCGGAAGAATCGTTTCTGTCAATCGCTCCGCGTTCAGCTGGCTGCGGATCTGTTCCTGATGTGTGTCCGTAAATTCGGTACGTCGGAACAAGGTCCGATCCATGGTTTTTTTCAAATCACGCAAACGATCTTCCATCCTATCCACGCTCCAATCGATTTTGTAATAGCTGTTTCGCCCGGCGCAGCCTCGTCTTGACCGTGCCTTCCTTCACTTGAAGGATTTCCGCGATATCTTTCATCGTCCGGTCCTCGTAATAACAGAAATAGATGACTTCCCGATACATTACCGGCAAAGCGGAGACCGCGCGGATCAGTTCCTCGCCCTGTTCCTGCTGCAGAATCTCCTGTTCCACCCCGTCCGGACCCTTCCCGCAGTCCAGGCCATCTTCCCCGGAAACCTCCACATGCCGGGCATACCAGCTCTTCAGATAATCTTTCGAGTGGTTGATGGCAATGCGCCACAGCCACGTTTTCATAGACGCGTCATGCTGAAAAGCAGGCAGTGCCTTATAGCACTTCAAGAAGATCTCCTGCGTCAGATCTTCAGCCAGCGCCAAGTTATGTACATACTGCATCACCAGCTGCAGAATCTCCTGACCATAGTCCGTCATCAGCTGATCGATGATCATGTCATCCGTATGCGCCGGTGACTGGTCGAGTGAATAACTATCCATCGGCTTGTCCCCTTTCAATACATTAGACGAGTGTCGGTGAGTGATAGTTTGGGTGGTGAGGAAATTTTTCCTTTCCCCGTCTGCTTATTAATATATTTGATTGCCAAGTCGGAATGAGTTATGTAGGAAAGACCAATAACCTGACTTACTGTGATGTCGAGTAAGCAGGTCATTTAGCAAAACGATTTATTATTTATGATATGGCTATCCGTACTGAATCCAATTGAGAATTATTTCCATATTCTAATAGATACTACTCATCATTCATGGGTGAAACCACCACAATGGTGCTATGTTCAACAGCAGAATTTAAATAAAGTTCGTAAATTAAATAAAAAACATGGTTTCACTCAATCAAACCAAGGATATTACCAACTAAACACGTACTATTATTTTAAATTTAACTTTAACGTACGTATTTAGTGTTGTAATTATAAAAACCCTCTGTTATACTCACAATTAATTCACTTTGAATAGTATTCTCACCTACTCTCCACATGCAGATCACACTAGCTTCTAACAATCAAACTAACTAATAATATATTAACAACACCTATCCATTAAATGCTTAGCTGGTATGATTTATAAATTGCACTGAGGGGGGTACTGGGTAGAAATACTATTCATTGAAAATAATTTCAGGGACGAGGAGATTACTTTGAAGAAAATAAAACTGGCTGGATTCATGGCATGTTCGATTTTTTTAGCAGCAATGGTATCAGGCTGCAACTCATCAGCTAAAAGCGGGGCAGAAGCTGAACAACGTCCAATTATTGTCCAAGGGCCTATGCCCATCGAAGCTGAAAAGTTCGCTGACAAATTAGACGATGCGGAAGTTGAAAAGTCCGGGAACTTTGTCTTTTATAAAGGAACCATCGATGGCTACCCTGTAATTGTTACAAAGACTAGTAAAGGGATGGAAAACACGGCGGCTGCGACCGCATTGGCAATTGAAAAGTACAACCCCATTGCGATTATAAATCAGGGAACTTCAGGCGGACATGATCCCGACTTACATGTATTCGATATTGTATTAGGTAAAAGAACGGTTAATATCGGTTCGTTAAAGACCGAGTCTGCTGAGGAGAATGAAGGAATGGATCCTTCGCTTTGGAAGCCTATGGACTTAATGGCTTCTGAAGGAAGTGCCGGAGAAGATCCTGATGCAGAGAAGATTCGCTACTTTGAAGGCGACAAGGGGTTATTGGCAGCAGCGAATGCGGTTAAAGACCAATATGACCAAGGCCAGGTTGTCGAAGGCACTATCGGATCTGCGGATCTCTGGAACAATGAAGTTGATCGCATCAAGTGGTTCCACGAAAAGTACGGTACTTCCGTTGAAGAAATGGAAGGTGCTGCGGCGGCACAAATTTCGGATAGCTACGGTGTCCCTTTCCTAGGTATTCGGATCCTTTCCAATAACAAAACAAATGACGGTCAATATAACCCAGATACGGCAGCTGCCAATCAGGAATATATTCACCTTGTTTTGAAACAATATATCTCTAATTTAAAATAATGGGCTGCGATTCCCGACATAAAGAAGAAGAGGACGGTATATTCAGTACTCCGTCCTCTTCTTCTTTTGAGTTGAATCCTATTCATTAAAAAGCTGGAATCGCGGTTTCATCATAGTTTTCTTCTAAGAATTTTCGAACTACGTCTGATGTCATCGCTTTTGATAACTTTTGAATCGGCTCCCACTCTTTATTGTCCTCCCGGGCAATCAACGTGATGGCAAAGTCGTTTTCAACACCTTCTGTTAGAAGTGCATCACTTTTTGGTGTTAAGTTCAATGGCGCAGCGTATGCCGGTGTCATAACGACTGCATCTGCATCATCGTACATTCTTGCAAGCATAAGTAAATCCACTTCTTTAAACTGATAGTCATTCGGATTTTCAATAATATCCGCCTTCGTATAATAAGGCCCTTCTTTGTCTTTAAGCTTGATCAAGTCTTGCTGAGCTAACAATGCCAACGAGCGGTCAATATTTGAAATATCATTCGCAATTGCAATGCTGGCCCCTTTTGGTAATTGTTCCATCGAGTCATAGTCTTTTGAATAGACTCCGTAGTTGGCAAAATAGATCGGTGTAATCGGAACTAAGTCCGCATTGTTATTCCGATTGAATTCTTCCATGTACGGTACGTGTTGGAAAAAGTTAGCGTCCACCTCTTCTGCTGCCAGCGCGCTGTTCGGTTGGACGTTATCGCCCAATACAACGATTTCAAGGTCAACGCCTTCTTCTGCTAATGTTGGTTTCACCAATTCTAGAATTTCTGTCATTGGCGGGATGAGGGATGCTACTTTCAATGTGACGTTCTCTTCTTCTTTAGGCGGCGTTTTTTCAGGTTCACTAGAAGAATCTGATTTACTGCAGCCTGCTGCTGCTAGAATGCTGCTCATCACTAAAAATAAAATAAATTTTTTCATTGTTTTCTCCCATTCTCTATCTTTTGTCAATCCATCTGGATATAGTGGTTCCTGCAAATTGAATTAGCTGAACAAGTATGATCATAATCCCAATCATATAAATCATTAAATCTGTCTTAAACTGCTGATAGCCATACCGAATTGCAAAATCACCGATTCCCCCGCCACCTACGACTCCCATAATTGTTGAATACGAAATGAAACTGATGATGGAAGTCGTAAGTCCAAGGACAAGTCCTGAACGGGCTTCCACGTATAAAAACTTAAAAATGACTTCTTTCAATGAAGCCCCCATTGAAATTGCTGCTTCCATCACTCCTTTAGGTACATCCAATAAAGCTTGTTCCACTAGTCGTGAATAGTGGGCAATCGCAATAATCGAGAGTGGCACGGTTGCAGCAGCAGTACCGATTGCCGTTCCAATCACTAGTCTAGTAAAAGGAATCAAAAAGACCACGAGCAGTAAAAACGGAAAGGAACGGATGACATTCACGAGGAAATTGACTGTGCCAAAAACAAGTAGGTTTTCAAACACTTGTCCTTTACGACACAGAAACAGCAGAGTTCCGACGGGCAGTCCTACTAAGACAGCTGCAATGATAGAAATTCCCACCATGATGAACGTTTCTGCAATTGCCTGCCCTATTTCGGCTTGATATTGAACGAGTACTTCAGGCATGTGGATCACCATTTTTCATAAGCTGCTGCAGAAGGTGTGCTGCTGTATTTTCCGTTGCTTCAATCCCCTTCGGTGTAATCGTTACCGTATCGTGGACGGATCCATCTGATAGAACGGTAACGCGGTTACACAGGCTTTTGATGACGTCCATCTCATGTGTCACGAGAACAATGGTAACGCCCAATCTCTTGTTGATATCGGACAGCACTGCGAGAATCTCAGCAGTCGTGTGAGGGTCGAGTGAAGACGTGGGTTCATCACACAACAACACGTCAGGATGGTTCGCGAGCGCTCTCGCAATAGCTACGCGTTGTTTCTGCCCACCGCTTAGTTGTGCTGGATAGTTTGTCATGAAACGTTCCAGTCCAACAAACCGAAGACATTCTATTGCACGGTTCTGACGGTCTGTTTTCGGATAGTTTGCAAGTTCAAGCGCTACCACGACATTTTGATAAACGGTTTTATTGGCCACTAAGTTAAAGTGTTGAAAAATCATGCCGATGGATTTACGTACTTGCCGAAGTTGTTTGGAGTTAAATACGGTCAGCTTTTGTTTATTCACTTCAACTTCGCCTGAGTCTGGTGCTTCCAATAAGTTCATCATTCGTAACAATGTCGATTTCCCTGAACCACTAGCACCTATGATGCCATGTATGTCGCCTTGTGCAATGGAGAGAGTAATGGAATGAATGACGGGAACCCCGTTAAACGTTTTACTGACATTATGTAAAGAAATCAAAGTATTTCCCCTCTCTATTCGAAAAAGGCGACTGCAGCCTTTATGAGTATAGCGTACTATGAATACGCTGTCATATTCTCTGCAAAAAGGATTAAAAAAGGCAGGCTCCAGATACGATGCGGAGTCTGCCTTTTGAGTTCCAGCTGGATCTTGGGCTAATTCTGAATGTCAGTTCCTTTGTGGAATACCTAATAAATCGGTCACCACATCCGCGTCTTTTCTATCTAAATGCATACCTCACTCTAGTTAGTATATCACTTGCATGCATTTTCTATAGTTAAACCTGTCTGTATTGCTTCTTCCCTCAATTAGAAACCGTATTTACTTATGATACGGTTCCCCTCGCATAATCCGGAACCCCCGATACACCTGCTCCAGTAAGATCAGTTTCATCAGCTGGTGCGGAAACGTCATCTTCGAGAACGACAGCAGCTCATCCGCACGCTTGTACACATCTGCATGCAGGCCGAGTGAGCCGCCGATGACGAAGGTGATTTTGCTTTTGCCGTACGTCATGAGCGACTGCAGGGTGTCGGCGAGCTGTTCGGATGTTTTTTGTTTGCCTTCGATGGCGAGGGCGATGACATGCGCGTCCGGGGAGATTTTCGCGAGGATGCGGTCTCCCTCCTTCTTTTTGACGATGTCCATGTCTGCCTCACTCAGCTGTTCGGGGGCTTTTTCGTCAGCGACTTCGATCAGATCGATTTTCGCATATGCGCCAAGCCGCTTCGTATATTCCTCGATGCCCATCTTCAAGTATTTCTCTTTCAGTTTTCCGACTGTTATGATTGTAATATTCACAGCGTTGTCCACCTTTTTTGAAAAGTTATTCACAATAGTTATGCACATATCCACACAGTCAGCTAGATGTTGTGTCCGATTGTACGTTCGTCACAATATATATTGGGACCTGGTCACAGTAACTGCATGTTGTGGATAACTTGACATCTTTTTTGACAGGTTCCATGGCAGGAAATGTTCCCTCGTTTGCAACGTACTCGTCAAGTGCCCGGTTTATATGGCTTTCACAGCTATAAATCTTCAATTCTACCGCCTCTTCCGTATTTTATTTTCCCCACACACTTATGCACAAATTTTCTGTTTTATCCACAAACCCGGTTTTGTTGATAAAAAAAGCAGGCACAATAGCGCTTTCTCTGCTATCGTGCCTGCTGTGGATAACTAAACGGTTTTGGTTATGCACATGTGCATCAGAACGAGTTGCCGTCTTTCAGCACCATGTCAATTGTAACAGGCTTGCCGTCCCGGTACACTTTCATGGTCATCTTGTCGCCGACCCGCTTCTCGTTGTACAGGTGTTTCCGGAGTTCGACCATATTGGTGATCTTCTCCCCATCCATTTCCACTATTGTATCATACTTTTCAACGCCTGCTGTCTGAGCCGGAGTATTCCGGAACACTTCTGTGACAACGACGCCGTCTTTCACATCTTTCGGCAGCTTGAGAACATCCTGCTGCTGGGCCGGTATCGTGCGCAGGTCGAGCAGGGAGACGCCCATCGTCGGCCGGTTCACTTCGCCGGTCTCTTCCAGCTGCTCGATAATTGGCAGCGCCAGATTGATCGGGATGGCGAGGCCGATCCCTTCGACCGTTTCTTCAGAAATCTTCATGGAGTTGATGCCGATCAGCTGGCCCGCCATGTTGATAAGCGCACCGCCGGAGTTGCCGGGGTTGATGGCTGCATCCGTCTGGAGGACATCCGCCTGCCAGTCGATGTTGCCGTCATTGTTCAGGTCCACCGGAATGGAGCGGTCCTTGCCGGAGATGACGCCGACTGTGACGGATCCTGCGAAACCTTCGCCGAGCGGGTTCCCGATCGCGATGACCGATTCTCCTCGCTTCAGTGCATCCGAATCTCCGAACTCAATCGTCGCGCCGATATCTTTCGCGTCAACAGTCACGACAGCGAGGTCCGTCCAGATATCACTGCCGACCAGTTCTCCTTTCAACTTGGTGCCGTCTTCCAGAGAAACTTCCAGTGCATACGCATCCTCGACCACGTGGTGGTTCGTGACGATGTATGCTTTGCCGTTCTCTTTTTTGTACAGGACGCCTGACCCCGTACCGATCGCCTGCGGGGCAGAGGACTGCGACCAGAAATCCTGGCCGCTCTGCAGGTTGGTGATACCGACGACTGTGTCGAGTGATTTGCCGACAACGTCCGTGATGTCACTGCTGATGTCGACGCTCACCTGCTGGCTGCTGCCCGGAGTATCCTTGACGGTTCCTGCCGTCTTCTCGACCGTTCCGTCTTTCGTTCCGCCTGTCGCAAACATGAGCAGCCACACGAGCAGGCCGCCAAGTATGGCACCAAATAAGGCAGGCAAAAAGCCGCCTCTCTTCTTGGGCGGTTCAGGGGGCGGCGGCGGGGTCTGCCGTCTGTACACCGGCTCCTCCGGCGATGTCAGCGGCTCGGGGGTGTCCGCCATCCGTTCAGCGTCCGGTTCCGTCGGCCGATGCAGCCGATCCTCTTCTCGTTCTCGATTGTAGTCATCCATGGCACTCGTCCTTTCGATTCAATTGTCTCTTACCACTGTACCCCAATTTGCTGATTTTAAAATGGAATTAGAGGGGGTCTCGGTAATTTAGACGTCAGGGGAGGAGGAATCGTTCCATTAGGGAGAGGAAGTAGGTGAGCAGGCTTGCTCGGATGCCGGGATAGCTTGAGCGTTCTGTCGCCCGCTTGAGCGTTCCGCCGCTCGCTTGAGCGTTTCGCCGCCCGCTTGAGCGCATCGCCGCCTGCTTGAGCGTTCCGCCGCCTGCTTGAGCGCATCGCCGCATCGCCGTCAAAACAAAAACCCCCGCAGCTGCGGGGGTTCCTAATCACACGAGGACGAGATCGGTCGGATTTTCTGCATCGGTATCGTGCAGATGGACATATTCGCCGGTTATGATGCCGCATGTCTGCAGTGTCTGTTCGACGCTCATGCGGGCGAGGTCCTTCATGTTGTTGTCGCGGCTCAGGTGAGACAGGTAGATCTGGGTCTCTTTCTGGCTGATGACGTCGTTCATCGCGATGGCGGCGTCCTCGTTCGAGACGTGGCCGACGTCACTCAGGATCCGGCGTTTGACGCTCCATGGGTAGCGGCCCATCTGCAGCATGCCGACGTCGTGGTTCGATTCGAAGACGAACGAGTCGGCGCTTTTGATGATGCCTTTCATCCGGTCGCTGACATAGCCGGTGTCCGTGATGATCGCGAGTTTCCGGTCCGCTTCATGGAAGACGTAGAACATCGGATCGGCAGCATCATGAGAGACGGCGAACGACTCGACTGACAGGGAGCCGAACGACTGGACGGTTTCCATGTCGAACTGGAACCGCTGATCGAGCGGAATCTCCCCGACCAGGCCGTCCATCGCCTGCCATGTTTTCTGGTTGGCGTAGATCGGAACACCGTGCTTCCGAGCGAGTACGCCGATACCTTTGATGTGATCGCTGTGCTCGTGTGTGACAAAAATTGCATTTATATGTTTCATCGAACGGCCGATTTTCGCAAGCTGTGCTTCGATCCGCTTGGCGGTGAATCCGGCGTCGACCAAGTAAGCGCCCGTGTCATTTTCGATATAGATGGAATTCCCAGTGCTGCCACTGGCAAGAACGCTGAATCGCATAGCTCTTTATCTCCTTACCCGAGCTCCTCTTCGTTATCAAGGGGCTCCTTGTCGAGTTGAAACTCGATGACTTTTCCTTCGTTTGCGTTGAGGAAGTGATGTTCGATTTCCCCATCCTTCAATTTTACTTGAACATCCCAGGTCGGTGCAAATACTTGGGTTTCCGTCAGACGCACGAGCGTGGAATAGCCCATCTTGACATCGGTCACTTCGGATTCCTGTTTCAAAAGTCCTCGTGATGCAAGCGAACCGATGATCTCCAGAGGCGACAGGAGGTCTTTTTTATTGAAGTTCGCAAAGTTCTTCAGCATCCGCTGGTCATACGACTTCAGTTCCTCTTTGTCATCCCAGGAGACCGTCAGCATGGCACTCGGGCTGTAGTAGATCGGCCGGCCGTCGAATTGCTGGAAGAAGACCGCTTGCTGTTCGTCTTCATCCATTGACCACAGGACGTATTCACTGCCGTTCAGGATATATTGCGAAAGGAAGGCTTTGAAGTCATCCTTTTTCGCGTCTTCCAGCGGCAGCTTGTCCGTCAGGCTGGATGTCAGGACGTTATCTCCGGAAATGGATGTCTTCTGGCCCTTCAGATCTTTCAGCGACTCCTTCTTGAAATCCACGATATCTGCTGAAACGAAGGAGGCTTCCTTATCGATGAACGGCGGCAGCTTGTACTTGATCTTTTCCTGTTTCAGAATTTCCTCCATCGACGTCTTCCCCATCACTTCCACGTTCTGAATGTCCGCATTGCGGTTCAGATAAAGAGAATAGAGGAAGACGTTAAGGATTGAAAAGACAATGATGAAGATGGTTTTGGTTTTACTCCAGTCCAAGAAGGCCGCCTCCCTTCCGCGCCTGCTCGTCCTTGAAGACTTCCCAATTCCCTTTGATGTAGTAGAACCAGTATGGCTCAAGCCTCATGACGCCTGTTTCCGTATCATGGAACATGAGATAACCCGGTTTGATTTCTTCAAGGCCGGTGGCATCAAGTTCATCGGATTCCTGCAGAACCTTCGCCACTTCTGTAGCAGCGGGCAGTGTCTTCTTATAAGTCTTAATAGGCGAATTCAATGTGTAGTACGGCCGGATATATTGATGGATCCGGTTATCCCCGAGGATTTCTGTGATCTCCGTTTCATTCGGGATATCGCTGAACACCGGCAGGCCGCCGTCATACAGCTGGAACTGGATATAGCGGGATACCGGGTTCATATAGGAATAGCGGTAGTCGTCGGTCCAGCCATTGTGGTCATTGACAAATTCGATGGATGTACTCATCAGTTCCGACGGGATGGCCAGCTCCTGACTGTCCGGCGGGTAGACGAACCGCAGCACTTTGGTCTTCGTATTGACGTTCATGAACGCATGGTCATCCCCATATTCCTCGGTATTCGTATCGATGAGATTACGCCTAACTGCATTCGGGTCGTTGAAGAGTGCGTCCTTGAACAGGGACGGGTTTATCTCCTCCACAATGTAGGTCGCGTGGTCCAGTTCCAGCGGTTCGTCCGCCACCGTCAGGGTTCTCGTCTCATCCACCGGCACTTCCTTGTAGCGGCCGAGCTGTTTTCCTTTTTTGATGATGGACTTCTGGAATTGCTGGGTATCCTCCATCTTCACTTTCGCCTTGTAGTGAGTTTTGCTCACCGTACTGACAAAGTGGATTTCCGGGAGGCTGTCTTCAGGGTTCCAATTGACGATAAGCCGGTTGAACAGTACTTCCGGTACGTTCTTGTCCTCGATTTCCAGGACGTCCTTATAGACGCCGATCGGCACTTCCCCCGGATAATAGAGTACGTACTGGTTGCTGCGTTTCAGAAGGGCATCCAGTTCAGCTGGCGTCATCTGCTGGTCGACAGCGGTCATCCCGAACATCTTCCACCTCATCATTTCAGACAGGACCGGCTCGATATCCTGAGGATCCGTCGTACCGAGCAGGTCGTCTTCCCCTAGCTTGAACACCCATTTGTACGGAAGCACGATATCTGACACCGGCCGTTTATCCGTTACATTTGTAACGGACCCCTCGACCGCCTGGTTCGAATCGATTGTTTTGAATTTCGGCGCATACGACCAGATCGAGAATGTGAAGGTGATGCTGAGTATGACGAGCAGCAGCAGCACTACGGACTTGATCGCTTCGATATGTCTCATACATCCCACTCCCCATCATCATGCTGTTCGTATGGCAGGGTGAAGAAAATTGTCGTGCCTTCCCCTTCCACACTGTGCGCCCAGATCTTGCCGCCGTGGGCATTGATCATCTCTTTTGCGATGGCAAGGCCGAGGCCGGTACCGCCCATCGCCCGGGAGCGCGCTTTGTCTGCACGGTAGAACCGGTCGAAGATGCGGTTGACGTTCGATGGCGGAATGCCCATCCCTTCGTCCGAGATGCTGATCCGGATCTCGCCTTCGAGAACCGCCACATGGAAGCGGACGATGCCGCCGTCCGGCGAATACTTCAAGGCGTTCGAGATGATATTGTCGATGACCTGCGTCAGTTTGTCCGTATCGATCTCGACGAACAGGTCGTCCGGCGGAATGATGCGCCGGAAGCTGACATTCTCGGACTTCGAGAATTCAAATCGATCGATGATCGAGGTGAAGAACGTATTGAAGTCGACCCATTCGGTATTCAGCTCGTATTCGTTGCTGTCCATCCGGGAGAGCTTGAGCAGATCGTTGACGAGGCGGATCATCCGCTCCGTTTCCGTCTGAGTGACATTCAGGAAAGCCGGCGCGATATCTTCATTTTTCCAGGCACCGTCCGCCAATGCTTCCAGATAACTCCGCATCGTCGTCAATGGTGTCCGCAACTCATGCGAGACGTTCGAGACGAACTCGCGGCGCTCCATGTCGATCTTCTCCTGTTCCGTATTGTCGTGCAGCACGATGATCAGTCCGTTAACGAACCCCGTTTCGCGCTGGGTGACAGAGAACGTAGCACGCAGGATGGAAGGTTCCGTCTCCGTGCTGAAATCGAGCGGTATGGACTCCCGCATTTCGATCAGATCTTCGAAGGAGTACTCCTTCTCGATGCCGAGCAGGTTCGTGATCGGCCGGTTCAAGACGAGATCACTCGTCATCCCGAGCATGCCGAGTGCCGAATCGTTGATGAGGCTGACACGTCCTTTGCGGTCCGTCGAGATGACGCCGTCCGTCATGTTTTCAAGGACCGAGGCGAGCTTCCGCCGCTCGGCTTCTGTCGTCGACTGTGACTCGAGCAGCTGGTTCGTCAGATGGTTGAACGCAATGGCGAGCTGCCCCATCTCATCGTTCCCGTATACCTTTACTTTACGGGAGAAGTTCCCTTTCGCCATCGCCTGCGCCTGACGTCTCATATCGGAGATCGGCCGTGTGAACGTCTGGGCGATGAAGATGCCGATGATAATCGTGATGGTGAGGGAGACGGCGGCGCCGCCCGCAAGGATCCGGTTGATTTGATCGATCTGGGTGAACACGTTCTCGATATTTGACTCGACATAGAGGGCGCCGATCACTTCCATGCCGTCCATGATCGGGAATGCCTGGATCATGACCCGTTTCTCCGTACTCTTATCAAATCGCGTGACCGGCTGGGATGGAGTTTCCGAGATGATCGTCCGTTTGACAGTATCATCGGTCGACTTACGCCCGACGAGCGATTTTTGATGGTCGTATACGGAAGAAGCCAGTATCCTGTACTTCGAATCGACGACAAGGACTTCGTTGATATCATTCGAACTGAAGCCTGTCAGGACGGTCCGCAGGCTTGACTCCTGGGATGGATCATCTGCTGTCCGTTCCTTCAGCATCTCTTCCCTCACGCTGAACTCCACCAGGTTGATGCGGTCCTGAATGGAGTTTGTGAAATTCTCCTTTAATGTTGACTCCAGACCGCTTGAGAAGTACAGGCCGATGATCTGCAGCGCCAGCAGGATGAGCATGACGTAGATCAGGATGAACTTCACATGGATGGAGTTGAAGAATCCTGTTTTCCGCATGGATCAGTCCTGTTCCGGATCGCGCAGATAATACCCGACACCCCGGCGCGTCACGATCCAGGTCGGATGGCTCGGTGTGTCTTCGATCTTCTCGCGAAGTCTGCGGATGGTCACGTCGACTGTCCGGACATCGCCGAAATAGTCGTAGCCCCAGACGGTCTGCAGCAAGTGCTCCCGTGTCATCACCTGGCCGATGTGGTTTGCCAGGTAATGCAGCAGTTCGAACTCCCGGTGGGTCAGTTCGATCGTCTCCCCGCGTTTTTGTGCGAGGTAGGCATCCGGCTGGATGACAAGGCTGCCGACGGTGATATCGTTCGTTTCCTCTTCCGCTTCATCGGCTGCGGTCTTCTGATGGCGCCGCAAGTTCGCTTTGACCCGGGCAATCAGTTCCCGTGTCCCGAACGGCTTGGTCACGTAATCATCGGCCCCGAGCTCAAGGCCGAGCACTTTGTCGATCTCGGAATCTTTCGCTGTCAGCATGATGATCGGGAAGTCGTACTTCTTCCGGACTTCCCGGCAGACTTCCATGCCGTCCTGTTTCGGCAGCATGATATCAAGCAGCATGATGTCCGGCTGCACCTCTTCCACCTTCTCCAGCGCTTCGTCTCCGTCGTATGCTGTATAGACGGTGAACCCTTCTTTCTTCAGGTTGAATTCCAATATATCCGCAATCGGCTTCTCGTCATCGACGACGAGGATCGTTTTGTTTTGCATCTGTCCTACCCTTTCCGGCCGAGTCGGCACATTTACTTGGTATCCTTTTACTCTACCATTCTTCGGGTGTTTTCGCACGTTCCAATCATTTCATGATAAGGGGCTGAATGCAGTCAGGAAAGGGGTTCAGCGAACATGCCCCGGTTATTTCCCGGGGAATATTTCCCGATTGCTGTCGAAATTTCCCGCTCAAAAAAGCACTTCTCCAGCCGCCGGCAGGCAGTCGGAGAAGTGCTGTTCAAGTTTGTTTACGGACGCCAGACGCTTTTGATGACGTTCGTCTGTGTGCGGTCCGGACCGACGGAGAACATGGAGATCGTGACGTCCGTCAGCTGGGAGATGCGTTCGAGATAGTGGCGCGCGTTGTCCGGCAGTTCATCCAATGACTTGCACTGGGTGATGTCTTCCGACCAGCCCGGCATCTCTTCGTAGATCGGCGTGCATTTCGCAAGCATGTTGAGGTTCGCAGGGTACTCCGTAATGGTTTCCCCTTCGTACTCGTACGCTGTGCAGATTTTTACGGTATCGAGTCCGGTCAGGACGTCGATCGAGTTCACGGACAGGTCTGTCAGTCCGCTGACACGGCGTGCATGACGGACGACGACAGTATCGAACCAGCCGATACGGCGCGGACGGCCAGTCGTTGTGCCGAACTCCTTGCCGACCGTACGGATCTGGTCACCGATTTCATCGAACAACTCCGTCGGAAATGGGCCGTCACCAACGCGGGAAGTGTACGCTTTACACACACCGACGACGTGATCGATCTTCGTCGGGCCGACGCCGGATCCGATCGTCACACCGCCCGCGACCGGGTTGGAAGACGTGACGAATGGGTATGTCCCCTGGTCAATGTCGAGCATGACGCCTTGCGCGCCTTCGAACAAGACACGGCGTGCCTGGTCAAGTGCATCGTTCAGCACTTTCGATGTATCCGTTACATACTTCGCGAGTTCCTGGCCGTAGCCATAGTACTCCTCCAAGATATCTTCGAGCTTGAAGCCTTCCGTATCGTACATCTTTTCGAACAGGCGGTTCTTGTCCTGCAGGTTCATGCGCAATTTCGCTTCGAACACTTCGTAATCGAGCAGGTCCGCCATGCGGATGCCGACACGGGCCGCTTTGTCCATGTAGGCAGGTCCAATCCCTTTACCTGTCGTGCCGATCTTGTTCTCCCCGCGGCTCTCTTCCTCCACGAGGTCCTGCTTCAGGTGATACGGCAGGATGACGTGAGCACGATTCGAAATACGCAGGTTGTCCGTATTGACACCACGGTCCTGCAGGCCTTTCAATTCACTGACGAGCGCTTTCGGATCAACGACCATACCGTTTCCGATTACGGATGTCTTCTCTTTATAAAAAATGCCGGATGGCACGAGGTGAAGTTTGTACGTATCTCCGCCGAAGATGATCGTATGGCCGGCGTTGTTTCCGCCCTGATACCGTGCGATGACTTCTGCGTTCTCCGAAAGGAAATCGGTGATCTTCCCTTTCCCTTCATCTCCCCACTGTGTTCCGACAACTACTACTGATGGCATTCTAAAGCACCTCCGCTGGATGCGTCTGCATCCTCATTCAAACAGCTTTCATTGTACCAACTCCGCCATGCCGCGTCAAGAAAAAACACGAACGTTAGAGAACTGCTAATCTCTCACATTCGTGTTTAGGCACCGAACGAATCATGCTGCGACCAGTCGATGTTGAGGAACTTGTTATATTCTTTCGCAAAGGCGAGCGTGACGGTGCCGGTCGGGCCGTTCCGCTGCTTCGCGATGATGATTTCAATCATATTCTGATTCTCGGTCTCTTTGTCGTAGTAGTCTTCCCGATACAGGAATGAGACGATATCGGCATCCTGCTCGATACTCCCCGATTCCCGAAGGTCGGACATCATCGGACGCTTGTCCTGCCGCTGTTCCACTCCCCGGGACAGCTGCGACAGGGCGATGACCGGAACCTTCAGCTCACGGGCGAGCGCCTTCAGTGAGCGGGAAATCTCCGATACTTCCTGCTGGCGGTTCTCGCCGGAGCGGCCGCTGCCCATGATGAGCTGCAAGTAGTCGATCATGATCATGCCGAGCCCGTGCTCCTGCTGGAGACGGCGGCATTTCGAGCGGATTTCGTTGATACGGATGCCGGGTGAGTCGTCGATGAAGATCCCGGCGTTCGACAGGCTCCCCATCGCCATCGTGAGCTTACGCCAGTCCTCGGCTTCAAGGTTCCCGGTCCGCAGTACGGACGCGTCTATATTGCCTTCTGCACAGAGCATCCGCATGACGAGCTGCTCGGCGCCCATCTCAAGGCTGAAGATCGCAACGTTCTCATCCGTCTTCGTCGCGACGTTCTGCGCGACGTTCAGGGCGAACGCCGTCTTCCCGACAGACGGACGGGCGGCGACGATGATCAGGTCGTTGCGCTGGAACCCGGCTGTGATCTGGTCGAGGTCGCGGAATCCGGTCGGCACCCCGGTGATATCGCCTTTCCTCGTATGGAGGATTTCGATATTGTCGTACGTCTCCACAAGGACGTCCTTGATGTGCCGGAAGTCACCGGCGTTTTTCCGGTTGGCGACTTCCATCATCTTCTTCTCGGCTTCCGACAGCAGTTCCTCGACTTCGTCTTCCCGCGTATAGCCGTCTTCCACGATTGTGGTGGCCACCCGGATAAGGCGGCGCAGGAGCGCTTTCTCTTCGACGATCCGGGCATAGTATTCGATATTGGCGGCAGTCGGCACGGAGTTCGCAATTTCGGTCAAATACGAAATCCCGCCGACGTCCTCCAGCTCTTTCTTGGCAGACAGCTCTTCTGTGACAGTCACCACATCGATCGCCTGTCCCTTGTCACTAAGAGCGAGCATCGTCGCAAAGATCTTCTGATGCGACGTCCGGTAGAAATCGTCCTCCATCAGCACCTCGGCCGCGGTGATCAGTGCCTGCGGCTCGAGGAAGATGGCGCCGATGACGGACTGCTCGGCTTCGTTATTGTGAGGCGGGGTGCGATCTATCATTTGATCCATCAGCCTGTCTCCTTATCATTCTTCTGTAACGTGGACTTTCAGCACCGCGCTGACGTCATGGTGAAGCTTCACCGGCACGTTCGTGTAGCCGAGCGCCCGGATGGCATCAGGCAGCTCCATCTTGCGTTTGTCGATCTTGATGCCGTGCTGCTTCTCCAGGGCGGCTGCAATCTGCTTGGATGTCACCGAGCCGAACAGGCGGCCGTCCTCGCCGGATTTCGCTTTCAGCTCGACAGTGAGCCCTTCCACTGTCTCTTTCAACTGTTTCGCTTCCTGCAGTTCCTGCTCTGCGTCTTTGGCCTGGCGGTTCTTCTGGCCTTCCAGCCTGCTCAGCTCAGCAGGCGTCGCCTCGACAGCCATATTGTTCTTCAGTAAGAAGTTCTGTGCATATCCGACGGAGACTTCCTTGACGTCCCCTTTTTTCCCTTTACCTTTAACATCCTTCAAAAAAATCACTTTCATGATCAGTCTCCCCTTTCTTGGTCATTCAGGATCACTTGCTTCAGTTGGGCCTCGGCCTCCTCGACCGTTCCGACGGACAGCTGGGCTGCCGCATTGGTCAGATGGCCGCCGCCGCCCAGCTCTTCCATCACCCGCTGGACGTTCAGCTCCCCGAGCGAACGGGCGCTGATACCGATCTTGCCGTCTGCCCGCGGTGCAATGACGAAGGAGGCCGATACCCCCTGCATCGTCAGCAGGATGTCCGCCGTCTGGGCGATGAGAACCGAGTTGTACGGTTCCCCGTTCTGCCCTTTCGCGACAGCGACACCGCCATCCATGATGTCCACCGTCTCAATCAGACGGGAGCGCTCGATGTACGTTTCAATATTCTCCTTCAGCAGACGCTGCACGAGGACCGTGTCCGCCCCGTTCGTCCTAAGATAGGACGCCGCTTCGAATGTCCGCGAACCGGTACGCAGCGTAAAACTTTTCGTATCGACGACAATGCCCGCAAGCATCGCGGTCGACTCGAGCATCGTCAGCTTCTCATTCTTCGGCTGGTATTCGATCAGCTCCGTCACGAGTTCCGCTGTGGACGACGCATACGGCTCCATATAGACGAGCATCGTATTCTGGACGAATTCCTCGCCCCGCCGGTGATGGTCGATGACGACGAGCTTCTCGGCTTTGTCGATGACCCGTTCGTCGATCACCATGCTCGGTTTGTGCGTGTCCACGATGACGACGAGCGAACGGCCTGTCATCTTCGCGAGCGCTTCGTCCGGGTGGATGAAGTGCTCATACAGCTCCGGATCCTGTTCGATTTCCTGGATCAGCCGGTTGACACTGGCATCCAATTCGTCGAAATTCACGACGACGTATCCCTCCACATTGTTCATGCGTGCCATTTTCCGGACGCCGATGGCTGCCCCGATTGCATCCATGTCAGGCATCTTATGACCCATGACGAAGATCTGGTCGCTGCCCTGGATCAGGTCACGCAGCGCATGGGAGATGACCCGCGCGCGCACACGCGTCCGTTTCTCGACGGGATTGGTCTTTCCTCCGAAGAATTTCAGCTTGCCGTCCGACCGTTTGATGGCCACCTGGTCACCGCCGCGTCCGAGGACGAGGTCGAGACTGGACTGTGCGAGTTCGCCGAGTTCGATCAGCGATTCGGAGCCGGCACCGACACCGATACTTAATGTCAGGCCGTTGCTCTGTTTGGCTGTCTTCTCCCGGACATCGTCGAGGATGGCGAACTTTGTCTTTTCCAGCTCACTGAGCATGGATTCGTTGAAGACCGCGAGGAACCGGTCGGAGGCCACCCGTTTGACGAAGATGCCGTTGTCTGCGCCCCAAGTGTTGATAAGCGATGTGACCAGCGAGTTGAGCTGACTTCTGGTCTGGTCGTCCATCGTCTGGGCCAGCTCGTCATAATTGTCGACGAGCAGGATGCCGATGACGGTGCGGTCTGCATAATATAACGACTCGATTGCACGTTTCTTCGTTACATCAAAGAGATAGATGAGCCGGTCTTCCGCTTTATAGACAAGGCGGAAGGACCGCTCGCCCACTTTCAGGAACAGGTCCTCGGGCACATCATCTTTGAGGAGCGGACGGAACTGCTCAGACAGTTCGAACAGCTCTTCGCCGATCAGCGATTCTTCCTCGAAAATCTGAGCGGCGAACGGATTCGCCCATTCGATGAATTGCTTTTCGTTCAGCAGAATGATGCCGATCGGGAGTTCCAGCAATGCTTCTTCCCCGACCTTCTTCATCCGATAGGACATCGTTTCGATATGCTTTTCCGTGTCCACGTATGTCTGTTCTTCAAGTTTCCAGGAAGCGCCGATCAGCGCAAAAAACAGGACGGTATAGGTAAGCCCGACCCAGAAATTGAACAGGAACAGGAAGACGGCCGCAAGTACGCCGAGGAGTGAGATGGCGGCCAGCGGATAACGGATTCTCCGTTTTCTAAAAAAAGATGTCATGTCTCATCCTCCTAGTTCACCTTGTCATTTCCGATCCAAGCGCGGATGTTGATGGCCGTGTCAAGAGTTCCGAGTAGAATGGTCATCGGGTTCAGCATCAGTGCAAAAATCGTGGCGATGACCGTGACCGCACGAGGCGTCTTCCGCTCATGGAGGAAGTAGTAGATCAGCGACAGTCCCTGCAGCAGGAAGGCAAACCGCAGGATCAAAATGGCGTTCATGTAGATCAGGTATCCCGTGGACGTCGTGTCTTTCCCTAAAAAGAAGGACAGCAGCACGACAGCTGCGTACACGACAATCGTCGCGAATGG
Source organism: Sporosarcina trichiuri (assembly GCF_030406775.1). Classification (NCBI taxonomy): domain Bacteria; kingdom Bacillati; phylum Bacillota; class Bacilli; order Caryophanales; family Caryophanaceae; genus Sporosarcina; species Sporosarcina trichiuri. Next base: position 2,413,526 of record NZ_CP129119.1, on the reverse strand, counting down.
CAGTTTCATCTCGCGGAATGGCGGGAACTTCTGTACGTCCGCTCCGACGCGGCCTGCCGTATAGAAGTTTGCAGCCACGAACAGATAACCGCCGAAAAGGGATGACAGCATCACCATCGCCGGTATAGTCGAACGGTAGTACTGGAATGTGTCGTCAATGGTCTTCTGTGCGTCTTCCGGAAGGGTGCCCATGTCCGACATGAAGTCGGTCATTCTCTGCTGCGCCTGCTGGAACATATCCATCATGGCATCAATCGCATTGAATTGGAAAAAGAGGACCCCGCCCACATATGTAGCAACAATGGACAGCAGCAGAGCTGTCCCTGCAGCCATCACTGTATAGAATTTCGATTTTCCCGCCCGGACAGCTTCCCCCATGACAAACCCGATCACGACCAGTGTCAGGGCTGCCGGAATGGAAAGAAATCCGCCTAACAGCGCTGAAATCAGAACAGCGGCAACGGCCACCAAAAGTGAAGCACTTCTGTCGTAACGAAGGCGGTAGAGCATGATAGGCAGCGGTATGAAGAAAAGAGTCACGCTGCCAAGCAGCGGTATGAAAAGACTGACCGCAAACAGTACTGCAAACAGGGCGATCATCATGGCCCCGTATGTCAGTTTCCGTGCATTGTCCTGCATAATCTGGATTCCTCCGGTTCGTCATACATCTCTTTAAAAAAATACATCCTGCCCGTATCGCAAGCCGGATGTTCCCCTTTGATTGTATCACGATTGGGGACTAGAAACCAAAGCCTGACAGCCGGCCCGTGCCAGGTCTGAATAGAAAAACCGTCTTGCTCTCCCGGAGTACGGGACAGCAGGACGGTTTTATAGGTCGGGTCTTATTTGTCTTCTGCTACGAACGGTAGCAAAGCCATGATCCGTGCGCGTTTGATAGCGGAAGTCAGTTTACGCTGATACTTCGCGCTAGTGCCTGTGACGCGGCGCGGCAAGATCTTTCCACGCTCAGAAATGAATTTCTTGAGCAGGTCCGCATCTTTGTAGTCGATGTGTGTAATATTGTTAGACGTGAAATAACATACCTTACGACGTCTTTTTCCTCCACGACGTGGTGCCATAATCGTTTCTCCTCCTTCGTAACCGGATGGTCGGAACCGCTTCGATCAGAATGGCAGGTCGTCGTCCGATACTTCGATCGGACCGCCGCCAGATGAAAACGGATCATCATCGGTGCGTGTATAGTTCTGCTGGTTCGGTTGATAAGATGGCTGATTCTGCTGCTGATTCTGATTATACGGACGGTCATACTGCTGGTTTCCGTACGATGGAGCCCCGCCTTGTGAGCCGGAACGATCCGGATTCGCATTTTTCGGTTCCAGGAACTGCACGCTGTCTGCCACCACTTCCGTCATGAACACACGCTTGCCGTCCTGTCCTTCGAAGTTGCTTGTCTGAATGCGTCCGTCGACACCCGCCAGGCTTCCTTTGCGCAGGAAGTTCGCCGTGTTCTCCGCCTGTTTCCGCCAAGCTACACAGTTGATGAAATCCGCTTCCCGGTCTCCCTGCTGGTTCGAGAACGGACGGTTCACGGCCAGTGTGAAGCGGGTCACCGCGATTCCACTCTGTGTATATTTGAGTTCAGGATCTTTTGTCAATCGGCCGACCAATACGACACGGTTAATCATCAGAATTCAACCTCCCTCATCGTTGTGTACGCTCTATTCTAAATTATGCGTCGAGGCGAACAGCCATATGACGAAGGATGTCTTCGTTGATGTTCGCAAGACGTGTGAATTCGTCGATTGCTTCTGCGCCTGCGTTGAGTGTCACCAGCTGGTAGAACCCTTCACGCAAGTCGTCGATTTCGTATGCAAGACGGCGCTTGCCCCACTCTTTCGACTCGATGATCTCCGCACCGTTAGAAGTTAGGATACCGTCGAAACGTTCGATCAATGCTTTTTTCGCTTCGTCTTCTACGCTTGGGCGAATGATGTACATGATTTCATACTTTCTCATCTGTAGTCACCTCCTTATGGACTTGGGCCCTGCTGCTTGGCAGCGGGCAAGGAGTAAGTAAATTTGTTTACTCACATCAATATATATTACCATAGATATGATTGGAAGACAAGCGTTGGTGAGGGTTAATTTGAATGAAGAGGGTAACGGTGTTGCACGGCTGTCTTACATGGAACACGTGATTTCCGTTTCGGGGGCGGGCGTTAAGCCTCCTCAGTCGCTTTGCTCCTTGCGGGTTCTTAACTGGCCCGCTAATCCCCGGGCCGCCAGGACGGCGGTCATGCAGCCGTTGCCGCAGGACGCGGCGTTCCTAGGCTGCCAGGAGTCGGCGCCCTTCACTGCAATCACTGGAGAATCCTTTCAATAGGAAGTTGACTTCGGTGAACATGCGATTCCCATCCCGGTGGTGGAATAGAGATAGAACAATCCAGCAGGAGGCGTATATATGAGAGTTTCAGAGGAGCCGGTGAAGGTGATTGATCTGGATCTGCAGAAGGTGGCGCGTCAGGGGCTTTGGCTGACGGTTGTGGTGACGGCGGGATTGTTGTTGGCGGATGCGGTGATCCGTCTGCTGCTGCGGCAGGAGTATATGTTTTCGGTCACTGTCTGGAAAGTGCTCGGTGTGGTCTGCGGGTATTTTGTGCTGATTGTCGTCCATGAGCTGTTCCATTTGGTCGGGTTCCGGCTGTTTGCGCATGTGCCGTGGCGCAAGATGATCGTCGGGGTCAATCTGAAGCTAGGTATTGCATATGCGACGACGGACGAATGGATGACGAACAAGGCGATCCGCAAGGCGCTGCTGCTCCCCTTCTGGACGACAGGTGTCATCCCGGCACTGGCGGGGCTGTGTCTGTCGGACGGGGCGCTGCTGACGCTCGGTGGTCTGCTGATCGGCGGTGCGGCCGGGGATTTCGCTATGTACCAGGAACTGCGACACTGTCCGGACGAGTGGCTGGTCAAGGATGACCCCGAACGGCCGCGGCTGTATCTGCATGAACGGGTGGAGTGAAGAGACAGACAGAAAGGCCGCACGGATCGATGTCCGTGTGGCCTTTCTGTCTGTCTTATACGTTGAAACGGAAGAGCATGACGTCGCCGTCCTGGACAACATAGTCTTTTCCTTCTAGACGGACTTTGCCCGCCTCTTTTGCAGCCGCCATGGAACCGGCCGCCATGAGGTCTTCGTACGCGACCGTTTCCGCTCGGATGAAGCCCCGTTCGAAGTCGGTATGGATGACGCCGGCACACTGTGGAGCTTTCATCCCTTTCCGGAATGTCCATGCCCGCACTTCCTGCACACCCGCCGTGAAGTAAGTCGCAAGGCCGAGCAGGCGGTAGGCGGCGCGGATCAGCTGATCGAGTCCTGATTCCTGAATCCCGAGTTCGTCGAGGAACATCTGCTTTTCGTCTTCATCGAGTTCCGCCATTTCTTCTTCGATCTTCGCACAGACGACGATCACTTCCGCGTTGTCCTTCCGGGCGAAGTCCTTCACCGACTGGACATACTCATTGTTCTCCGCGTCTGCAATTTCATCTTCGGAAACGTTTGCGACATACAGCATCGGCTTGATGGTCAGCAGATGCATCCCTTTGACGACCGCTTGCTCTTCCGGTGTCAAGTCGACGGAACGTGCGGAGTCCCCTGCTTCGAACGCTTCTTTCAGTTTCAGCAGCACCGGCTCCTCCATCATCGCTTCCTTGTCCTTCTGCTTCGCCATCTTGGTCACCCGCTGAAGACGCTTGTCGACGCTTTCCATGTCAGCGAGGATCAGTTCCAGGTTGATGACCTCGATGTCAGACACCGGATCCACCTTCCCGCTGACGTGTGTAATGTTTTCATCCGCGAAACACCGGACGACCTGGCAGATGGCGTCCGTCTCCCGGATGTGCGAGAGGAACTTGTTGCCGAGCCCTTCCCCTTTGCTCGCCCCTTCGACGATTCCCGCGATATCAGTGAATTCGAACGCCGTCGGTACGGTCTTTTTCGGCACGACGAGCTCCGTCAGTTTCTGGAGCCGCTCGTCCGGCACTTCGACGATCCCGACGTTCGGGTCGATCGTACAGAACGGATAGTTCGCCGCCTCCGCCCCCGCTTTTGTAATTGCATTGAACAATGTCGACTTCCCGACGTTCGGAAGACCGACGATACCAGCTGTCAAAGCCATATTATTCCCAACCTTTCTTGGTCCGTAAATTATCATGTTTTCTTTTTTTGATTGTCGTTGAGGTACTTGATTTCATCTTACAGCCAGCATGCCGCTTCATCAGGCAGCTCTTCCATTATAAGGAGCACACACAGTTCTGTCCATTCAGTCCTGCTGTGCTGCGTGCTCCGTGACCCGCTTCATCTTCTTCGCGAATTCGTTCCGCGGGATCATGATGCTGTGACCGCACCCCTGGCACTTGATACGGATGTCCGCACCCATGCGGATGATCTTCCAGGAGTTGGTCCCGCACGGGTGCTGTTTCTTCATCTCCACTACATCATGCAGTCCGAACTGTTTCCCTTCCATACCGCATCCTCCTCTTCCAACCTCGTAATAGGCACGTGTATAAACGTGCATTTCTTTGAGTATACTTCAGGACACCATCCATTCCCACTACTATTCCTGGACAGGAGCCTGATTATGCGAAACTTCGATCATGCCGAACTGAACATCCGTATCCACTACAAAGAAACCGGAGCCGTCTGGAAGCTGAGCACATTGTTTCTCGACAACATCCCCTTCACAACAAAAGAAGTACTGTTCCTCTGTATCGGAACCGACCGATCGACCGGTGATGCGCTCGGCCCGCTGATCGGTTCCCTGCTGACGGAGAACAAGCTGTTCCCGTATCAGGTGATCGGCACGCTGGAGAACCCGCTGCACGCCCTGAACCTCGAGGAGACGATCGCCCTCATCCAGCGGCATCATCCGGATGCTTTCCTTGTCGCCATCGATGCGTGTCTCGGGAAAAGTGACTCCGTCGGCCAGCTGCTCATCCAGGACGGCCCTCTCCATCCCGGCAAGGCGGTCGGGAAAGAACTCCCTGCCGTCGGTAATCTTGCCATCAAAGGCGTCGTCAATATCGGCGGGTTCATGGAGCATTCCGTTCTCCAGAGCACCCGGCTGCACCTGTCCTACGAAATGGGACGAACTGTTTCACGCGCTCTGCAGCTCGCCTCGGGGCGGTCAAAGACCAAGCAGACGCATGACCGTCACGATGACCGCCACCACGCCGATCGCAGGGATGAAATTCGCTACACGGATCTTCGTCAGGCCGATTAAGTTCAGACCGATGGCAAAGATCATCAGACCGCCTGTCGCTGTCATCTCGGAGATGAAAAGCTGAAGCAGATCATCGGGCACAACCCGGCTGATCTGCGTGGAGAACAGCGTGATAATCCCCTGATATAAGAACACCGGCACCGCCGCGAACAGGACGCCGATGCCAAGCGTCGAACTGAGGATGATCGCCGTGAAGCCATCGATGATCCCTTTCATCATCAGGACGGAATGATCATTGCGGAGACCGCTGTCAATGGCGCCGATGATCGACATCGAACCGATGACGAAAATCATCGTCGCTGTCACAAACCCCTGTGAAATGCCTGGTCCATCTTTCTGGACAGGCATTTTGGATTCCAGCCATTTCCCGGCCTGTTCCATCATGTGATCAACATTTACCCACTCGCCGATCACCGAGCCGAGAACAATACTGATGATCACAATGAGCAGCTGTGTGCTCTCGAATGTCATCTGGATCCCGATTGCCATGACCGCTAATGCAATCCCATACATGACGGTCTGTTTCATGCGGTCCGGTATGTTTTTAAAGATCCTGCCGATCAAGGATCCTGCAATAATAAGCGCTACGTTTACAAGCGTTCCATATAACACCACGACGTCCACATCCTGATCTGTAAAAAATAAAACCTATCCCGCCGCTGCGGAATAGGTACACGGTCAATCATTCAGCATATCCATGATCCGTTCAAAGTCTTCTTCAGAGAAAAATTCGATTTCAATCTTCCCTCTGTTCTTTGTTTTCTTGATGGATACATTCGTGCCGAAATGCTCTCTCAGTGTTGTTTCCTGCTCAATCAAAAAGACATCTTTCTTATCGTTCTTCTTCGTTGTTTCACGTGAAACATTATCGTTCAGCTTCTGGACGAGCGCCTCGAGCTGACGGACATTCAAGCCTTCTTTCATCGTCTTTTCAGCGATAATACCAATCTGTTCTTTCTTTCGCAGGCCAAGCAGCGTCCTGCCATGCCCCATTGACAACTTGCCGTCCGTAATCTCTTTCCGGACCTTTTCCGGCAATGCGAGCAGACGGATATGATTGGCGATATGCGGGCGGCTCTTCCCAAGCCGGAATGCGAGTTGTTCCTGTGTCAGACTGAGGCTGTCCATCAGGTTCTGATAGGCTTCCGCTTCCTCGATGGGAGACAGGTCTTCCCGCTGAAGGTTTTCCAAGATCGCCAGTTCCATCGATTCGGCGTCCGTCAGCTGGCGGACGACCGCAGGAATCTCTTTCAGACCGGCAAGTTTCGCAGCCCGGAACCGGCGCTCCCCTACGACGATTTCGTTTGCCGATCCGACTTTGCGGACGATGATCGGCTGCAGAACCCCGTGCTCTTTTATGGACGCACTTAATTCCTCGATCGCTGATTCATCGAACCGTTTCCTCGGCTGATATGGATTGACTGTGATGCTTTTCAGATTGATCTGCTCAACTGTTTCCGCTTGTGCAAGTGACTCTCCTGGAAATAATGCGTTGATGCCTTTGCCAAGACCTTTAGCCATTATGAACCACTTCCTTTGCCAGCTCTAAGTAAACTTCCGCACCCCGTGATCGTGCATCATAGATGATGATCGGCTCCCCGTGACTCGGTGCTTCGCTCAACCGTACGTTCCGCGGGATGATCGTTTTATAGACCTTGTCCTGGAAATACTTCTTCACTTCGTCGATCACCTGGATCCCCAAGTTGGTACGCGCGTCGAACATCGTCAGCAGTACCCCGTCGATCACGAGCTGTTCGTTCAAGTGCTTCTGAACAAGCCGGATCGTGCTCAGCAGCTGGCTCAGTCCTTCGAGCGCATAGTATTCGCATTGCACCGGGATAATGATCGAGTCGGAAGCAGTGAGTGCATTGATCGTCAGCAGTCCGAGCGATGGCGGACAGTCGATGATGATATAATCATAGTCCTCTTTCACTTCCTGGATGGCATGTTTCATACGCACTTCCCTGGAAATGGTGGACACCAGTTCAATTTCCGCACCTGCGAGCGAGATGGTAGCGGGCACGCAGTCCAGCTGCGGCACTTTTGTCGGCAGAATGACATTCTTCATTGGGACATCGTCAATGAGGATATCGTAGATGCAATTCTGTACATCCCCTTTGTTGATGCCAGCGCCGCTCGTTGCGTTTCCCTGCGGATCGGTATCGATCAGCAGTACTTTCTTTCCGATATGTGCAAGACAGGCGCTGAGGTTCACGGAGGTTGTTGTCTTTCCGACGCCGCCTTTTTGGTTGGCTATTGCGATGATTCTACCCAAACGAGCACCTGCTTTCTTTCCAGCATTCAAACTGCATGATGACCTGCTGACCCTTGTTCTATCTTTCAGTTTACCAAAACCGCACGGGAATTGGTACGGATAACAGCGCAAAAACTCTTGCATTGACGATTGCAAGAGTCATTGACGTGAGAAACTCATTTCGATTTCGGGATTTTCACGGTGAATGTATAGAAGTCTTCCGAGTCCTCTTCTTCCGTCGTAAGATCGATCCCACTTTTCGTCACCATGGTCAGTGACTGGCGGATTGTATTGACAGCAATCCGGACATCCTTGCTCACGGATTTGCGCTTTGGTGCCTGCTTCTTCTCTTCTTTCGGCTTCAGCACTTCCTGAATGCGGGCTTCCAACTGTTTGACGTTCAGCCCTTTTTCAAGCGTTTCCTGAAATACCTGCCGCTGCAGATCGGGATCCTTCAAAGCAATCAATGCCCTCGCATGGCGCTCCGACAATTCTTTCGAGAGAATGGCCTGCTTGATCTCCTCCGGAAGTTTGAGCAGCCGCATTTTATTGGCAATGGTCGACTGTCCTTTTCCAAGGCGCTGTGCCAGTGCTTCCTGTGTAAGCGAATGCAGTTCGAGCAGCTGCTCATACGCATAGGCCTCTTCGATTGCAGTCAGCTCTTCCCGCTGCAAGTTCTCGATCAGCGCGATGGAAGCCGTTTCTTTGTCGTCCAGATTGCGGACGATGGCCGGGACTTCTGTCCAGCCGAGTTTTTTCATCGCCCGGTAGCGGCGCTCTCCGGCAATGATTTCATAACTGTCCTCTTCTGTCTGTCGGATGACGATCGGCTGGATGATACCATGTGTATGGATAGTGCGCGCAAGCTCTTCTATTTTTTCTTCAGAGAATATTGTGCGGGGCTGAAAGCGGTTCGGTGAAATGAGGTCGATGCGGATCTGTTCCACCGATTCATTCACCAAAGGCTGTTCAGCTTCTTCGATTGGAGGGAGCCCTTTTTCACTATTCCCAAAAAAACGTGAAAAAGTATTTTTCATTCCAGACACCACCTTCTAAAGACTATCCTCTGTTGTACTTCCACTCAGTGGCTGCAGAGAGGATGAATACCACCCGCCATCCGCTCGTCTGCTGAACTGAATGGCAACAGTCCTGTCATGTCCTGACTGACCGTACATACGTAACAAAGCGTCTTGATAACCGCTGATTCTATAAAACGATGCAGTAATGTTCCACGTGAAACAGTTGGATTATCGGATAGGCGTCTTATTCGGCGTGCCTGGTTTCCGTGGATATTTAGCAGGTGTTTTCTTATTCTTTGAAAAAATGAATACCGTACGTTCACTCGCTTCAAGAGGAAGCGAGAATGTATATTCATCTTCTAACACAACGCCGAGAGTTTCAAGTGCTTTTTTTGCATCTGTAAGTTCGTCTTCGGCGGCTGCACCTTTCATGGCGATGAACTGCCCCCCTACTTTCAGAGCGGGAACACATAGTTCTGCCAATACACTCAGCCGCGCCACTGCCCGGGCAGTCACGATGTCGAACCGCTCCCGGTATGCGGGATTCTGACCGAACTCCTCTGCCCGTGCATGGACAAACTGCACATCTTTCAGCTGCAGCTGGTCTGCCAGTTCATGCAGGAATGTGATCCGTTTGTTGAGCGAATCAACAATGGTCACATGTAGGTCCGGGAAGCAGATCTTCAGCGGAATGCTTGGAAATCCCGCCCCGGCACCGACATCACACAGTGCGGCTTCCTTATCGAAATCCGCAAAGAAAGCGGCGGATACCGAATCATAGAAGTGTTTTAAATAGACGGATGGCGCATCCGTGATGGCTGTTAAGTTCATCTTTTCATTCCACTCGACCAGCAGCTCGAAATACTTCCGGAACTGTGCAGCCTGATGGTCGGACAGGGAAATGCCTTTTTCGTTGAGAGCTGCAATGAATTGTTCTTCGTTCACTGGAATCCACCTTTCAAAAAAAAGCTAATACGGACTGGATATCCGTATTAGCTGACAGTCAGCCGGATATTTTCGCGATTTTCCCCTGCTCAATATAGACGAGAAGGATGGAGATATCGGCAGGATTGACTCCCGAGATCCGGGAAGCCTGCGCAATGGACAACGGACGCACTTCACTCAGATTGGCCCGAGCCTCTTTGGCGATTCCAGAGATGGCGTGGTAATCAATGCCGTCCGGGATCCGTTTGTTCTCCATCTTTTTCATCCGGTTCACTTGCTGCATCGCTTTTTCGATGTAGCCTTCGTACTTGATGGAGATTTCCACCTGTTCCGCGACGTCAGGCGTGCACGGAACGTCAGGCGGAACGACTTTGCTGATCTCCGAGTACTTCATCTCCGGACGTTTCAGCAGGTCAGCGGCTTTCATCGGCTCGCGGAGCGGCGTGCCTCCTGCTGCTTCGATGATGGCCTGTACGTCTTCTTCCGGTTTTATGGAAATTGCACGCAGCCGTTCGATCTCTTCCTCGATCTGCTGTTTCTTCACGATGAACTTGGCGTACCGTTCATCGGTGATCAGGCCGAGGGAATGGCCGATGTCCGTCAGCCGCAGGTCGGCATTGTCATGACGGAGCAGCAGACGGTATTCCGCACGTGATGTCAGGAGACGATACGGTTCGCTTGTCCCTTTCGTCACGAGGTCATCGATCAGTACACCAATGTAGGCGTCTGCACGGCCAAGTACGGTTTCGTCTTTACCGAGGACGTTACAAGCTGCGTTGATGCCTGCCATGATACCCTGCGCTGCGGCTTCTTCGTATCCTGACGTCCCATTGATCTGTCCGGCTGTATATAAGTTCTTGATTTTTTTCGTTTCAAGTGTCGGCCACAGCTGGGTCGGTACGATCGCGTCATACTCGATCGCATAGCCGGCCCGCAGCATTTCGGCTTTCTCGAGTCCCGGGACACTCTCGATCATCTTGCGCTGGACGTGTTCCGGCAGACTCGTCGACAGCCCCTGGACGTACATTTCCCGTGTATTGCGGCCTTCCGGCTCGAGGAAAATCTGGTGACGGGACTTATCCGCGAAGCGGACGATCTTATCCTCGATCGATGGACAGTAGCTCGGCCCCTTCCCTTTGATGACACCTGAATACATCGGTGACAGGTGAAGGTTGTCATTGATGAGCTGATGGGTGAGCGGTGTCGTGTAGGTCAGCCAGCAAGGCAGCTGGTCGGTGATGAATTCCGTCGTTTCAAAACTGAATGCGCGCGGTTCATCATCCCCCGGCTGGATTTCGGTCTTGCTGTAGTCGATCGACTTGCTGTTGACCCGCGGCGGCGTCCCCGTCTTGAAACGGACCGTATCGAACCCAAGATCCCGCAGGCTGTCCGCCAGGCCGATGGACGGCATCTGGTTATTCGGCCCGCTCGAGTATTTCAAGTCTCCGATGATGACTTCCCCGCGGAGGAATGTACCTGTCGTCACGATGACGGTCTTTGCCCGGTAGACGGCGCCGATCTGCGTGACGACCCCTTTGACTTCCCCGTCTTCGACGATCAGTTCTTCGACAACGCCCTGATGAAGCGACAGGTTCTCCTGGTCTTCGAGCGTCCGTTTCATCTCCTGCTGGTAAAGGACCTTATCGGCCTGCGCGCGGAGTGCCCGCACGGCCGGTCCCTTCCCTGTATTCAGCATCCTCATCTGGATGTGTGTTTTGTCGATCACTTTCCCCATGACGCCGCCAAGTGCATCGATCTCTCGGACGACGATCCCTTTTGCAGGACCTCCGAGTGACGGATTGCATGGCATGAAAGCGATCATATCAAGATTCATGGTGAGCACAAGTGTTTTTGCACCCATTTGTGCAGCCGCATGGGCTGCTTCTGCGCCAGCATGGCCGGCACCGATTACTATGCAATCGAACGTGCCTGCTTCAAATTGTGGCATGCTCGTTCATCCTTCCTATATATGAACAGCAGACGGCCGCCTGCTGTCAAATTTGTTATTTTCCGAGGCAGAACTGTGAGAATAATTGGTTGATGAGACTGTCCTGTACGGTATCCCCGACAATTTCGCCAAGCAGTTCCCAAGTGCGGGTGATGTCGATCTGGATCATATCGACCGGCACGCGGGCTTCCGCTGCCGCAATCGCATCCTCGATTGCCGACTTCGCCTGATGCAGCAGGGCGATGTGGCGCTCATTCGATACATACGTCGGATCCTGGGCTTCCACGCCGCCGCCGAAGAAGAGTCCGGCGATCGTCTGTTCCAGCTCTTCCACCCCTTCGTCCTGCAGGATGGATGCTGTGATGATCGGTTTGTCCCCGGCGCGGGCACGGACATCCGCCAGATCGAGCTGCTGCGGCAGATCCGTCTTGTTGACGAGGATGATCGCATCCATCGGCCGGACGGTCTCCAGCAGCCGCCCGTCCTCCTCTGTGAGGGCTTCGGACCCATTCAGCAGCAGAATGACAAGATCCGCATCTTTCAGCACCTGCCGGGACCGTTCCACGCCGATCCGTTCGACGAGATCTTCCGTCTCCCGGATCCCTGCCGTATCCACAAGCTTCAGCGGAACTCCCTGGACATTGACGTACTCCTCAATAATATCACGAGTGGTCCCTGCAATGTCAGTTACGATCGCTTTATTTTCCTGGACGAGGCTGTTGAGCAGGGAGGATTTCCCTACGTTCGGCCGGCCGATGATGACCGTCGACAATCCCTCACGCAAAATGCGGCCTTGCGAAGACGTGGCGAGGAGCCGCTCGATCTGCGTCTTCACCCAATTCCCTTTTTCGATCATGAGCGGGATGGTCATCTCTTCGACATCGTCATATTCCGGATAGTCGATATTCACTTCGACCTGCGCCAGCGTTTCGAGGAGCGCCTGCCGCAAGTCCCCGATCAGGCGGGACAGCTTGCCATCCATCTGATTGAGGGCGACATTCATTGCACGGTCCGTTTTCGCGCGGATCAGATCCATGACGGCTTCCGATTGCGATAAGTCGATACGCCCATTCAGGAAAGCACGCTTCGTGAATTCTCCGGGTTCCGCCAGACGTGCGCCGAATTGGAGCACGAGCCGCAGCACCCGGTTGACGGAAACAAGTCCGCCGTGGCAATTCAGTTCCACAACATCTTCCCGCGTGAATGTTTTTGGTGCTTTCATTATAGAAACCATGATTTCTTCGACGGTCTCTCCCGTCGCTGGGTCCACCAGATGACCATAGTGGATCGTATGGGAATCAGCATCCGCCAATTTCTTCCCGGACGGTGACCGGAACAGCCGGTCGGCGATCTGGACGGCCTCGTCCCCGCTGATCCGGACGATTGCGATCGCCCCTTCTCCCATCGGCGTTGAAATCGCCGCGATTGTATCAAACTGCACGCTGTCTCACCTTCCTGATCTGTCGTTATCCACATGTGCATAACCTATTTCCGGGCGTAACTTTCTAACAGTAAATTTTAGCACAAATCGTGCCCAAGTCCTAGTGCGGGAATTGAACTTTTTGTGGATAACTGTAAAAAATGGCCGAAATCCGGCCCTTACACTTTCCGGAGACCCGCAGCGTATTCTTTTTTCATAAAAAAACCGCCATGACCGGTGCGGGCCATGGCGGTTGGACTGTATTCATTTGATCGGTTCGATGACGAGATAGCGGCGCGGATCTTTGCCTTCCGAGTACGTTTCGATGTCCAGACGATCGGCAAGTGCATTGTGGAGCACTTTCCGTTCACTGGACGGCATCGGCTCAAGCTCCACTTTGCGTCCGCTGCGCACGGCTTTGTCCGCCATGCGCTCCGCCAGCAGTTCCAGTGACTGTTCCCGCTTCAGCCGGTAGTCACCGACATCGAGCCGGACGACTTTGTACGGGTTGTCACCTTTGTTTGCAACCAGCTGGGCGAGCTGCTGGAGTGCATTCAATGTGGCACCCCGCTTCCCGATAAGGAACGCCGCTTTTTCGCTTTCCAGCTGGTACTCCAGAACTTTGCCTTCCAGCGTCCAGGTGATGTCCAGATCAGTGACGCCCATCCCTTCTGCAATCTGCAGCAGATACTGGGATGTTTCCGCCGCCACATCTTCGTCGGAACGGCCGGCTTCTGCGGATTCCGCTTCGGTTTCTGCACTTTTTTCATCAGATCCGGGCGCGTCCGGCCGGTCCGGCTCCGTGTTTTCCGCAACCGGTTCGGCTGGTGTTTCGGGTACCGGCGGCAGATCGGCAGGCTCGGGTGCGGGCGGTTCCGGCAGGCGGGTCACCACCACTTCAGCAGGTGCAGCGCCAAAACCGAGAAACCCTTTCTTTCCTTCAGTGATCACTTGGACATCGACTTGTTCCCGTAAAGCGTTCAATTTCTCCAATGCAGAAGCGATTGCCTCTTCCACGGACTTGCCGGACTGTCTGATCTCACTCATTTCCGCTTCGTTCCCCCTTTGCCTTTTGCTTTCGGCTGTTCAATGACGACTTCCTTCTTCTTGAATGGCTTATAGATGAAGAAGTTCTGAACGATCGAGAAGATATTTCCCACTACCCAGTAAAGCGCTAGCGCAGCCGGCAGGAACGATCCGAAGACCATGATGAACACAGGCATGATGTACATCATGACTTTCATCTGCGGGTTGTCCATTGCGGGACCGGTGCGCAGTACAACGAACTGCATAAGACCGGCAATGACTGCGAGCGTGATGCTTGGTGCCGCCAAGTCGAATACGAGAAACTTGCCGAGCGGGATCTCCGGTGTCGCATTCATCCGATTGATCGCATGGTAGAAGCCGATCAGGATCGGCATCTGCACGAGGACGGGCAGGCAGCCTGCCACCGGATTCACTTTGTTTTCCGTCATGACCGCCTGCATTTCTTCGCGGTACTTCTGCTGGGTGACGGCATCTTTCGACTTGTATTTCTCTTTCAGCGCATTCAGTTTGGGCTGGATTTCCTGCATCTGTTTCGAACTTTGCGTCTGCTTCAATGTGAGCGGCAGTAAAATCAAGCGGATGATGACGGTGACGGCGATGATCCCGAGACCGTATGTACCGAGCAGCTCCTTGAATGTCTCGATCAATGAGACGAGCGGCCAGACGATATACTTACTCCAAAATCCTTCACTCGACGCGGATATCGGTTCCTTGAAATCTCCGCAGCCGGCCAGTAAGACGGACATCACCGTCAGCATGACGAGCAGTCCTGCTTTTTTCTTCACTCTGGTTCCCCCATATCTCTATACAATTTTCAGTCAGATTAGTGACAGTGTATCACGGATGAATCTTCCTGTTCTACTTCTTCTTCAGAACACGGGCAATCCTCAGCACATGCTGCAGACTCTTTTTCGTTTCGTGGAAGTCGAAATCGACAGCCGGATGTCTTGCGATGACGACATAATCACGGTCCTGCCGCAGTTCGTCCTTCAGTTCGAGGAACGTCTGCCGGATGTACCGCTTGATGCGGTTGCGTGTCACCGCATTTCCAAGTTTCTTGCTGACGGACAGGCCGATCCGGAACTCCGTGCGATCCGGCTGCGGCAGCACGTAGACGACAAACTGCCGGTTCGCAAACGACTTCCCCTGTTTGAACACCTTCTGGAACTCTTCATTCTTCTTGATCCGCTGTTCTTTCTTCATTAACAAGCACCTGCTTCATCACGTGGTTTGATTTTGCATGGGTAATCCTTGAAAACCGTTGATCTCCGTTCCAGGAGCACGCTTTCCGGGGGCTCGATCTCAGCCTCCTCGCTGCTGCGCAGCTGCGGGGTCTTCGATCTTCGCGAATCCCCAGGAGTCGGCTCCCTGCACTCCGATCAACTGCAGTAGGAATCCTGCGGTAATTTTATAGATTGGTTTTACAATAATCGATCGCAGACATAAAAAAAAACCACTGAATGTTCAGTGGCTTACGCTGAAAGAACTTTTCTTCCTTTTCTGCGGCGGGCTGCGAGGACTCTGCGTCCGTTTTTCGAGCTCATCCGTGCACGGAAGCCGTGGACTTTGCTGCGTTTACGTGTATTTGGTTGGTACGTACGTTTCATAGTAGAAGACACCTCCTGCTTTACTGACTCAGTTGCTTTTGCATATAACAGTCTTGACAAGTATAGCTGTCCATTGTCTGAATGTCAATCTGTTTTTCAGCAAGGCTTTTCCTGCCGCCCGATCGGGTCATGCGCCAGACCCGTTTTCCTCGCAAAAAGGTTATCCACAGTTCATCCGGAAGCCGGCAGTTGCCGCTGTGAATCCCCCCATGTTTGAGTTTTTCAAAAAACCGGCATTTGTCGACAGCTTTTTCACATACCCCGTCTTGTGGATAACGTTTCTATCCACATCTGCGGGCCGTGTGCATAAGTGAACCCATCCCTTGCGGATAAAGCGATTACCTGATACAATGAGAAGGATTTTGCTGTGCATATAATTTCATACAACATCTATTATCCACAATTGTTAATAAGTTGTGGATAATTTTTTCAACATCTTTTGGATAATAGTTACCCACAAGCGTGGAATCTGTGTATAATACATACTTCCGGGTTTAGTTCGGCGTAAAGGAGGTTCACTAGTGGAGCATTTAGAAAACCTTTGGCAGGAAGTACTGTCGAAAGTGGAAGAAAAAATATCCCGGCCCAGTTTCGAAACGTGGCTGAAATCGACAAAGCTTTTATCGTACGGGACGGAAAACGTCACGATCGCTGTCCCGAATTCGTTTTCGAAAGAATGGCTGGAGAGCCATTACGTACACTTACTGACAGGTATTTTGTCTGAGCTGACAGGGGAAGACCGGCTCATTCAATTTGTCGTGCCTGAAGATATGGCAGAGAAGGACTTCGCGGTGCCGAAACCCGTCGTCAAGAAGGCGGAGAAATCACCCGTTGCCACGACAGCTGCCATGCTGAATCCGAAATATACATTTGAGACATTCGTCATCGGATCCGGCAACCGGTTCGCCCATGCCGCGTCACTTGCGGTAGCAGAAGCGCCGGCGAAATCATATAATCCGCTCTTCATCTACGGAGGGGTCGGACTGGGTAAGACCCACCTGATGCATGCGATCGGCCATTATGTGCTGGAGCAGAATCCCTCACTGAAAGTGGTCTATTTGTCGAGCGAAAAATTCACCAATGAATTCATCAACTCGATCCGCGACAACAAGGCGGGTGAGTTCCGCGACCAGTACCGGAACGTGGATGTACTGCTCATAGATGATATTCAGTTTCTCGCCGGAAAAGAACAGACACAGGAGGAATTCTTCCATACGTTCAATACGCTGCACGAGGAATCGAAGCAGATCGTCATCTCGAGTGACCGGCCGCCGAAAGAAATCCCAACGCTCGAAGACCGGCTGCGTTCCCGTTTCGAATGGGGCCTCATCACGGATATCGCTCCGCCTGATCTCGAAACAAGGATTGCGATCCTGCGTAAGAAGGCGAAAGCGGATGGTCTTATTGATATCCCGAATGAGGTGATGCTATACATTGCCAATCAGATCTACACCAACATCCGTGAACTGGAAGGGGCCCTGATCCGTGTCGTCGCGTATTCGTCACTCGTCAATATGGACATCACACCGGATCTTGCTGCCGAAGCGCTGAAGGATATCATTCCGAACGCGCGACCGCGCACGGTCACCATCGTCGATATCCAGAAGACCGTCGGCGAGCATTTCAATGTCCGGCTGGAAGACTTCTCGGCAAAGAAACGGACACGTGCGATTGCATTTCCCCGCCAGGTCGCCATGTATCTGTCACGGGAGCTGACAGACGCTTCCCTGCCGAAAATCGGTTCGGAATTCGGCGGACGCGACCATTCGACGGTCATCCATGCGCACGAAAAGATTTCGAAGATGATGAAAGACGACAAGTCACTCCAGCAGGACATCGAAGATATCCGGGCTGCACTCGGCAGAAGCTGACAGTCTTAGCCCTGTGGATAATCGGGGATAACCCGTGCAAGTCCAATCACAGCTTATACACATGTGGGAAACCTTGCTCTGATTCCATTCAGCCTGCTTATCCACATGTGCACAGGCCCTACTACTATTACTACTATCTTTAAAACAATTAATTCTCTATATAAGCGAGGGGTATCTATGAAATTCGAGATCATGAGAGACAAACTGCTCGAAGGGCTCAGCGATGTTATGAAGGCGATCAGCCAGAAGGTGACGATCCCGATCCTGACCGGTATCAAAATCGAAGTGAATGACAAAGGACTTACGATGACAGGAAGTGATTCCGACATTACGATCTGCACATCGATCCCTGTCGAACAGGACGGCGAACAGATCATCCAGGTGATCGAAAGCGGCATGATCGTCCTCCAGGCGAAGTTCTTCAGTGAAATCATCCGGAAGCTGCCGACCAATGACGTCATGATCGAAGTGACAGACGGGATGCACACACACATCCGTTCCGGCAAATCGGAGTTCCATCTGATCGGATCGGATCCTTATGAATATCCGATCCTGCCTGATGTGTCGGATGAACACCGTATGTCACTGCCGTCGGATCTCATCAAATCGATCATCCGGGAAACCGTGTTCGCGGTCTCGCAGCATGAAACACGCCCGATCCTGACAGGGGTCCATTGGGAGCTGAAAGACGGCCGTCTCGTCTGTGTGGCGACTGACAGCCATCGTTTGGCGAGCCGAACCATCACACCCGAAACGACACCTGATGAGCCGTTCAGTATCGTCATCCCGGGCAAGAGTCTCCAGGAACTGAACAAGATCCTGCCAGATTCCCAGGATCCCGCAGAAATCATCTTCGCGGATCAGCAGGTGCTGTTCAAAACACGCAATGTCCTGTTCTACTCACGTCTGCTCGAAGGCAATTACCCGGACACTTCCCGTCTGATCCCGTCAGAGTACAAAACATCGGTGACCGTCAACGGCAAGCATCTGCTGCAGGCGATCGACCGTGCTTCCCTGCTCGCAAGGGAAGACCGGAACAATATCGTCCGTTTTGCTGCAGAGGGCGGCAATACGCTTGAAGTTTCTTCAAACTCCCCGGAAATCGGGAAAGTCGAGGAACTGATCGAAGCACAGGAAGTGACAGGGGAAGAGCTGAAGATTTCATTCAGTGCGAAGTATATGATGGATGCCCTGAAAGCGATCGACGGACAGAATATTGAAGTCCATTTCACAGGCACGATGCGTCCGTTCATCCTCAAGGCGACGGATGATGACTCAATCCTGCAGCTCATTCTGCCAGTGCGGACATATTAAGACGAAAAGGATGGCCGTAATGCGGCTATCCTTTTTACTTATAGCCGGAAGTCCGGTAAAATAGAGATATCAACTAACATTGTGAAGGATGGCGTGCAGATGGAAGACTTACACTTCGACACAGAATACATTACGCTCGGCCAGCTGCTGAAAATGGTCAATGTGATCAGTTCCGGCGGGATGGCCAAATGGTTTTTGAGTGAAAACGTTGTCTACGTCAACGGCGAAGGCGAGCAGCGCAGAGGACGGAAACTGTACGGCGGGGATGTTGTCATGGTGCCGGGGGCAGGCAAGTTCAAACTGTTCGCTGCGCCAGATGGAACCCGAGATGCACATTGACCACCTCGCTTTAACGAACTACAGGAATTACGCCTCCCTTGAGCTGTCCTTTTCCCCGCATATCAACGTATTCATCGGCGAGAATGCGCAAGGCAAGACGAACGTCATGGAAGCGATCTACGTTCTGGCGATGGCGAAATCCCACCGTACGTCGAATGATCGTGAACTTATCCGCTGGGGCCAGGAGTATGGTAAAATAGAAGGGGATATCGAACGCAAATACGGCCATCTTCCGATTGAACTGGTGATTTCCAAAAAGGGGAAGAAGGCCCGTGTGAATCATATCGAACAGAACCGGCTGAGTTTGTACATCGGGCAGGTGAACGTTGTCATGTTTGCGCCTGAAGATCTCAATCTCGTGAAAGGGAGCCCGCAGGTGAGGCGGCGCTTCCTCGATATGGAGATCGGACAAATATCGCCGGTCTATCTGCATGACCTGCTTCAATACCAGAAACTCCTGAAACAGCGCAATGCAATCCTTAAAACGAACCGCAGCGGACGGCATCTGAATGATGTCATGTTTGACGTCTATACGGAGCAGTTCGCCGAAAAAGCGGTCCAGATCATAAAGAAGAGATATTACTTCCTGGAACTTCTTCAGAAATGGGCCGGTCCGATCCATCACGGCATATCCAGGGGGCTTGAAACCCTTGAAGTCTCGTACCGGACACTGAAGGAACTCTCCGAAGACCAGACGGAAGACGAAATGAAGGAAATCCTGCTGGCAAAACTTACGGAAGTGAGGGCACGGGAGCTGGAACGCGGCGTGACGCTCGTCGGTCCGCACCGGGATGATCTGGCGTTCACCGTGAACGAGTATGACATCCAGACCTACGGCTCGCAGGGACAGCAGCGGACAACCGCCCTGTCACTGAAGCTCGCGGAGATCGAACTCGTGCGCCAGGAAACAGGAGAAGCACCGATCCTGCTGCTGGATGATGTGCTGAGTGAATTGGATGACTACCGTCAGTCCCATCTTCTCAATACGATCCGGGGGCAGGTTCAGACATTTGTAACGACGACCACCATCGCGGGGATCGAGCACGAAACGATCCGCCAGGCAGCCATCTATGAAGTGACCGCCGGTACGGTGACACAGCGTGAAGAAGCACGGCCCCCCGCGGGGGATGAAGATACCGGAAACTAAGACCGGCTAGCCGGCATGTTCGGAAAGGAAAGGTGAACAGTTTGGCCATGGAAGAAAAAGAGCTGCAGCAAGCATATGATGCCAATCAGATCCAAGTGCTCGAAGGGCTGGAAGCGGTGCGCAAACGGCCTGGTATGTATATCGGGACGACAAGCGGCAAAGGACTGCACCACTTGGTATGGGAAATTGTCGACAATAGTATCGACGAGGCACTGGCCGGCTATTGCGACCACATTGAAGTGGCAATCGAGAAAGATAACTGGATCCGCGTCGATGATAACGGACGCGGCATTCCGGTCGATATACAGGAATCCACAGGACGGCCGGCGGTGGAAGTCATCATGACCGTTCTGCACGCCGGCGGTAAATTCGGCGGCGGCGGCTACAAAGTATCTGGGGGTCTGCACGGCGTCGGGGCCTCTGTCGTGAATGCCCTGTCTTCGGAGACGGAAGTTTTCGTACGGCGGGACGGCAAGCTGTATTCCATCAAATTCAGCCAGGGACGGGTCATCCAGGAACTGACGGAAATCGGTACAGCGGAAGAGACAGGGACGTCAACACGCTTCAAGGCCGATCCGGAAATCTTCACCGAGACGACGGTCTATGAGTACAGCGTCCTGGCTCACCGACTCCAGGAACTTGCCTATCTGAACCGCGGCCTGCGCATTTCCATTACGGATGAGCGTGAGGAAGACGGCCAGTCGGATACGTTCCACTACGAAGGCGGCATCAAGTCATACGTCGCCCATCTGAATGAAAACAAGGAACCGATCTTTGAGGATCCGATCTTCATCGAAGGGGAGAAGGATGGCATCTCCATTGAAATCGCCATGCAGTACAACAGCGGCTATGCCGATAATCTGCTGTCATTCGCGAATAACATCAACACCTACGAAGGCGGCACCCACGAGTCCGGATTCAAGACGGCGCTCACCCGGGTCATCAACGACTATGCACGCAAGAACGGCCTGCTGCGCGAAGCAGACCCGAACCTGACAGGAGACGACGTACGGGAAGGATTGACGGCGATCGTCTCCGTTAAACACCCGGATCCCCAATTCGAGGGACAGACGAAGACGAAGCTCGGCAACTCGGAAGTGAGTACGATCGTGAACTCACTGTTCGCGGAGAAGTTCCAGCGGTTCATGCTGGAAAATCCGCAAGTCGCACGCAAAGTCATTGATAAGAGTCTGATGGCGGCACGCGCCCGTGTGGCTGCGAAGAATGCACGCGAATTCACCCGCCGTAAATCGGCGCTGGAAGTGTCAAGCCTGCCGGGTAAGCTGTCCGACTGCTCATCACGGAACCCAGCCATCAGTGAACTGTACATCGTTGAGGGGGATTCCGCCGGCGGTTCGGCAAAGGGCGGACGGGATCGTCACTTCCAGGCAATCCTGCCGCTCCGCGGTAAGATCCTGAACGTGGAGAAAGCCCGTCTCGACCGGATTCTGAGCAATGAGGAAATCCGGATGATGATCACGGCACTCGGCACAGGGATCGGCGAGGAATTCAACCTGGAGAAGGCCCGGTACCATAAGATCGTCATCATGACGGATGCCGACGTCGATGGTGCCCATATCCGCACGCTGCTGCTGACATTCTTCTTCCGGTTCATGCGCCCGCTGATCGAAGCGGGCTACGTCTATATCGCCCAGCCGCCGCTCTACCGGGTGAAGCAGGGCAAGAACGAAGAATACTGCTTTGATGAAGAGGGGCTGCAGGCGATCCTCGAACGACTTTCAGCCAGTCCGAAGCCGATCATCACCCGTTACAAGGGTCTCGGCGAAATGGACGCAACACAGCTTTGGGAGACGACGATGAATCCTGACCAGCGGACTCTGCTGCAGGTCCATCTGGAGAATGCGATCGAAGCGGATGCGATCTTCAACCGCCTCATGGGTGACGAAGTCGCACCGCGCCGTAAATTCATCGAAGACAACGCAATTTACGTCAAAAATCTGGATACCTGATCATCTGGCATCCGGACGGTTATGGATAGCCGTTTCTTTTACAATCAGCAAAAAGAGGAACAGGTTGAAAGGGGTATGACAACATGGCAGATCTGCCAAACCGCGGTGTGCATGAAATCAATATCAGCAAAGAGATGGAGACGTCATTCCTCGATTATGCGATGAGTGTCATCGTCTCCCGGGCGCTGCCTGACGTGCGGGACGGATTGAAACCGGTCCACCGCCGTATTTTGTATGCGATGCAGGACCTCGGGAATACAGCGGACAAACCGCATAAGAAGTCGGCGCGTATCGTCGGGGACGTCATCGGTAAGTACCACCCGCACGGAGACAGTGCGGTCTACGATACGATGGTCCGGATGGCGCAGGACTTCAACTACCGGTATATGCTCGTGGACGGCCATGGCAACTTCGGTTCCGTCGACGGCGACTCTGCCGCTGCGATGCGTTACACGGAATCCCGTATGTCCAAGATTGCGATGGAACTGCTGCGGGATATCAACAAAGATACGATCGATTACCAGGATAACTATGACGGACAGGAAAAAGAACCGATTGTCCTGCCGAGCCGGTTCCCGAACCTGCTCGTCAACGGGACATCCGGAATCGCGGTCGGTATGGCGACGAACATCCCGCCGCACCATCTCGGGGAGACGATTGACGGGGTGCTCGCACTTGCCGACAATCCCGCCGTCACGACCGAGGAATTGATGGAAATCATCCCGGGTCCCGACTTCCCGACAGGCGGGATCATCCTCGGACGAAGCGGTATCCGCCGAGCTTATGAGACAGGCCGGGGATCGCTGCTCGTGCGGGGGAAAGTCGAAATCGAACAGGCAGCAAGCGGCAAGGAGACGATCCTTGTCCATGAACTGCCGTATCAGGTGAACAAAGCGCGTCTGATCGAAAAGATCGCAGAACTCGTGCGGGAGAAGAAAATCGACGGCATCACCCATCTGGCGGATGAATCCGACCGGACAGGCATGCGAATCGTCATCGAAGTCCGCCGCGACGCAAATGCGAACGTCGTGCTGAACAATCTGTATAAGCAGACGGCCCTCCAGTCCAGCTTCGGCATCAACATGCTCGCCCTTGTGGAGGGGCAGCCGAAAGTCCTGTCGCTGAAGGAGATCCTGTTCCATTACCTGGAGCATCAGAAAGTGGTCATCCGCCGCCGGACGCAGTATGATCTCAAAAAAGCGGAGGACCGGGCCCATATCCTCGAAGGTCTGAGGATCGCCCTCGATCACATCGATGAAATCATTGCGCTGATCCGCGCGTCGAAGACGACCGACGAAGCGAAGACCGGCCTGATGGAGCGCTTCGACCTGTCCGACCGGCAGGCCCAGGCGATCCTGGACATGCGTCTCCAGCGGCTGACCGGACTGGAACGTGACAAGATCGAAGAAGAATACCAGCAGCTGGTCGCGCTCATCAATGAGCTGCGTGCCATTCTCGCGGATGAACATAAACTGATTGAAATCATCAAGGAAGAACTTCTTGAAGTGAAACAGCGTTTTGCGGACAACCGCAGAACCGATATCACGGTCGGCGGAACGGACATGCTTGAAGATGAAGACCTCATTCCGGAGGAGAATTCCGTCCTTACCCTGACGCATCACGGCTACGTCAAACGCCTGCCTGCCAGTACATACCGCAGCCAGCGTCGCGGCGGCCGGGGAATCCAGGGGATGGGGACGAACGACGATGACTTCGTCGAGCACTTGCTGAATACGTCGACACACGATACGATCCTGTTCTTTACGAGCAAAGGGCGCGTATTCCGTAAAAAAGGCTATGAAGTGCCGGAATTCAGCAGAACAGCGAAAGGCCTGCCGATCGTAAACCTGCTGGATGTCGAAAAGGATGAGAAAATCACAACCATGATACCTGTCCGTAAATTCGACGAGACCCAATATCTCTTCTTTACAACGCGTGAAGGTCTCGTGAAACGGACGTCTGTCGCAGCATTCGCCAACATCCGCTCAAACGGACTGATCGCTCTTCGTCTGCGCGAAGAGGATGAACTGATCAATGTCAAACTGACGGATGGCAGCGAAACGATCGCTATTGCAACGCACGACGGGATGATGATCCAGTTCAAAGAGGACACCATCCGTCCGCTCAGCCGGACGGCAAGCGGCGTCAAAGGGATCGGCCTCCGCACCGGAGACTATGTCATCGGTATGGACATCGTGCGGGAAGACGGCGAAATACTTGTCGTCACCGAAAAAGGGTTCGGGAAACGGACACCGGTCTCCGAATATCGCCTGCAGTCCCGCGGCGGCTTCGGACTGAAGACGCTGCACGTCACCGAACGGAACGGGAAGATGATCGCCATGAAAGCTGTGAACGGCACCGAAGACCTGATGCTGATCACACTGCATGGTATTCTGATCCGGATGGATGTCCATGACATCTCGATCATCGGACGGAGCACACAAGGCGTCCGGCTCATCCGTCTCGGCGAGGATGAATCCGTTGCAACCGTGGCGAAAGTGGAAAAAGAGGAACTGGAAGAGTTGGAGGACGACGAAGCGCTGAGCGAAAGTGAACAGCCGGTCCTCGAGGAAATTGAAAATCATCTGAAGTCCGAAGACAGTCTGGCGGAAGCACCGGACGAGGCGGAGGGTGAAGATATCTGATACAACAGCCGGCTTGGGAAATTTCCAAGCCGGTATTTTTTTACTGCCGATAGTATTGTATGATAGGGATATAGGAACATAGTAAGAGAACAAGCTTCAGGAAAGGAACTGCGGTGAACAGCAATGGAAACATACAGAAACCTGGGCGACCTCCGTCCGGGAGCTATACTCGCTGAAGATGTCTTTGCCAATACAGCTCATCCGATAGTAAGAAAAGGAACAACACTCGACATGGAGCACCTGGAGATCCTGCACCTGTTTGCCATCAAACGGGTCAAGGTCGAAGAGCGTATCGTGAACCGGGTGCAGCCGGAACAGACTGCTGGCAGCACCGCAGGAACCATCGAAACCGATCTGGATCAGCTGCTTGAAAACAAAGTCAGCCGGACGAAGGACCTGCATACAATGTATAACAAGGCGGTCAACGAATACAAACGCGAATTCACGTCTTGGCGTTCGGGCATGAAGCTGGATATTGCGAAAGTCCGTCTGCTCATCATGCCGCTTCTTGAAACCTATATGGAACATCGTAAACTTCTTGTTATACTGAACGAGTATTCCAATAGAAAAGAATATATGTACCATCATGCCGTATCTGTCGGTATGCTGACGGCTGCACTGGCCAGCGAGCTTGAGTACCCGAAAGGCATCACCCTGCAACTCGGCCTGGCCGGCACACTGGCGGACTGCGGGATGGCTAAGGTGCCATCTCAGCTGCTCGAGAAAGCGGCATTTCTGACTAAATCCGAATTCTCAGAAGTGAAGAAGCACCCGATACTGAGCTATCAGATGATGCAGGATTCCCCGCTGCTTCGCCAGGAGATGAAACTGGCTGTCCTGCAGCACCATGAACGGCTGGACGGAAGCGGCTATCCGAGAGGGGACCAGGGAGAGAAAATCTCCCAGTATGCACAGGTGATCGCGGTCGCAGATGTTTTCCATGCGATGACGTGTGAGCGGGTATACCGTTCCAAAGAGTCGCCATACAGAGTTGCAGAGATGCTGAAGGAAGAGGACTTCGGAAAGTTCGACCCGGCTGTGGTGGACGCCCTCTATGATATGATCGGCATGCCGGTTGCGGGCGATCAGGTGATCCTGACCAATGGAGATTCCGGAAGTGTTGTAATCGGCAACCCGGCATTCCCATTCCGGCCTGTCGTGAAAGTGAAAAACACTGGGGAAGAAGTGGATTTGACAGCACACCGTGCGGTCTCCATCGAGAAAGTCATCGGTTGATTCTGTGAATACTCTATT